>NZ_VCBB01000013.1:0-146821 GCF_005843915.1 Enterobacter sp. MF024 | reverse complement strand
GGCGGTCACCCTGACCGGTAATCCGGATTTTGAGAGCAAAGCCAGCTACAGCTTCACCGTTGTGGCTACCGATGCGGCGGGCAACGCCAGCGATCAGACCGTGACGCTGGATATCAACAACCTCGACGAAGTCGCCCCGATGATCACCAGCGGCACAACCGCCACCGCGATTAACGAAAACAGCGGTGCAGGGCAGGTGATCTACACCGCGACCGCCACCGACACGGCGGATATCAGCAATGGCGTCACCTTCTCACTGAAAGCGGGCAGCGACGCAGGGCTAACGATTGATGCGACCACCGGCGCGGTCACCCTGACCGGCAATCCGGACTTTGAGAGCAAATCCAGCTACAGCTTCACCGTTGTGGCTACCGATGCGGCGGGCAACGCCAGCGACCGGATGGTGACGCTCGGTATCAATAACCTCGACGAGGTTGCGCCGACCATCACCAGCGGCGCAACCGCCCCGGCGATCAACGAAAACAGCGGTGCGGGTCAGGTGATCTACACCGCCACCGCGACCGATACAGCGGATATCAGCGGGGGCGTCACCTTCTCGCTGAAGGCGGGCAGCGATGCTGGCCTGACCATCGATCCGATTACCGGCGCGGTCACGCTGACCGGCAACCCGGATTTCGAAGCTAAATCCAGCTACAGCTTTACCGTTGTCGCCACCGATGCGGCGGGCAATGCCAGCAGCAAGACGATCACGCTCGGTATCAACAACCTCGACGAAGTCGCCCCGACCATCACCAGCGGCGCAACGGCCACCGCAATCAACGAAAACAGCGGCGCGGGTCAGGAGATCTACACCGCCACGGCCACCGACACGGCTGATATCAGCAACGGCGTGACCTTCTCGCTGAAAGCGGGCAGCGATGCGGGGCTGACAATTGATGCGCATACCGGCGCGGTCACGCTGACCGGCAACCCGGATTTCGAAGCTAAATCGAGCTACAGCTTCACCGTTGTCGCCACCGATGCGGCGGGCAACCACAGCGACAAGACGGTGACGCTCGGTATCAACAACCTCGACGAGGTTGCCCCGACCATCACCAGCGGCACAACCGCCACCGCAATCAACGAAAACAGCGGCGCGGGCCAGGTGATCTACACTGCCACGGCCACCGACACGGCTGATATCAGCAACGGCGTCACCTTCTCGCTGAAGGCGGGCAGCGATGCGGGCCTGACTATCGACGCGAACACCGGGGCGGTCACGCTGATCGGTAACCCGGACTTTGAGGCTAAACACAGTTACAGCTTTACCGTTGTCGCCACCGATGCGGCGGGCAATGCCAGCAGCCAGAAAGTTATCCTGGGTATCAACAACCTCGACGAAGTTGCCCCGACCATCACCAGCGGCACCACCGCTCCGGCGATCAACGAAAACAGCGGTGCGGGTCAGGTGATCTACACCGCCACCGCGACCGATACAGCGGATATCAGCGGGGGCGTCACCTTCTCGCTGAAGGCGGGCAGCGATGCTGGCCTGACCATCGATCCGATTACCGGCGCGGTCACGCTGACCGGCAACCCGGATTTCGAAGCTAAATCCAGCTACAGCTTTACCGTTGTGGCTACCGATGCGGCGGGCAACACCAGCGATAAGAAGGTGACGCTCGGTATCAACAACCTCGACGAAGTTGCGCCGACCATCACCAGCGGCATCACTGCCACGGCGATCAACGAAAACAGCGGTGCGGGCCAGGTAATCTACACCGCCACGGCCACCGACACTGGCGACATCAGCAACGGCGTCACTTTCTCCCTGAAAGCGGGCAGCGACGCGGGGCTGACCATCAACCCTAACACCGGCGCGGTCACCCTGACCGGCAACCCGGACTTTGAGGCTAAATCCAGCTACAGCTTTACCGTTGTGGCTACCGATGCGGCGGGCAACACCAGCGATAAGAAGGTGACGCTCGGTATCAACAACCTCGATGAAGTTGCCCCGACCATCACCAGCGGCGCGACGGCCACCGCGATTAACGAGAACAGCGGCGCGGGCCAGGTGATCTACACCGCCACCGCGACCGACACGGCGGATATCAGTAATGGCGTCACTTTCTCACTTAAGGCGGGCAGCGATGCGGGCCTGACGATTGATGCGACCACCGGGGCGGTCACCCTGACAGGCAATCCGGATTACGAAGCTAAACACAGCTACAGCTTTACCGTTGTCGCTACCGACGCGGCGGGCAACGCCAGCGACCAGACGGTCACGCTCGGTATTAACAACCTCGATGAGGTTGCCCCGACGATCACCAGCGGCACAACCGCCCTGGCGATCAACGAGAACAGCGGCGCGGGTCAGGTGGTCTACACCGCCACGGCGACCGATACAGCGGACATCAGCAACGGCATCACCTTCTCGCTGAAAGCGGGCAGCGACGCGGGGCTGACGATTGATGCGACCACCGGCGCGGTCACCCTGACCGGCAATCCGGATTACGAAGCTAAAGCCAGCTACAGTTTCACCGTTGTGGCTACCGATGCGGCGGGCAACCACAGCGACCGGACGGTGACGCTGGATATCAAAAACCTCGACGAAGTTGCCCCGACCATCACCAGCGGCACAACCGCCCCGGCGATCAACGAAAACAGCGGCGTGGGCCAGGTGATCTACGCCGCCACGGCGACCGACACCGCCGACATCAGCGGGGGCGTCACCTTCTCGCTGAAAGCGGGCAGCGACGCAGGCCTGACCATTGACCCGGTTACCGGCGCGGTCACCCTGATCGACAACCCGGATTTTGAAAGCAAATCCAGCTACAGCTTCACCGTTGTCGCCACCGATGCGGCGGGTAACCACAGCGATCGAACGGTCACCCTGGATATCAACAACGTTGATGAGCAGGCTCCGGGCTTCACTACCGGCAACAGCAGCGACAGCTACGCCAGCGCCACGGTGAGCGTTGTCGAGAATACCGCCGCCAGCACCGTCTTCTATACCGCGCAGGCCGTTGATAATGACGCCGCCGACGGTGGCGAGCACGTCACCTACAGCCTGGCTGACGAGCCTGGTCGCGCAGACGCCCAGTATTTCACTATCGACGCCGTAACGGGTGCGGTCACCTTTAATTCCAGCCCCGACTATGAAGGTAACCACGCGCCGCAATACACCTTCAGCGTCGTTGCCACTGACGCCGCGGGTCACGCGACCACGCAGAGTGTCACCGTTAATGTCACCGATGTGGACGAAATCGCACCGACTGTCACGCTCGACGGCAGCACGTCGGGGCCGGTGATGTTGAGCCCGGCGACCTACAACATGCTTCCCAACGGTTTTGACACCACCGCGCTGGGTGACGGCAGCTTCCTGGTGACCTGGGCAGGCAACAGCAATGGTAGCTTCGGGATCTATGCGCAGCGCCTGAGCGCACAGGGTGTCGCGATGGGTGATGCCGTACAGCTCGCATCAGGTGCGACCACCACGTTCTATAACTGGTCAGACACTGTTGTCAGCGTGACGGCCATTAATGATGCAGGGGCTTACGCCGTGGCCTGGGTCGGCCAGGACGGCACCAGCAACGACACCAGCATTTATACGCGGTTGTTCAACGCTGACGGCACCGCAATATCTGCAGCTGTGAAACTTGATGGGGCCGCTTCTGTCCATGACGTTGCCCCGCAGATCGCGACGCTGGCCGATGGCGGCTATATCGTGACCTGGTACCTTAGCGGCGGCGACGGCATCTACGTGCAGCGCTTTGACGACACCGGGGTTGCTGTGGGCAATACCCTGCCACTGGCAGTGCCTGGCTCTTACAGCAATGCCAGCCCGCAGGTGACCGTTCTGGACAACGGCAGCTACGTGGTGACCTGGCAGGGCAACACGTCGGGCGACTACCACATCTACCTGCAGCAGTTCGACGCCAACGGCACCGGCACCGCCCCGGTGGTGCTGGATGCCACAACGGGAGTCGACCTCAACAACGAATCCCAGCCGCAGATCACGGCGCTGGCTAACGGCGGTTATGTCGTCACCTGGTCGAGCCTCGACTACAGCAACTCGAACTACACCAACAGCACCTGGGTGCAGCAGTTCGATGCCACCGGCGCGAAAGTCGGTGGCATAGTGGAACTGGACGGCGCAAATAACAGCGGCAATTTCGGTTACAACGATGCCAGTCCGTATGTCGCAGCGCTGGCCGACGGTGGCTACGTCATCACCTGGATGGAATACGACAGCACCAACGGCTCCTACGAAAACTCTGTCTATGTGCAGCAGTTCACTGCGGGTGGAAGCAAAGTGGGCGCTATCGTGCAACTGGATGCACCGCACAACAATACGACCATCAACTACGACGAAAATCCGCGCATCACGGCGCTGGGTGACGGCGGCTACGTCGTCACCTGGATGGGTAATGGCGGCCCGGGCCCGGACATCTATGTGCAGAAGTTCAATGCCAGCGGTGTCGCGGTAGGCGATATCGCGCGACTGGAAGCTTCCGGCGGCGCGATTGACCAGTTCCCACACGTCACCGCCGTCGGTGCAGACGGCGAATACATGGTGACCTGGTACGCTTTCAATCCTGCCAACGGTATTTTTAACTTCAACCTGTATGTGCAGAAATTTAACGCCGACGGCAGCACCTACGAAAACCTCGTTGTGCTGAACCATGACGGCCACGCGACCGTGCAAAGCAGCGAAAGCGGCACCGTCTATCTGGTTAACGACACTGTGATGGTCAGCCAGCTCAGCGACATTACCGGTGCGGCCAGCGACCAGTGGGCCAGTACAGCCGTCACCGCCAATACCCCTGCAGCGATCTCCGCAGCCAACCTCGCTGACGGCACCTACCATGCCTGGGCTGTTGATGCGACAGGCAATCTGTCGGTCATTTCCGGCAGCAGCGTGATGGTGGATAACGTCGACCCTGTCTTCACCAGCGCGGCCACCGCCGCCGACATTACCGACAGCACCGTCGCTGGCGACACCGTCTACACCGCTGCGGCAACCGACGCGCACGGCGTCACCTACAGCGTGAACGACACCCACCACTTCCGCATCAACGCCAGCACCGGCGTCGTGACGCTGATCTCCAGCCCGGCCATGGTCAGCGGTGCGCAATTCATTGTCACCGCCACCGATGCCGCCGGTAATCAGGCCACGCAGACCATCACCTACAACGTTGTCGACACCACGCCGCCTGGCGTCATGCTCGCCAGCGACCTGGATGGCGTGGAGAACAGCAGTGAGGCGGTTATTGTGCAGAGCTCCGAGGACGGCACGGTTTACCTGGTCAGCGACAGCGTGACGGTAACGGATCTGAACAGCCTCACCCGTGCTGCCGACAACCTGGTGAACAGCGTTGCCGTCGCATCTAACGTCGGCACCGTACTGGCGCTGACCGGCCTTGCCGACGGCAGTTACCACGCTTACGCCGTGGACGCGTCCGGCAATGTCTCTGCGATCTCCGGCAGCAGCGTGATCGTGGACAACACTGCACCTGTTATTGCAGGCGGTGCGACTGCTACCGGCACCGCCCTCACCAGCGGCGCAGCGGCGGGCACCCAGGTTTACGACGCCAACGCCAGCGATGCCAACGCCGTCACCTACAGCCTGGATCAGGACAGCCTCGGCTGGTTCGACATCAATGCGACCACCGGCGTCGTCACCCTGAACAGCGCCGCCGTGGCTGGTAGCTACAACCTGGTCGTGACCGCCACCGATGTGGCTGGCAACCACAGCAGCCAGACCGTTACCGTTGAGGTGGCACCAGGCCTCAACCTTGATGGCAGCGCGATGGTCTCGGGCAGCACCAACGACACCTCTACCGAGATGACCATCAACGTCGGGCTGGAGAAGCTGAGTAACGGCTATACGGTTGTCGAGTATATGCGGCAGACCGGCGGCGACTATATCACCTGGGATCCGACCGGCGCGCTGTACGATGGCGTCGTCAGGGTGCTGGACGCGAACAACAACGTCGTTAAGACCCTGGACATCACCATTCCTGCGGGCTACACCATGCTGGATACGCAGATCAAGGCGCTGGCCAACGGCGGCTTCGTCGTGGCCTGGTCGCAGGTGGATACCCTTAACTGGAATGACTACAGCGTTCACTACGCTATCTACGACAACAGCGGCAACCTGCAATCGAGCGATACGCTGGCGTCGCCTGGCTCCGGCGTCACCATTGCGGCGCAGAGCAGCGCGAATGGCGGTGATTTCGCCATCGCCTACCAGACGATGGGCACTGGCACCGATCAGCAGCAGGCCGTCTCTGTCTTCCACTACAACGGCAGCGGAACCAGCTTCACCGAGGGTACACAGAACCTGATCGGCGGCAACAGCACGAGTCAAAACTTCGGCGGCGTTGCAAGCCCGGCAGTCCAGTTGCTGAAATTCCAGCTGTCGCCGGGTGTGCTGACGGCACTGAGCGATGGCAGCTATGTCCTGGCCTCCGAGGTCTACGACTGGATTGGCACGCCGGGCCAGTCGGCGACCAGCACGCCTATCGGTGCCTTCATCTTCAAGCTCGACTCCAGCGGCACGCTGGCCAATTTCGACGGCGGCACCACCTGGCAGCGCGTTAACTGGAATGACGAGCAAACGTCTCCGACCAACGTCATTGCGTTCGACGGCGGTTTTGCCGTCTTCAGCCAGGAATACCGCTCTGCGACCTGGGAGGTCACGCTCTACAACAACAACGGGACGCTGATCACCACCAACGTCCAGAGCAATACCGTCTATAACATGGGGACCCAGAGCTATCACGCCGTGGACGTTGGCGCGATGGACAAAACGCTCCATGACGAGCTGGCGTGGACCAGCAACGGCTCCGTGGCGGCATCGGCCACGGCCTACGACAACGGCACCGATCTGGTGTTTGTGTTCCCTGACGGTAACGGCGGCTTTAGCCAGGTCACCATTTCCAAAACTACCGGCGAGCTGACCAGTGCCGTGACCGACAGCGGTATCACGGTGCCTCAGGGCGGGCAGTTGTATAACCCGCGGATCGTCTCCGATGGCGCGGGTGGCTATGACATCACCTATTCTGTGCTGTTTGATTCCGACTCCAGCGATGGCAGCAAGAGCGGCTACTCAGTGGGGGGTATCTACCAGATCGGCCTGAATGCGCCTGTGGCACCGACAGTGACCGATGCCCATATCGCCATCACCTCCACGCCAGGCGGCGCAGACGGCAGCACCTACAAGGTCGGCGATACCGTTACCGCCGTGTGGGACAACTCCGCCAGCGGCGATGCCAATACCAACGCTGTGACCAGCGTCACCATGGACTTCAGCCAGTTTGGCGCCAGCGCGCCGACGACCGCCTGGGACGACGGCACCCACGGGGATGCCATCGCGGGCGATGGGAAATACACGGCGCAATACACCCTCAGCGCCGGTGCCATTAACAACGTCGACAGTCGCAACGTCGCCGTTACGGTCACCACGGCGAACCACGGCACGGCGACGGCGGCGGACAGCACCGGCCTGACGGTCGACAACACCGCGCCGTTACTCACCAGCAGCACGCCGCAGGACAACGGCGGCAGCGTTGCCACGGGCGCGAATCTCACCCTGACCTTCAGCGAAGATGTATTGGCCGGCAGCGGCCATATCACCCTCGTCAACGAGAGCAACAGCAGTCTGAACAAGGTCATCGACATCACCGACAGCGCGCAGGTCAGCATCAGCGGCAACACGGTGACGGTTAACCCGACAACGGACCTGGCGGCGGGCGCAAACTACCACGTCCAGATCGACAGCAGCGCGTTGCACGACACGGCGGGCAACGACTATGCCGGGATCAACTCCTCGACGGAGCTGAACTTCACGACCGTTTCCGCCGGGATGGGGAATTCGTCCATTGTGGTCTTCGACCTGACGACGGGCCAAAGCTCCGATCACAACGGGCGCGTCTTTGATGCCAATACCGCCTACACCATCTATATCCAGGTCAACAGCAATTCCGGCACGCTGGTAGGGCTGGACAGCAACGAGATGTGGTCTGGCGCGCAGAATCTGGGCCTGGACGACAAGATCGTGCTGGTGGGCACGGGCAGTGATGTTAAGGGACAGTGGGGCGACCCAGTGATGGATATGCATCACGGTGGGAATGCCGTTAACTGGGTGGCGGGGTTCTCTATCTCGATGTCCTCTTATAACGTCGCCGGCGTTGACGCAAACGGCCAGTTCACTCGCAATTACGGGAATAACGTGGATCTCTGGAACGGCACCTGGAGCGTAAATCCGAATCAGGACAATACGTTTGCTCAGGCCTATATGCCGGCGATGCCTGCTGGCCTCCTTACCTCACAAGGACTGGCGATGCCATGACAGGTTCTCTGACGTTGCTCCGCCGTCTGGTGGAGATGCAGCAGTTCGATGCGCTGCAAGAGGCCTGTTATAGCCTGCCGGTGATTTCACCGGCAGAACAGGTGCTGCTGGCTCTGGCCGAGATCCATCTGGGCCAGCCAGAAGCGGCCCGTCAGGCGCTGATGGCGCTGGACCCGGCGGCACTGGAGGTCGACGCCCGCGTCGACCTGGCCGCCATCCACCTGTTCTTTGGGGAGTTTGACGCGGCGCAGGCGCTGCTGGAGGCCACCCGCCCAGAGTCGCCAGACCACGCGCTTCTGCTGGCGCGTCTGGCTGCCTGTTACGTGGAGCATCAACGGGGGGAGGAGGCTATCCCCCTGTATGAACGTAGTCTGCGCCGGCAACCCGCTATCACTGTCTATCAGCAACTGCTGCGCCTCTACCTGCAACGTGCGGACCTGCCGCAGGCCGGGGAGACGCTGGCCGCCGCCAACCTCTTCTGGACAGACGAGCGGGAGTACTGGCCCGCGCAGCAGGCGGCTCTACACGATCAGCAGCTGCGCGGCCTGCGTCTGGAGCTGTGGCTGGCCCGTGACGACGTTGCCCGCGCGGATGCCTGGCTGGAAGAACGCCATGCCGATCTGGCTGAAGGGGATTACTGCGGCCTGCTGACCGGTTATGCGCAGCGTCTGGCCGAGCGTGGACGCCATGCCCAGGCTGAAGATGCGCTGCGCCGTGGGCTGGGGCATTACCCGGAACAGCCGAACCTGTATCAGCAGCACGCTGAACTGGCGGAGTTACAGGGGCGACTGCCTCAGGCCATGGCGTTGCTGCACCGTGCCATCCATCTGGCCGGGCAACAGCAAAAAATGACGCTGCCTTTGCGTCTGAAGCTGGCGAGTGTCGCCACCCAGGGCTATCCGGCGCTGGCGCGTCAGATGGCCGAACAGGCTATCGAGGAGGCTGGGGCCCTGACGCCGTCACCCGCTATGGACGCCGCGCAAATCGGTCAGTGGCTGGCGCAGGCGCAGGTGGCCCTCGCCGGAGTGGATGTCCAGGAGCAGCACTACACCGGGGCGGAGGCGCGATACGTCGAGGTGCTGCAAGCGCATCCGCAACTGGTCCTCGCCCTGCAGGGGCTGGGCCATTTGTATATGCAACTGGGTCGCATCGACGAGGCCGTGGCGTTGTTCGAGCAGGTCCTGGCGATCGACCCGGCACGCGGTCATGCGGCACTGATCAACGCCCGACGTTTTCCGCAAGACGACGAGACGTTGATCCGCCTGGAAACCCTGGCACGCAAGCCGGGCATGTCCGGCCCGGTGCAGCCCGGATTGCTGCTGCAACTGGCTGCGGCCTGGGAAAAGCGCAAGGACTACGCCAAAGCTTTCACTCTGGCCAACGAAGCCAATGCGGCCAGCCGCGCACTTCTGAGCTATGACCCGGTTGCACATCGGCAAGACTCCGCGCGGATCCGTCATGCGTTCAGCCGTTCGCTCTTTGAGCACCGACACGGCATCGGCAACGATTCAACGCTGCCGGTGTTCGTACTGGGTATGCCGCGTTCCGGTACCACGCTTGTTGAACAGATCCTGGCGGGACACAGCCAAATTTACGGCGCGGGCGAGCTTGGGGTGATCCCCAGCACGATCGCCCGGCTGGAACGCTGGGAACGTCATACGGGTTCAGGACGTCACTACCCGGACTGTGTGGACGATCTGTCGGCCGATGCCGTGGCGGGTATCACCGCCAGCCTGCTCAAGGAACTGCGGGAAACCGTGCCAGAAAACGCGTCTGAAATCCGGCACGTGGTGGATAAGCTGCCGCACAATTTCGAGAACATTGGTCTTATCAAGCTGCTGTTCCCGAACGCGCGGATAATCTCTGTGCGCCGCGACCCGCGCGATATCGCTATCTCCAATTACTTCACCGACTACTCGGCAAAGCACGGCGGTATGGGCTTCGCCTATGACCTGCGGTGGATTGGTGAACAGCTGGCCGATCACAACCTCATGATGCACCACTGGAACCAGGTGTTCCCCGGGGACATTCTCGAGGTGCGCTATGAGGACGTGGTTTCTGATCCGGAGCGCGAGGCGCGTCGCATGCTGGATTACGTGGGCGTGCAATGGGAACCGCAGGTGCTCGACACCACGGAACTGGACAGGCCGGTCAAGACCGCCAGCGTGTGGCAGGTGCGTCAGCCTATCTATCAGACCGCGCGCGAACGCTGGCGGCGTTACGCGGACTTTCTGACGCCGTTGATCGCCGGGACCAATGCGAAGATTGTGCATGAGCCCGTTGAGATGGTGAGCCTGCCCGTACCCGGCATGCAGACCGATGGCATCGCGCACTATCGTCAGGGGAAGCTTGATGAAGCCGAGATGCTCTTCAGGCGCCTGCTGCATCACGTGCCCGAACACGCGACCGCGCATTTTATGGTAGGCCTGATTTGCATTCGTAAAGGGTATCTGGCTGATGGCATTGCGCACATGGAAAAAGGACACCAGGCATGTCCATGGAATGGCAACTGGCGACGCGATCTGGCGCAGGCATATGAATTAGCGGGGCAACCGGATAAAGCACAGCTGTTAAGGGGGCGTCACGTTGGTGCGGATGACAGGGTGGTGAGCGCAGGGGATATTGAGCAGGATGATGCATGCCCGCTGGGCTTTTCCGTTCGCACCTCCGCGATAGAATCGTTTTAGTTGATCTCGGTATTAGCGGGCAGGGACGCCCGCAAACTTCTGAATGGGCCGTACATTAGAGGGAGTGACGGGCGGCTTTGTGTCAGGAGCGGGCGCTCACTTTCGCATGAAGAATAACCAAATACAGCCTACTTGCTATAGGTAAATACTTGGAGTATAAACATTTTTTTTTGCCATCCACCCTAAGATATTATTGCATTAACTTTTTGAGCTATGGATAGTTTCCGGTTAAAGGTAAATCAAAGATTGATGCATGAAATATCCAATAATTTTAAAAGGAAGATATGAATCCCACTATATTTTACTTAATGAATTCTAATAGATAACTGATGACGGTCTGTTGTGTACAAACGTACAAGTTAGGAAAATTAAACTCCTGTGGTGCACTTGGCTTACTAAGGATCGATATGAAAGTACCTATGATTAATTATGAAAACCCTGAATTAAATACGCATTATGATTATGTTGGGATTATTGATGGTTTAAGTGGTGAAGAACGGGTGGATTTTGGTATCACAACTGAATTAAGTAATTTTCTGAGGAACGAAAATTTACCTGTAGTAGATAAGCTAGTAAATACAAAGCAGGAAATGCTAGATGCGTTAAATCTTTTCTTTATAGATGCTAAAAGCGGTAAGCGCTTCATGCTCCACTTTGTAGCTCATGGGAACGAAGATGGAATTCTAATTGGTGATGAGTTTATAACCTGGGACGTTTTACGTACGACTTTACAACATATCAATATGGCAACAGAAGGGACATTGCTATTGAATATGAGTACGTGTAAAGGTCTTCATGCAGTTAAAATTGTCCCTGCATCTGGTGAGTATCCTTTTTTTGGTTTGATTGGTGCAAAAAATGATTTAGATGTAAGTGATGCGCTTAATGCAAATAAAATAATGTATCGTAAGTGGCTTGATGACCTGCCAGTTCAACAGATCGTGCCTGAGACAAATAAAGAAATAGGCAAAGACGTTTTATTTAATATTTCATCGGAAGGATTTAGAAAATTAACTAACCCTTAGTGATGCTTTTTTTGCTACTTATTATATATTATAAAATAACAGCTGGATTTAATGGAAATCCAGCACTTACTTAAGTTATGCCTAGGTAAGATGTATATAAAATCAGTTTCTGCCTATCGCTGTGATTTCAACGAGTCAAAGCAGACGTCCTGTTAAAATAACAGATTTCATTTTAACAACTCTTATTAGCATTGGATCTTGTTCATCACATTTTCCATGGTACGTGATAAAGCGTGCCAAATAAATGCTTCAAATGGGAATATGCGATCAGTAGAAAATCGTTCCGCTTCTTTCCCGCTAACCAATCGATACATTCTGAATTTTGGAGCTTTTTGACTGAGATCATATGGCTTACATTTTCAGTGAGAACTATTTGTTCTGAGGTACATATGGAAGATCCCAGTAGCAAGTATGAAAATGAAACGGGGTCGGCTGAACTATGAATTCATCAACATCTAAAGATTCAAATTGCTCGTTCGAAGAAAAAACAAGTCCGGCGTTTCCGACAATCGCATTATTATTAACGCCACAATATACAAGGTTTTTATCTATATATGCACGAATATTTCCACCTATACCAGGTCGGGATAAATAGACATCCAATGTATATGATATTTTATCGCTTATTATGCTTGAGATATCTTTTCGATCGACTACTGCCCAGTACTTTCCTGGTTCGCTATCGGTCACATATCGAATTGAAATTTTTTGGTCACCACTAATTATAACTTCAGAACGATCATATCTATCAACTCCATTGGACGAACCGTAATATGAGTTATATAAAACTATTCCTGCATAGCATCGTTCATTACTACAATTAGGTGATAGTATTGCCTGATAATGTCTACCACTATAAAAACGACTACCTTTTTTATCGAGAAGTACATCTCCTATATAGATACTAACCCACTCTTTCCCCCTTGAATTACCTCGTATATTATATTGACCTCCTAGTGCAATCCAGTTTTGCTCTCCGCTTATTGCTTTCCAATTCGCAGAATCATTGCTAAAATCCGAAAATATATTCTCAACAATAGTAAATTTAGAAGCGTATATTTTTTCATTACCTTCCTTCGACTTTAGCGCTAAAGTCAAGGTATAACTACCTACCGGTAATCCGCCATATCTAGGTGTGATTACTCGTAAACAACTGTGACTGGGATTGCATGGAGGAAATGGTTTTAGGGGGGGGGTTATTCTTTTCCCTACAGTATTAAAACCCCTAATGGTGCATCGACCCACCTTATTAGCTTGCATAATAGGGAACCATTTCTCATCCATAATCGTACGTCCACTCGAATCTTCAGATAGTGTATATTTTACTTGATCATCATCCGTACACTTCCAGGAGATAACTGGAGCGGAGGTCTCATTAACTTTGTCAGTTGGGTACAGTGCAATATCTTGTACATCACCCTCTGCTATTGCAAAATGACAAAATAAAAAACTTAATAATAAACTAATTTTTTTTAGATTGTGATTAATTAGTCTTGAGGTAAGTAACATATTTTACTCCACTTTGTTTTATATTTTTTCAACCGCAGAAGTTAGCTCTATCAAATTTTGCTCCTTTAGTGAGTTTCTTGCATTCATTTCTTGACGCCATCTCTCAATCTTTTTTCCGATACCTTCATTTTTAATTAAATCCTGCTCGTGTTTTTGTAAGCGATCTTGATATAACTGCAACTGGTTACGATAATATGCACTCTCATCACTCCATTTTGCCCATGCGCTAGCTTGCTGCTTCTCGCTATTATTTAACTCTGCCGTTGCTGATAAGTATTCGTTATAAAGCGAATTTTTTTCTTTATCAAATGCATTTTTTAAATCAATGTGGGTGCAGTCGTTATATGATTTCCCCGCTGGACACCGATTATAAACCAGAGATGAATACTGATTTTTTAATTGTTGCACACGAAGCCTCTGGTTTTTCAATTGAATATCGGCTTGCTTCAATCTCAGTTGTTCTTTCTGAAGTTTATCTCTCTGTATATTGATATTCTTCTTTTCTAAATTTAATGCCAACTCAGACTCAGACAATCTCCGCCGTTCATTCATATAATCAGGTTCAGTGTCAGAGATTTTTTTCTTATTCTCGTAGTAAACAACTCGATTCTCAGCATATTTTTCTGACATCGGGGAAATTTCTATTTCAATACGATTTACAACATCCCCCCAGTCGGTAGCACTTTCAGCTTGGAAATGCCAACCCTCATCGGCAACAGCCTGTACCCAACCAGCGGACTCCAACGCAGGAATTAATCTAGAGTCATCCCCATTTCTGATAACATCAATAGCTAACCCATACTCATGAAAAGATTTCCCTGGTTTATTGGCCTTATTTGCTGGGGGGCCACCATAAAGAGAATTGAGAAATTTCTCATATAGCTCGGCCTGCTCTCGAACATTTCTTCTACCAGAGCGAATTTGAATGAAATTAGTCTTATGGCCATCGGTGTTAATATAAGAATGGTTAGCTTTTAAATACATGTTCTTAGCGGATTCTTTTAAGTTTACAATCTTGGGATCTACTTCTATTAATGGTGTGTACCGCACTTCATAGTCTACGCTCGGTATGTCTATTTCATCTTCTTGCTCGCTATCAGGTAAGGTGTGGGGGAGAGGGGATAATGATGATGGAGAATCTAGCTCTTGTTTTAATAAAATATTGATTGTTGTGTACTCATGAGTATCACAATAATCACCAATACACTTGTCGTTATTTTTCATTTAAACAACCCCGGCATCAATAATAATAAATAAGGGCATGTTATTTTTATAGTCTAAGTTTGAATTCTATGCCACTTGGTTTGAGTAGAATAATAATTCGAAATTATGACAAACTAAAGAATAAAATTTCCCAGCATCCTTTTAGTATTGATATTTGAATGGGACTATAAGACCTCATAATTACCAGCTTACAGACCTACAAAAAGGTTTCAATTGTTAATGATTTAGTGCTTTTGACGTAAATACAAGTCGAATTATGATAGTTATTTACCATTATGAAATAAACAGGATGCTAGCTCTTCGCTCACAGTTGACCTATGACTATTCAGCTTGTCCGCTTCGTGCAAGGGGTGATTACCCTAATTGGTTAATACAGATTTCGCAGGTTCTGTCTTCATTGTGACAGTGACCAGAAAGGTCAACTCAGTCTGCTCCTCACTCAAAGCAGCCTGTCTTCCTTAACACTTCTGTGGAGAAGGAAGACAGGCTGCCCAGCGACGTTAAAACTGCGGCTTGGTCGCGTTTTGCTGATCCATAAATTTTATTCTGGCGTTTTGCCAGGCAGGATCGATCAACGTCAGTTTTGTGCTGGCCACTTTCAGTTCGGCTGTACCCTGTTCGCATCCCATGCCTGTCCCGGGCAGGGGTTTTTCACACCATATAGGGTTCGTATCAGGGGCGGAAACCGGGCCATATTTTGCCAGTGCGGCTTCCTTCATTGACGCTGCATTATCGCTCGTCCAGGGGATCTCATAGGAGATCAAGGCTGCAGCCATCGGGTTGCTTTTGTCGTAAGGGACGCGAGGTTCGAAACTTACCTGCATCCGGGTACCGTTGTTCTCATAGACCAGATACATAACCTGCGGGCTCCCGGTAATCTTGGTTGCCACCTGATATGCCGCAGACTTAGAGGCTTCGATTTTGTCGGCTGAGACACCAAAATTTTTCTGCATCGCTGCACGGGCTTGTTCAACGCTCATCCCGGTCTTCACGCCGCCGACATCAAAGGATTTTACATCAACAGCATGTACCTGCTGCGCGGCGCTGGCGGGGGAGACGATACAAGGTAAAGCCATAAGAATGGCAGGGGGCAATGCGAAGAGAGTTTTTTTCATCTACTTTCCTGTAGGGGTTAGTTGAATGCATTTTCCATTTTCAGCTTCAAGTGTGTGGTAACCCGTCCACACGATGAAACAGTGTTAAATAATTTAACATGTACGCAGGAAGACAGGCGTAAAATCAGCCCAACCCCTTAATTTTGATAGGTTCTTCCTGATGCAAACGCGCCGCCGCCACGTCCGCCACCACCGACAGTGCCAGGGTGTTCGCATCCCGCGCCTGAGGGAAAATCCCAATCGGCGCCTTGATGCGCGCGATATCCGCCTCTTCCCAGCCCAGTTCAAGCAGCTTCTCGACCCGCCGCTGGTGGGTGCGACGGCTGCCGAGAGCACCAATATAAAAAGGTTCTGCCGTCAGCGCGGCCTCCAGCACCGGCAACTCCTTGTGCCCATCGTGCCAGAGCAAAATCACCGCCGTGTCGGCATCCATCGGCTCAACCCTGCGCGGGTTGCACTGAACCTCATACCCCGCCGCCTGGGCCACGCGGGCGGTGGCCTGTGCCTCCACGGAGCCCCCGTAAATCAGTATCCGCACACTGGGGCGATAGCCCTGCTCAAAAAGATCGTCCTTCCAGCCTGTCCGGGGTGTCCCGGGCACAGAGTGCAACGACTGCGACGGGGCGTGATAGCGCAATCCCACCGGTTTACGCTGCGCCAGGCTGTTCAATACCGCCAGTAGCGGCTGCACCGAGCGCAGTTTATGGATGTTCAGGGTAATGCCACCGCCGCAGGGCAGCACAATATCGAACCACGGCGATCCCTCGCCGTACTTCACCTGACGGTCTTTGCCGCTGGCGAGGGTCTCCAGCGCCTCGTAAGCGGCAGCGGATTCTACGCAGCCGCCGGAGACATAGCCGCAATATAAGCCGTCCTCGCGAACGGCCATCTGCGCCCCCAGCGGCCTGGCGGCACCGCCGCGGATCTCCACCAGGGTCACCAGCGCCACCGCCATGCCTGCGTTTAACCCCTCCGCCGCGAAGCGCAGCACCGCCACGCTGTCGTCGGTGGCAAAGGCCTGTTCGGGGATAATCTGTTCTGTCAGCGCAGCGTGTTGCAGCATCCTCTCTCCTTACACCACATCGGGTAGCGCTTCGATCAGCTTGTCCAGGGTGATGGGATACTCCCGTACCCGCACGCCCGTGGCGTTGTACACCGCATTGGCAATAGCCGCGCCCACGCCGCACAGCCCCAGTTCGCCCACCCCTTTGGCTTTCATGGGCGAGGAGATCGGGTCGGTGTCGTCGAGGAAAATGACCTTCTGCTCCGGGACATCGGCATGCACCGGCACTTCATACCCCGCCATGTCGTGATTAACGAAGTACCCCAGCCGGGTGTCCACCGCCAGCTCCTCCATCAGCGCCGCGCCGAGCCCCATGGTCATCGCGCCAATCACCTGGCTGCGGGCGGTTTTCGGGTTAAGAATGCGGCCTGCGGCGCACACCGCCAGCATACGCCGGACCCGCACTTCCCCCGTCGCCACGTCCACGGCCACCTCGATAAAGTGGCCGGCAAAGGTCGACTGCTGGTACTGCTTGTCCAGATCGCCAAACTCGATACTGTCTTCGGCGGTCAGCGTGCCGTTGGCAGCGGCCTCGCGAATCTCCGCGCTGCGCGTATCCTGGGCGATCTTCCCGTCGCTAAATTGCGCCTGGTCGGGGTCGAAACCGAGTTTCGTGGCGATGGTTTCGCGCAGCTTCACGCAGGCGGCGTAAACCCCCGAGGTGGAGGTATTCGCCCCCCACTGTCCCCCTGAACCGGCCGACACCGGGAAGCTCGAATCCCCGAGGTGCACCGTCACGTTTTCCAGCGGCACGCCCAGCATTTCCGCCGCCGTCTGGGCAATGATGGTGTAACTCCCGGTGCCGATGTCCGTCATGTCGGTTTCTACCGTCACCTTTCCGTCGGCATCCAGATGCACCCGGGCGGCGGATTTTTCTAACAGGTTATTGCGAAAACCGGCCGCCATGCCGATGCCCACCAGCCAGCGCCCGTCGCGAACCTGGCCTGGCGTCGCGTTGCGCTGCTTCCAGCCGAACTCCTCGGCCCCGGTGCGCAGGCACTCAATCAGCTGACGACGGGAGAAGGGACGCTTGGGATCCGCCGGATCGACCTGCGTGTCATTGAGGATGCGAAACTCAACCGGATCGACGCCCGCTTTCTCCGCCATCTCGTCGATGGCAATCTCAAGCGCCATCAGGCCCGGCGCTTCACCGGGGGCGCGCATGGCGTTGCCCTCGGGCAGATCCAGTTTTGCCAGCCGCAGGCCGGTATGACGATTTTCACCCGCGTAGAGCAGTTCGGTCTGCTGCACCGCCGTCTCCGGCGTGCCGCCGGGCAGATTGCCGGACCAGCTGTCATGGGCGATGGCGGTGATTTTCCCTGCCTTGTCAGTACCAATGCGAATGTGCTGAATGGTCGCCGGACGGTGAGTGGTGTTGTTAGGGATCGTCGGGCGCGCCAGCATCACCTTAACCGGACGCTTCACGGCCCGGGCCGCCAGCGCGGCCAGCAGGGCATCGCTTCGCAGGAACAGCTTGCCGCCAAAGCCCCCGCCGATATAGGGGGAGATGATGCGCACGTTCTCCTCGGGGATCTTCAGCGTCGCCGCCAGGTCGGTGCGACACCATGCCACCATCTGATTGGAGGTCCAGAGCGTCACCTTATCGCCGTCCCAGACGGCCATAGAGGCGTGCGGCTCCATCGCCATATGGCTCTGATCGGGGGTGGTATAGGTAACGTCTAGCTTCACCTCGGCGGCGTTAAAGGCGGCGTCAAAATCGCCGACGTTTTTATCCGGGGTCTTCTCTGGCGGCTGGTTGACGGCGGGTTTTTCCTCCGCCAGCGAGTACGCGCCCTGATCACGCCGGTACTGAACCTGCACCAGCGACGCCGCCGCCCGGGCCTGCTCAAAGGTCTCGGCCACCACCAGCGCAACGGCCTGATGGTAGTGCTCGATCTTTGGCCCACCCAACAGTGTGGCCGCGTTGCGCTCACCTTTGCCGAGCGCACCCGCGCTGCTGGCGGTGATCACCGTCAGCACGCCCGGCGCTTTTTTCGCGGCCTGGGTGTCGATGGTGGCGATCTCGCCTTTCGCGATGGCCGAGCCGACCACGTAGCCATAGGCCGCGTTGGGCGCGGTGTCATGCCATTCGTAGGCATAGTGCGCCTTGCCGGTGGTTTTTAACGGGCCGTCGATACGGTCATGAGGCTGTCCAACCACCTTCAACCGATCGATCGGGTTTTCCCCTGCCGGTTTCTCAAATTTCATACCTGAGCCCTCGCTTCTGTCAGCACGGAGGCAAGCGTTCGCTTCGCCAGGGTAAGTTTGAATCTGTTTTCAGGCGTCGGATGCGCGTCGGCAAACAGCGCGTCATACACCGCCTGCGCCCCCTGAGTGACCTGCGCATCGGCCTGCGCCACTCGCCAGGGTTTATGCGCCACGCCGCCCAGCGCGACGCGACCTGTGCCGTCCGGCTGGACAATCGCCGCCACCGACACCAGCGCGAAGGCGTAAGAAGCGCGATCGCGGACCTTACGGTAAATGTGCTGCCCAGCCACCGGCGGCGGCAGGCTGACGGCGGTAATCAACTCGCCGGGCGTCAGGACGGTCTCGATATGAGGCGTTTTCCCCGGGGCGCGATAAAAGTCGGCGATGGGAATGTTGCGCGCTTTTCCGTCCGGGTTGATGGTTTCCACCACCGCGTCCAGCAGCCGCATCGCCACGGGCATGTCGCCAGGATGGGTGGCGATACAGGCTTCGCTGCTTGCTACCACCGCATGCTGGCGGCTAAACCCTTCCAGCGCCGCGCAGCCGCTGCCGGGAAGACGCTTATTGCAGGGCTGGTTAGTGTCGTAAAAGTAGGGGCAGCGGGTTCGCTGGAGAAGATTGCCCGCCGTGGTGGCCTGGTTGCGCAGCTGTCCGGAGGCCCCGGCCAGCAGCGCCCGGGAGAGCACGGCATAGTCACGGCGCACGCGCTCATCGGCGGCCAGATCGGTATTTCGCACCAGGGCACCGATGCGCAGCCCGCCCTCGTCGGTAGCGTCAATCTTATCCAGCCCCAGGCCGTTCACGTCGATCAGGTGGGTGGGGGTCTCGATTTCCAGCTTCATCAGATCCAGCAGATTAGTGCCGCCAGCGATAAATTTCGCGCCAGGGGTGCGCCGGGCGCTGGCCGCCGCCTCGGCCGGGGTCTGAACCCGTTCATAGGTGAAGGCTTTCATGATTTCTTCCCTCCGGCGACGTCTTCAATGGCGGCAAGAATGTTGGCATATGCGCCGCAGCGGCAGATGTTGCCGCTCATGCGCTCGCGGATCTCCTGGGCGCTCATTTCGGGAGGGGAGACCAGATCGAGGGTCACATGGCTGGGGATGCCCGCTTCAATCTCTTTCAGTACCGCCACCGAGGAGCAGATTTGCCCCGGCGTGCAGTAGCCGCACTGATAACCATCGTGTTCGACAAACGCCGCCTGCATGGGATGCAGATTGTCAGGCGTGCCCAGCCCCTCGATGGTGGTGATGTCAGCGTTCTGGTGCATCACGGCCAGGGTGAGACAGGAATTGATCCTGCGCCCGTCAACGATAACGGTGCAGGCGCCGCACTGCCCGTGGTCGCAGCCTTTTTTGGTGCCGGTCAGGTGCAGGTTCTCGCGCAGGGCATCCAGCAGGGTGGTTCGGGTATCCACCTCCAGCTGCTGCTGCTCGCCGTTGACGCGAAACGTCACCGGCATCATCTCCGGCGCGGGCGTGACGGCGGGTTGACCCTCGGCCAGCGCGCCACAAGGGTAAACCGCCGCGGTTGCCGCCGCTGCGGCGCTGACTTTTATCAGCTCCCGACGGGACAGGCTGAAGTCGTGTGATCGTCCATCATCAGGGTATTCGCCTTGGTTGCTCATGCCAGGCCTCCGGTATTTAAGGGGATAAAAGTGAAAGAGGGTGCGACTGTGTCGTCTGTTTTTTAAACGTTAAGCATAGTCGGCGATGTGAGCAGGATTATTCTTAAATCGTGGATGCCATGCGCCAGAAGGAATTATCAGGCGCATGGCCGGTGGGCGGTTACCAGTACCTCGACCAGGTCTGACGCACCCGGGTCAGCAGCTCGAGGTAGTAATAATCACCCCAGCTACAGCACTCATCCACGCCAATACCGGCGGGCATGTGATAAACCGAATGCTTCAGCAATCCTTCACACGGATCCTCGTCATCCGCCAGATAGTTCTCGGTCAGCGACTGGACGATCCGCAGCGCCATCTCCTCGTAATGGGCGCGATGTTCATCCAGCACCGGCAAGGCGTTAACCAGCTCAAGCAGGCCGCAGGCGGCGATAGCTGCCGCCGAACTGTCGCGCACGGCATCGGTGCCCAGCAGGGCCAGATCCCAGTGGCAGACATCATCTTCCGGCAGGCGGTTGATAAAGTAGTGGGCCAGGCTGCGGGTCAGGTCTACCAGAGGCTTATCGCCGGTGTAGAGATAGCTGAGCATAAACCCATAGATGGCCCATGCCTGGCCGCGGGACCAGCATGACGTATCGCTATGGCCCTGATGGGTATCACCAAAACGCGGCTCGCCGGTCGTCACGTCCATGTAAAAGGTGTGGAAGGTCGAGGCATCCGGGCGGACGATGTATTTTGCCGCCTGCTGCGCATGAGCCGCTGCGGCTTCGGCGTAGCGCGCTTCGCCGGTCTGCTCGCTGGCCCAGTACAGAAGCGGCAGGTTCATATTGCAGTCAATGATCATCCGTCCCTGCTGCGCCGGATCGTTCAGGTCGCCCCAGGCCTGGATAATTTTCGCCACCGGGTTGTAGCGCTCCATCAGGATATCGGCCGCCTGAAGTGCGACCCGGCGGGCAGTATCATTCCCCGTTAAGCGCCAGGCGTTAACGCAGGAGAGGGAGTAGAGAAACCCCAGATCGTGGGTGGCCGTTTCAATGCGCTGCGCCAGTCGCGAGGCGAAAGAGGGCAGATAGCGCTCCGCCGCCTGGCGGTATTTATCCTCCCCGGTCAACTCCCAGGCCAGCCACAGCTGGCCGGTCCAGAAGCTGGTGGTCCATTGCGTATTGTCTGAAGGGGTCCATTTTCCCCCTTCGCAGGCTTCGTTAGGGAATTTATCCCCCATCAGGGCCATCGTTTTATCCAGCTTAGGCGTGATGCGGTTTACCGCCTCATCCAGCTTGCGGCGCAGCTGCAGGCGATCAACCTGATGCAGTTCCACAGGGCGCAGTGACTCGGTCACGACATTTGCAGTGACAGCAGAACGAATCATATTTTGTCCTCAGATTAGTGTTTTACCGGCTCGACCGGGGTAGGTTTCAGTTCAGGGGAAAAGGTATCGGTCAGGCCACGTTGAGACTTGCAGGGCGAAAGGGTAAAGGCGGAGATCAGGGTAAACAGCAGGGCGCAGCTGCCCATCATCAGGTAGGTGTGCTCAAAGCCGATTTTCTCATACAGGTAGCCCGCATGCGGTGCCACCACCACGGAGCCGACGTAGACCATCGCCTGATAGCCCAGCAAATACATGGTGGCATTCACTTTTTTATGGAAATGCTCGGCGATGTATTTGAAAACGGAAATCAGCAGCAGAGCGATTTCTACGCCATACAGCGGCTTGATAATCGAGATCATCAGCGGATCGGAGGTCAGTCCCGAGGCAATCAGGCGGATCCCCACCACCAGGCCGCACAGCAGCAGCCCTTTTTTGGCACCAAAATGATTCACCACCGCCGGAATAAACATCATCATCAGGAATTCAATACCCGCCTGCAGGGTGCCCAGATAGTCGTACCAGGCATTACCCTGCTGTTTCGTTTCGAAAAAGGAGACGAAGTAGCGCGGGAACTGCTGCTCGGCGACAAACATCATCCATGCCACGCCGGCCACATACAGGCTGAACATCCAGAACTTCTGATTTTTCAGCAACGCAATGACATCGGCAAACACGATGCGGTTGTCGGCAATCACGTTGTTATTGCGCAGCTGCTCGTCGCCTATTTTCAGGCTCATCAGCACCAGCAGCATCACCACGGAGGTTCCGCTGCTGACAAGAAAGTTCGCCAGCGGAGTGATGTTAAACAGCACGCCGGAGACCGACGCCGCCAGCGCCCAGCCGAGCGATCCCCACATGCGGATCCGGCCAAACTCCAGGCTATACAGACGACTAAAGCGATCGGCGTAGGATTCCGCGGCCGCGACGCCGGCATACCAGCCGAGGCTCAGCCAGAACGCACCGACGATAATGCCGATCGTGGTGTGGGTTAACAGCAGCGGCTGGTAGACGGTGACAAAAAACGGTGCCATCAGGGCCGAGATGGCGCAGACAAAATAGAGCAACTATTTGCTCATGCCTATTTTATCCATGATGTAGCCGTAAACCGGTTTAAGGATCACCGCAAAGGCACCGTTAATCGCAAATACGCTGCCAATGGTAATGCTGTCTAATCCCACTTTCTGGCTCAGCCATAAGGCATATAAACCAAAGCTCGATGACCAGGTAAAAAAATAGAGAAAAATAAAGCCACTCATTTTTATTTGTGCGGTACGAACGGATGAGGATAGCGTCATCATTATCTCTCCTGATTACTCATTTATTTTATTGCGTGTGGCGGGCACACGGTGAGCGAATCCTGGTGGATTTTCCGCTTTTCTCCGAGTGAGCTACGTCACAAAAACTATCCGTTATTTAAAGAAAGTTGGATTTAAGCCCGTACACGGCAATATTTTATAAATCATGGCCTAAAAACTTAACTCTGTTGCTCTGAGGAAAAATGCAGGAACGACAATTAATGGAGCGCATCGCGCTAAATGACGACGTCATGGCGCTCTATCGTCCGCGCGGCTCCAGCGCGCTCTATTACCACTGGCACCAGTGCGTTGAGTTTCTGTATGTGTCTGAAGGCTACGGCATTGTGGTGGTCGATAACCGTCACTACACCGCCCGGCCCGGTCGGCTGTTTATCTTTCCGCCTTTCCGGCTGCACAAGGTCCATGTCGAGGCCAGCGACAGTAATCGCTACTACCGCACCACCATGCATATTGAGCAATCGTCGGTGATTGCTGCCCTGCGGGATTTCCCCCGCCATCAGGCGCAGTTTGCCGCCCTGGCCGACAGCAACGTGCCTGCGCAGGTGTACGATCTCAGCGAACACGCCCAGATGATGGGGTGCATTCTGGATCGGTATTGCGGGCAGGGCAGCGGCAATCAAACGGAAGCCAGCGAGGTGGCATTTCTGGTGATGCAGATAATGGCCTTTCTGCCCGCACAGCCGCAGACGCCCGTTCAGCAACAACATACCGTGGCGGCGCAGATCATGCAGTGGGTGGAAGATCATTATCAGGAGAAGTTTTCCCTGGACGATCTGGCCAGCGCTATCGGCCTGTCGCGCAGCTACACGTCGCGGATCTTCCGTCAACAAACCGGCGGCAGCATTCACGAATACCTGCTCACCCGGCGCATCAAAAAAAGCTGTGATTTATTGCGTATGTCGCCGTTAAGCATCAACGGGATTGCCGAAAAGGTGGGATTTACCGAGATGACGTATTTCATTACCTGCTTTAAAAAGCGGATTGGGCAAACGCCATTACAGTACCGCAAGCAGCATCTGGCTCCGGATGCACGTCAGGAGCACGATGAGGCATGACCGCCATGGTAAATCCCCTCAGGATCCGTAAAGTTTATCGACCATCATCAAAAATTTTTTTACTTTCAAAACTGCTTTTTAATTTGATTTATGGAGCGTAATATCCACACCAGTTATGTTGATTAGGATAATTCTCAAGGATGAGCCGCTCAAATACCCTTTTTATCGACGGACATAAAGCCCTGGTGACCTACGATCCGGTGATTGATATGTTCCGTGGTGTGTTTCTGAATACCAGAAGTGAAGCGCGCTTTATGGCGCGAGATGTGCAGGAGCTGAAGATCGCCGCCCGGGATGCGCTGGACAGCTATCTCAACACCTGCAATATCACCGGCGTACAACCCTTCCAGCAGCGATCCCTGCGGCCTTTGATGGCGCTACAGCGGCTTAAAGCTATTCTGCATTGATCCCTTCTGGCTGTTGGCCTGCCTGATTTTCCGTCAGGCAGGCAAGGGCTATTTACCTTCCTGATGATCGCTGATGGCCTGCGCCGCACAGATCAGCGCCAGATGGCTTAACCCCTGAGGCATATTGCCGACCCACTCGCCGGTGCGGGTATCGAACATTTCATTGAAGGTTTCGACATTGCCGCGATGACATAGCGTTTCAAGAATTTCATCCATGTTCTTTTCGGCCTGCTCCGGTTCGCCCATCGAGGCCCAGGCCTCCGCCAGCCAGAAGGCGCAGGCGATAAAGGTGCTCTCCTCCTGCTCAACCCCGCTGTAGCGGTAGATCATCGAGCTGTTATGACCCAGCTCGCGTTGGATGGCCTGATAGGTCAGCTTCATGCGTTTCGGGTTCACTTTCACACCGTAGCGCGACACCAGGGTGAGCGACGCATCCAGCAGCCCGCCGTCCCCGTCGTAAAAACAGTAGGACTGATGGGTCTCCGACCAGCAGTGCTCTTCAATCCAGTCGCGGATGCGGTCCCGCTCCCGGGCCCAGCGCGCTTTCCATGTAGGTTCGATATGGTTGGTCTCGGCCAGCACCACGGCGCAGTCCAGCGCCAGCCAGCAGGCCATTTTTGAGTGGGTGTAATGCCGCTCTTCCGGCAGCTCCCAGATCCCGGAGTCCTTCATGCGCCAGCGGTCGGCGCACTGGTTGGCAAGATGCCCCAGGAAGCGCGAGGTGCCGATATCCAGAATATGCCCCGCCTCGACGAACAGTTTCGCCACGCCAAGCATATCGCCATACATGCTCAGCTGGCGCTGGTTGCGGGCGTTATTGCCGAGGCGTACCGGCTGCGAATCCCGGTAGCCCTGCAGTTCGGGGTAGGTCTCTTCCGGCACCAGTTCGCCGTCGAGGGTGTAGCAGGCCCGCATCTCCGGGCCGTGTTTAATGATGGTTTTCGACAGCCAGGAGAAGGCCGCTTTACACTCTTCAAGGGTGCCCAGATAGGTAAAGGCTTTGATGATCAGGCAGGCATCGCGCACCCAGGCAAAGCGGTAATCATAGTTTTTGCTGCCGCCGGGCCCCTCCGGCAGGGAGGTGGTGGCGGCTGCCGCCAGCGCGCCGGTGGGGGAGTACCAGAGGAACTTCAGCGCCAGCGCGGAGCGGATAACGTGATCTTTATAGAGGCCGTCGTATTTCAGCCCCTTCACCCAGTCCTGCCAGGCGGTGTGGCTGGTTTCAATACGGTTATCAATCGCCTGAATGTCCGGTACCGCCAGCGGCTCATCCAGGGTCACCAGCAGCGCGACAATCTCCCGGCTCCCTTTCTTCAGGACGATCTCCGCCTCGATCTCTTCATCATCGGCACGGGTAATGACCACGTTTTCGCTGGTGTGGAGCATCGCCATCAGGTCGCCGATATGGTAAACGCTGCCCTTGTCGGTATCGGAGCGCCAGGGCGATCGCGTTTCGATCATCGTTCCGAACCGCAGTTGAAGTCTGAACGTCACGGTGCCGCGCACCCCTTCCAGACGGCGGGCCAGCTCGCTCCAGGGCAGACGGCCTGCCAGTGTGCTGTTGATGGATTCGGTTAACAGCGCCGTGCCGTCTTTCGTTTCATAGCGGGTTTCCAGGATGTTGCTGTCCTCGCGATAGGCGCGGGAGACGGTGTATTCACTCGCCGGTGTCAGGCTGAAAAAACCGCCGATGCCAGGGTCCAGCAAGCGGTCAAAAAGGGGCGGCGAATCGAGGTTGGGCGCGCCCCACCAGTCGATCGAACCATCCGGGGCGATGAGCGCCACCGAGCGCCCTTCACCGATAGCGGCGTAGTCTCCAAGGCCAACGAACCCGTTATCGCGCAAAGGCATGTCGTATTTCGCATTTTTCAAATGAGTGATCCCTTTTCTTTGATGAATATAAAGCCTGGCATAATGTGACGGTTATCGCGCTTTCAGGGGGATATGATGGGAGAAAATCCTGGCACCATCGGCTCCCTCTCTATTCAGGGAGAGGGCTGGGGTGAGGGGGAATATGCCGCACAGATGCTTTTTTCTTACTCTCCGCACACACTCGTTTAACAAAGCCAATCTGCCGAAATTACATATATCAATGGCGCGTCAATAGAACGCGTAAGTTTCCCGATCTGCCCGCTGGTCGGATATGTTGTGCAGGGGGGCAGTCATAACATCCAGGACTGTTCCTCCCCAACCTAAGAAAATTATGAAAAAGTTAATGATGATAGCGTTCGTCGCGGTTGCTCTGTCCGGCTGCGCCCAACAAACTTTCAGGATCAACAGCGGGGTGGCTGAAAAGCCCACTCAGGAAACAAAACAATCCTTCTTTGTTAATGGTATTGGTCAGTCTAAGACGATTGATGCGGCGCAGGTTTGCGGCGGCGCGGATAAAGTTATTCGTACCGAAGTGCAGGAATCCGGCACGGATGTATTATTACGTGTCGTAACGCTGGGTATTTATACCCCTCGCGAAGCGCGGGTTTATTGCGCTAAATAAATATAATGGCGGGCATTTAATAATGCCCGCCATTATTTATTAGCGCCTGGAATCGATTTATTTACGCGTAAACTGTTGCTCTGTAATGGTGCTGCCCCACTGATCGCCTTGCCACTCTTTCGATAATACAAAGCCGAAGGACTCATACAACCGCCGTGCCGCCGTCAGCTTATTAAAGGTCCACAGCTGAACCGCAGAGAACTCCCTCTCATCGCAAAACTTCATCGCTTCAGCAATCAGCTTTCTGCCCACGCCGCCACCGCGACAACCGTCATCCAGGATAAACCAGCGCAAATGCGCCTCGTTGTTTCCGAGATCTTCGCCGTCAATGGCGACTGAGCCAACGATGCGTCCGTTCTGCATCGCCAGCCAGATTTGATTGTTCGCATTGTCCAGACGCCCCGAAAAATCCGCTAAGCCAGCGGCGACCTTCGCCTCAAAAAAAGAGCCAAAGTGATGCTCTCTCGCGTAATAGCTGCCGTGCATTTCCGTGATGCGGCCAATCATGCCTGGATGATAGCCAGAGACAATGGTTACCGCGCTTTTTTCTGGCAGATCAACATCATCCCTGCAGGCTTTGAGGGCGCTGGCATAGACGCTCAGGCCCTGTGATACGACGCGCTGCTGGCTGGCGTCCATTTTTTGCAGGGCGGAAATGACGCGTTCGTTACCGTAGGCATTAATTCTGCGCACCGTTTCTCTGCCCTGAGGGCTCAGGCTAAGCTGCTTGATTCTGGCATCCTCCGGGGAGGCGCTCTCTTCCAGCTCCCCGGCCTTGATCAGCTTGGCGAGCATGCGGCTGACGCTGGATTTCTCCAGTCCCAGGATCTGCACCAGCTGGGCGGCAGTCAGGGAGCCCCTGGCTTCCATCTCAAGCAGGGTATGCACTACGGAAGGGGAGTAATCCGTTGCCGCAAGGGTGTGGTTCATAAAGCCGAGTTCCCGCACCATCAGACGCGACGAGATACGGATCTCTTCAACAATCGACGAATCAGTCATTATTAGGTTAGCCTGTAAAAGATAGTTGTACTATACAACCATCTTTCACGCATTGCTGTCAATCAGGAAGCGAAACGCCAGGCGACAAGCATCAGCACCGCGACGTTAAGCACCACGCTAACCATAAAATAGGTTTTGAACGGCTGCTTTTGGGTTTTATGACGAAACAGCTGCTGGCCAAAGATAGCGCCCGGCCATCCCCCGACAAACCCGCATACCAGCAGGGTCGATTCCGGGACTCTGCGCCAGGCTTTGCGGGCCGCCAGTTTGTCGGCACCGTAGATCAAAAACGTCAGCGCGCTGGCGAGCAGAAACCACATCGCCAGAGAATGAGGCAACAGGGCGCTGCCCGCGGCGGCAAGGGCGAGAAGGAAATAACAGAGGACATTGAGCATGGGAGGCAGTGTCAGTTATCGATCCGAAGGGGCGATGATACGCGATCCTTGCGGGAGTGTAACCGGGCTAGCCGGTTAACCTTTTGGCAAAACAGATGGCCTCGTCGCGCCCGATATAGGGGCCATAGTTTTCTCTCTGCACATAGCCATGCTTTAAATAGAACTGCACCGCGCGAGCGTTGATTTTGCGCGTCTCAAGCCACAGCTCACGGTAGCCCATGCCCCGGGCTGCCTCTTCAAGCCAGGCGAGTAGCGCCGCGCCAGTGCCCGGGCAACTCCGGTCAGAGAACATGCGTTTGAGTTCAGCTGTGGTCTCAGTCAGCGGGCGGAATGCACCACAGCCTATGGGCTGATTATTTTCATCTTTCGCTATCACCCACATCGCCCGCTCCCCGGAGACATCCTGCGGGTCGAAGTGGCTTTTACCATTGTTCCCGGTGATCGCGGCAAGCTCTGAAGAGAGCTGATCGATGAGCGCCTGAGAGTCGGTTGAGGTTGGGCTGGATTTTTCGATGGTTATCATTTTGACTGGGGCTGAAATTCGGTTTGGATGCCAGTATAAGTCATTGTAAAACCGGCTTATCATACGGAAACGTTATGATGCTACAGCGCGAAGATGGAAGAAGCACCCGCCGGCGACGGGAGCTTCTTTGAGCTCTGTCAGATATTCGCCCCCGGCGGCTGATTCCCCGCCTCCAGCATCCCAAAACTCACAATCCTTGAACGCCCCAGCTCTTTCGCCCGGTACAGCGCAACGTCGGCGGCGCGCAGCAGGTTTTCGCCCTGAGCGTGCTGCGGATAGCTGGCAATGCCAATCGACACATCCACCGGGCCGATCTCCGACAGCTCATAGCGCAGCGCCAGGCCGTGCACGGCGGTATGGATTTCGCTGGCAGTGGCAAACGCCGCCGCTTCATCCGCGCCCGGCAGCAGGGCCAGAAACTCCTCGCCGCCATAGCGGAACGCCATGCCCTTGTCGCTGACCGCGCGCTGGACAATTGCCGCCACGCCCTTAATCACCTGGTCGCCCGCTTCGTGCCCCAGCCTGTCGTTGATGGCTTTGAAGTGGTCGATGTCGATCATCAGGCAGCTTACCGGGTTCCCGCTGTGCAGCGCCTGGTTCATCTGGGTGCGCAGGGCATCTTCCAGATGATGGCGGTTGCGCAGCCCGGTCAGAGGATCGAACAGCGCTTTTTCCAGCAGGGCATCGCGCAGACGCTGGTTAGCCAGCGCCAGACCAAGCGCTTCAGCCATCAGCTCCAGATAGGCGCGGGAAGGGGCCATCTCCGGAGTAAGGTTCTGGAAGGAGAGCAGGCCGATGGCTTCACCCTGGGCAATCAGCGGCACGCAAAGTGCATGATGGGCGCAGCTGTCCGGCAGGTGATAGCAGGCGATATCCGGCTCGCCGTTGACCGGCGGATGGCTCTGACCGCGACGCACCGCCCAGCACTGGTCCGGATGGAACGGATCGGGCTCGCCCTGCGGGTTAAGCCACTCGGCGGCGCAGCGCATCTGCCACGGCGCGTGTTCGAGAAGATAGAGCCGCCCGGCGATCCCCGGTGCAATGCTGGGAGCGAACAGCCGCGCGACGTTCAGCACGTCCTCGACGGATTCGCACCCCTGCAGGCGTTGCGTCATGCGCGCCAGCAGTTCGCGGATCGCCCAGTCGGCGTCGCGCTCCTTCTCAAGCCGCTGCCGCACCAGGCCGTTTTCACGAAAGATGCGGATCGCCTGGGCCATGTCGCCAATTTCGTCGATCTGACGGTAATCCGGGGCTTCGACGGCATAATCCTGGGAAGCCAGCCGGTTGACCACGTCGCTCAGGCGCACCACCGGGCGCAGCACCCGGCGCTTAAGGATAAAGCCCAGCACAAACAGGAACATCAGCGCGGTGAGGCCGACCATCACCTCGGAGAGCGTGCGCAGCGCGTGGGATTTTGCCGTGGCATCCTCAATGGCCACGTCGGTGCGGCGGTCCAGCATCTGGCGAAAATGGTCGAGCTGGTTCTGCGCCTGCTCCAGTTCGCTCTCGTAACGCTCGCCATAGAGCCGTTCAATGGCCTGCGCCTGCTGCCCGCTATTGACGCTGGCGATGGCGCGCTGCTGTTCATCCTGCAGGGCATCGGCCACGGTTAACCCTTCGTGCAGCAGGGCCAGCTCTTCATCGCTGGCCCCCGCGTCTTTAAGCTTTTGCAGGCGATGCTCGACGCCGACCATGGAGGCCGCTTTCTGGCGATACTCGTCGGCCACCGCGGGCGTCTGTTTGATGACATACAACCGCGCCAGATCCGAGAGCGCCCAGGCGTCCACCTCAACTTCTTCGGTCAGTTGATCGAAGACGTAGCGCTGTTCTACGGCCTGTCGCTCCACCTTTTCAGCGCTGGAAGCCATTAACATGGCTATCCCTGAAGCGATGGTCAGACAGACCGTGGCACCGTATGCCCAGTTAGTGATAGTGGCGATACGCAAGTCTTATTCCTTTTTCATAAATCAGGCGAATTTTTGCCTTCTTCGATAATGGCGTCATCTATTTCTTCGGCATTACCGGCATGATCGCGCCCCGAGAGCAGATTCCAGCAGGCGATAAACAGGGCGGCGATCAACGGGCCAATCACAAAGCCATTGATACCGTAAATCTCCATCCCGCCCAGGGTAGTGATGAGGATGAGATAGTCGGGCATTTTGGTGTCTTTACCCACCAGCAGCGGACGCAGAATGTTATCCACCAGGCCGACGATCAGCACAAAGAACCCGACGATAAACAGGCCCTGCCAGATTTGCTGTGTGGCGAAGAGGAAGATGGCCGCGGGCACCCAGATGATGGCCGAACCCACCGCCGGGATGAGGGACAGGAACGCCATCAGCGCGCCCCACAAAATGCTGCCGTTGATACCGACTATCCAGAAGGCGATCCCGCCCAGCAAACCCTGAACCAGCGCCACCACGGCCGTGCCTTTTACCGTCGCTCTGGCGACCCCGGCAAACTTGGCAAACAGATGCTGTTTGGCGAAATTCGACAGCGGCAGGCTGTCGAGGATCTGGCGCACCAGCCAGGGGCCATCTTTCAGCAGGAAGAACAGCAGATAGACCATCACGCCAAAGCTGATGGCGAAGCCAAAGGTGCCCTTACCAATCAGGAAGGCGCTGCCAGCCAGGTATTGTCCGCCTCTTAACGCTGCTTCAGAGAGCTTCTGCTGGATCTGCGCCGCGGTATCGAGATCGTGCTCGATCATCAGGGTGCGCAGCCAGTGGGGCAGATGGGCGAAGAGGCTCGCCACCACGGTGGAAAACTGGGTGTCGTTCTGCTGCAGGCGCGTATAAACGATATTGAGTTCAAAGGCTAATGAGGAAAAGATCACCATCAGCGGAATAAAAACAATCAGGCAGATCAGCAGCACGCTGAGCAGCGCCGCCAGCCCGTTGCGATCCCCCAGCCTGATACGCAGCGCGTTTTTAACCGGGTAGAAAATCACCGCCAGGATAGCGGCCCACAGGATCGCCGAGAAGTAGGGCGACAGCACATCAAAAAACGCCCAGGTAACCAACAGGAGAATAAGTATGAAGAAACCCTTGGTCAGTCCGTTAAATCGCATTGGATCATCCTTTTTTATATAAACACTACGACTATAGGATGTTTTATATGATTTAACATTCTCATGATTGCGTGCGGCCTGTTGCCGGGTGGCGGCGATGCCTTACCCGGCCTACGTTTCGTGGTTTTGTAGGCCCGCGCAAGCGGAGCGCCGCCGGGCGCTCCGCACTCCCCCTAAAGTTTAGCGGCCCAAAACAGATCCCACTTTCGTCTGACCGACGGGGGGAGTGGGGCGGTACATGCTTTAAGTATCGGCTTGCAGGAGGTATCAGATGGCATGGCGACCCTTTCTCTACGTCATTTATACGGTTCATCCCCGGCTGAGCGCCCGTCGAGGATGTCTTCGTCTGGTGCATGGCTAGCAATTTGTTAACAATCGCGGTATAAAAACACCTTCTTTTGGATGTTTAGATGTCCATACGTATAGAAGGTGATATGCAAACACAACAAAATGGGCAGCTTCAGCGCACCATGAAGACTCGCCACTTAATCATGCTGTCGCTCGGCGGCGTGATTGGCACAGGGCTGTTTTTTAATACGGGTTACATCATTTCAACCACCGGGGCGGCGGGCACGCTGCTGGCCTATCTGATCGGCGCGCTGGTGGTCTGGCTGGTGATGCAGTGTCTCGGCGAACTCTCCGTGGCGATGCCGGAAACCGGCGCCTTTCACGTCTATGCCGCGCGCTATCTTGGCCCGGCAACCGGCTACACCGTGGCGTGGCTCTACTGGCTCACCTGGACGGTGGCGCTCGGGTCGAGCTTTACCGCCGCCGGGTTCTGCATGCAGTACTGGTTCCCGCAGGTGCCGGTCTGGGTGTGGTGCGTGGTCTTCTGCGCGGTGATCTTCGCCCTCAACGTCATCTCGACCCGCTTCTTCGCCGAAGGGGAGTTCTGGTTCTCGCTGGTGAAAGTGATCACCATCATCGCCTTTATTATTCTGGGCGGAGCGGCCATCTTTGGCTTTATCCCGATGCAGGACGGTTCTCCCGCGCCGGGGCTCAGCAACATCACCGCCGAAGGCTGGTTCCCGCACGGCGGCCTGCCGATCCTGATGACCATGGTGGCGGTTAACTTTGCTTTCTCCGGCACCGAGCTTATCGGCATTGCCGCCGGGGAGACCGAGAACCCGCACAAGGTGATTCCGGTCGCCATTCGCACTACCATTGCCCGCCTGATTATCTTCTTTATCGGCACCGTGTTTGTGCTGGCGGCGCTGATCCCGATGCAGCAGGCCGGGGTGGAGAAAAGCCCGTTCGTGCTGGTGTTTGAGAAGGTCGGCATTCCGTATGCCGCGGATATCGTCAACTTTGTCATCCTGACGGCGATCCTCTCGGCGGCCAACTCCGGGCTCTACGCCTCCGGACGCATGCTGTGGTCGCTGTCGAACGAGAAAACCCTGCCGCGCTGCTTTGCCAGAGTGAATAAAAACGGCGTGCCGCTCACCGCGTTGTCGGTGTCGATGCTCGGCGGCGTGCTGGCGCTCTTCTCAAGCGTGGTGGCCCCGGACACGGTGTTTGTCGCGCTGTCGGCCATTTCCGGCTTTGCGGTGGTGGCGGTGTGGATCAGCATCTGCGCCTCGCACTTTGTCTTCCGCCGCCGTCATCTGCAGGCGGGCAAACCCTTGAGCGCGTTACAGTATCGCGCCCCGTGGTATCCGCTGGTGCCGGTGCTGGGCTTTATCCTCTGCCTGGTGGCCTGCGTCGGCCTGGCGTTTGACCCGAGCCAGCGCATTGCCCTTTACTGTGGGTTGCCGTTTGTGGCGCTCTGCTATGGGGCGTACTACCTTACCCAAAATCTGAAAACCCAGGAGCCTGAACATGTCGCAGAATAATCCGCTTACCGCCATCCTTGAAACCCAGCCGTTTGTGGTGCTGGACGGGGCGATGGCAACGGAACTGGAAGCGCGCGGCTGCAACCTGGCCGACAGCCTGTGGTCGGCGAAGGTATTAATGGAGAATCCGGAGCTGATCCGCGACGTGCATCTCGATTACTTCCGCGCCGGGGCGCAGGTGGCGATCACCGCCAGCTACCAGGCCACGCCGGACGGCTTTGCCGCCCGCGGGCTGGACGAGGCGCAGTCCCGGGCGCTGATTAGCAAAAGCGTTGAGCTGGCGCGTAAGGCGCGGGAAGCGTATCTGGCGGAAAACCCGCAGGCGGGCGCGCTGCTGGTGGCCGGGTCCATCGGGCCGTACGGCGCGTTCCTGGCGGACGGGTCGGAATATCGCGGCGACTACGTGCGCAGCGCAGAGGAATTCAGCGCCTTTCACCGCCCGCGCGTGGAGGCGTTGCTGGATGCCGGGGCTGACCTGCTGGCCTGCGAAACCCTGCCATCGTTTGCGGAAATAAAAGCCCTGGCGGCGTTGCTGACGGACTATCCCCGCGCCCGGGCGTGGTTCTCGTTTACGCTTCGCGACAGCGAACACCTGAGCGACGGCACGCCGCTGCGCGAGGTGGTGTCGGTGCTGGCGAACTCACCGCAGGTGATTGCCCTGGGCATTAACTGCATCGCGCTGGAGAACACCACCGCCGCGCTGCAGCATCTGCAGAGCCTGACCGCGCTGCCGCTGGTGGTCTACCCGAACTCGGGGGAGCATTACGACGCGACGACCAAAACCTGGCACCACCACGGCGAGACGTGCGAGACGCTGGTGGGGTATCTGCCGCAGTGGCTGGCGGCAGGGGCGAAGCTGATTGGCGGATGCTGTCGAACGACGCCGAAGGATATTGCGGATCTTCACGCCCAAAGGTAACCGTGTTTTTTCCCTCGCCCCTTTGGGGAGAGGGTCAGGGTGAGGGGAACAGGCCGCACCGCTGCAACCACTGCCGGGTGGCGCTACGCTTACCCGGCCTACATGAGCGCGCCAGACTTTTCCCTCGCCCCTTTGGGGAGAGGGTCAGGGTGAGGGGAACAGGCCGCACCGCTGTAACCATTGCCGGGTGGCGCTGCGCTTACCCGGCCTACGGTTCGTGCCAGACTCTTCCCTCGCCCCTTTGGGGAGAGGGTCAGGGTGAGGGGAACAGGCCGCACCGCTGCAACCACTGCCGGGTGGCGCTACGCTTACCCGGCCTACATGAGCGCGCCAGACTATTCCCTCGCCCCTTTGGGGAGAGGGTCAGGGTGAGGGGAACAGGCCGCACCGCTGTAACCATTGCCGGGTGGCGCTGCGCTTACCCGGCCTACGGTTCGTGCCAGACTCTTCCCTCGCCCCTTTGGGGAGAGGGTCAGGGTGAGGGGAACAGGCCGCACCGCTGCAACCACTGCCGGGTGGCGCTACGCTTACCCGGCCTACATGAGCGCGCCAGACTATTCCCTCGCCCCTTTGGGGAGAGGGTCAGGGTGAGGGGAACAGGCCGCACCGCTGTAACCCTGCCGGGTGGCGCTGCGCTTAACCGGCCTACATGAGCGCGCCAGACTATTCCCTCTCCCCTTTGGGGAGAGGGTTAGGGTGAGGGGAACAGGCCGCACCGCTGCAACCCTGCCGGGTGGCGCTGCGCTTACCCGGCCTACGGTTCGTGCCGTTTTGCTTTTACCTATGCCACATCCGCCAACACAAACATCCCGTACGGGTGGATCTCCAGGAAATACTCCTCCCCCACATCCGGCTGCAGTCGGGTGGCGTTCACCTGCAGCAAAATCTCTTGCCCGTGCCACTCCACAATCACCTCGTACTGCGGGCCCATGTAGGCGACGTGGCGGATCACGCAGCGCTGGCTGGCCTCGCCGTGCTGGCTTAAGGTGATCGCCTCCGGGCGCACCCCGACGGTGCCCGCGCCCATGGCGGCAAAGTGCAGCGGGCGGGGCAGGCGATAGCCGTGGATCGCCACGTAGTCCTGGGTGAAGCTCGCCGGGAACAGGTTGGCATCGCCCATAAAGCTCGCCATAAAGCGCGACGCGGGCTGGCGATAGAGATCCTGCGGGGAGCCAATCTGCATGATGTTGCCCTTGTTCATCACCAGCACCGTATCCGACACCGCAAAGGCCTCGCTCTGATCGTGAGTCACGTACAGAGAGGTAATATTGAACTGCTTTTGCAGCTCGCGGATCTTATCCCGCATGCTCCGACGCAGGTTGGCATCGAGGTTACTCAACGGCTCATCGAAAAGCAGCACTTTCGGCTTGAGGATCAGGGCGCGCGCCAGGGCCACACGCTGCTGCTGGCCGCCGGAGATCTGGTCCACGTAGCGATCTTCAAAGCCCTCCAGATCCACCATCGCCAGCGCCTCTTTGACGCGGGCTTTGATCTCACTGCGCGACACGCCGAGCATCTTCAGGCCGTAGCCGACGTTCTCGCCCAGCGACATGTGCGGGAAGAGGGCGTAGGACTGGAACACCATGCAGATGTCACGCTGCTGAATGGAGCGGTGGGTCACGTCCTCGCCGTCGATGAGGATCTGCCCGTCGGTGGGTTTCTCCAGCCCGGCCACCAGGCGCAGCACCGTAGTTTTACCGCAGCCGGACGGGCCAAGCAGAGTCACCATCTGCCCCTGGGGGATCGCCAGGTTGATATTTTCAATTACCGTGTTCGCGCCAAAGCGCTTGGTCACGTTACGCAGTTCAACGAAATGTTTCTGAGTCATAGTGTTACGCCTGGTTTTTGGCTTTTGAGCGGGAGATTCGTGCCTCACCGATCAGCCAGTCAAAGAGGAAAATGATCGCCAGCATGACCACAATCAGGATCGAGCCGTAGGCAATCGCCACGCCGTATTCGCCGTCTTCCACGCGGTTCAGGATGTAGGCGGTGGCCACGCGGGTATCCGGCGTGACGAGGAACACAATGGCGCTGACGGTGGTAATGGCGCGCACAAAGCTGTAGATCAGCGCCGACAGAATGGCCGGGCGCAGCAGCGGCAGCAGGATGTGCGTAATGGTGCGTAGCGAACCGGCGCGCAGGCTCAGTGACGCCTCGTCCAGCGACTTGTCGATCTGGCCCAGCCCCGCGATCCCGGCGCGAATACCCACCGGGACGTTACGCATTACCATCGAGATAATGACGATAGCGGCGGTGCCGGTGAGGTACACCGGGGCGCTGTTAAAGGCCAGGATATAGGAGACGCCAGCCACGGTGCCCGGGACGGCAAAGCACAGCATGGTGGTGAACTCGATGGTCTTTTTGCCTTTGAACTGCTGGCGCACCACGATCCAGGCGATCAGCAACCCGAAGGCGGCGGTGATCGGCGCGGCGATCCCGGCGTACAGCAGGGTATCCAGCAGCGAAGGCCATGCGCCGTCGCTCATCCCCTGGCCGAACAGCTTGATAAAGTTATCCAGCGTCAGGGTGTAATCCACCCCCCAGTTGACGGTAAAGCTGCCGTAGAAAATGCTGCCGTAGAGCAGGGCGTTAAAGGCGATCCACACCGCCAGCAGGGCGATCACGCTCCACACCAGAGTCACCGGCAGAGGCTGGACGTCGCCGCGATAGGACTTGCCGGAGACGGTGACGTAGGAGCGCTTGCCGATCCACATGTACTGAATGCAGAACACCAGCAGCGAGAAGAGCAGCAGGAACGCGCCGAGGGTGCTGGCCGCCTGGTAGTCGAGCTGCGATCCGGTGATGTAGAAGTAGATCTGCGTCGCCAGCACGTCGAAGTTGCCCCCCAGCACCAGCGGGTTACTGAAGTCCGCCAGCGACTGGACGATGACGATCAGGAAGGCGTTGGCCAGGGCCGGTTTCAGCAGCGGCACAAAGACGCCGTTAAAGGTCTGCCAGCGGCTGGCGCGCAGGGTGTAGGACGCCTCTTCCAGCGACGGATGAATGGTCTTGATCGCCCCGTCGAGGATCATAAATGCCATCGGGGTGAAGGCCAGCACCTGCGCCAGCCAGATGCCGGTGAAGCCGTACAGCCAGTTGGTGTTGGTCAGCCCGAACCAGTCGACCATCAGCTCGGTGATGTAGCCCGAGCGGCCCATCATTAGCGTCACGCCGAGGCCCACCACGAACGGCGGGGTGACGATCGGCAGGATCGAGAAGATGCGCCCGATGATGGCGCTGCGTCTGGCGATGCGGGTGGTGTAGATCGCCAGCACCAGGCCGAAGAAGGTGCAGCCGATCCCGACCGCCACGCAGAGCAGGATCGAGTTGATGATCACCTGAATAATGTGCGACTGCGACAGCACGTTCATAAACGCCAGCGGGGCGAACTCGCCTGCGTCATTGGTGAACATCGGAATAAAGATGGCGATGCTCGGCCAGACGATAAAGACGCCGATCAGCGCGACGATGGCGATCAGCGAGCCGATGACAAAGCGGTCGCCGCCCAGCCATTCGAGGCGGGTCAGAGCCAGGGTCATGATCGAACCCAGCGCCACAAACAGCACGATGGTGGCGTAGCCTAAACCGCGCCCTTCGAGGGTGGCGCTGATGACCACAAAGGCCATGCACAGCAGGGCCCAGCCGGCGTCGAGGTAGTGGCGGCTGCGCTTCTCGCGCTTCGCTTCACTGAACGGGCGCACCAGCAGCAGGGTGGGGAGCAGATACCACAGCCAGCTGATGTTGAAGTGCGACCAGCTGTAGGCGTCGAGGATCTCGTCCCCGGTGGACTCCAGCAGGCCGTAATCCAGGCTCCAGCTCGGCAGCAGGGCAAAGGCCAGCCAGCCGACGAAAACCCAAAGGAAGACCGCATCCCGTTTTTTCACGGGATGAAGAGCGAGTGTCTGTGACATAGGTGTTCCGGGTGTTGATGAATGTTGTAGGCCGGGTAAGGCGTAGCCGCCACCCGGCATTTACCGCACGAGTGGGCTTATTTACCCATCTTCACGTCGCTGACCCACTTGTTGATCAGCGCTTTGCGCACGTCCGTTGAGCCGTACTTGTCCATGTCGTAACTGATCAGCTTCAGGTCATCCAGCTTCAGCGAGTTCGGGGAGGTCTCGGCGGTGGTGTTGGTCAGGATCTGATAGGACTTGCCCTGCTTCCACGCCAGCTCCTGAGCCTCTTTCGACAGCACCCAGTCGACGAACAGCTTCGCGTTCTCTTCGTTACGCGCGCCCTTCAGGATGCTGACGCCGCCAATCTCATACCCGGTGCCTTCGCACGGAGAGATCAGCTCCAGCGGGGCGCCCTGCTCTTTTTCCAGCGAGTAGTCGTGCAGGAAGCCGATGCCGATGGCCGTTTCACCGCGCGCGGCGTTACGCGCCGGAGCGATGCCCGATTTGGTGTACTGGGAGACGTTGCCGTTCAGCTGCTTCAGGTAGTCGAAGGCCTGGTCTTCCCCCCACAGCTGGACGAAGGTCGCCAGCGCGGTGTAGGCGGTGCCGGAGCTTTGCGGATCGGCAATCTGGATCTCGCCCTTGTATTCCGGTTTGGTCAGATCTTTCCAGCACTTCGGCACCGGCAGGTTCTTCTCTTTCAGGCGCTGGGTGTTGACGCCAAAGCCCAGAATGCCCACGTATACTGCGGAGGAGAGGTTGCCTTTCACCTTCGCCGGATCGCGGAATTTCTCCATGATCTGCTCGAGGTTCTTCGATTTGTACGGCTGCAGCAGCCCCATTTCACCGGCCTGAGACTGCGGATCCAGGGTGCCGCCGTACCAGACGTCGGCCTGCGGGTTTTTCTTCTCGGCATCCACTTTCGCCAGCGTGCTGCCGGAGCCGTTGCGGATAAACGAGGTTTTGACGTCGTACTTATCGCCAAACGCTTTGGTTTCGGCTTCGCACATTTCGTTGGTGGCGCTGCAGTAGACCACCAGACGGCCTTTGGCCTGTGCGGCACCGGTTAAGGTCGCCAGCGCGATCCCGGAAGCAATGAGGGTAGAGAGAAGCGTTGTTTTCATTATTCAGCCCTTGTTATGACGTTATGTGACTGCGAGAAGCGGTGATGCCCGCCATCAGCAGGGGCATCAGGAGTAAACCCATCAGTACGGCGGCGATGGAGAGCAAACTGAACATCCCCGACCAGCCGTAGCGTTCGATAACCTGCGACAGCGGCCACCCGGCCAGCGCCGCCCCCAGATAAGCGAACACGCCGAGAAAACCGGTAATTGAGCCTGCTGCCTGCTTGTGCCCGCACTCCACGGCGGCAAGGCCGATGAGCATCTGCGGACCAAAGACAAAAAATCCCACCGTAAAAAAGCACATCGCCAGCAGGGCGTAGTGGTGAACCGGGGCCAGCCACAGGGCGGCGACCGATACCATCAGCCCCAGCGTGAACAGCAAAATCATCGGCGCCCGCTGGCCGCTGAACAGCAGATCCGAACCCCATCCGGCGAACAGCGCCCCGAGCAGGCCGCCGACCTCAAACAGCATCACCGTGGCGTTGGCGCTCAGCAGGTTTACCCCGTGGCTCTCCGCCAGCCAGATGTTGCCCCAGTCGTTGAGGGCGATGCGGATGAGATACACCAGCACATAGGACGCCCCGAGCAGCCAGATCATCGGGTTTTGCAGCATGGTGGTGCGTAACATCTGCCACAGCCCCATCGGCGGGCTTTGCTGCTCCTGGCGCAGCTCCAGCGGATCGCTGCGCCACTCCCCGACCGTCGGCAGACCCTCTTCCTGCGGTGTGCCCCGCAGTTGTGTGGTCAGCCACAGGCCGAGCACGATACTGATGATCCCCGGTGTCAGCATCGCTGCCTGCCAGCCCCAGCGATGGGCGGCGAAGGCACAGATCAGCGGAATAATGGCTCCGCCGATGTTGATAGAGGTGTTCCAGCATCCCCACCAGAAGCCGCGCTCGTTGCGCGAGTACCAGTGGGTGAGCAACCTGGCGCAGGGCGGCCATCCCCATCCCTGAAAGAAGCCGTTCAGCGTCCAGATAAACAGCAGCAGCGGCAGGGAATCCCCGAAGGCGAACAGCACGTTCAGCACCCCGGTCGCCATCAGGCCGATGCCCATAAAGGCCCGCTGGCCTTTGCTGTCATGCCACAGCCCGGCGGCAAATTTCGACAGGCCGTAGCTCAGGTAAAACAGCGATCCGATCAGGCCGATATCGCTCTTGCTCAGCCCCAGATCCAGCTGCAACGCGGGCAGGATATAGTTGAGGCTTTTACGCGTCAGGTAGAACGCGGCGTAGCCAATGACCATGCAGAGCAGCAGTCGCGGGCGCAGTGCCCGGTAGCGTTGTGTAACCTGTTCAGCTGACAGTGCGGACATGGCGTTCTCCGTTTGCATTGACTGTATGAAAGCGCGACGAAAAAGGGATGAGAGAAAGTCTGGCGTGACTAAGACTTTTTCCTGGTTAGCGGTGTGTTTGTTGCAAAACTGTGGGCAGGTTAACAATTACGCGCGTGCCGCCCTGCGACTCGAGGGTGAACTCCCCGCCCAGGGCATGCACCCGCTCGCGCATCCCCTGGATGCCGAAGCCGGGGATCTGCTGCGTGCTGATGCCGCTGCCGTTATCTTTTACCTCCAGGCGCAGCTGGTTATCGTGCTCGCAGAGCAGGACGCTGACCTCGCTGGCGTTGGCGTGTTTGCTGACGTTATTCAGCAGTTCCTGGAGTAATCGATAGAGAGTGAACACCAGGGTTTCGCTCTGGGGCGGGGCGCTGAGCCGGTAATCGAACCGGCACTGAATGCCGCGCTCGGCAAAGGCGAACTCGTTCACCAGGTGGTGCAGCGCCTCGTTTAAGGAGAGTTCGTCCAGCACCGGGGGGCGAAGCTGGCGCAGCAGCTGGCGGGTGGAGTGGTGAATGCGCCGCGCCAGCTCGTTGATCTGCCCGGCGGCTTCCAGCGCCTGGGGCGTATCCCCGGCCCGTTTCACCAGCTGGGACTGGATCTGAATGGCGGTGATGTTCTGGCCGATCTCGTCGTGCAGCTCCCGGGCCAGGTGTTTGCGGGTGTCCTCTTCGGTATGGATCAGCTTCTCCGTCAGCTCGCGCCGGGCCTGCAGCTCCGCCTCCAGCCGACGGCGATAGTGATCGAGGTTCATCGCCAGATGCTGCTGGCGGCTGATGGCGATCCCAAGCCCAATCCCCAGCAGCGACTGGGTGGCGAGGAAAATCTCCAGCTCCAGCAGATCGCTGAACCCCACCCCAACCTGACGGGCGATGGTGATCATCATGCTGCCCAGCAGCCCGGAGAGCACGCCGCCCTGCCAGCCGAACTTCCACGCCATCACTACGTTTGGCAGAAACACCACGATCAGCAGCAGCCGCTCAAGGGCCGGGGAGAGCACCATCTGGGTGCCGATGCCGATTATAAAGAACAGGCTGCACCAGATGATCAGCGACGTGCGCAGGGGCGGATTGCTGGTATCGAGCCCCAGCAGATGATAGCGGTGCTGCTGGCGTAAAAACTCAAACACCAGGTAGACAAACGGGGTCAGCAGCACCCCGCCGGTAAAGGAGGCCAGCACCAGCAGGGTGGGCGGGCTGTCGAGGAACGGCGCCAGGATCAGGGTCTGGAGCAGGGCGTTGAGGGTCACCGCGGCGATCAGCAGCGACAGACGCTGCCAGTAAAGGGGATAGCGGTGCCAGTAGCGCTGCGCCAGCCAGGCGCAGAGGGTGCCCACCAGCGGCACCATCAGCATCAGCGGGCGGGTAAGCAGCTGTTCGCCGTGCAGCCAGAGCATCGCCGCCAGGGTGGGCAGGATCAGCGCCGGCCAGAAGCGGCGCGAGAGCAGGATCAGCAGCGCCAGATAGACGCCCTGAGGTAAAAAAAGCGCCGCCTGCTGGCCGTTCTGGGTGAGGTAAAAGCTCAGCGTCCAAAGCATCAGCCAGCCGGTGCCCCACGCCAGCATGATAAACAGCGAGAGGATAGTGTGTCGCAGGGAGCGCCGCATCAGTGGCCGGTCAGCAGCTGGTGGTCGAGGGCAAAATGCACCAGCTCGATGGTGCTGTTGCACTGGAGTTTGCCGAGCACGTTGGCGCGATGCACGTGGACGGTTTTGTGGCTGAGTTCCAGCTGGAACGCAATCTCCTTGACGCTTTTGCCGTGAACCAGCAGCTCGAACACCTCTTTCTCGCGCGGAGTCAGCACCGCCAGGGCCCGGGACACCGGCTCGCCGCCGCGCAGGGCTTTGACCGCATCGGCACAGAGGTAATGACCGCCCATGCCGACGGAGCGCACGGCCTGCACCAGCTCCTCCGGGCCGCAGCGCTTGGTGAGATAGCCGCTGGCCCCGGCGTCCAGCGCGCTCTGCACAAAGGCAGGGGTGTCGTAGATGCTGAGGATAATGGCGCGAAATCCGGGGCGCTGCTGGCGCAGGCGTTTGAGCAGGCTCAGGCCGTTCTCATCGGGCATGGCGACGTCGAGCACCGCCACGTCGATCTGTTCGCGGCTGAGCGCGGGCCAGGCCTCGGCGGCGCTGCTGTACTGGCCTTCCACCACCAGATCGTCTTCCAGATTTAACAGCTGGGCGAACCCGGAACGCACCACTACGTGGTCGTCCACCAGCACCACTTTGATCATCTTGCATACCTTTGCTGAATAGTTTGCCTATGATGCCTGTCCGCGTTTGGCTGGCAATGAGATGCCTGTGGTTATGTAACGAATGTAACAAAATTGCAATAAAGGTTTGGGGTGGGGGGGGAGGAATATGCTGAGGGCTGTGGTGGTTCCGTTCACTTTATGTTTCTTGCTTCTCTGTAGCCCCAGAACACGTGAACGTGTCAGGGGGGCTCGCCGCCGCCCCCCTGACCACCCCGGCTCCCGGCAAAGAAAATCGCCGCTTCGCGGTCCCTTCGGCTAATGACTTGCGGCTGTCGGGTCGGGGTCGATCCTACATCCCTGTAGGTCGCCCCCTCTCGGCGCATCCATGCGCCTCGCCCCGGCCTCCAGTCAACGCCTCAGCGATTTTCAGCCGGACCAGGGTGCCGCTGGGACATCTGTGCCTGAGAGGCATTTTCATCGCGGTAATTTCTTGTTTTGCGAGGCTGCTTCCGGGAATAGCCCTTCACATAGAATGGATATGGCGGTATCTTTTTTACGCGTCTGCAAAATCAGGCGTCGGGATTGACCTCCTGCTTTCTTCATCGGCGACGTATAATGATGCGTCGTACGCTCTGCTACATCTCAATGGTGGGCTGAGTAGGGGCATCGCAAGGTGCGCCGGTATCCGATGAAGCCGGTAAGGTCAACTCTGCTTAGTCCGCCACCCATGAGATTGACCTCTCTGGTGGTGGTTAATTAAATCATTCATCGGAGGCTGCCTTTATGGCTACGACCCTAAACCACACTCACGCATTACTTACCCTGCCCTTCAATCACAGCACGTCTTTTACCGAACTGGCGGACAACTGCGAACGCTTTATGGATGCGCTGGTTGAATGTGATCTTCCCACTGAAAAACTCGCCCTTTACGGACGACTTTCCGCCTGTCTGGCCCTGCTGCAACCCACGCTGCTGGAGCCCGTGCCGGACTATTTAAAAGCGAGCCTGACCGTAGACGATTTACCGACACGCCTGCCCGCCTTCGACCCTGAACCCGATCAACTGGGCCGTTACTGTCAGGAGCTGACTCGGCATCTGATGAGCGGTGCATTCCCACCTGAAGCCGAAAGAGTCATCAAGGATCTGCTTTATGAGCTGGTCAGCTTCTATGCCGATACGCTAAAAATGCCACGCTGGCTCAGAACAGACGAGGGAACAATCCCCTTAAATTAACCCACGAAAAGCGATGAAAATGCTTGAGTCATTTACCGACTCACAGCAACACCTGGTCCGGCTGAAAATCGCCGAAGCGTTTCCCGCAGGCCGGGGCGAGGCGCATGGACGCGCCGAGAGGGCATAGCCTGCAGGGATGCAGGCTGGTGCCCGACCCGATAGCCGGAGGGAATAAGCTGAGGGAATCGCGAAGCGGCGATTTTCTTGCCGGTAGCCCGGGTAGCCAGGGTGGTGGCGATTGAGCCACCCTGGCACGTTCACGGGTTCGGTTGTAACAGAGAAGCAATGGACTGGAAGTGAACGGAACCACCACCGGTGTAGCATGCTACCCCTCACCCCAACCCTCTCCCTCAAGGGAGAGGGGGCCGACCGCGCCGCCGGGCAATGCAGACCGCACAAAATTCACTATCTATTGCCACTTTTTTTCTAAAAACGATTCGGCATTAACGATGCTTTTTAATTCCTTTATCAAAATACCGCCGCCGGAAATACTGCCTCCATAACAACTACGGGAGCAGACACCATGGCAATTTCATCGCGTATCACCTTACTTGGCGCCCTTGCACTGTGGGCATTTCAGGCGCAGGCGGTGGACGTCACCGTCGCGTATCAAACCTCCGCTGAGCCCGCCAAAGTGGCCCAGGCGGACAAGACATTCGAGAAAACCAGCGGCGCCAAAGTGGACTGGCGTAAGTTCGATAGCGGCGCAGCCATCGTGCGGGCCCTGGCCTCAGGCGACGTGCAGATTGGCAACCTCGGCTCCAGCCCGCTGGCGGTCGCCGCCAGCCAGCAGGTGCCGATTGAAGTTTTCCTCCTCGCCTCGCAGCTCGGGAATTCCGAAGCGCTGGTAGTGAAGAAAAACATCACCAAGCCCGAAGATCTGATCGGCAAACGCATCGCGGTGCCGTTTATCTCCACCACCCATTACAGCCTGCTCGCCGCCCTGAAACACTGGGGGATCAAGCCGGGACAGGTGGAAATCATCAACCTGCAACCGCCAGCGATTATTGCCGCCTGGCAGCGTGGCGATATTGACGGGGCGTATGTCTGGTCCCCTGCGGTTAACGAGCTGGAGAAAGACGGCAGCGTGCTGACCGACTCCGCCCAGGTCGGCCAGTGGGGCTCGCCAACCCTCGATGTGTGGGTGGTGCGTAAAGACTTCGCCGAGAAGCACCCGGAGGTGGTGAAAGCCTTCGCCAAAAGCGCCATCGACGCCCAGCAGCCCTACATTGCTAACCCGGATAAGTGGCTGAAGCAGCCCGCCAACCTGGAGAAGCTCGCCCGTCTGAGCGGCGTGCCGGAGGCCGACGTGCCGGGCCTGGTGAAAGGCAACACCTATCTGACGCCTGCTCAGCAGGTGCAGCAGCTGTCAGGCCCGGTGAATAAAGCGATTGTCGATACCGCCGGGTTCCTGAAAGAGCAGGGCAAAGTGCCCGCGGTGGCGGCGGATTACAGCCAGTACGTGACCGATCGCTTCGTGAAATAAGGGGGGCCGGATGCTGAATATTACAAATCTGTCTGCCGATTACGCTGGCAAGCCTGCGCTGGAGGATATCAACCTGACGCTGGATAGCGGCGAGCTGCTGGTGGTGCTCGGCCCGTCCGGCTGCGGCAAGACCACGCTGCTGAATCTGATCGCCGGGTTTGTACCTTATCAGCACGGCACCATTCAGCTGGAAGGAAAAAAGGTGGAGGGCCCCGGCGCGGAGCGCGGCGTGGTCTTCCAGAACGAAGGGCTGCTGCCGTGGCGTAACGTGCAGGAGAACGTCGCCTTTGGCCTGCAGCTGGCGGGCACCGGACGGGAAGAGCGGCTGGCGATCGCCCGGGACATGCTGAAAAAGGTGGGGCTGGAAGGGGCGGAAAAACGCTTTATCTGGCAGCTCTCCGGCGGACAACGTCAGCGCGTCGGTATTGCCCGGGCGCTGGCGGCTAATCCGCAGCTGTTGCTGCTGGATGAACCCTTCGGGGCGCTGGATGCCTTCACCCGGGAACAGATGCAAACCCTGCTCCTGCGCCTGTGGCACGAGACCGGCAAGCAGGTGCTGCTCATCACCCATGACATCGAAGAAGCGGTGTTTATGGCTACCGAACTGGTGCTGCTGTCGCCGGGGCCTGGAAGGGTGCTGGAGCGCCTGCCGCTCAATTTTGCCCGCCGCTTTGTGGCGGGGGAGCCGGTGCGCAGCATCAAGTCCGATCCCGATTTTATTGCCCGGCGCGAATACGTGCTGAGCCGCGTCTTTGAGCAGCGGGAGGCCTTCTCATGAGCATTGTGGTGAATGACAAAACGGCGCGCAAACGCCTGACCCTGCGCTGGCCCCTTTCCCGCCAGTTGACCCTCAGCCTCAGCACCCTGCTGGTGCTGCTGGCGGTGTGGTGGGCGGTGGCGGCGGCCCAGTGGGTCAGCCCGCTGTTCCTGCCGCCGCCGGGCCAGGTGCTGGTGAAGCTGTTCACCATCGCCGGTCCGCAAGGTTTTATGGATGCCACCCTGTGGCAGCATCTGGCGGCCAGCCTGGGGCGCATTCTGGTGGCCCTGCTGGCGGCGGTGATCGTCGGGATCCCGGTGGGCATTGCGATGGGCTTAAGCCCGACGGTGCGCGGCATTCTCGATCCGCTGATTGAGCTATACCGCCCTGTGCCGCCGCTGGCCTATCTGCCGCTGATGGTGATCTGGTTTGGCATCGGCGAGACCTCGAAGATCCTGCTCATCTACCTGGCGATTTTTGCCCCGGTGGCGATGTCGGCGGTGGCCGGGGTCAAAAGCGCCCAGCAGGTGCGGATCCGTGCGGCGCAGTCGCTGGGAGCCAGCCGTGCCCAGGTGCTGTGGTTTGTGATTTTGCCCGGCGCGCTGCCGGAAATTCTTACCGGTCTGCGCATCGGCCTTGGGGTTGGCTGGTCGACGCTGGTGGCGGCTGAGCTCATCGCCGCCACCCGCGGGTTAGGGTTTATGGTCCAGTCGGCGGGGGAGTTCCTGGCGACGGACGTGGTGCTGGCAGGGATCGCGGCGATCGCCGTGATCGCCTTCGGATTAGAACTGGGGCTGCGCGCGCTTCAGCGCCGCCTGACGCCCTGGCATGGAGAGATACAATGAGTGAACGTCTGACCATTACCCCGCTGGGGCCGTACATTGGGGCGCAGATTTCCGGCCTGGATGTGACCCGGCCATTAAGCGATAACCAGTTTGAGCAGTTGTATCACGCGGTGCTGCGCCATCAGGTGGTGTTCCTGCGCGAGCAGGCGGTGACGCCTCAGCAGCAGCGGGCGCTGGCGCAGCGGTTTGGCGATCTGCATATCCACCCGGTCTATCCCCATGCCGAGGGGGTAGAGGAGATTATCGTCCTGGATACCCACAACGATAATCCGCCGGACAACGACAACTGGCACACCGATGTCACCTTTATCGAGACCCCGCCCGCCGGGGCGATTCTGGCGGCAAAACTGCTGCCGGAGAGCGGGGGCGATACCCTGTGGACCAGCGGGATTGCGGCGTTTGAGGCGTTATCCGCGCCGTTCCGCCTGCTGCTGAGCGGCCTGCGGGCGGAGCACGATTTTAAGAAATCGTTCCAGGAGTATAAGTACCGTAAAACCGAAGAGGAGCATCAGCGCTGGCGGGAGGCAGTGGCCAAACACCCGCCCCTGCTGCACCCGGTGGTGCGCACCCATCCGGTGAGCGGCAAGCAGGCGCTGTTCGTCAACGAAGGCTTCACCACGCGGATTGTGGATCTGAGCGAGAAAGAGAGCGATGCGCTGCTAACCTTCCTGTTTGCGCATGTCACTAAGCCGGAATTCCAGGTGCGCTGGCGCTGGCAGCAGAACGATCTGGCGATCTGGGATAATCGGGTGACGCAGCATTACGCCAATGCCGATTATTTGCCGCAGCGGCGGATTATGCACCGGGCGACGATTTTAGGGGATAAGCCTTTCTTCCGTGCGGGCTGATCCCCTCACCCCGACCCTCTCCCCAAAGGGGCGAGGGAGAAAACCTGTACGGCACCTGACTGTCCCCTCTCCCTTCCAGTTCCCGTAGGCCCGGTAAGGCGTCGCCGCCACCGGGCGTGACAAATGTGCGCTTTTTTTGCCGGGTGGCGCTGCGCTTACCCGGCCTACGAGACATCAACACCTACAAATGTGCCCCAATATACCGCTGGTACCGGCTGGCTTTCAGGTAACAGAGATCCACCAGCACCAGGCCGTCGATGCAGTTGTTGAACGCCGGGTCGCTGCCAAAATCGATAAACTGCACGCCGCCGGGCTCGCACAGCTCGGAATACTGTTTGTAGAGCGGCGGAATGCCGCATCCCAGATTACCCAGCAGCGATTTCAGGCGGGTGAGGTCTTCCACGTAATCTTCGCCGCCAAACTGCGCCAGCACGTCGGGCAACGAGGCGGGATACGGGCGGCGGGAGGTCGCCAGCGGATGGGTTGCCGGGAACCACAGCCGGTAAAAGGCCACCAGCAGATCCCGCGCGGCAGGGGGCAATCCGCCGGAGATAGAGACCGGCCCGAACAGGTAGCGATAGTGCGGATAGCGCGCCAGATAGGCCCCAATTCCTGACCACAGATAGTCGAGGCCGCGACGTCCCCAGTAGCGCGGCTGAATAAAGCTGCGCCCCAGTTCAATCCCGTGCTCGAGGATCGCCTGCATCTCGTCATCGTAGTGAAACAGGCTGTGGCTGTAGAGCGCCTCCCGTCCCTTTAAGGCACCCGGCATAAAGCGGTAGGCGCCGACAATCTCCAGATCCTCGTCATCCCATAAAATCAGGTGCAGATAATCATCGTCATAGCGATCGGTATCGCGCCGCTTTCCGCTGCCTTCCCCCACCGCGCGAAAAGCGATCTCCCGCAGGCGACCCAGCTCGCGCAGGATCGGCGCCTCTTCCTGGCCGTTGCGCTGCCACAGATAGATGGTTTTGCCATCGGCGGTTGTCCCCAGACACTCCGCCTGCGTCAGGGCGCGCTTCAGGGTGGCCCGGTCTTCCGGGCGGGCAATGGCGGATTCGGTTTTGAACACGCCTGACAGTCCCTTGCCGAGACGCAACACGTGCTGGCGGCACTGTTCGGCCATCTCCCGGGCTGAAAGGGTCGGGCTGTACCAGTGGCTCCAGCCGATCTGCTGGCCGATTTTCACCGGCAGGCGACTGTGGCGACGGCGAAACATCTGCTGCATCAGCAGAAGCATCGACAGCTGCGGCGAGAGCAGGGTGCTGGCATAAAACAGCAGGCTGTTGCGGGCGTGGATGTTCACCGGCAGCAGCGGCGCGCGGAATTTGCCCGCCAGCTTGATAAAGCCGGGGTGCCACTTTTTATCGCGGATCCCGGTGCGCGTCGGGCGGGAGACTTCCCCGGCCGGGAAGAAGATCAGCACCCCGGCGTTTTGCAGGTGCTGTTCCATCAGGGTGAACGACGACTTCGCCGTGCGTCCGCCCATATTATCCACCGGGATAAACAGCGAGCTCAGCGGCTCCAGGTGGCTCAGCATACGGTTAGTGACCACTTTGACGTCCCGGCGCACCCGGGAGATGGCATACAGCAGCGCCAGGCCGTCCAGCGTCCCGGTGGGGTGGTTAGCGATAACAATCAGCGGACCGTGAGCGGGAATTTGTTCGAGGTCGTGAGCGGGAATGGCGCAGAGGATATCAAGATGTTCCAGAACCTGTTCCACCATATCGAGCCCTTTCAGGTGACGGTGGTCGGCGGCAAACTGCTGAAACTCCTCTTCGTGTAAGAGCTTCTTTAACAGGCTTTTTTGCCAGGGTGCAGGTTTCGCCTGCGGCCAAAGGTCATCGAGAACGCTGTCGAGACTAAACATGGTGGCTCCTCCTCCTGTTCTGCGAAGACAGTAGAAGCGCCAGATGTCGGTTGTATTGCAGTGTGGTGAAGGTTTGTCGCAGGCCGGGCAGGGCGAAGCCCCACCCGGCACTGGCGGTTAACGCAGAATTTTCTTCTCGGCCAGATCCAGCGCGAAGTAGCTGAAGATCAGATCCGCGCCCGCGCGTTTGATCGCACCCAGGCTTTCGAGGATCACTTTCTCTTCGTCGATCGCACCCGCCTTCGCGGCGAACTTGATCATCGCGTACTCACCGCTCACCTGATACGCGCCCAGCGGCAGTTCGGTGCGCTCGCGGATATCGCGCAGGATGTCCAGATAGGCACCAGCCGGTTTAACCATCAGGCAGTCAGCGCCCTGGGCTTCGTCGAGGAGCGATTCACGGATCGCTTCCCGGCGGTTCAGCGGGTTCATCTGGTAGGTTTTGCGATCGCCCTTCAGCGCGGTACCGGCTGCTTCACGGAACGGGCCGTAGAAGGAGGAGGCGAATTTGGTGGAGTAGGACATGATGGCGGTATCGATGAAGCCCGCCGCGTCCAGCGCCTGGCGAATGGCCTGCACCTGGCCGTCCATCGCCGCGGAGGGGGCGATAAAGTCAGCACCCGCTGCGGCTGCCACGACCGCCTGTTTGCCCAGGTTGAGCAGGGTCGCGTCGTTATCCACGCCATGATCGCACAGCACGCCGCAGTGGCCGTGGGAGGTGTATTCGCAGAAGCAGGTATCGGACATGACGATCATTTCCGGTACGGTCTGTTTGGCGATGCGCGACATACGCGCCACCAGACCGTCCTCTTTCCAGGCATCGCTGCCGGTGGCGTCGGTATGGTGGGAGATACCGAAGGTCATGATTGAGCGGATGCCCGCGTTGGCAATGCGTTCAATTTCGCGCGCCAGGTGCTTCTCAGGAATGCGCATCACGCCCGGCATGGCATCGATGGCTTTGTAGTCGTCGATCTCTTCTTCAACAAAAATTGGCAACACCAGATCGTTTAAGGACAGGGTTGTCTCTTCAAATAATGCGCGCAACGCCGGGGTTTTGCGCAGGCGACGGGGACGAGCAATTAAATCGGTCATGATATGCCTGAAGTCGGTGAATCAAAGAGAGGCAGTGTAACCGAAATGCGCGCAGACTGTTTTACTAAAGTTGTCGTTTTGGCCACAGAGTGCGCAGCGGTAAAATCGGCATTATTTTTGCTTTAAACATTTTTCTGGCTGAAATAAGTTTACGCTTTATTGACGAAAGATAATTCCATCGCCCTGGATATAGCGAGCCCAGGTAATATCTCAGCTTATCTTGTTGATGCTCTTAATTGCCCATTGTTATTTATTTATTTTATATCTGATTGGCTTTTATTTTATAATTGCCAATGATCTTTCGCCTGCTAATATTTTCCTTTCGAATGTGGTTAATATCCTGTTATTAAACGTTTTTATTATTATTTTTTATATTTTAAAAAGTGACTCTTTTATTTTGTCTGTTTCCGGACTTAATTGCCGCATTCATTGAACTATTTTCTTTCGAGACTGCATAATTCGCCTCGCAATATATTTGCACTGTATTTACGGACAAACTTGCTTACGTCCCTGAGGAGGGATGACCCAATGCAAACATGGAAAAAGAAATTTGTTGTATCTCAACTTGCATTAGCCTGCACGCTGGCTATCGCTTCTCAGGCCAATGCAAAGGATATTTCTGGTACCACTTACAACACCTTTGGTTACGATAATACCGCCACCTCGGCCTGGTATAATGGATATTCCGACTGGAATGACTCTTCCGCGGCACACGATGGCGATATCTATCCTGTCATCAACAAGTCCACGGTGAACGGCGTGATTTCAACGTACTACCTGGACGACGGCGCGGGCGGTCGTGCCAACGCGCTGTCTGTCTCCAACAGCACCATTAACGGGATGATCACCTCGAAGTGCATGACCACTGAATGTGCCAGCGGCCTGAATTCAGACGGCACGACGCACCAGCAGTACGACCGTTTTGCGCTGACGGTGGACAATACCACCATCAACGATACCTATGAGCATTACGCTTACGACGTGGTAAGCGGCAGCAGCACGACCACCACCTACTGGGATACCTACGCGCTGGGGAATGCCATCACCCTCGACGTGGAGTCGGACATTGTTATTCAGAACAACTCCCGCGTGGCCGGTATCACCCTGACCCAGGGCTATCACCAGCTCGATAACACCCCGTATGACGCGGTCACCGGCATTGAGGACAACGGCCACGTCTTTACCAACACCCTGCAGGTGAAAGATTCTGTCGTCACTTCAGGCGCCTACAGCGATCTGGGCACCAGCGGTTTTTATGGTCAGTCGGCAAAACCGAGCGATTATGGCGAAAACAACGCCACGGCCTCGGATGATGCGGCGCTGATCGTCACCGCCAGCAGCGCGGATAACGCCATGCGCACCACGGCGAACTTCGATCGCTCCACCCTGACCGGCGATGTGCTGTTCACCAGCACCTTCGACAACAACTTCTATCCGAATGGCGATCCGGCCACCGATACCACCGCTGACGGCGTCTACAACCCGACCACCAACGGCTGGGACGGTACCGACAAACTGGATCTGACCCTGACCAACGGCAGCAAATGGGTCGGCGCGGCAGTCTCCAGCGTGGAGGCGATCGGGCCGGGTCAGATGTACGGTCAGGGCTACAGCAGCGTCGACTGGCGTGCGCTGTCGCCAAACAGCGTCTGGCCAGCCTCAACGTTCAACAGCAACGGCCATCTGGTGGGTAATCAGGTTTACCAGAGCGGTCTGTTCAACGTCGCGCTGGATAATGGCTCAGAGTGGGATACCCGTAAGCAGTCCAACATCGATACCCTGACCGTTAACAACCGCTCGCAGGTTAACGTCGAGAGCTCCGGCCTGCTGGCTGACAGCATCACCCTGACCAACCGCTCGTCGATGAACATCGGCGATTCCGGTGACGTGGCGACCGACAGCCTCTATCTCGACAGCGCCAGCCGGCTCACCCTGACTCAGGAAACCGCCGGGCTGTACGCCAACACCATTACCGTTGATAACCAGGCTGAACTGGCGCTGGGTCTGGGCCAGGTGGATACCCACAGAATGGTGCTGACCGACGGCGGCGTGCTCAACGTTGCCAGCCGCGATTACGTGTTCAATTCCGATCTGAACAACGCCCGCTATGTCTCTGACGATATCCACCATGCTGAGTACGATTACGGGGTGATTGCCCTCAATTCCGACGGGCATCTGGCGGTGAACGGTGAAGTCTCCGGTAACTACAACGTGCGTCTGGATAACGCGACCGGGGCAGGTTCAGTTGCCGACTATAACAATAATGAGATCGTTCGCGTTTACGACAACAACGCGGATACCCGGTTTAGCTTTACCGCGGCCAATAAAGCGGATCTCGGTGCTTACACTTACCAGGCGCAGCAGCAGGGCGACACCGTGGTGCTGCATCAGGAGCGTCTGACCGATTACGCCAACATGGCCCTGAGCATTCCATCAGCCAACACCAATATCTGGCATCTGCAGCAGGATGCGCTCTCTACCCGTCTGACCAACAGCCGTCACGGCCTGAAGGATAACGGCGGCGCGTGGGTAAGCCTTGTCGGCGGTAACTTCGACGGCGATAACGGCACGATCCACTACGATCAGGACGTCAGCGGCATCATGGTGGGTCTCGATACCTGGATTGATGGCAACAACGCCGACTGGATCTTCGGTGCGGCAGCGGGCTTTGCCAAAGGCGATATGAGCGATCGTACCGGCCAGGTGGATCAGGACAGCCAGACCGCCATGGTCTACTCCGCGGCGCGCTTTGAGAACGCTATCTTCCTCGACAGCTCCCTGAGCTACTCGCGCTTCAATAACGATCTCTCTGCGACCATGAGTGATGGCAAGTACGTCGATGGCAACACCACGACCGATGCCTGGGGCTTTGGCCTGAAGCTGGGCTACGACTGGAAACCGAACAATGCCGGTTACCTGACCCCGTACGCGGCTATCTCCGGGCTGTTCCAGTCTGGCGACGACTACCGTCTGAGCAACGATATGCGCGTGGGCAGCCAGTCTTACGACAGCATGCGTTATGAGGCCGGTTTCGACGCGGGTTACACCTTCGGTTATGGCGACGATCAGGCGCTGACGCCGTTCTTCAAACTGGCGTACGTCTATGATGATGCCGGTGAAGATGCGCGCGTGAACGGCGACAACATCGACAACGGCGTGAAAGGCTCTGCGGTTCGCGTGGGGCTGGGGACGCAGTTCAGCTTCACCAAACACTTCAGTGCTTACACTGATGCGACTTACCTGGGTGGGGGTGATGTCGATCAGAACTGGGGCGCAAACCTGGGTGTGAAATACACCTGGTAATACGTCTGATGCGGGGAGGCTTGCCTCCCCGTTTTTTAGCTCAGTTAAGGATGACCTGAGGCCTCATGAACCGTTATGCAAAACCCATTTCTGAGTTCTCCCGACTTGAACATTGCCTGGCGTCGCACAGCACGCCATTCAAACTTCCCGCAATGCATCCTCTCTTCGGGGAGGGCGATCGAGAAAATGACAACGCAGTGGTGCTGCAGTCGGGCACGCTCAGTATTCATCGTCAGCAGGACGACCTGCTGATAGAGATTGTTGCCGCGCCTTATATCTTCGGGCTCAATGCCGGCATGATGGGCTGCAGCACCGAATATCTGCTGGTGACGCAATCGCCCTGTACCGGTTTCTGGCTGCCTGCGGCGAGTGCCCGCCAGCTGATTCAACAGGCCGGACTGTGGTCCGACGCCTTCTGCTGGCTCTCCTGGCACCACCGCATGATGGAGATCCGCGATAAACAGCTGGTAGGCAATAACTCCTACAGCCAGATCCGCTCCACGCTGCTGGACATGGCCCAGTGGGACGAGGGACTGCGGATGCGGGTGGGGGTGATGAACTACATTCAGCGCCGCACGCGCATTTCGCGTTCGGTGGTGGCAGAAGTGCTGGCGGCGCTGCGGCAGGGGAACTACATCATGATGGAAAGGGGCAAACTGATCGGTATCAACCATTTGCCCGCTGAATATTAAGCCTCAGGATGCCGGAATAACCTGCGGTTTGTTCTCGCTCAGCTCCACCACCAGCTGGTTAACGCCGTCGCTCATGTTGACGAAACGCGTGAGCGGCGAGCGCGTCACCACCACGAATACCCCCACGTTAGACTGCGGGATCATCGCCATATAGGTGATGAATCCGCCGCCACCGCCGGTTTTCTGGATAATTCCCGGACGACCATTTTTCGGCGACATATAGACCCAGCCAAGGCCCAGCGCGTCCGCGCGGCCCGGCACATCCATCCCGATCACCCGCGTTAACTGGCTGCGCTGATAGATCAGGGTCTGCATTCTGTCGGCCTGGTTGCTGCGCGAATAGAAATCCGAGGAGAGGAACTGCTGCATCCAGCGCATCATGTCACCCGGCGTGGAGTAAACCCCGCCGCTGCCCACTGCCGCCAGAGTGTTGTTACACGGGCTGGCCCCTTTTTCCGCCACCATCAGGCGTTTGCACTGATCGGGGGAGGGGGTAAAGGTGGTGTCTTTCATCCCCAGCGGACGGGTGATCTGCTCTTCGAACAGCTGCGCATAGGGCTTGCCGGCGGCGTTGCCCAGCGCGTCGGCCAGCAGGTCAAACGCCAGGTTGGAGTAGGCGGCCTGCGTGCCCGGCGTCGATTTCAGGGTCGCCGTCGACAGCCAGTTCCAGCGCTGATCCCGGGTTGGCCAGACGAAGACCGGACGATGCGCCGCGCCGCCCGGCTGTTCGCGCGGCAGGGCGCTGGTGTGGGTGGCGAGGTTGACGAGCGTAATCGGCGCGCCCTGATAGGTCGGCACGCGAGCCCCCGGCGGGGCATATTTACTTAACGGATCGTTGAGCCTGACCACGCCCTGATCGAGCAGTTTTACCAGCATCTCGCTGGTCATTAATTTGGTCAGGGAGGCGATGCGCACCACCGAATCCAGCTGCGGGTGAACGTTGTTGCCCGGGCGCGTTTCGCCAAAGCTGCGGAACACGCGCTGGTTGCCGTCAATCGCTACCAGAGCCATCCCCGTTGCGCCACTGCCGTAAAAAATATGATTTGCGTAGCGATCAACCACATCAGAGGCAAAAGCCGGATCGGCGATCGGCTCGACAGCCTGCACGCTGGTGAGGCTGGCCGCATACAGCGCGGCGGAGAGGAACAGACAACGTTTCAACGAAAGTATCCATGAAGTGAATGAAAAAAGTATGCGTATTTATACTACTAATCGGCGTATTGCAAAGGCCTGAACAGCATAACGATAGCGTGAAAAACGTAACCATGGGTAAATACGAACAATTTCGTGATTACCGATCTCATGTTTTGTGACATTGCGCTTATGATACCTGTCAGATTCATTCACTTTTCCGCGCGGGTGGCGGGTGACGGCGAACTAAAACCAGGCCGACAGGTCTGATAATCCGTCGTGCACAGCAGTAAAGATAACAACCAGAAGGAAGCGTTATGTTTAAGTCGTTTTTCCCAAAACCGGGACCCTTTTTTCTCTCGGCCTTTATTTGGGCTCTGATCGCAGTCATTTTCTGGCAGGCGGGTGGTGGGGCCTGGATTGAGCGTCTGGTCGGCGCTACCGGCGATGTACCCATCAGCGCGGCGCGTTTCTGGTCGCGCAGCTACCTGCTCTTTTATGCTTACTATGCGATCTGCGTCGGGGCGTTTGCCCTGTTCTGGTTTGTCTACTCACCGCACCGCTGGCAGTACTGGTCGATTCTTGGCACCGCGCTGATTATCTTCGTCACCTGGTTTCTGGTGGAAGTGGGGGTGGCGGTCAACGCCTGGTACGCGCCGTTCTATGATCTGATCCAGACCGCGCTCAGCTCGCCGCATAAGGTCACCATCAACCAGTTTTATCACGAGGTAGGCATTTTCCTTGGCATCGCGCTGATCGCTGTAATTATCGGCGTGATGAATAACTTCTTCGTCAGCCACTACGTGTTCCGCTGGCGTACCGCGATGAACGAACACTATATGGCCCACTGGCAGCAGCTGCGCCATATCGAAGGTGCCGCCCAGCGTGTGCAGGAAGACACCATGCGCTTTGCCTCCACCCTGGAGGATATGGGCGTGAGTTTTATCAACGCTATCATGACCCTGATCGCCTTCCTGCCGGTGCTGGTGACCCTGTCGGCACACGTGCCGGATCTGCCGATTGTCGGCCATCTGCCGTATGGCCTGGTGATCGCCGCGATTGTCTGGTCGCTGATGGGGACCGGTCTGCTGGCGGTGGTCGGGATCAAGCTGCCGGGGCTGGAGTTTAAAAACCAGCGCGTCGAAGCGGCCTACCGTAAAGAGCTGGTCTATGGCGAAGACGATGCCAGCCGCGCCTCGCCGCCGACGGTGCGCGAGCTGTTCGGCGCGGTGCGCCGGAACTACTTCCGTCTCTATTTCCACTACATGTACTTCAACATTGCCCGCATCCTCTACCTGCAGGTGGATAACGTTTTCGGTTTGTTCCTGCTGTTCCCGTCGATTGTGGCCGGTACCATTACGCTCGGTCTGATGACGCAAATCACTAACGTGTTCGGTCAGGTACGCGGCTCGTTCCAGTATCTGATCAGCTCGTGGACCACGCTGGTGGAGCTGATGTCCATCTATAAACGTTTGCGCAGTTTTGAACGTGAGCTGGACGGTCAGGATCTACAGGAAGTTACCCATACGTTAGGTTAATACAGGGAGTGTCTATGTCTTTTACCGTACCGCGCGCGTTACCCCTTTCACTGCTTGCCGTCCTGGTGCTGGCCGGGTGTGCTGAGAAAGGGGCGGCGCCGCTGAAAAAGGGCGAAAAGCCCGTCGACGTGGCAAGCGTGGTGCGGCAAAAAATGCCTGCCACGGTAAAAGACCGGGACCAGTGGGCCTCGGCGCTGGCGAAAACCTTTGAGAGCCAGAAGATCGCCCCCACCGAGGAGAACATCTGCTCGGTGCTGGCGGTGGCGCAGCAGGAGTCCCTGTATCAGTCCGACCCGGCGGTGCCGGGGCTGAACAAAATCGCCTGGAAAGAGATCGACCGGCGCGCCGAAAAGCTGCACATCCCGACGTTCCTGGTGCATACCGCATTGAAAATCACCTCCCCGAACGGCAAAAGCTACAGCGAGCGGCTGGATGCGGTGAAAACCGAGAAGCAGCTGAGCGCCATCTTCGATGACATGATCGGTACGGTGCCAATGGGGCAGACCCTGTTTGGCTCGCTTAACCCGGTGCATACCGGCGGGCCAATGCAGGTGAGTATCGCCTTTGCTGAAAAGCATACCGACGGCTATCCGTGGAAAATCGAAAACACGGTTCGCCAGGAGGTCTTCTCCCTGCGCGGCGGACTCTGGTTTGGCACCTACCATCTGCTGAACTACCCCACCAGCTATACGGTGCCGCTCTACCGCTTTGCTGACTTTAACGCTGGCTGGTATGCCAGCCGCAATGCAGCGTTCCAGAATGCCGTCAGCCGCGCCAGCGGCGTGAAGCTGGCGCTGGATGGCGACCTGATTGTCTATGGCAGCAACGAGGCAGGCAAAACGGAGCTGGCGGTGCGCAAGCTGGCCAGCAAGCTGGATATGAGCGAGAGCGAAATTCGTCAGCAGCTGAGAAAGGGCGACAGCCTGGCGTTTGAGAAAACTGAACTGTATGAGCGGGTGTATAAACTGGCGGAGCAGAAGAGCGGAAAGACGTTACCGAGGGCGATGCTGCCGGGGATCCAGCTTGAGAGTCCGAAAATCACCCGCAATCTGACCACGGCCTGGTTTGCCCAGCGCGTTGACGATCGCCGGGCGAAATGTATGGCGCTGAATTAACGGTAGCGGCGCCAGCGCACCACGACGGCAACGGCGCCTAACACTACCAGACCGACAAGGAAGGGGATCAGTCCGAAGACGGTGCCGACGCCCAGGCCAATTTCAACCCGCGGACGGCCGCTGTCTTCGACCTGCATCAGATGTTCGTAGACCCCTGGTGCATGCACCAGAATGTTCAGCAATTGCGAACCTGCCCAGAAGCAGAACAGCACGAACAGCGCGTAAGCAATATTACCCGCCGTGGAGGTTTTGGGTTGTCTGGTGCTGAAGATGGGCTTCGGCATAGTGAAGTCTGCCATAAATACCTCCGAGTGTTCTGCCTGGCTATGTGCCTGTTGTACACGCCAAGTTTGACAGCACATTGCCGTTGTCAATATCGGAATGATGGTAATTTGGCCTGGGGAATTCTCCTGGTTTACCAATTTCTGCCGCGCATCACAGATTTTTTACTTAAGTGAAATTCACTCTCATTTCAGATTTTCCGCATACGCCGCAGACCTGGCGACAAAACTGTGCGAGGATAGATTTTTTCTTCTGGAGCGACCATGAAACTGCCTGCCAAAATTCGCCGTGACTGGCACTTCTATGCTTTTGCTATTGGGCTGATCTTTATTCTGAATGGGGTGGTAGGACTGCTGGGCTTCGAAGCAAAGGGCTGGCAAACCTATGCGGTGGGGCTGGTGACCTGGGTGGTCAGCTTCTGGCTGGCGGGGTTTATCATTCGCCGCCGCCCGGAAGAGACGACGGCGAACGACGCGGATTAACCGCTCACTGATATCTGCAGCGCGCTGTCAGCGGCATGCCGCTCCAGCGCCAGTTCAATCAGGCGGGTGATTAAATCCGGATAGCTCAGGCCGCTGGCCTGCCACAGTTTCGGGTACATGCTGATGTTGGTGAAGCCGGGCAGGGTGTTGATCTCGTTGATCACCACGCTGTTATCCGCCGTTAAGAAGACGTCGACGCGCGCCATGCCGCGGCAGCCCAGCGCCTGATAGGCTTCGATGGCAATCGCGCGGATCGCGTCGTTAACCTCAGCATCCAGCGCCGCAGGGACCACCACCTGTGCGCCCTTGTCATCGATGTATTTGGTGTCGTAAGAGTAGAACTCGCTGTTCAGCACCACTTCGCCGCAGGTGCTGGCCTGCGGAAAATCATTGCCCAGCACCGCACACTCAATCTCACGCCCTTTAATTCCCTGCTCAACCACCACTTTGTGATCGAAGGTGAACGCCAGACGCACCGCTTCGCTGAACTGCGCTTCGCTGTTCACCTTGCTGACGCCAACGGAAGAGCCCTGGTTAGCCGGCTTGACGAACAGCGGCAGGCCAAAGCGGGCGCTGAGATCGGCAAAGGTGTGTTGCTCGCGGTTGGCGCGGGTGAGGGTGACAAACGGCGCCACGTTCAGCCCGGCATCGCGCAGCAGGCGTTTGGTGACGTCTTTATCCATACAGGCGGCGGAACCGAGCACATCGGAGCCGACGAACGGCAGGTTGGCCATGCGCAGCATCCCCTGCAGGGAGCCATCTTCGCCCAGCGTGCCGTGGACAATCGGGAAGATAACGTCGAGCTGTGAAAGCGTCTGGCCGGTGCCGGCGTCGATCAGTTGGCCCTGTACTACGCCCGGTACGGTGGCAACGCTGATTTCAGACGGGTTCAGCGCAATGTGCGCCGGATCGTCAGCGTTGAGCAGATAGCCCTGCTCGTCGTTAATGTGCCACTGGCCCTGTTTATCAATACCCAACAGCACGACTTCAAAGCGGCTCTTATCAATCGCGTTAACGATATTTTTGGCCGATTGCAGCGACACTTCGTGCTCTGCTGATTTTCCCCCAAAGACAATACCTACCCGCAACTTCGCCATCACTTCGTTCATCCACTCTGACTCAAAACGCTTACCATATCACGATGCCCGGCGGGATTCGCCGCCTTCTGCCATAATGTTTTTGACACATCGCAAAGGGGGGTGAGTGAAAGGAAAAAGCCTGATTATCTGTCTGATACTGATTGTTGCGGCTGTGGCGGGCTATCGCTGGCTGCCGTCTTATTACAATCCTTTCGCGCCGCTCACCCTCGACGATCCCCCCGGCACCCTGACCCAGTTTAAGCTCCGTCGCCTGACGCCTGAGCATTGTGACGTGCTGCTGGCCCAGGCCAATGCGCGGCAGCTGATCCGCACCCAGGCGGTGGCCGACAGCACGGGAGAGTGTCCGTTGAGCGACGTGGTGCGGGTGCGCAGTTTTGGTCACGTCAGCCTCAGCAGCAGCTTTATCGCCAGCTGCCCGCTGGCGCTCAGTACGGCGCTGTTCGTTGATCAACAGGCCCGACCGCTGACCCAAAGCCTGATGGGAAGCAGCCTTTCGCGCATCGACCATTTCGGCAGTTTTGCCTGCCGGAACATTTATCACCGTCCCAACGCCCGGCGCAGCGAGCATGCCACCGCCGAGGCGCTGGACATCAGCGGATTTACCCTGGAAAACGGTCAGCGAATTTCGGTCCTGCGCGGCTGGAAGAACGCCCGAACCGAACCCTGGCTGCGGGCGCTGCTCAGCGCCAGCTGCGGCTACTTCGGCAATGCCCTCGGCCCGGATTACAACGCCGCCCACGCCAACCATTTTCACCTGGGAATGCGCGGTTTTGGCTACTGCCCGCAAAGCATAAATCACCAGCAAAAAGGCGAAAATATGTGACATATTTCACAAATATGATGACTGGGAAGATAAAACACCGAAGTCGCGTCAGGCGCATCTCTGACAACTAACGGCGCAACGTAACTTGCTAATCTGATAACGAATTTACGTAATATGAAGACAGTACCCGCCTATGGAATCGTGGAAGGTTAACCTCATCTCGGTCTGGTTTGGTTGTTTTTTCACCGGCCTTGCCATCAGTCAGATTTTGCCGTTTTTGCCGCTGTATGTGTCTCAGCTTGGCGTCTCGTCCCACGAGGCGCTGTCGATGTGGTCAGGGCTGGTCTTCAGCGTCACGTTTCTGGTGTCGGCCATCGTCTCGCCCATGTGGGGCAGCCTGGCGGACCGCAAAGGGCGCAAGCTGATGCTGCTGCGCGCCTCGCTGGGGATGGCGATTGCCATCCTGCTGCAGGCGTTTGCCACCAACGTCTGGCAACTGTTCCTGCTGCGCGCCCTGATGGGGCTCACCTCCGGCTATATTCCGAATGCGATGGCGCTGGTGGCCTCCCAGGTGCCCCGGGAGCGTAGCGGCTGGGCCATCAGCACTCTGTCGACGGCGCAGATCAGCGGGGTGATTGGCGGTCCGCTGATGGGCGGATTCCTGGCTGACCACGTGGGGCTGCGCGCGGTGTTCGTCATCACCGCCGTCCTGCTGGTGATCAGTTTTCTGGTGACGCTGTTTCTGATTAAAGAGGGGGCGCGCCCGACCGTGAGCAAGGCGGAGCGGCTGAGCGGCAAGGCGGTATTTGCCTCGCTCCCTTATCCGGGGCTGATGATCAGCCTGTTCGTCACCACCATGGTGATCCAGCTCTGCAACGGCTCGGTGGGGCCGATCCTCGCCCTGTTTATTCAGTCGATGGCGCCCGAGAGTAACAATATTGCCTTCCTCAGCGGGATGATTGCCGCCGTGCCGGGGATTTCTGCGTTAATGTCCGCTCCACGGCTCGGCAAACTCGGGGATCGCATCGGCACGGGCCGTATTCTGATGGCGACGCTTATCGTGGCGGTGGTGCTCTTTTTCGCCATGTCCTTTGTCACCACCCCGTTGCAGCTTGGCGTGCTGCGCTTTTTACTCGGCTTTGCTGATGGCGCCATGCTGCCCGCCGTGCAGACCCTGCTGATCAAGTACTCCAGCGATCGGGTCACCGGGCGCATCTTCGGCTATAACCAGTCGTTTATGTATCTGGGGAACGTGGCCGGTCCGCTGATGGGGGCCGCGGTTTCGGCGATGGCCGGATTCCGCTGGGTATTTGCCGCCACCGCGGTGGTGGTGCTGGTGAATATTCTGCAACTGGCATGGGCGATGCGCCAGCGCCGCCTGCGGGAAGCCCGGACTCAGGCGGCAAAGCGTCTTTAATGTTGTTGTATAATATAGTGTGATCTGACCGCCATTATCATAAATGTGAAATGGCGGTTCTTCATTTTAATTATTCTGCTAAGAAAGAATTAAATTTAATTTAAAGCACGTCTTATCACGCACCCAGAGATACTATTTTATGATGCATGTGGGGTTTGCTTAAAAATAGTACTTTTACCCACTTTGCAAGCATCAGACATAATGATAACGTCGAAAAAAACTGATAAGGAAATAGCGCTGTGAAAAATCTCATTGCAGAGTTGTTGGTGAAGCTGGCAGAAAAGGAAGAAGAGTCAAAAGAGCTGGTGGCTCAGGTTGAGGCACTGGAAATTGTGGTCACCGCACTGTTACGCCAGATGGCGCAAAGCGATCAGCAGGCGTTGATCAAAAGCGTTGAAGGCGCGCTGGATGAGGCCCGACCAGATGCGGAGGTACCGGCCCAGGATAGCGAGATGCTGCAGCAATACGTAAAAAAGCTGCTACGGCACCCGCGCAGCTGAACGGTTATCTGACTTAAGTTATTGTCATAGAAACGTCACGTCGGTTGCCTGTAGTCGCTCTGTTTTATTTTTCATGTATTTCTCCATGGAGAAAATAAGTGAAACAGAGCGCATTTTATATTGCATTACACCCTCTGCTGTTTACCCCCACTATTTATGCTGAAAATGTTGCATCCACTACGGTACTTGATAATCGTGCTGCCCAGGGGATATCACCTGGCCCGGCGGGGCTCGTCGTTTGACGGAAGTTGAGACCGCCGTAATTCGCGCGTCATTAAATGATAAGCCAGCCCAAAATATAATTCTGCTGATTGGCGACGGAATGGTCGATTCCGAAATAACCGCGGAACGAAATTATGCCGAAGGGGCAGGCGCGTGCAGGCTCAGGCCCGTGGCTATCAGTTGGTGAGCGATGCCGCATCAGGGCTGATATAAACTGGCTGCCCGACGGGAAAATATCCCGCCGGGTGGTTTTTTTATCAACACGGACCAGACTTAAGGAGATCATTCACAGAAGGAAAGTGCTATGAAAATCACACTGCTGGTCACGCTGCTCCTTGGGCTGTTTTCTCTCACCCCGGCGGGGGCGCAGGATAAACAGCTCACCCCGCAGCAGCAACGCATGACTACCTGCAACCAACAGGCGACCGCCCAGGCGCTGAAAGGCGACTCCCGTAAGACCTACATGAGCGATTGCCTGAAAAACGCCTCTTCTAAACCCAACGAAAAAAGCCTGACGCCGCAACAGCAAAGAATGCGTGAATGTAACTCCCAGGCGACGCAACAATCGCTCAAAGGCGATGACCGTAATAAGTTCATGAGCGCCTGCCTGAAGAAAACCGGCTAGTTCAAAAGGGTGAGCGCTTCGTCTGGCTCACCCGAAATATCATACTTAGCGCCAGATAAGCCTTTCTATAATTTGGGAAAATACTATTGAGTATTCCCAATGCCCATGAATGATGAGAACTTTTACACTAAAGCCTATGCCCGTGAGGGTATAAACCAGGCGCGATCCGCGGATGAACATCACCGCGAAGGCATCCGTCTGGCCCGCCGGTTACGTTTACCCCGTGCTGTGGGTCTGGCTATTCTTTTCTTCCCGATTGGCAGCATGCTGGCCGCACTGCCGGCGAACGGCCTCTGGTGGCTACTGCTGGTGGGGTGGGCGTTCGTCTGGCCGCACCTGGCCTGGCAATTAGCGATGCGCTCGGCGGATCCTCATCATAATGAGATGTTCAACCTCAAAATTGACGCCATTATGGCCGGGGTGTGGATTGGGCTGATGGGCTTCAACGCCATGCCCAGCGCGGCGCTGATCATGATGATGAGCATGAACCTGATGGGCGTGGGGGGCATCCGGCTTTACGCCACAGGCGCGTTAATGACCGCGCTGTCGGCGCTGGTAACCCTGCAAATGATGCACGTGCCGCTGGCCTTCGTCAGCGCCCCGCTGGAAATCTGGCTCGCGCTGCCGGTCATTGTGGGTTATCCGATGCTGTTTGCCTGGGTCAGTTTCCATACTACCAACAGTCTGGTGGAGCATAAGCGGCGGCTGGAGCTGATGAGCACGCTGGACGGGATGACAGGGGTATTTAACCGTCGCCACTGGGAAGTGCTGCTGCGCACGGAGTTTGAAAACTGCCGTCGCTACCACCGGAGTGCGACGATGCTGCTGATCGACATCGATCACTTTAAGGGCATTAACGACACCTGGGGCCACGACGTCGGCGATCAGGCCATTATCGCCGTGACCCGCCAGCTTCAGCTGACATTACGCGCCAGCGATATGATCGGCCGTTTTGGCGGGGATGAGTTCGCGGTGATCATGAGCGGGACGCCTGCGGAAAGCGCCATTGCGGCGATGTCGCGGGTCCATGAACGGCTGGCGGAACTGCGCCTGCCGGGTGCGCCGCAGGTAAAGCTGTGCATCAGCGTCGGGGTTGCGCCGCTAACGACGTCGATGGTGCATTACCAGGAGTGGCTGAAAGCGGCGGATATCGCACTCTATAAAGCGAAAAATGCCGGACGGAACCGCACCGAGGTGGCCGCATAACGTCCGGCTATGGATCAGGATTTGCTCAGCAGCTCTGATTTTTCCATGCACTTATTCATGGCTTCAATGACGGCTGCGCGGAATCCGCGCTCTTCCAGCACCCGCACCGCTTCAATGGTGGTGCCGCCCGGTGAGCAGACCATATCTTTCAGTTCGCCGGGATGTTTGCCGGTCTCCAGCACCATTTTGGCTGAACCCATCACCGCCTGCGCAGCAAACTTATAAGCCTGCGCGCGCGGCATCCCGCCCAGCACCGCCGCATCCGCCATCGCTTCGATAAACATGAACACGTAGGCGGGCGCCGAACCGCTGACGCCCACCACCGGGTGGATCATCGCCTCGGCAATCACTTCGGCTTCCCCGAAGCAGCGGAAAATATTGACCACATCGGCAACTTCTTCCGTCGTCACCAGCGCGTTAGGGGTGATGGAGGTCATGCCTGCTTTCACCAGCGACGGCGTGTTTGGCATCGCGCGGACGATTTTACGGTCGTGGCCCAGGGCGCGCGCCAGCTGGTCGAGGGTGACGCCTGCCGCGATAGAGACCACCAGGGTCTCTTTATTCAGGCTGGAGGTGATGTCGCTCAGGACTTTGACCATCATGTTCGGCTTTACCGCCCCGAAGACGATATCGGCCACCTGCGCCACTTCCTGGGCGCTCTGCGCAGCGTTGATCCCGTACTGGTCGTGCAGGGCGGCGACCTTGTCCGGCGACGGGGTGTAGACCCAAATCTGACCCGGCAGCACCTGACCGCTGGCAATCAGTCCGCCGAGAATGGCTTTGCCCATATTACCGCAGCCGATAAAACCGATTTTCTTCTCCATCACGTCTCCCTCTTAAACTTTGTTATGATTGTCGAACTTTAGCCTATCAGGTTTTGTTACGCAGCATTATATGCCGGAGAGAGAAGATGGCGATTTGGGTGGATGCCGATGCGTGTCCGAATGTGATTAAAGAGATCCTGTTTCGCGCCGCCGAGCGCGTTCAGATGCCGCTGACTCTGGTGGCGAATCAGAACCTGCGCGTGCCGCCGTCCCGCTTTATCCGCTCCCTGCGCGTTCCGGCCGGTTTTGACGTGGCCGATAACGAAATCGTGCGCCTGTGCAGCGCGGAGGATCTGGTGATCACCGCCGACATTCCGCTGGCGGCGGAAGTGCTGGAGAAAGGGGCGGCTGCCCTCAACCCGCGCGGCGAACGTTACTCCCCGTCCACCATCCGCGAAAAGCTGACGATGCGTGATTTTATGGACACCATGCGCGCCAGCGGCGTGCAGACCGGTGGGCCGGATAGCCTCTCCCAGCGCGACAGGCAGCTGTTTGCCGCCGAGCTGGATAAATGGCTGCTGGAAGTGAAGCGCCGCCAGGGTTAATCATCACTGCGACATATGTTTTGGTCATTATTACCCCAGTCCGGGGTTGTCAACGGCGGGTGGGTTCAGGTAAGGTGGGCGCACCGGCTAGTGCCATCATTTCTTTACAGGTTCTTTCCTTGATATTTCTGGAGTTGACTGAAATGTCAGTTAAAAGCCACGCCTGATGTAATAATTTTTTTACGGTTAACGTGTGTACTAGCTTAATGGTATCATTGCACTCTTTTCGACTTCACGTCCCGCACGTCTGCGGCATCAAGGGGAACACCTGGTCATGACCCAGCCTATTTTTTTAATTGGCCCCCGCGGCTGTGGCAAAACCACCGTCGGTCTTGAACTGGCTCGTCTGTGCCAGAGTGAATTTGTCGATACCGACCACTGGCTGCAGACCCAGGCCGGTCAGAGCATCGCCGACATTGTTGAGCAGGAAGGGTGGGAGAGTTTTCGCGCCCGTGAGACGGCCACTCTCGAAGCGGTAACGGCGGGCTCCGGCATTATCGCTACCGGCGGCGGCATTATTTTGTCTGCCTACAACCGTCAGTTTATGCGCGAAAAGGGCATTGTGATTTACCTTTGCGCCCCCGTCCCGGTGCTGGTGGAGCGCCTTGAGGCCTCCCCGGAAGAGGGACAGCGTCCAACCCTGACCGGCAAACCCATCAGCGAAGAGGTGAGCGCGGTGCTGGCAGAGCGTGACGCGCTCTATCGCGAAGCCGCGCATCATGTGGTGGACGCATCGCTTGCGCCTGAAGACGTGGTGCAAAATATCGTCGCTGCGCTGCATCTGGCATGCGCCAGCTAACTGATGTCTATACTGATAGTTCAGCCAACCAAAAAAAGGATGAACTATGCCAACCAGACCTCCCTATCCGCGTGAAGCCCGTATCGTTGCCGTTGAAAAAGGTGCGACGGGCCAGACCGTAACCTGGTATCAGCTGCGCGCCGACCACCCGAAACCGGATTCGCTCATCAGCGAGCATGAAACGGAGCAGGAAGCGCAGGATGCCAAAGTCCGTTACGAAGACCCCGATAAGTCCTGATAAAAATCTGAAAGCATAAAGAACCGTACGGTAATCACATTTTTAACAAAGCGTAAACATCAATCGGAGGGTAATGTTCAGGGTTTACAGACACATTGTGTCAGGCTCGCGGATCTTTACATTCCAGCACCCTAAAGTGCTGCTACGCTTTTCAGCACTTTTTCTGAACAGCGAAGTGAGCCTGTATCTGTGTCACGGTAGTGATGGTTAAGAAAGGCGAGAACAATGAAGGCGACGTTGGCGATCCTCACGATTGGGGTAGTCCCGGTAAGCGAAATATTACCGCTCTTAACAGAGCATATTTCTGAACAACAGATTACGCATTACAGTCTGCTCGGTACGCTGAGCCGGGAAGAGGTCATGGAAGACTACGCCCCTGAACGGGGTGAGGCGCGGCTGCCAGTTCTGCTCAGCGACGGGAAGCTGGGCCACGTCTCGCTGCCAAAGATCGAGCGAGGCCTGCAAAGCGTGATTGAAGTGCTCGATAACCAGGATTATGAGGTGATCCTGCTGATGAGCACGGCCCCCATCACCGGGCTTGTCGCCCGCAACGCGATCCTGCTTGAGCCGATGCGGATCATTCCCCCGCTGGTCGGATCCATTGTCGACAGCCATCAGGTGGGGGTGATCGTCCCGATGGATGAGCTGCTGGAGAACCAGTCGAAAAAATGGCAGGGTCTGTCCAACGCGCCGCTCCTCGCCGTAGCCAATCCCTTCTGGGACAGCGAAAACAGACTCATCGATGCCGGACGCGATCTGCTCGATCGCGGCGCGGACGTTCTGATGCTCGATTGTCTCGGTTTCCATCAGCATCACCGCGATTTACTGCAAAAAAATCTGGATGTGCCGGTGCTGCTGTCAAACGTGCTGGTAGCCCGGCTGGCCTCGGAATTGCTGGTCTGATGATTTTGCGTGACAGGCATGGAGTGTCACCCCTATATTGGATTGACAACCAACGACAATAAGGACCAGTCCATGCTTCAGAGTAATGAATACTTTTCCGGTAAAGTGAAGTCCATCGGTTTTAGCAGCAGCATTACTGGCCGCGCCAGTGTCGGCGTAATGGAAGAAGGGGAGTACGCCTTCGGGACCGCGCAACCTGAAGAGATGACCGTAGTCAGCGGCTCACTGAAGGTGTTATTGCCGGGTGAAACCGAGTGGAAAATCTATAATCCGGGTGATGTTTTCAACGTACCCGGCCACAGCGAATTCCATCTGCAGGTTGCTGAACCTTCATCCTACCTGTGTCGTTATCTGTAAAAAAAAGAGCCGGGTTAACCCGGCTCCGATTTCTGGCATTAAGCATCAGCGCTGTGCTTCGCCGCCTAATCCTTCCACCACGCTTTTAATCAACGCCGCCAGTTCTCCCGTCATCAGAATGAAGTCAGCATCAAAGCGCTGGGCGTAGTCGTCCCGGTCGATATCGTCGTTCTGATCGCGCAGCTCATCGGAAAACTTCAGGCGCTTGATTGAGCCATCGTCACACATCAGGAACTGAATACGCTGCTGCCAGTCGAGGGCCAGCTTGGTCACCAGCTTGCCGGCTTCGATATGTACGGCGATTTCGTCGCTGACCAGCTCCTGCTTCTTGGCGCGGATCACGCCGCCATCTTCCAGAATCGCTTTCAGCTCGGCTTCGTCCAGCAGCTGGAACCCCTGCGGGACGTTGTTGCCACGTACCCACTCGGTGAGGGTCAGCTCGATCGGGTTTTCCATCGTCAGCGGCACCACCGGCAGCGAGCCGAGGCTTTTACGCAGCAGCGCCAGGGTGTCTTCTGCTTTTTTGGCGCTGGCGCAGTCGACCATAATCAGGCCGTTTACCGTGTCGATCCACATCATCGTCTGGCTGAAGCGGCTGAAGGCGCGCGGCAGCAGGGAGTGCAGAACTTCATCTTTCAGCGAATCTTTTTCCGTTTTTTTCAGCTTCCGCCCCTGTTCGGCTTCCAGCTTGAAAATTTTGGCTTCCAGCGCCTGCTTCACCACCGGCGTCGGCAGGATCTTCTCTTCCTTACGTGCGCAGATGATGATTTGACCATTGGTGGTGTGGGTCAGCGCATCGCTCTGTGATCCCATAGGCGGAACCCATCCGGTTTTGGCCATGTCCTGGTTGCCACACGGGGTAAATGCGTAAAGGTCTAACTGTTTTTCCATCTCGTCTGCGCGCAGTTCGATATCGCGGCTGAGACGGTAAACCATCAAATTTTTGAACCACAGCATGATAATTTCCACGGTCTTGTCGTTTAATTCAGCGGGCATGATAGCGAATTGTCGCATCGCTTGCATTGCTAATCGGGTAGCAGGCTTCTACTCTGTTGATAATCAAAATAATGAGGAACGTCCTGTGCGAATTGGTATTGATCTCGGCGGCACCAAAACAGAAGTCATTGCCCTTGGCGAGCAGGGGGAGCAGCTGTTCCGCCACCGCCTGCCCACCCCGCGTGACGACTACCGGCAGACCATTGAAACCATCGCTCACCTGGTGGAGATGGCCGAAAAGGCCACCGGCCAGACCGGCACGGTTGGCATGGGCATTCCGGGGTCGATTTCGCCCTATACCGGGGTGGTGAAAAATGCGAATTCGACCTGGCTTAACGGCCAGCCCTTCGACCGTGACTTAAGCCAGCGCCTGAACCGCGAAGTCCGGCTGGCGAACGACGCTAACTGCCTGGCGGTCTCCGAGGCCATCGACGGCGCGGCGGCGGGCGCACAGACTGTATTCGCGGTGATCATCGGAACCGGCTGCGGGGCAGGCGTGGCCTTCAATGGCCGCTCCCATATCGGCGGCAACGGCACGGCAGGCGAGTGGGGGCATAACCCGCTGCCGTGGATGGATGAAGATGAACTGAAGTACCGCGCGGAAGTGCCGTGCTACTGCGGCAAACAGGGCTGCATCGAGACCTTTATTTCCGGCACCGGTTTTGCCACCGACTACCGTCGTCTGAGCGGCCATCCGCTGAAAGGCAATGAGATTATGCGGCTGGTGGAGGAGCGGGACGCCGTCGCCGAACTGGCGCTCAGCCGTTACGAGATGCGGCTGGCGAAGTCGCTGGCGCACGTGGTGAATATTCTCGACCCGGATGTGATCGTGCTGGGCGGCGGCATGAGTAACGTTGACCGTCTCTATACCACCGTTCCCCAGCTGGTGAAGCAGTGGGTGTTTGGCGGCGAATGCGAAACCCCGATCCGCAAAGCGGTGCACGGCGACTCCAGCGGCGTGCGCGGCGCGGCCTGGCTGTGGCCGAACTGATAGTGCCATTGGTGCGGCTTGTTCCCCCCTCACCCCGGACCGTACACCCCTATGGGGAGAGGGTTAGGGTGAGGGGTACAGATAGCACCCATCCTTAACTACTCCACCGCAAACACCTTATCCAGCCTGCTGTACCCCAGCCCGTTGATCTTCTTCACTTTGATCTGCACCGGAATGCGCTCTTTCATCGCCTCCACGTGGCTGATCACGCCGATGGTTTTACCGCTGGCGTTCAGCGCATCCAGCGCATCCAGGGCGGTATCCAGCGTTTCGCTGTCCAGCGTGCCGAAGCCCTCATCGAGGAACAGCGAGTCAATCTGCGTTTTGTGGCTTACCAGATCGGAGAGGGCCAGCGCCAGCGCCAGGCTCACGAGGAAACTTTCCCCGCCGGAGAGCGTGCGGGTGTCACGCACCGCATCCGCCTGCCAGGTGTCCATCACTTCCAGCTCCAGCGCGTCGCTGGCCTTGCGCTGCAGCAGGTAGCGGCCATGCAGGCGGGTCAGCTGCTGGTTGGCGAGCCACACCAGATTGTCCAGGGTTAAGCCCTGGGCGAACTTGCGGAAGCGATCCCCCTCTTTAGAACCGATCAGCGAGTTCAGATAACCCCAGTCATCCGCCTGACGAGCCGCCTCTTCGATCTGCTGCATCAGCGTCTGCTGGTGCTGGCGATTGTCGCTGTCCTGCTTAAGCTGCTGGCGGATCTCCCCCTGACGGGTGGTGTTTTCGCGAAGCTTCAGCGCCAGCTGCTGGAGTTGCTCGTGCAGAACCGGGGCTTGCGTTGTCAGGCCCGCCGGGCGCTGTTCCAGATGTTCGTTCAGCCGTTGACCGGCCTGCTGGAGCAGCGCCGTGGTCTGCTGAATCTGATTCTCCAGGCTGTGTTTCAGCTGCTCCAGACGCTGAACCGTCCCGGCATCCAGCAGGGCCGCGAGAAACGCCTCCCGATCGCTGAAGACGCTGGCGGCCAGCGCGGCGGTAAACTGCGCCCGGGATTGTTGCAGGCGCTCGCTTTCCAGCTTGTGCTGCTGTTGCAGCGTGGCGAGCTGGCTTTGCAGGGAGACGCACTCGGTGTGGATCTCGCGCCAGTTATCCGGGATGGTGCTTTCCGCTTCCGTGAGATCCGTTTCCGGCAGGGTATCCAGCAGCGGTGCCAGGGCGGTGATGCGATCCCGCAGGGCATTATGCTGCGACTGCCGCTCCTGCCAGGCCAGCGACTCTTTTTCGCGTTCAGCAAGCCAGGCCGCCTCGGTGCCGTCCTCCGGCACCGCCAGCGACAGGGCATCAAGCGTTTGCGCCATCGCCGTGCGCGTTGCCAGAAGCTGCTGCTGGTAGAGTTGTTCCTGCGCTTCCTCTTCGCTCAGCTGGCTTTGCAGGGTCAGACGCTGGCTAAGCTGGTGGAGCTGCTGCTCGTACTGCTCCTGTTCAGCCAGCCAGGGAGCGATATCTTCCTGAATATTCAGGTTAACGTTCAGGGAACCACACACCGCCTGCCACTCTTTAGTGAGCGCTTGCTCTTCCTGCGAGAGGGTCTGCGCTTCGCTTGTTTCTCGCTGAAGCTGAGTATTGAGCGCATTCACCTGTCCGAGCACCAGCAGGCCTTCCTCTTTGAGAGCGGCAACCTCTTTTTCCATCGCGTCCCGGCGGCGCTGGTTTTCGGTGAGCACTAAGGCCTGGTACTGGGCAATCGCCGGATGCCCGGTGGAGCCGCAGAGCGGGCAGGGCTTCCCGGCTTCCAGTTCCGCCCGGTAGCTCTCCAGCTTTTTGATCTTCTCTTCCTGCTCACACAGGGTTTTGAGATCGAGATAGTGCTGGTTTTTCTCTTTGTACTGCTGACGGCGCAGCGTCAGGGTTTCGTTCAGTGTTGCCAGCTCACCCTGCGCCTTTTGCACGCTTTCGCCATTCTGGCGCAACCGCTGTTGCAGGGGCTGATAGCGGGCATGGAGGGTGGTCAGGCGCTGGCGTGCCCCGCGGGACTGCGTCTGGAGCGCCATCTCAGCGTTGGCCTGTTCCGCGCTGAGCGTCAGCGTGCTTACCGGTAAACTGGCCAGCTTCTGGCGTAACTCCGTAATACGCCGGGTCAGGTTCGCCATCTGCGTTTTGTCGCGGTTGAGCTGGGTAAAGTGCGCCCGCCAGCCGGCAATCTCCTGACTCCACTGGCGGAAGCGGTCGTGTTCGGTGAGCCACTGGGTGAGCGCGGTCAGTTCGGTCTGCAGCTCATCGCGCGCGCGCAGGGCCCCGTTGCGAATGCGCGAGCGCAGCTCCACTCTGGACTGTAAGCGAGTATTCACCTCCTGCATCTGCTGCTCGGTTTGCGACAGAAGGGCAAGCTGCTCCTGCTGCCGCTCCCACTGCGGACGCAGCTGGGCCGCAGGCTGGGCCAGATGCAGCTTTTCCAGCTCGGGCATGGCGTCGGTCAGAGCCTGCTGCGCCTGCTCTTGGGCTGCCATCGACTGCTGTTGCTCGCGCACAAGCTCATCGTGGCGGGTAAGCCATTGAAAATCTTTCTGTTGCGCCTGCTGCTGGGTCAGCAGCTGCGTTTCTTCGTCAGTAAGTACCTGCAAACCTTGCTGAAGCTGCTGCTGCTGTTCTTCACTGAGCAACACCACCCCGGCGGCCTGGGCCTGGCGCTTCTCCAGCTCGCTGCGCGCCGCCTTATGTTTTTCAAACACCATAGCGGAAATCTGGCCGTAAATTTCCGTGCCGGTCAGCTCTTCCAGCAGTTCGGCGCGCTCTTTCGGTTTGGCGTTCAGGAAGGCGGCAAACTGTCCCTGAGATAAGAGCATCGAGCGGGTAAAGCGGTCGTAGTCGAGCCCGGTCAGGGAGGCGACCAGCTCCAGCTTGTCCTTTACTTTATCCGCCAGAATTTTGCCATCTTCACACTGGGCCAGCTCCACGCGGGGCACCTGCAGATTGCCGTCCGGCTGGTTACGCGCCCGGTTCTGGCTCCAGAAGGCACGATAGGCGATGCCTTTGACTTCAAACTCCACTTCGGCGAGGCACTCGGCGGTGTCGCGGGTCATCAGGTCGTTTTGCGACTGCGAGACCGTATTCAGGCGCGGCGTCTCGTGATAGAGCGCCAGGCAGATGGCGTCCAGCAGGGTGGTTTTACCCGCACCGGTCGGGCCGGTAATGGCAAACAGGCCATTGCTGAGGAAAGGCTCGGCGGTAAAGTCAATTTTCCATTCGCCCTTGAGCGAGTTGAGGTTTTTCAGGCGCAGGCTGAGAATTTTCATGCGTCATCCTCCTCATTGCTGAGGGCGTGGAGCGTGTGGCTGAACAGTTCGTTGAGGCGGGCACGCTGGGCATCATCCAGGGGTTCCTGTGCGAGGCGGCGCTCAAAAACCTCCTCCACCCGCAGCTCGCTGAGGGTTTCCCGCAGGCTGCTGGCCAGGCTTTTCTCCCGCTGCTCGCGGCTGCGGCGCACCAGCAGTACCTCCACCGGCAGATCTTCCGTCAGATGCTGGATCTTGCGCTGCATGTCGTGCAGATACTCATCGGTGGTGAGTTCGATATCCAGCCAGACGGGCGGCGTTTGTTCCACGCCGCGCCACTGCTCAAGCTGGGCGGTAATGGCCGCCAGATCGCCCTTCAGCACCGCCAGCGGCTGGGTAATGGGCACCTCGAGCGATTCGACGGCGCTGAGCTTACCCTGGTCGAAACTCACCAGATGCACGCATTTGCTTTTGCCGGTTTCATCAAAGCTGAGGGGAATAGGGGAGCCGCAGTAGCGAATATGCTCGCAGCCGCCAATCATCTGCGCCCGGTGGATGTGGCCCAGGGCGATATAATCTGCCGCCGGGAAATGCTGGGCGGGAAAGGCATCCAGCGTACCGATATAGATGTCACGTACCGCGTCACTTTTACTGGCCCCGACGGTGGTGAGATGCCCGGTCGCGATAATCGGCAGCACGCTGTCGCCGCGAAGGGCGCAGGCCTGGGTATATTGATCGTCATAATAGTGGGTGATGGCTTTTAACAGCTGCTGCTGTTTCTCTGTCCCGGACAGACCCGCCTGGCTCTGCACCACGTCGCGCGGACGTAAAAACGGGATCGGGCACAGCACCGCCCCGGGCGTGCCGTCGCGTCTGTTCAATATTTGCGGCGCGTGGCCGGCGCTGGCGACCACGGTGGTATTCAGAAAAGCCAGGATCTCACGGGATTCATTCAACGTGGCGACGGAATCATGGTTGCCCGCTACGATCACCAGATGGCAGCCGGTTTTTTGCAGGTTCACCACGAAGCGGTTATAGAGCTCGCGCGCATAGCTCGGCGGCGAGCCGGTATCGAAGATATCCCCGGCCACCAGGATGGCATCGACGTCTTGTGATTGCGCAGTCTCAAGCAGCCAGTTGAGGAACGCTTCATGTTCGGCGGCGCGGCTTTTGCTGTAAAAATTTTGTCCCAGATGCCAGTCCGAGGTGTGAAGTATGCGCATAACAGATCCGTGGCAAAAAAAGGTTAGCGGGATTATAAACTTTCAGGGTGACGAAGATAACCGTTACAATCGGGGCTGCCATAAAACAACGGCTTGCCATTATTAGCGGGTACGTTTTTCATAAATCTGTCATAAATCTGACGCATAATGACGCCGTATTACAAACATGTAACCTCAATAAGACAGGGCTAAGTATGGCGAGACGTATTCTGGTCGTAGAAGATGAAGCACCCATTCGCGAAATGGTCTGTTTCGTGCTCGAACAAAATGGCTTTCAACCGATAGAAGCCGAAGATTACGACAGCGCGGTGAATCAGCTCAACGAACCCTGGCCCGATCTGATCCTGCTCGACTGGATGTTGCCTGGCGGCTCTGGTCTGCAATTCATCAAACATATCAAACGTGAAGCCTTAACCCGCGATATCCCGGTGATGATGTTAACCGCCCGTGGCGAAGAGGAAGATCGCGTTCGAGGCCTGGAGACCGGCGCGGATGACTACATCACCAAACCCTTCTCCCCGAAAGAGCTGGTGGCACGCATTAAGGCCGTGATGCGCCGTATTTCACCGATGGCGGTGGAAGAGGTGATTGAGATGCAGGGCCTGAGCCTGGATCCTACCTCGCACCGCGTGATGACCGGTGAAAACCCTCTTGATATGGGGCCGACCGAATTCAAACTGTTGCACTTCTTCATGACCCACCCGGAGCGCGTCTACAGCCGCGAGCAGTTGCTCAATAATGTCTGGGGCACTAACGTTTATGTTGAAGATCGAACGGTGGATGTTCACATTCGCCGTTTGCGTAAGGCACTCGAAACCAGCGGTCACGATCGCATGGTACAGACCGTCCGCGGCACGGGTTATCGTTTCTCCACCCGTTTCTGAACAATGACAGGAGTGTGACGCGTGCTGGAACGTCTGTCATGGAAAAGGCTCTGTTTTGAACTGATACTTTGCTGTATCCCGGCCCTGATCCTCGGGGCCTTAATCGGTTATTTACCCTGGTTTTTACTGGCAGCGGTCACAGGACTGCTGATCTGGCACTTCTGGAATTTGCTCCGCCTGTCATGGTGGCTGTGGGTTGACAGAAGTATGACGCCGCCGCCCGGCAGCGGAAGCTGGGAACCTCTTCTGTATGGCCTGCACCAGATGCAGATGCGTAATAAAAAACGCCGTCGTGAGCTGGGCAGTCTGATCAAACGCTTTCGCAGCGGCGCGGAATCGCTGCCGGATGCGGTGATACTCACCACCGAAGAGGGAACAATGTTCTGGTGCAACGGTCTGGCACAACAGCTGCTGGGCCTGCGCTGGCCGGATGATAACGGGCAAAACATTCTCAACCTGCTGCGTTATCCGGAGTTCACGCAGTATCTGAAAAAACGCGACTTCACCCGCCCGCATAATCTGGTGCTCAACAACGGTCGTCATCTGGAGATCCGCGTGATGCCCTACAGCGACAAACAGTGGCTGATGGTGGCGCGCGACGTGACGCAAATGCACCAGCTCGAAGGGGCGCGGCGCAACTTCTTCGCCAACGTTAGCCACGAATTACGCACCCCGCTGACGGTGCTGCAGGGCTATCTGGAGATGATGCAGGAGCAGACCCTGGAGGGCGCGCCGCGGGAAAAAGCGCTGCAGACCATGCGCGAGCAGACGCAACGCATGGAAGGCCTGGTGAAGCAGTTGCTGACCCTCTCGCGCATTGAGGCGGCTCCGACCCTGGCGCTGAATGAAACGATCGATGTGCCGATGATGCTGCGGATGTTAGAGCGCGAAGCGCAGACCTTAAGCCAGCAGCAGCACCAGCTTACCTTCGAGGTGGATAACACCCTGAAAGTGCGCGGCAGTAACGACGAGCTGCGCAGCGCGATCTCGAACCTGGTCTATAACGCGGTGAATCATACCCCCGCCGGGACCCACATCACCGTGCGCTGGCAGCATGTGCCCACGGGGGCGGAGTTCAGCGTTGAGGACAATGGCCCGGGGATTGGTCCGGAGCATATTCCTCGTCTGACCGAGCGTTTTTATCGGGTGGATAAAGCGCGTTCCCGGCAGACGGGCGGCAGCGGCCTGGGGCTGGCGATTGTTAAGCATGCCATCAATCACCACGACAGCCGTCTCGATATTGTCAGTACGCCGGGTAAAAGTACGCGTTTCAGCTTCGTGATCCCGGAACGTTTAATTGCCAGTAACAGCGCCTGACGGCGTCACTGTAATCAGATATTGCCACAGGCCAGCGTATGCTGGCCTGTTTGCTTTGCAGTCAACCGAAGCGCGGGTAAATTTTATACGCCTGTTGCTTTTTTGTTCGCATTATTAGCCATGAGTTTTTCTTATAAATGGTGTAATGTTCCACTCTCATCTTTCAGGCTGGCATATTGTTCTGGTTTTCAGATCCCATATTGCCTTTAAACGTTATAAGCGTTTAAATTGCCCCCCTGATATCGTCGGACAGACTGTATTTGCGTGGTAAATCGAAAAACTATTCTTCTCCACGCCGGTAGGAAAGCATTTCCCGCTGAGGTTGCACATTTTTTCCGCTGTTTTGTTCCGCAACGGATAGCGAAAAATTCAACGTTTTCAACACCACATCCACAGGCAGTAAGGTTTTATGACCCATCAATTGAAATCGCGCGATATCATCGCGCTGGGCTTTATGACATTTGCGCTGTTCGTTGGCGCTGGCAACATCATCTTTCCTCCCATGGTTGGCTTACAGGCGGGTGAACACGTCTGGACGGCGGCTATTGGCTTTTTAATTACCGCCGTAGGTCTGCCGGTACTGACCGTCGTTGCGCTGGCGAAAGTTGGCGGCGGCGTTGACAGCCTCAGCGCGCCGATTGGCAAAGTGGCCGGGGTGATGCTGGCCGTGGTCTGCTACCTGGCGATTGGCCCGCTGTTCGCCACGCCGCGTACCGCGACCGTCTCCTTCGAAGTGGGGATTGCCCCGCTGACCGGCGACGGCCCGCTGCCGCTGTTTATCTACAGCCTGGTTTACTTCGCCATCGTGATTCTGGTGTCGCTCTATCCGGGCAAGCTGCTGGATACCGTGGGTAACTTCCTGGCACCGATGAAGATCCTGGCGCTGGTGGTACTGGCTGTTGCGGCGATTATCTGGCCTGCCGGCCCGCTGAGCTCCGCGACCGAAGCGTACCAGAATGCGGCATTCTCTAACGGATTTGTGAACGGCTATCTGACCATGGATACGCTGGGCGCGATGGCGTTCGGTATCGTGATCGTTAACGCTGCGCGTTCCCGCGGCGTGACCGAAGCGCGTCTGCTGACCCGTTACACCGTCTGGGCTGGCCTGATGGCGGGCGCAGGGCTGGCGCTGCTCTATCTGGCGCTGTTCCGTCTCGGTTCCGACAGCAGCGTGCTGGTTGACCAGGGCGCTAACGGTGCGGCAATCCTGCATGCTTACGTTCAGCACACCTTTGGCGGCGCGGGAAGCATGATGCTGGCTATCCTGATCTTCCTGGCCTGTCTGGTGACGGCGGTTGGCCTGACCTGTGCCTGTGCAGAGTTCTTTGCCCAGTACGTGCCGCTCTCTTACCGCACGCTGGTGTTTATCCTGGGCGGCTTCTCTATGGCGGTGTCGAACCTCGGTCTGAGCCACCTGATTCAGGTCTCCATTCCGGTGCTGACCACCATCTACCCGCCGTGCATCGTGCTGGTCGTGCTGAGCTTCACCCGCGGCTGGTGGAACAATTCCACACGAATTATCGCGCCGGCCATGTTTATCAGTCTGCTTTTTGGTATGCTTGACGGCATTAAGGCATCTGCTATCAGCGCCATTCTGCCTGCCTGGACACAGCGTCTGCCGCTGTCCGAACAGGGTCTGGCGTGGTTGATGCCTACCGTTGTTGCACTGGTACTGGCAATTATCTGGGATCGTGCTGCAGGGCGTCAGGTTACATCGAACGCGCACTAATCAACGGCTGAATGTTTAACCACGGGGCGTAATGCCCCGTGGTTTTTTGTTTTTTTTAGTCTGAAATGGCATGACAACAAATGGAAAGCACTAACAAACTCAAGCGTGGATTGAGCGCCCGCCACATCCGCTTTATGGCGCTGGGTTCTGCAATCGGTACTGGTCTTTTTTATGGCTCGGCAGATGCCATTAAAATGGCCGGTCCCAGCGTTCTGCTGGCGTATCTTATCGGCGGTGTTGCCGCTTACATCATCATGCGTGCGCTGGGGGAGATGTCGGTACATAACCCGTCAGCCAGCTCCTTCTCCCGCTATGCGCAAGAAAACTTAGGCCCGCTTGCTGGCTATATCACCGGCTGGACCTACTGCTTCGAAATCCTGATTGTCGCTATCGCCGACGTAACGGCGTTCGGCATTTATATGGGCGTCTGGTTCCCGACCGTGCCGCACTGGATCTGGGTGCTCAGCGTGGTGCTGATCATCTGCGCCATCAACCTGATGAGCGTGAAGGTGTTTGGCGAGCTGGAGTTCTGGTTCTCCTTCTTTAAAGTCGCCACCATTATCATCATGATTGCTGCCGGTATCGGCATCATCATCTGGGGGATTGGCAACGGCGGACAACCGACCGGGATCCACAATCTGTGGAGCAACGGCGGCTTCTTCAGTAACGGCTGGATAGGCATGGTAATGTCGCTGCAGATGGTGATGTTTGCCTACGGCGGGATCGAAATCATCGGTATCACCGCCGGTGAAGCGAAAGATCCTGAGAAGTCTATCCCGCGCGCCATCAACTCGGTGCCGATGCGTATCCTGGTCTTCTACGTGGGCACGCTGTTTGTGATCATGTCCATCTACCCGTGGAACCAGGTCGGCACCAACGGCAGCCCGTTCGTGCTGACGTTCCAGCATCTGGGGATCACCTTTGCCGCCAGCATTCTTAACTTCGTGGTGCTGACCGCGTCGCTTTCCGCCATCAATGCCGACGTCTTCGGCGTGGGGCGTATGCTGCACGGCATGGCCGAGCAGGGCAGTGCGCCGAAAGCATTCGCTAAAACCTCCAGCCGCGGTACGCCGTGGGTGACGGTGCTGGTGATGACCGTGGCGCTGCTGCTGTCGGTGTACCTCAACTACATCATGCCGGAAAACGTCTTCCTGGTGATTGCATCGCTGGCAACCTTTGCCACCGTCTGGGTATGGATCATGATTCTGATGTCGCAGATTGGCTTCCGCCGCCGTCTGTCGCCGGAAGAGGTAAAAGCGCTGAAGTTTAAGGTGCCGGGCGGCGTGGCAAGTACCGTTGCCGGCCTGATCTTCCTGGTCTTCATTATCGGACTGATTGGTTACCATCCGGAAACCCGCATCTCGCTGTATGTCGGCTTTGCGTGGATTGCGCTGCTGCTGGTGGGCTGGGTGTTTAAACGCCGCCGCGAGCGTCAGCTAGCTCAAGTGCAGTAACAGCAATGCCCGGCAAACGCCGGGCATTTTTCTCCTCCCCCTTCCTCCTCCCCCAATAAACCTCTCCGTGAGGAGTGAACATCAACTACCCTGTGGCAAGGTGACCTCATTTCTGGGAAAGGGGATAAAAGATGTTGAATGCATGGCACCTGCCGGTTGCCCCATTTGTTAAGCAAAACAACGATAAACTTGTCATCACGCTGTGGCTGACGGGCGAGAATTTGCCTGAGCGGGTGACGCTGCGCGCTGAAATCGATAATGAAGAGACGTCGCTGAAAATGCAGAAGCAGCGCAGCCAGCCGCAACCCGGCGTGACGGCCTGGCGGGCCACCATCGACGTGGAGAAAGGGCAGCCGCGCCGCCGCTACAGCTTTAAGATGCTCTGGCATAACCGTCAGCTGTGGTTCACCCCGCAGGGTTTCAGCCGTTTTCCACCGGCGCGGCTGGAGCAGTTTGCCGTCGATTACCCCGATGCCGGGCCGCAGTGGGTGGCCGACCAGGTCTTTTATCAGATCTTCCCGGACCGCTTTGCCCGCAGCCAGCGGCGCAACCCGGAACTGGATCGCACCTATCATCACCATGCCGCCGGCCATGAGACCCTTTTCCGGGAGTGGGATGAGCCGGTAACCGCCCAGGCGGGGGGATCGACGTTTTACGGTGGCGATCTCGACGGCATCAGCGAGAAGCTGCCCTATCTGAAAAAACTGGGCGTCACGGCGCTCTACCTCAACCCGGTCTTTGTCGCCCCCAGCGTGCATAAATACGACACCGAAGATTATCGCCACGTGGACGAGCGGTTTGGCGGCGACGTCGCCCTGTTACGCCTGCGGGAGAACACCCACCGGGAGGGGATGCGCCTGATCCTCGATGGCGTGTTCAACCACAGCGGTGATTCCCACGCCTGGTTCGACCGCCACAACCGGGGGACGGGCGGGGCCTGCCATAACCCGGACTCGGCCCAGCGGGACTGGTACAGCTTTGACGACGAGGGCCGCGCCCTCGACTGGCTGGGCTACGCCAGCCTGCCGAAGCTGGATTATCAGTCGTCCGGGGTGGTGGATGAGATCTACGGCGGCGAGGACAGCATTGTTCGTCACTGGCTGAAAGCGCCGTGGAGCATGGACGGCTGGCGGTTGGACGTGGTGCACATGCTCGGCGAAGGCGGCGGGGCGCGCCATAATCTGCAGCACGTCACCGGGATCACCCGTTCGGCGAAGGAGGCCAATCCAGAGGCTTTCGTCTTTGGTGAACATTTTGGCGACGCCCGCCAGTGGTTACAGGCTGATGCAGAAGATTCGGCGATGAACTATCGCGGCTTCACCTTCCCGCTGTGGGGTTTCCTCGCCAATACCGATATCTCCTACGATCCGCAGCAGATTGATGCGGAAACCTGCATGAGATGGATGGATAACTACCGCGCCAGCCTTTCCCATCAGCAGCAGCTGCGCATGTTTAACCAGCTCGACAGTCACGACACCGCCCGCTTTAAGTCGTTGCTCGGCAAAGATGTCGCCCGCCTGCCGCTGGCCATCACCTGGCTGTTCACCTGGCCTGGGGTGCCGTGTATTTACTATGGCGATGAGGTGGGGCTCGACGGCAATAACGATCCGTTCTGCCGGAAGACCTTCCCGTGGGAGGATGAAAAACAGGACAAAACCCTGCTGGCGCTCTACCAGCGGTTAATCAGGCTGCGCAAGCAGAACCAGGCTCTGCGCTACGGCGGCTGTCAGGTGGTGTACGCCCACGACAACGTGGTGGTGTTTATGCGCGTCTACAACCAGCAGCGGGTGCTGGTGGCCATTAACCGGGGCGATGCCTGTGAAGTGGTGATGGACGATTCGCCGCTGCTCAACGTTAAGCAGTGGCAGCTGAAAGAGGGGAAAGGCGTGGCGCAGGACGGCGTACTGTCGCTCCCGGCGATCTCGGCTTGCGTCTGGTTCGGTAATTAATTTGCTGTACGGCAGGTGCTGAGCGCCTGCCGCCTGCTTCCGGGTGGGAAGAATTTCTGAAAAGCGACTAGTTTTACAGTCAGAGATAGCGGAAATGCAACAATTTGTGTCAATCTGCTTAACCCATATACGGTGGAAGGTGGAAACATGGATGAGCTACTGATCTTTGGCTGCATTGTTTTATTGTTCGTGGGGGTGGTGGTGCTCATCCTCGCGATTGTCGCCCTTAACCGCACCTCGGCGTTTCGCTTTGAGCTAACGGTTCTGCGCCGCCGCCTTGAGGAGCTTGAAAAGCGCGGCGTGGCAGAAAAACCTGTCATGCCGCAGGCTGAAGCGGTGACAACTGCGCCGACACTTGTGGCCCCGGAACCGGTCGCCGCCGTTGTGCCTGAGCCCGCCGATCCCTGGCTCTCCCGGGCGAAGCCTGCACCCGCTGCCCGGGAGCCAGACCCTGTTAACGCGACGACCAAAGACCGGGAGCCTTCTGCTCTGGGCGGCATGATTACCTCGCTGGTACGCTGGTTTATGCAGGGTAACCCGCTGGCGAAGCTTGGTATTTTGCTCCTGTTCTTCGGCCTCTCATTCCTGCTGCGCTATACGGTTGAACATTCACTCTTCCCTCTGGAATTACGTCTCGTCGCGGCCGCGCTATTTGCTCTTGTGCTGCTGGCGACAGGTTGGCGATTACGTCATAAACAGCCGGTTTACGCCCTGATATTACAGGGGGGCGCGACAGGGGCGCTCTATCTCACCGTTTTTGGCGCGTTCCGCCTGTGGCAGATGCTGCCGATGACCCTGGCTTTTGCGCTGCTGGTGGTGATTTGCGCCGCGAGCGTGGGGCTGGCAATCCTGCAAAAGGCGCTCAGCCTGGCGATGCTGGCAAGCCTCGGCGGTTATCTGGCGCCGCTGCTGCTCTCCAGCGGCAGCGGCAATCATGTGGCGCTGTTCTCGTTTTATCTTCTGCTTTCCGTGGGCATTCTCGCCATCAGCATCTGGCAGCACTGGCGGGAGCTGAATCTGCTCGGCCTGGCCTTCACCTTTGGCGTCGGGGGATTATGGGGAGCAAATGCTTACCAGCCCGCGTACTACCTGAGCTGTCAGCTGTTCCTGATCGCAAATACGATCCTTTTCGGCGTGTTGAGCGTGGCGCTGTCGCTGCGTGCGCAGGAGAAGGGGAAACAACTTATTGATGGCGTGCTGCTGTTTGCGCCGCCCCTGGTGGGCTTTGGCATGCAGTACGCCATTACCCGGCACTGGGAGTATGGACCAGCCCTCAGCGCGTTGGGGTACGGCGGTTTCTATGTCGCATTAGCCTGGCTGGCCTTGCGTCGCTACCCTTCGCTGGGGAAACCGCTGGTCCTGGCTGCGCTGGCGCTTGGCGGCGCCTTTATCACCCTCGCTATCCCGCTGGCGCTCTCGGCGCGCTGGACATCGATGGCCTGGGCGCTGGAAGGGCTGGGGATCCTCTGGCTGGGGGTGCAACAGCACCAGCGACGCATGACGTACAGCGGCACGGCGCTGCTGGTTCTGGCGCTGTGCAGCGCGCTTTGGGCGCAAGTAAATGGCACGGTGCCGCTGTCTCTGATGCTGATCTTCGCGGTTCTCAGCCTGTGCTGGCTGGCGGGGGCATGGCTGTGGCGTGCGGTCCAGCTTCAGGTCAGCCTGGGGCTTCTCGCAGGCGGACTACTTTTCTGGCTGGTCGCGCTGGCGGGCGCATCGCAGTGGGTGCTGAACAATGACTCACGGGTGATGGCGGGCGTGCTGGGGTTGCTGGCGATCTCGGTCTGGGGCTGGCGCAGCGTTGCGGGGCGGCTGGCATGGCAGGCGCTGGATCACAGTAAATGGCTGCTGTGGCCCATGATGCTGGTGGTGCTGCTGTATCAGATATCACAGCAGCAGATCTTCGCCGCAGGCTGGTCGAATCTGGCGTGGTGTGTTGCGTTACCCGCGGCGGTGGCGTTGCTCTGGCGCGACGGAGCGGCATTGCCGCCGCGGCTGTCCAGGATTGCGCATTTGTCGCTATTCTGGATGGTTCTGCTGGCGCTGGCGATGGAGCTTTTCTGGTTTGCACGCGATCTGCCGTGGGGCATGGCGGCCTGGGGAAGCGGCCTGATGATGGCGGCGGGTGGCCTGACAATCTTCCTGATTAACGAGGCGGTGGGGCGGAATATCTGGCCATTCCGCGTCTGGCCTGCGCTGTATGGGGTACAGGCGATGCTGCCGGTTACGGTGGCGTTGACAGGCCTGTTAGTGCTGACCAACTTCCAGGATGGCGTGGTTTATCGTCAGACCTGGTTGCCGTTAATCAATCCGCTGGAGGAGGGGGCGGCCCTGGCGTTGCTGGGGCTGGTGATGCTGTATCGCGCGGCGTTGCGCTACTTCCCGGTCTATGTCGCGGTCTCCCGCCCCTGGCCGGTTGTCGCCTTGCTCGCCCTGAGCTGCTGGTGGCTGAACGGCATGCTGCTGCGGGCCCTGGCCTGGTACGGAGAAATTGCCTGGGATGCGGACGCGCTATGGCATTCGCGGCTGGTGCAGACCTGCTTTGCGCTGGTCTGGATGCTGGCGGCGCTGGTGGTGATGCTCCATGCCACCCGGCGTCACTCCCGCCGCCAGTGGCTGTGCGGCGCGGTGCTGCTGGGAATTGTAATTGTGAAACTGATGCTGGTGGACAGCGCGGGCGGCGGCGGGCTGGCGCGGGCAATCGCGTTTATCGGCGTGGCTATTCTGGTGTTAATCGTCGGGTATTTCTCCCCGTTACCGCCAAAAGCAGGAGAAGCAAAATGAAATGGATGAGAGCGGTGTTATGGGGCGTGCTGTTCAGTGCCGCCGGGGCGGCCTCGGGCAACGATAAGGCAGGGGAAACGCCGCAGGATTACGCCACGGGGATGTCACTTGGAACGCTTGACGCATCGCCCTGGTATCGCGTTGCGCTGCCCCAGGCGGTCTATCAGACCACGGCATGGCTGGACCTGCGTGATGTGCGGGTCTTTAACCATCGTGGGGATGCTGTGCCCTTTGCCCTCGAGGTGCAAAAACAGCAGCCCGTGACACCAGAGACGCTGGATCTGCGGCTTTTCCCGCTGGACAGGGCGCCGGTCTCGTCGGCTGAACAGCAGGAAAAGGGGCCGGCATCCGTTGTTTTACGCTCCAGGAGCGGGATTGAAATCCATCTGGAAAGCGACGAGGTAAAAAGGTTCGGCCAGAGTTATTTACTGACGCTGCCCGAGGAGAGAAAAGATCCGCTTTATCTGGCGCAACTGCGCCTGAACTGGAACACGCCGCCGGGTAACTGGCAGGGGAAAGCGTCGGTCTATTCCAGCGAGGATCTCCGCTACTGGCGACAGGTGCAGCAAGATGCGCCTCTGATGGATCTGACCCGTGACAACGATCGGCTGAAGATGGATACCATCAGCGCCCGTCTGATGCTCTCCGGGGAAGGGACGCGATACCTGCTGGTGATCCTCGATTCGCAAAGCCCGGCGCTGGCCCTGAACGGCGTCAGCGCCATTGCCGATAGCCGCGAGCCGGAACCTGAACGTGTGGTGATCGCTGCCCGGGCCGAAAAAGCGGGCGATGACCAGGTCGTCTGGCGCTGGAAAAAGCCGCAGCCGCTGAGCTCGCTCAGGATCACCCTGGCAAATGAAGGGGTCTTGCCGGTGGAGTTGAGCTGGCGCAGTGGCGAAAAAGAGCCCTGGCAGCCGCTGAGCAAAACCGTGCTCTACCAGCTGGATGGTAAACGTTCGGACGATATCCTGCTTTCCGGTCAGCCGGTTGAAGCGGTGCGGATGGTGACCATCAATACCCGCCTGCCCGAGACGCTGCCTGAAATGAGCGGCGCGCGCGACAGCTATCAGCTGGTGTTCAATGCCCAGGGCAAAGGCCCCTATATGCTGGCCTGGGGAAACCGGGCGGCCAAAAAGGCGGACATCGGGCTGGATATGCTGATCCCGGCATCGCTGCGTAACACCCATCCGGTAAACGCGCTGCCGTGGGCGCTGGCGCAAGAGGACGTCACTTTGGGCGGCGAAGAACGACTGACGGCGACCTCGGCTGCCGAGCAACAGGCACGCTGGAAAACGCTGCTGGTGTGGGGCGCGCTGCTGCTCGGGGTTGGAGCGCTGGCGCTGATGGCCTGGCGGATCTGGCGGGAAGTGAAAAAAGACGGGGCGGCGTAACGCCATAAAAAAGGCCCGCATCTGCGGGCCTTTCTCGTAAACCGTGCCGATTACAGGCTGGATACGTTCTCGGTCAGGTATTTAGCAACGCCTGCCGGAGAGGCAGCCATACCTTCTTTACCTTTTTCCCACTGAGCCGGGCACACTTCACCGTGCTCTTCGTGGAACTGCAGCGCGTCAACCATACGCAGCATTTCGTCGATGTTACGACCCAGTGGCAGATCGTTCACAACCTGGTGACGAACGATGCCGTTCGCGTCGATCAGGAAGGAGCCACGCAGTGCAACGCCAGCGTCCGGATGTTCGATACCGTAAGCCTGCTGGATTTCACGTTTGATGTCCGCAACCATTGCGTATTTCACTGGACCGATGCCGCCGTTGTCGACAGGGGTGTTACGCCATGCGTTGTGTACAAACTCAGAGTCGAAGGAGACGCCAACCACTTCCACGCCACGCTTCTGGAATTCTTCGTAACGCTTGTCGAACGCGATCAGTTCAGACGGGCAAACGAAGGTGAAGTCCATTGGCCAGAAGAACAGAACGGTCGCTTTACCGTTGGTGTGCTGCTTGAAGTTGAAGTTTTCAACGATTTCACCGCTGCCCAGAACGGCTGCTGCTGTAAAATCCGGAGCCGGACGAGTTACCAGAACCATATGATTCTCCTGTGATTACTAAGGTTATTTAGAACGCAACGCGGGCCAGTATAGAGAGTGTTCGTCCTAAAGACAAAGAGGCGCTGACAATCGTTAACCCAGCTTTTACCTATCAATCACATTTATATTAAAGCTGCTTATGCTTCGCCTGCTCCATCATCCGGGGATAGAACTGCCAGAAGCGCTGCTCCAGCGCGTCGTAATGGGCGTCCAGATCCTGCCAGGAGTCGCGCAGGGCGTCGAGACGCGGGCGGCGGCTGGCCATGCCGTTAAGTACCCGCTGTATGAAATCCATCTCGCTGTAGCGCTCCAGCCAGCGCTCTGACCACAGGTAGTCATTCAGATTCACAAAGCGCGGCGGAGAGTCGGGCAGGATAATCGCCACCTGGGCATGGGCATAGCGCACGAACGCCGGCAGCGGCATCTCGGGGGAGAGCTGCGCCCAGTGGCGGGAGACAAAGTGATCCCACATCACATCCAGCGTAATGGGTGCTACCCGGCGGGTTTCCGGGCGGAACCACTCTTTAGCCTCTTTCACTTCGGGCAGATTGTCGGTGAGAACATCGATCCGGCGATGCATGAAAATGCCCTCCACGACGTCGGCGGGGTAATCCTCAGCAGGGTTGCCGCGCACGAAGTCGGCCAGCAAATTGCCGGAAAGGGAGCTGTCAGCGAGATGGGCGAGGTGCAGGTGAGCGAGAAAATTCATGCGATTCGTTATCCGAAGCGAGGCTAGTTGTTGCAGCAAAGAGGTGTGAGCACTAGACTAAGCCGCCTGTTTTTAAGTCACGAGTATATGCCATGCGCGTCGCCGATTTCTCCTTTGATTTACCCGAGTCCCTGATTGCCCACTATCCTATGCCTGAGCGCAGTAGCTGCCGCTTATTGTCGCTGGATGGGCCGACGGGGGCGCTGACGCACGGTACTTTCACCGATCTGCTCGACAAGCTCAACCCGGGCGACCTGCTGGTGTTCAACAACACCCGCGTGATCCCGGCCCGTCTGTTCGGCCGCAAAGCCAGCGGAGGCAAGATTGAAGTGCTGGTCGAAAGAATGCTCGATGATAAACGTATTCTGGCACATATTCGCGCTTCCAAAGCCCCTAAGCCGGGCGCGGAGCTGCTGCTGGGCGATGACGAGAGCATTAAAGCGACCATGACTGCGCGTCACGATGCGCTGTTTGAGGTCGAGTTTGATGACGACCGCACGGTGCTGGATATCCTTAACGCTATCGGCCACATGCCGCTGCCGCCATACATCGAACGTCCGGATGAAGAGGCTGACCGCGAGCTGTATCAGACCGTCTACAGCCAGAAGCCGGGTGCCGTAGCGGCGCCGACGGCGGGCCTGCACTTTGATGAACCTCTGCTGGAAAAACTGCGTGCGAAGGGCATTGAGATGGCCTTTGTGACGCTGCACGTCGGCGCGGGAACCTTCCAGCCGGTGCGCGTTGACAGCATTGAAGACCACATCATGCACTCCGAATATGCCGAAGTACCGCAGGAGGTTGTCGATGCAGTGATGGCGGCGAAAGCGCGCGGTAACCGCATCATTGCCGTTGGTACAACGTCGGTTCGCTCGCTGGAAAGCGCCGCGCAGGCCACCAAAAATGACCTGATCGAGCCGTTCTTCGGCGATACTCAAATCTTCATCTACCCGGGTTATCAATATCAGGTGATCGACGCGCTGGTGACCAATTTCCACCTGCCGGAGTCAACCCTGATCATGCTGGTATCGGCCTTTGCTGGTTATCAAAACACCATGAATGCCTACAAGGCTGCGGTAGAACAAAAATATCGCTTTTTTAGTTACGGTGACGCGATGTTTATCACGTACAATCCGCAGGCTTTGAATGAGCGTGTCGGGGAATAAGTCCGCGACAGCAGAATAATGTGTTGGACTGTTTTTCTGGCACAGAGGAATAAGAATGAAATTTGAACTTGATACCACCGACGGTCGCGCTCGCCGTGGCCGCCTGGTGTTCGATCGCGGCGTAGTCGAAACGCCAGCCTTTATGCCTGTGGGCACTTACGGCACCGTAAAAGGGATGACGCCGGAAGAAGTTGAAGCCACAGGCGCGCAAATTATCCTCGGCAACACCTTCCACCTGTGGCTGCGCCCGGGCCAGGAAGTGATGAAGCTGCACGGCGATCTGCATGACTTTATGCAGTGGAAAGGCCCAATCCTGACCGACTCCGGCGGCTTCCAGGTCTTCAGCCTCGGCGATATCCGTAAGATCACCGAAAAGGGCGTGCATTTCCGCAACCCGATCAACGGCGACCCGATTTTCCTCGATCCAGAAAAATCGATGGAGATTCAGTACGATCTCGGTTCCGACATCGTAATGATCTTTGACGAATGTACGCCATACCCGGCGGACTGGGACTACGCCAAGCGCTCGATGGAGATGTCGCTGCGTTGGGCGAAGCGCAGCCGCGACCGTTTTGACTCTCTGCAGAACAAAAATGCGCTGTTCGGCATTATTCAGGGAAGCGTTTACGAAGATTTACGCGATATCTCTGTTAAAGGTCTGGTAGAGATAGGTTTTGATGGCTACGCTGTCGGCGGTCTGGCTGTGGGAGAGCCGAAGGAAGATATGCACCGTATTCTGGAGCATGTTTGCCCGCAAATTCCAACAGATAAACCTCGATACCTGATGGGCGTCGGTAAGCCAGAAGACCTGGTTGAAGGCGTGCGTCGCGGCATTGATATGTTCGACTGCGTTATGCCGACCCGCAACGCCCGTAATGGCCACCTGTTCGTGACCGACGGCGTGGTAAAAATCCGTAATGCGAAGCATAAAAGCGACACCAGCCCGCTCGATGCCGAGTGCGATTGCTATACCTGTCGCAATTATTCTCGTGCCTATTTGCATCATCTTGATCGTTGTAATGAAATATTAGGCGCGCGTCTCAACACGATTCATAACCTTCGCTATTACCAGCGCTTAATGGCTGGTTTACGCAAGGCTATTGAAGAAGGTAAATTAGAGAGCTTCGTGACCGATTTTTACCAACGTCAGGGTCGGGATGTCCCACCTTTGAACGTTGATTAATTTATTTAATGAGGGAATTTTAATGAGCTTTTTTATTTCTGATGCGGTAGCGGCAACAGGTGCACCGGCGCAGGGCAGCCCGATGTCTCTGATTCTGATGCTGGTGGTGTTCGGTCTGATCTTCTATTTCATGATCCTGCGTCCACAGCAGAAGCGCACCAAAGAGCACAAAAAGCTGATGGACTCCATCGCGAAAGGCGATGAAGTGCTGACTAACGGTGGTCTGGTTGGTCGTGTGAGCAAAGTTGCTGATAACGGCTACATTGTCATCGCACTGAACGATACCACTGAAGTGGTTATCAAACGTGACTTCGTTGCTGCCGTTCTGCCGAAAGGCACCATGAAAGCGCTGTAATTAACTTTTCCCAAAGGGAACTGCCGTGTTAAACCGTTATCCTTTGTGGAAGTACATCATGCTGGTCGTCGTCATTGTCGTCGGCCTGCTGTATGCGCTTCCCAACCTGTATGGTGAGGATCCGGCTGTTCAAATCACTGGCGCGCGCGGCGTCGCCGCCAGTGAGCAAACGCTGATCCAGGTCCAGAAAACGTTACAAGAAGAAAAAATTACCGCTAAGTCTGTGGCACTGGAAGAGGGCGCAATTCTTGCTCGCTTCGACTCCACCGACACGCAGCTCCGCGCTCGTGAAGCGCTGATGGGCGTGATGGGTGATAAATATGTCGTGGCGTTGAACCTTGCTCCTGCAACTCCGCGTTGGTTAGCTGCTATTAACGCTGAGCCGATGAAACTCGGTCTCGACCTGCGTGGTGGCGTTCACTTCCTGATGGAAGTGGATATGGAAACCGCACTCGGAAAACTTCAGGAACAAAACATTGATAGCCTGCGCAGCGATCTGCGCGATAAAGGCATCCCTTACACCACCGTGCGTAAGGAAGATAACTACGGGATGAGCATCGCGTTTCGCGACAGCAACGCCCGCGACCAGGCGATGGATTACCTGACCCAGCGTCACCGCGATCTGGTGCTCTCTTCTCAGGGTAGCAACCAGCTGCGTGCGGTGATGACCGATGTGCGTCTGAAAGAAGCGCGTGAATACGCGGTTCAGCAGAACATCAACATCCTGCGTAACCGTGTTAACCAACTCGGCGTAGCTGAACCGCTGGTACAGCGGCAGGGTGCTGACCGTATCGTGGTTGAACTGCCGGGTATCCAGGATACCGCGCGTGCGAAAGAGATTCTGGGCGCTACCGCGACGCTGGAATTCCGTCTGGTGAACACCAACGTCGATCAGTCTGCTGTTGCTTCTGGCCGCGTGCCGGGCGACTCAGAGGTGAAACAGACCCGTGAAGGCCAGCCGGTTGTCATGTACAAGCGCGTGATCCTGACCGGTGACCACATCACTGACTCGACCTCCAGCCAGGACGAGTACAACCAGCCGCAGGTTAACATCTCGCTGGATAGCGCGGGTGGTAACATCATGTCTAACTTCACCAAGGACAACATCGGCAAACCGATGGCGACCCTGTTCGTGGAGTACAAAGACAGCGGTAAGAAAGATGCCAACGGTCGTTCCGTGCTGGTGAAAGAGGAAGAGGTGATTAACATCGCCAATATCCAGTCTCGTCTGGGTAACAGCTTCCGTATCACCGGTATCAGCAACCCGAACGAAGCCCGCCAGCTCTCGCTGCTGCTGCGTGCCGGTGCGCTGATTGCGCCGATTCAGATTGTTGAAGAGCGTACCATCGGTCCAACGCTGGGTATGCAGAACATCACTCAGGGTCTGGAAGCCTGTCTGGCCGGCCTGGCGATCTCCATCATCTTCATGGTCTTCTTCTATAAGAAGTTTGGTCTGATTGCGACGTCGGCGCTGATTGCCAACCTGGTGCTGATTATCGGCATTATGTCCCTGATACCAGGGGCGACGCTGACCATGCCAGGCATTGCGGGTATCGTCTTAACCCTTGCGGTTGCGGTGGATGCCAACGTACTGATTAACGAACGTATCAAAGAAGAGCTCAGCAACGGTCGCTCAGTCCAACAGGCGATTGATGAAGGGTACCGTGGCGCATTCAGCTCCATCTTCGATGCGAACGTAACAACACTGATTAAGGTTCTTATCCTGTATGCAGTGGGTACTGGCGCGATCAAGGGCTTTGCTATCACCACCGGTATCGGTGTGGCAACGTCAATGTTTACCGCTATTGTCGGCACCCGTGCCATCGTGAACCTGCTGTACGGCGGCAAGCGCGTTAAAAAGCTGTCTATCTGAGGAGTGCGTTGTGGCACAGGAATATACTGTTGAACAATTGAACTACGGCCGTAAAGTCTGGGACTTTATGCGCTGGGACTACTGGGCCTTCGGCATTTCAGGTTTTCTGCTGATCCTGTCCCTCGCCATTATTGGCGTGAAAGGCTTCAACTGGGGTCTTGATTTCACCGGCGGTACGGTGATTGAGATCACCCTGGAAAAACCGGTCGACATGGACCAGATGCGTATCTCGCTTGAGAAAGCGGGCTTTGAAGAGCCGCTGCTGCAGAACTTCGGCAGCAGCCGCGACATCATGGTGCGCATGCCGCCAGTGAAGGATGCCAACGGCAGCCAGGAGCTGGGCAGCAAGGTTGTACAGGTGGTTAATGAAACGACCAGCCAGAATGCAACGATAAAACGTATTGAATTCGTTGGCCCGAGCGTCGGTGCGGATCTGGCCCAGACCGGTGCGATGGCACTGCTGGTGGCGCTGCTCTGTATCCTGACCTATGTCGGTTTCCGCTTTGAGTGGCGTCTGGCTGCCGGGGTGGTAATCGCCCTGGCGCACGACGTGGTGATCACCATGGGCGTTCTATCGCTGTTCCATATCGAGATCGACCTGACCATTGTGGCCTCGTTGATGTCGGTTATCGGTTACTCGCTGAACGACAGTATCGTGGTATCGGACCGTATCCGTGAAAACTTCCGTAAGATCCGTCGCGGTACGCCGTACGAAATCTTTAACGTGTCGTTGACCCAGACGCTGCACCGTACCTTGATTACCTCCGGGACTACCCTGATGGTGATCCTGATGCTGTATCTCTTCGGCGGTCCGATTCTGGAAGGCTTCTCGCTGACCATGCTGATCGGTGTCTCCATCGGTACGGCCTCTTCCATCTACGTCGCGTCCGCGCTGGCGTTGAAACTGGGCATGAAGCGCGAGCACCTGCTCCAGCAGAAAGTGGAAAAAGAGGGCGCGGATCAACCGTCCATCCTGCCGTAACGGAAATGCTGTTACGTCAGCAAAATCCCGGTCTTATGGCCGGGATTTTTTTTGCCTGCTCCTGACAAACACTCCTGACAGTATGCTGTCAGGAGCCCTGGCGTAGACTCCTTCTGACCCCAAACAACAGGCAGGAGGATGTATGAAAAGTGTGATTAACTGGTTTGAAATTCCGGTTGCTGAGATGGATCGCGCCATCAAATTTTACGAGCCGGTGATGCAGGTGTCGCTGAGACGCGAGAAAATGGACTGCGCTGAGCTGGCTGTTTTCCCTCATGACGATCCGGCTACCGGCGGCGCGCTGGCGAAATTTGATGGCATTACACCGTCGCAGCAGGGCGCTATTATCTATCTGCATACTGACAATCTGGCGGCCACACTGGATCGCGTTTCGTCCGCCGGTGGTGCCTGCGTGTTCGGCCCGCTGGAGCTGCCGCACGGTATTGGCACCATTGCGCTCTTTACCGACAGCGAGGGCAACCGCGTCGGTCTTCATCAACCCGCCTGATCCGGAGAATCTATGACCCGACGCGCTGACCGCCTGTTTCAGATTGTGCAGATCCTGCGCGGCAGGCGTCTGACAACGGCAGCGCATCTGGCGGACAGGCTGGGCGTGTCTGAACGCACGGTCTACCGCGATATCCGGGATCTGTCGCTCTCCGGCGTGCCGGTGGAAGGGGAGGCGGGGAGCGGCTACCGGTTGATGTCGGGTTTCGACCTGCCGCCGCTGATGCTGACCAACCGGGAATCGGAAGCGCTGATGGTGGCGATCCGCCTGCTCAAAACCTGGGGCGGGGAGTCGCTGTCGCGCGAGCTGGAGTCGGCGCAGGAGAAAGTGCTGGCGATCCTGCCGGAGGAGAGCCGCCGCAAGGCCGAGCAGACGCGCATCTATGCCCCGGATATTGCCATGCAGAACCACTCCCGCAGCGGTTTCGATCTGATTCATCAGGCGATATCGGCCCAGAGGGTGCTGGCGCTGCATTATCGGGATGAAGCCGGACAGCTCTCTTCCCGCGAGGTGCAGCCGCTGGGGTTGTTCTTCTGGGGAGAGCACTGGCTGCTGGCGGCCTGGTGCGAACGGCGCGATGACTATCGCTGTTTCCGGCTCGACAGGTGTCTGAATATCACAATGACGGACAGGCGGTTTAGCGAAAGCGCGGACAGGTCGTTGGCGGATTTTCTCAGGAAAGTGAAGCAATAAAAAGCCAGCTCTTGAGCTGGCTTTTTTGCCCGGCGGCGCTACGCTTGCACGGGCCTACAGGTTTGTAGGCCGGGTAAGGCGTAGCCGCCACCCGGCACCAACCACCAGGTTAGAAGTTATAACCCACAACCAGGTAACCACCCCAGCCGGTAGAGCGAACGCTGAAGTCACCGTCGCCGAAGTTCAGGCTTGCGTCGTCGTTCCACTGACCACCGTTGTGCCAGTAACGGGCAACAACAGAGTAGTGCCAGTGATCGTAGTTCAGGGCCAGAATGTGGCTGGACGCGATAGAGTCGTTGGTACGCGCTTTCTTACCGTTCAGGTCACGGAAGTCGTTGTCGCCCAGGTCTGAACCCCAGTCAAAGTTGGTGAAGCCGATGTAGCTCAGGTTGCCGCCCCACAGCTGGGTGATCGGCACAAAGTATTTCACTTTGAAACGGTAGCCATCCCACTCGTTTTCGTTCGCTGCGCCGTAGTTCTGCCACTGGTATTTGGCATAAACGTTCATGGACAGGCTCATCGGCAGACCGGTGTCGATGTCGGTACCCAGACCCATATACCAGGTGCTCTGACGACCGGACTTGTTGCGGCCCATGTCGTAGATGTAGTTGTTCGCGAAGTACCACTCTTTAAACGGACCAAACGCCAGGCTGGTGCCGGTCAGCTTGTCGATAGAGAAGCGCGGTTCAATCTCCATGAACAGTGGGGAACCGTGGTTCCAGATACCTTTCGCGTCAGTGTTACCACCGAAGAAGACCGGCGCATCCATGTAACCATAGAAATCAAACCAGTCTTTCTTGGCAAAGGCTTCGTATTCCAGGTAGGTATCGTTACGGATCTGTGGTCCAAAACGGGTGTGATAGCTGCCGACGACGTTAACGCTCTGGTGCCACCAGTCGGAAACGTACTCTGGTTTGTCGTTTTCTGCTGCCTGCACAGTAAAAGTAGAAGAGAGGGCCAGCGCTGCACCGGCTGCCAGTAATGTTTTTTTCATAATGATGCCACTGATTTGAAATCCCTAACGGGAGTGAAAAAGGCGCGAATTGCGTTTCTAAATATTTCGTGTTTCTGGGAGCCTATTATAGGAATCCTTGCTCACAAAAATATGTGTTGTTTCACAGTTCTCTCACATACGTAATCGATTGCGTTCACGTTTGCGTATTTTTGACGAAGCGGATTGTAATGGCAAACATCTTTGTTGCCAATGTTTACACTTCAGAGGAGAGCGGAACGCGAAACACGTTCCGCTGGGGGATTATTGCTGGACGGGCTGAATATCGTGAATGCGGATAAAGCCGAGCTGATCCGGCGTCATGCCGTTTAGCTGTAGCGGAATGTCGACATCGCTCGGTGCCAGCACGCTGGCAGGGGCGTTAATCAGCTGGGTCTGCACGTTCTGTTCCTGGAAGCTGTCGGTGGTGCCCTGAATCTGGCCCCACTCCACGGTGGCGCTGAAGGCCGGCAGCGGGTCGTTAGATTCTCCCTGAATGCGCAGCGTGGCGCGGGTGCCGTCGGCATTTGGCGCGACGTTGACCATCGACATCTTCAGCGTACCAATCTGGCTGTTCAGCCGGGCTGGCGTATTCGAGCCCGGAAGCAGATAGACGCCGCTGGTCGATTTGGCGTTCAGCGCGTTCTGCTGGGTGATTTTGACGGTTTCCTGGTTGAGCTTGTTCATGGTCGTATTCAGCGAACTGATGCTCTGGTTCATCTGACGAACTTCGCTTTGCTGCGCGCAGGCGCTGAGGCTAAAGAGGCTTCCCACCAGCAGGATCCTCAGGTAACGTCTTGTCATGGCAATTATTTCCCTGAATTATCGGATTCTGCTAAGGGTAGTCAACCAGGCTGCCATTCGTATAGATCCTTTATCTCAAAAACGCTCCTTCTTTGTTGTGGGGCCAGTTCGGGGTAAAATAGAGTTCAGTCAACCCGATAGTCAGGACACCGTATGCATTGCCCATTCTGTCTCGCCGTGGATACCAAAGTAATCGACTCCCGACTCGTGGGAGAGGGCTCGTCCGTGCGCCGCCGTCGGCAGTGCCTGGTGTGTAATGAACGTTTTACGACCTTTGAAGTGGCAGAGCTGGTGATGCCGCGCGTGGTGAAAAGTAACGACGTTCGCGAACCGTTCAACGAAGAGAAACTGCGTAGCGGGATGCTCAAGGCACTGGAAAAACGGCCAGTGAGCGCAGATGACGTTGAAATGGCGCTTAACCACATCAAAACCCAGCTGCGCGCCACCGGCGAACGCGAAGTGCCGAGTAAGATGATCGGCAACCTGGTGATGGAGCAGCTTAAAAAGCTCGATAAAGTGGCCTATATCCGCTTTGCCTCCGTTTACCGCAGTTTCGAAGACATCAAAGAGTTCGGCGAAGAGATCGCCCGCCTACAGGATTAAGCCCATGCAGGATGAGATTTACATGGCGCGAGCGCTGAAGCTGGCGCAGCGCGGGCGGTTTACCACCCATCCCAATCCGAATGTCGGCTGCGTCATTGTGAAAGATGGCGAGATCGTCGGGGAAGGTTTTCACTATCGCGCCGGCGAACCGCATGCCGAAGTGCACGCCCTGCGCATGGCAGGAGAGAAGGCGCGGGGCGCAACCGCCTACGTCACGCTGGAGCCCTGCAGCCATCATGGCCGCACCCCGCCGTGCTGCGATGCCCTTATCGCCGCGGGCGTTTCACGGGTGGTAGCGGCAATGCAGGATCCTAATCCTCAGGTGGCCGGTCGCGGTCTTTACCGCCTTCAGGAGGCCGGAATCGATGTCAGCCACGGCCTGATGATGAGTGAAGCCGAACGCCTGAACAAAGGCTTCCTCAAGCGGATGCGGACCGGTTTTCCTTACGTGCAGCTGAAACTCGGCGCGTCGCTGGATGGCCGCACGGCAATGGCCAGCGGCGAAAGCCAGTGGATCACGTCGCCGCAGGCAAGGCGCGATGTGCAACGTCTGCGCGCGCAAAGCCATGCTATTCTCACCAGCAGTGCTACCGTGCTGGCGGACGATCCTGCCCTGACCGTGCGCTGGGATGAGCTGAACGCTGATACCCAGGCGCTCTATCCGCAGGAGAATTTACGCCAGCCGCTGCGCATTGTGGTCGACCGGCAGAACAGCGTCACCCCTGCGCATCGCATTGTGCAGCAGCCGGGTGAAACCTGGTTTGCCCGCACCCAGCAGGATGACCGCAGCTGGCCGGAAGGCGTGCGCAGCATTATGGTGCCTGAGCATAACGGGCATCTCGATCTCGTGGTGCTGATGATGCTGCTGGGCAAACAGCAGATCAACAGTATCTGGGTTGAAGCTGGCCCGACGCTTGCCGGCGCGCTGTTGCAGGCCGGGCTGGTGGATGAGCTGATCGTCTATCTGGCACCTAAACTGTTAGGCAGCGACGCCCGCGGCTTATGCACCTTGCCCGGGCTGGAAAAACTGGCGGATGCACCGGCATTTAACTTCAGCGAGATACGTCCGGTTGGACCGGATGTCTGCCTCCACCTGACCACCGCGTAAGGCTTGCCTAAATAGGGAAGCAGTGCGCAAAATATTATGATAAAATCCGCCCCCCTGCGGGGCCACCAAATGAACCCGTTAAGGAAGAGTATGAACATTATTGAAGCAGCCGTTGCTACCCCGGACGCTCGCGTCGCCATCACCATTGCGCGTTTCAACAACTTCATCAACGACAGCCTGCTGGATGGCGCGATTGACGCCCTGAAACGTATCGGCCAGGTGAAAGACGAAAACATTACCGTTGTCTGGGTTCCGGGTGCTTACGAACTGCCACTGGCAGCGGGCGCACTGGCGAAAACCGGCAAGTACGATGCGGTAATCGCGCTGGGTACGGTGATTCGTGGCGGTACCGCGCACTTTGAATATGTTGCGGGTGGCGCAAGCAACGGTCTGGCGCACGTGGCTCAGGATGCAGAAATTCCTGTCGCGTTCGGCGTACTCACCACTGAAAGTATTGAACAAGCCATCGAACGTGCTGGCACCAAAGCCGGTAACAAAGGTGCAGAAGCTGCACTGACCGCGCTTGAAATGATCAATGTATTGAAAGCCATCAAGGCCTGATTTTTTTGTAAGGGGAATTCCGTGAAACCTGCTGCTCGTCGCCGCGCCCGTGAATGTGCCGTTCAGGCACTTTACTCCTGGCAGTTGTCCCAGAACGACATCGCTGATGTTGAATACCAGTTCCTGGCGGAACAAGACGTCAAAGACGTTGACGTCGTGTACTTCCGTGAACTGCTGTCGGGAGTGGCGACTAATAGCGCGTATCTCGATGGTCTGATGAAACCGTACCTGTCCCGTCTGCTCGAAGAGCTGGGCCAGGTTGAAAAAGCGGTGCTGCGTATCGCACTCTTTGAGCTGTCTAAACGTGACGATGTGCCGTACAAAGTGGCCATCAACGAAGCGATCGAACTGGCGAAAACCTTCGGTGCTGAAGACAGCCACAAGTTTGTGAATGGCGTGCTGGATAAAGCTGCACCTGCGATCCGTCCCCGTAAAAAGTGATCCGCAAGCCGGAGTGTCGTACTGCCCCTCGGGCGGTGCGGGCTCCGGTTTTTTTATTTTCTTTGCTGAGGCATAACGTATGGCATGCGGCGAATTTTCCCTGATTGCCCGTTATTTTGACCGAGTCAGAAGCTCGCGTCGCGATGTGGAAACCGGCATCGGCGACGACTGTGCACTTCTCAATATTCCCGATAAACAGACGCTGGCAATCAGCACCGACACCTTAGTGTGCGGCCACCATTTTCTGCCGGATATCGATCCTGCCGATCTGGCGTATAAAGCGCTGGCGGTGAACCTGAGCGATCTGGCGGCAATGGGAGCCGATCCGGCGTGGTTAACCCTCGCGCTGACCCTGCCGAAGGTCGATGAAAGCTGGCTTGAGGCCTTCAGCGACGCGCTGTTTGAACAGCTTAATTACTACGATATGCAGTTGATCGGTGGCGATACCACCGCCGGACCGCTGTCGATGACGCTGGCGATCCACGGCTACGTGCCGGCAGGGCGCGCGCTGAAACGCTCTGGCGCGAAGCCCGGCGACTGGATCTACGTGACCGGTACGCCGGGCGATAGCGCGGCAGGACTGGCCATTTTGCAGAAGCAATTCGTGGTGGAAAACGACGATGACGCGGCCTATTTCCTGCAACGTCATCTGCGCCCGACGCCGCGTATTTTGCAGGGGCAGGCGCTGCGCGATCGCGCCAGCGCTGCCATCGATCTGTCGGATGGCCTGATCTCCGATCTCGGGCATATCCTCAAGTCCAGCGGCGTTGGCGCGCGAGTCGATCTGAACGAATTCCCGCTCTCAGAGGCGATGCGCAGGCATGTCGAGCCAGAGCGCGCCTTACGCTGGGCGCTCTCCGGCGGCGAAGATTATGAGCTGTGCTTTACCGTTCCTGAGCTTAATCGCGGAACGCTGGATGTGGCGTTAGCCAATCTGGGGGCGCGGTACACCTGTATCGGGCAGATCATGCCGGAAAGCGAAGGGCTGCAGTTTGTGCAGAACGGCGAGCCAGTGACGCTCGACTGGAAAGGGTACGATCACTTCGCTTGACCTGTGTTGCCGGGTGGCGCTGCGCTTACCCGGCCTACGGCGAGTGCAAATTTGTAGGCCGGGTAAGGCGAAGCCGCCACCCGGCTTTTTTATTACTTAAACCCAACTACCGGATGCTGTTTGTACGGCGTCTCCAGCTCGGCAATCTGCTCCGGCGTCAGAGTGATATCCACGGCGTTGATCAGCTCATCCAGCTGCTCTTCACGCGAAGCGCCGATAATCGGCGCTGCCACTCCCCTTTTGCTCAGCACCCACGCCAGCGCCACCTGGGCGCGCGTCACTCCGAGATCCTCGGCAACTCCCGCTAAACGCTCGGCGATTTGCGCGTTGTTGGCTTCGGTTTCGTCATACAGCGTTTTGCCAAATTCGTCGGACACCGAGCGGGCCGTAGTTTCGCCCCATGGACGGGTCAAACGCCCGCGCGCCAGCGGACTCCACGGGATCACCGCTACGCCGTGCTGGTAGCACAGGGGCAGCATCTCGCGTTCTTCTTCACGGTAGATCAGGTTGTAGTGATCCTGCATGGTGACAAACGGCGCCCAGCCGTGTTGTTCCTGCAGTGCCAGCGCTTCGGCAAACTGGGCGGCATGCATCGATGAGGCGCCGATATAGCGCGCTTTGCCTGCTCTGACTACGTCGTTCAGCGCTTCCAGAGTCTCTTCAATCGGGGTGTTGTAATCCCAGCGGTGGATCTGCAGCAGATCGACATAATCCATATTCAGGCGACGCAGGCTGTCGTCGATGGAGCGCAGGATCTGCGGCCGGGAGAGACCTTCCGGCAGATCCCCCGTCTGATGGTAAACCTTGGTGGCGACCACCACGTCCTCGCGGCGGGCAAATTCGCGTAGCGCCCGGCCGACGATCTCTTCGCTGCTGCCGTCGGAATAGCTGTTAGCGGTATCAAAGAAGTTAATGCCGCCTTCAAGGGCGTGTTTGATAATCGGACGGCTGCTCTCTTCCGGCAGCGTCCAGGCGTGCTTACCCCGGTCCGGTTCGCCAAAGGTCATACAGCCCAGGCAAAGACGGGAAACCTTAAGATCGGTTCTTCCTAATGTATTGTATTGCATGGTTCCACTCCTGCTGATTACTTAAAACGTACCGTTAAGCATAGCAGGAGCGGAAAGGGGAGGGATTATGCCAGCCAGGCGGCGATGCGGGCTTCGATACCAGCAGCATCCAGGCCGATTTCGGCGCGGGCTTCGTCCTGGGTACCCTGCGGGATAAAGTGGTCCGGCAGGCCGAGATTCAGCACCGGCACGACTTTGCGTTTGGCCATCAGCACTTCGTTCACGCCGCTGCCTGCGCCACCCATAATCGCATTCTCTTCAAGGGTGATCAGCGCTTCATGCTCTGATGCCATCTCCAGAATCAGCGCTTCATCGAGCGGTTTCACAAAACGCATATCCACCAGCGTCGCGTTCAGGGATTCCGCCACTGTTGCCGCTTCCGGCATCAGCGTACCGAAGTTGAGGATCGCCAGCTTTTCGCCGCGTCGTTTGACAACGCCTTTGCCAATCGGCAGTTTCGCCAGCGGCTCGAGGGTCACGCCAACGGCGTTACCGCGCGGATAACGTACGGCGGTCGGGCCATCCTGATAGTGGTAACCGGTGAACAGCATCTGACGGCATTCGTTTTCGTCGCTCGGGGTCATGACCACCATATCCGGGATACAGCGCAGATAAGAGAGATCGAACGCCCCCTGGTGCGTCTGGCCGTCGGCGCCGACAATGCCCGCACGGTCAATGGCGAACAGCACCGGCAGTTTCTGGATCGCGACGTCGTGGATAACCTGGTCGTAGGCGCGTTGCAGGAAGGTGGAGTAGATCGCCACCACCGGCTTGTAGCCGCCAATCGCCAGGCCCGCAGCAAAGGTCACCGCATGCTGTTCGGCGATAGCGACATCAAAATACTGGGTCGGATACTTTCTGGAAAACTCGACCATACCGGAGCCTTCACGCATCGCCGGGGTCACGGCCATCAGCTTGCTGTCTTTGGCGGCGGTTTCACACAGCCAGTCGCCGAAGATTTTTGAGTAGCTCGGCATGCCGCCGCTGCTTTTCGGCAGACAGCCGCTGGTTGGGTCGAACTTCGGTACCGCGTGGAAGGTGATCGGATCTTTTTCTGCAGGTTCATAGCCACGACCTTTTTTGGTCATGATGTGCAGGAACTGCGGGCCTTTCAGATCGCGCATGTTTTTCAGCGTGCTGACCAGGCCCAGAACGTCGTGGCCATCTACCGGGCCGATGTAGTTAAAGCCCAGCTCTTCAAACAGCGTGCCGGGAACCACCATGCCTTTAATGTGCTCTTCGGTGCGACGCAACAGCTCTTTGATTGGCGGTACGCCGGAGAGCACTTTTTTGCCGCCTTCGCGCAGGCTGGAGTACAGCTTACCGGAGAGCAGATTTGCCAGGTGATTGTTCAGCGCCCCGACGTTTTCGGAAATCGACATTTCGTTGTCATTGAGGACCACCAGCATATCCGGCTTGATATCGCCCGCGTGGTTCATCGCCTCAAAGGCCATCCCGGCGGTGATTGCGCCATCGCCAATCACGCAGACGGTGCGGCGCTGTTTGCCCTCTTTGGCAGCCGCGACGGCTACTCCGATCCCGGCGGAAATCGAGGTGGAGGAGTGCCCAACGCTCAGCACGTCGTACTCGCTTTCGCCCCGCCACGGGAACGGATGCAGGCCGCCTTTCTGGCGAATCGTGCCAATTTTATCGCGACGACCGGTGAGAATTTTGTGTGGATAAGCCTGATGACCCACGTCCCAGATCAGCTGATCGAACGGGGTGTTGTAGACATAATGCAGCGCCACGGTGAGCTCCACCGTGCCAAGCCCGGAGGCGAAATGGCCGCTGGAGCGGCTTACGCTGTCGAGCAGATAGCGACGCAGTTCGTCGCACAGCTTCGGCAGGCTCTCTTTCGGCAACAGACGTAACTCCTGGGTGGAGTCAACCAACGCCAGTGTCGGGTATTTGGCAATATCAAAACTCATCAGAGACTCATCGTGGTGTTTTCGTTATTTATCACGCTGGATTATATAGTCCGCTAGCGCTTCCAGTGCCGAGGTGTCCAGTGACTGCGCGGCCAGTTGTTCGAGCGACTGGCGGGCTTCAGCAATCAGGTCCCGGGCTTTTTGTTGGGCTTGCTCAAGGCCCAGAAGGGCGGGATAGGTACTTTTGCCAAGCTGCTGGTCGGCACCCTGACGTTTACCCAATGTTGCAGTATCGCCCACGACATCCAGAATGTCATCCTGAACCTGGAAGGCTAAACCGATACTTTCGGCATAACGATCCAGAACGGGCAGGGCTTTACGTCCTCGCTCACCCGCGCTCAGCGCCCCCAGACGAACGGCTGCGCGGATCAGCGCCCCGGTCTTGTGACGGTGAATACGCTCCAGCTGTTCCAGATTAACCTGACGACCTTCCGCCTCCAGATCCAGCGCCTGACCGCCGCACATGCCCGCGACGCCGCTGGCCATCGCCAGCTCGGAAACCATCGCCAGACGGTCGCGATCCGCCACTTCAACCATCGGTGCATCGCTCAGAATTGAAAACGCCAGGGTTTGCAGGGCGTCGCCAGCCAGAATAGCGTTCGCTTCGCCAAACTTAATGTGGCAGGTCGGCTGGCCGCGGCGCAGGTCGTCGTCGTCCATGGCCGGCAGATCGTCATGGATCAGCGAATAGGCGTGGATACACTCGACCGCAGCGGCCGGGGCATCCAGCGTATCGGCGCTGATACCGAACATCCCGCCGGTGGCATATACCAGAAAAGGACGCAGGCGTTTACCGCCTAACAGTGCGCCATAGTGCATGGCCTCAACCAGTGGAGTGTTCTGAAAAGGCTGGGGTTCTATAAAACGGCGCAGTGCGTCGTTAGCACGCTCGACGCACGCCTGAAGCTGGTTCGAAAAATCCATCTACTCGGCATCCGGGGTGAAGGGGGTTGTGGCAGCGTCTTCGTTATCGGAAAGCAGGATCTGCACGCGCTGTTCCGCCTGTTGCAGCTTAACCTGGCCCTGGCGCGCCAGCTGTACGCCGCGTTCGAATTCATTAAGCGCCTCTTCTAACGGCAGATCGCCGCTTTCCAGACGGGTAACGATTTGCTCCAGTTCACTCAGCGCAGTTTCGAAACTGGCAGGTGCATCGTTTTTCTTCGGCATAGTGAATATCTGACTCTCTGTTTTTTTATCCCTGACATGGTATCGGACTCAGGGTAATTATCAAATAACGCGCAATGTGCACAGGAGGCGCGCGATGGTGGTATACTTGCGCGCCTGGATGCAGCCGCGGATGTGGGCTGCTTACTTTTCCATTACAAGCTTAAATGCTTGCCAAAGAAACATTGCCGCCATGAAGTTTATCATTAAATTGTTCCCTGAAATCACCATCAAAAGCCAATCTGTGCGTTTGCGCTTTATTAAAATTTTAACCGGGAACATTCGTAACGTTCTGAAGCATTACGACGAGACCCTCGCCGTCGTGCGTCACTGGGATCACGTTGAAGTCCGCGCTAAAGATGAAAACAAGCGCCTGGACATTCGTGATGCTTTAACCCGAATCCCCGGGATCCACCATATTCTGGAAGTGGAAGATGTCCCGTTCACTTCCCTGCACGACATTTTTGAACAGGCGCTGGCCCAGTATCGCGACCAGATCGAGGGCAAAACCTTCTGCGTGCGCGCCAAGCGTCGCGGTAAACATGAGTTTAGCTCCATTGAAGTAGAACGTTACGTCGGCGGTGGGCTGAACCAGCACGTTGAGTCCGCGCGCGTGCGTCTGACCAACCCGGAAGTGACCGTTAATCTGGAGATCGAAAACGACCGTCTGCTGCTGGTGAAGGGCCGCTACGAAGGGATCGGTGGTTTCCCGATTGGCACCCAGGAAGACGTGCTGTCGCTCATTTCCGGCGGTTTCGACTCCGGCGTTTCCAGCTATATGCTGATGCGTCGCGGCTGCCGCGTGCATTACTGCTTCTTTAACCTCGGCGGCGCTGCGCATGAAATTGGCGTGCGTCAGGTTGCGCATTATCTCTGGAACCGCTTCGGCAGCTCCCACCGCGTGCGTTTTGTTGCCATTAACTTCGAACCGGTGGTTGGCGAAATCCTCGAAAAAGTGGACGACGGCCAGATGGGCGTGGTGCTGAAGCGCATGATGGTGCGCGCGGCGTCGAAAGTGGCTGAGCGTTATGGCGTGCAGGCGCTGGTTACCGGCGAAGCGCTGGGTCAGGTTTCCAGCCAGACCCTGACCAACCTGCGTCTTATCGACAACGTATCCGACACGCTGATCCTGCGTCCGCTGATCTCTCACGATAAAGAGCACATCATCGACCTGGCGCGTGAAATCGGCACCGAAGACTTTGCCCGCACCATGCCGGAATACTGCGGCGTGATCTCTAAAAGCCCGACGGTTAAAGCGGTGAAGGCGAAGATCGAAGCGGAAGAGGAGAACTTCGATTTCTCCATTCTGGATAAAGTGGTGGAGGAAGCCTCTAACATTGATATCCGCGAAATCGCCCAGCAGACCGAGCAGGAAGTAGTCGAAGTGGAGACCGTTAACGGTTTCGGCCCGAATGACGTGCTGCTGGATATTCGCTCCGTCGATGAGCAGGACGCGAAGCCGTTTGAGCCGGAGGGTGTGGAAGTGGCCTCGCTGCCGTTCTACAAGCTGAGCACCAAATTTGGCGATCTCGACAAGAGCAAAACCTATCTGCTGTGGTGTGAGCGCGGGGTGATGAGCCGCCTGCAGGCGCTCTATCTGCGCGAGCAGGGTTTCACCAATGTGAAGGTGTATCGTCCGTAGTTGTTAAGCCGGGTGGCGGATACGCCTTACCCGGCCTACATAAATCGCGTAGGCCCGGCAAGCGTAGCGCTGCCGGGCAATTCCTACGCTTCGTAATAGTTATAAATGCCTGCCGCCATCACCAGGGACGACGCGACTTCATACGCTTTTTCTCGCCCAACCAGCAGTTCGATAATCTTCAGCGCAAAATCAATCGACGTGCCCGGCCCCTGGCTGGTTAACAGGTTCACTCGCGGATCCCAGACCATACGTTTGTCCACCCACTGCTCTTCAGGGATTTTATCCTTGAGGGTCGGGAAACCGGTCATATTGCCGATGGGGAAGATGTTATGCGGCACCAGCACCGTGGCCGCTGCCGCACAGATGGCCGCAACGATTCGCCCGGAATGGTGGAACTGCCTGACCGTCTCGACCAGCAGCGGGCTGTCGCGGAAACATTCCGCTCCTTTCAGGCCACCCGGCAGGACGATCGCGTCGTAATCGCCGTCGGCGACCTCCACCAGCGGCGCATCTGCTACGATCTTCACCCCACGCGAGCAGGTAATAACCAGGTTGCCATCGCTGGCGACGCTCGCCGTCGTGACGCTAATCCCGGCGCGAACCAGCAGATCGATGGTGGTGACCGCTTCGGTCTCTTCGCTACCAGGGGCGAGGCATACCAGTGCCGACGCGCTCATACTCACTCTCCTTACGTTTAACCTGTTCATAAAGATGGACGTTTTCCGGCACGCTAATACCGTGCGCCCGGGCGCGTTTTAGCAGGTAGCCGGTGATGTAGTCAATTTCGGTATGGCGCAGCGCGCGGATGTCCTGCAGCATTGAGGAGATATTATGCGCGGTGCTCTCAATGACCTCTTCAACGTAATAGCGGATATCCTCTTCCGACGTGTGAATGCCTTCCCGTTCCACCACCGCAGCCACTTCGGCGCACAGCGTCGCCACTTCCTCTGGATGATTTTTCAGTTCGCCATTCGGGCAGTTCAGCAGGGCGGTGAGCGGGTTGATCACACAATTTACCGCCAGCTTGCGCCACATCTGGGGACGAATGTTATCGTGCCAGGCGACATCCGGCAGCACCTGCTGGAAGCGATCCGCCAGATAACTGTAGTCGCCCTCCTGGGCTCTGGCAGGGCCGATGTGGGTCATACCGCTGGCGACATGAACAATCACGTTGCCATCACGGCGGGCTGCGTGGGTGGTGATCGCCATCAGCAGCGGCTGGGGAATGTGTCTGAGCTCTTCAATGGTGCCCATACCGTTGTGCAGCAACATAATTGGTGAGGTGCGGGGGAGGGTGGTTGCCAGCGCCCGGACGGCATCGGAAACCTGCCAGGCTTTCAGGGTGACCAGCAGCAGATCGCTTTTTGCGAGAAAATCAGGATCGTTAGCGGTGAGAGATTCGTTAAAGATACTCCCGTCTTCTTCAATCAGGTTTACACTGCAATAGGGTTGTGGCACGCGCAGCCAGCCCTGTACTTCATGCCCATGTTTGCAAAGTGCGGTGAGCCAAAGTTGTCCCAATGCTCCGCATCCGAGCACGGTAATTTTCATCGTTCCTCCTCACCTGCAACTGCGCCAGGTGTTACAGCATTTAGTATAGCGTCGACAACTAAGCTTCTGTTGAGTTATGCCCCGTAGCGGGTATTATGCAACGCAACAAAAGTGAAGGGAGAAGAAAAGATGCCATCTTTCGATATTGTTTCCGAAGTTGATATCCAGGAAGTACGTAACGGCGTGGACAACGCCAGCCGCGAGGTTGAATCTCGTTTCGATTTTCGTGGCGTTGAGGCCTCATTTGAGCTGAACGACGCGAATAAGACCATCAAGATACTGAGCGAATCTGATTTCCAGGTAACGCAGCTGCTGGACATTCTGCGTGCCAAGCTGCTGAAGCGTGGTATCGAAGGGACCTCCCTCGACGTGCCGGAAACCTTCGTTCACAGCGGGAAAACCTGGTTTGTTGAAGCCAAACTGAAGCAGGGTATTGAGAGCGCGACGCAGAAGAAAATCGTTAAGCTCATCAAAGACAGCAAGCTGAAGGTACAGGCGCAAATCCAGGGCGAAGAGATCCGCGTTACCGGGAAATCCCGCGACGATCTGCAGGGCGTGATGGCGCTGGTGCGTGGCGGCAATCTCGGCCAGCCGTTCCAGTTCAAAAACTTCCGCGATTAAGAAAAAGCCCGGCAGAGCCGGGCTTTTTTTCAGGCTTTCAGCGCCTGCTCAACTTCGAAGCGGTTAGTTATTTTACTGTCGATTTTGACATACAAACTGCGCTCTTCCGGCACCAGTAATACCTCACTGACACCCTCTTTTGCTTCAAGACGCTGTTTTAGCTGTTCGTCCACCGCGACATCCTGCGGAATTTCCACCCGCAGACTACTGACGTACCGCGGCTCTTTCATGGTACTGGCGACCAGTAACCAAAGCGTTGCCAGCAGCGCACCCGCCAGGAAAACGGTCTGAGAATCAAACACTCCATCGACCCAGCCGCCCAGCGCTCCGCCGATGGCCACGCCGATAAACTGGCTGGTGGAGTAGATCCCCATTGCCGTGCCTTTATAGCCTGCCGGTGACTCTTTGCTGATCAGCGACGGCAGCAGGGCTTCCATCAGGTTGAAGGCCAGAAAGAAGAGTTGTACGCCGGCAACCAGCTCCCAGAAGTGCGGACCTGACCCCCACAATACGATTTCCGCAATCAACAACAGGGCGACGCAGGAAATGAAGACGCGCTTCATCCGGCGCTTCACTTCGGCATAGATAATAAATGGCACCACGGAGACAAACGAGATGAGCATGGTGACCAGGTAGATTTTCCAGTGCTCGGCCGCCGGGAAACCGGCTGCCGCAAGCTGACCGGGCAGGGCGACGAAGGTGGACATCAGCAGAATATGCAGACACATGATGCCAAAGTTGAGCTTGAGCAGGCGCGGCTCAACCAGCACTTTGCTGAAGCAGCCTTTAACCATTCCCGATTCACGGTTCAGCACATGGTTTTTGCTGTCCGGCACCACCCAGATCGTCAGGGCGATACCGACGGTCGCCAGCACGGCGATCATCCAGAACAACGCATGGAGCCCAAGTGCATGGGTAACGATCGGCCCCAGCACCATCGCGATGGCAAAGGTCACGCCGAAGCTGACGCCAATAAAGGCCATCGCCTTGGTGCGGTTCTGTTCGCGGGTCAGATCGGAGAGCAGCGCCATCACGGCGGCGGCAATGGCGCCGGAGCCCTGCAACGCACGGCCGAGAATAATTCCCCAGATGGAGTGGGAGAGCGCGGCTATCACGCTACCGGCGACGAAGACCAGTAGCCCGCCGACGATTAACGGTTTGCGACCCACGCGATCGGAGAGCAGGCCGAAGGGGATCTGGAATATTGCCTGCGCCAGGCCGTAAATACCGATGGCAAGACCAATCAGCGCCTCGCTTGCTCCCTGTAACGCCATGCCGTATGTCGTCAGTACCGGCAGGACCATAAACATGCCGAGCATACGCAGCGAAAAAACCGTCCCCAAACCCCAGGTGGCACGAAGCTCGCCTGGCGTCATTTTATAATCGTTCATTACCACCTCTGTCTGAAAAGCGCGTCCAGTGTAGTCTGAGAGCGGTGTGGGGTAAACAGAGTGATGATAAACAATTATTTCTATAGTTAATGATTTGTGCGATTAAACATATAGTAGCGTTATGGTTGCTATCTAAGGCAGGTGAAAGTGCGGAATCTAATTATTCAGCAGAGATTTTATAATAGAAATTGGATATATGAGTGAGAATTAATAAAACTACCAGTAATTATATAAGCCATTTGCAGGGTCAGGATAATTATAGAACTATCCCGACCCTGAACTTATTACGGTTTACGCGCTAGCGCTGACAAGGAAACTATTCCAGTCTGATGCCGCGTTATTTACGAAAGATGACCAGCTGTTACCTGCCGTTTGAACAAAAGCGCCCCAGTTATTTGAACCGCTATCTACGAAGGTTTGCCAGTTAGATTCGCCTGCGACGAACTTACCAAACGAAACAGTGCTGTCAATCACGAAGTTAGCAAAAGCCTCGCCTGAAGTCAGGGCGAAGGAGCCAAAGCCAAAGCCGGAGTTAACGGTAAAATTCAGGAAACCGCTTGCGGCGCCGATCAGATTAAAACCACCGGAGATATAATGCATTTCATTCATTGATAATTCTTTCATTCATATTTCCTTATTAAATGAAGATGGGTAAGTGAGAAAATTACTCACGGCCCAAGGTTACCATTCTGAAATACAAACAAGACAGGGAAATTTACATTAAGTGGTTTACATGCTCTTTTTTTAACTTGATTAATATTTAATGGTTATTTTTGGTAGGATATTAATTTATTTTCAATATAAAATAAAAAAAACAGCCCGCGACCATAAGGTGGCGGGCTGTTGAGCCACTCAGTCTGACGATGTTACCAGACGTAAGTCAGCAGATTACCAGAGTCAGGCACCATAAAATCGACGGACATCATTACCGAGAGGGAAGTGATAGCGACAATCGAGAACACAAACAGTTTGCGCGCCCAGACTTTATCGTCTTCCACTTTATAACCCCGCAGCGCCATACCGAGCCACCAGACGCTCACCGCGGCAGCAACCACCAGATATTTATATCCAGCGTAACCGCCCAGCGACAGCATCAGGGTAGCAACCGCAAACGCAATGATGTAGAGCGTGATATGGTTCTTGGCGACTGAGATGCCTTTCACCACCGGCAGAACCGGAATGTTCGCTGCCTGATAATCCTTGAAGCGGAAAATCGCAATGGCGTAGGAGTGCGGCATCTGCCACAGGCTAAAGATAGCCAGCAGGATGAGCGCACCGCTGTCGAACTCATTGGTGACCGCGCAGTAGCCAATCACCGGCGGCGCAGCGCCGGAGAGAGAACCAATCAGCGTACCGTAGACGGAGTGACGCTTCATATACAGGCTGTAGACGCCCACATACACCACGAAACCCATCACCCCCAGCCAGCAGGCCAGAGGGTTGGCGCCGAACCACAGCAGCATAAAGCCAGCAATACCCAGCAAGGTGGCGTACACCAGCGAGACGGCAGGGGACATCAGGCCTTTTACCAGCACCCGATTCTTGGTCCTTTCCATCTTCCTGTCGATATCCATGTCGATGTAGTTGTTAAATACACAACCGGACGCAACAACCAGTGACACCCCAATCAGCGTGTAGATAAAGAGGGTGTAGTCGATGCTGCCTTTAGAAGCCAGCAGGAACCCTCCGATCACCGAGATCAGGTTGCCAAAGATGATGCCTGGTTTTGTTACTTGCAGGTATTGCTTAAACATACTCGCCGCTCTTAGTGAACCATCATGTTGTAGTTGAGGTTCCACATAATCCAGATGGATCCGACTACCAGGATTGCGATGATAATCACGGTAAAGATGAATGCTGTCATATTCCAGCCTTCATCAGACTTGGTGTTCATGTGCAGGAAGCAAACCAGATGCACCAGAATCTGCACTACCGCAGTAACCAGGACAGTGCCCAGGATCGCCGCGTGAGAAGCAGTACCGCTCATCACCATCCAGAACGGGATGACCGTCAGGATGATCGACAGGATAAAACCTGTCATGTAGGTTTTTACGCTGCCGTGGGAAGCGCCATGATCGTTAGAATGACTCATTACATCGCCCCCATCAGATACACAACAGAGAACACACAGATCCAGACCACATCCAGGAAATGCCAGAACAGGCTCAGGCACATGATACGGGTGCGGTTAGTGCTGGTCAGGCCGCGACGGGATACCTGGAACATCAGTACCGCCATCCAGATCAGACCGGACGTTACGTGCAGACCGTGTGTGCCTACCAGCGCGAAGAACGCAGACAGGAAGCCACTGCGATCCGGGCCGAAGCCTTCTGCGATCAGGTGATGGAATTCATAGATTTCCATCCCGATAAATCCAGCACCGAACAACCAGGTCAACGCCAGCCAGGAAACAACCTGGCTCTTGTTGTTTTTGTACATGGCGATAGCCGCCATGCCGTAGGTGATGGAGCTGAACAGCAGGAGTGCGGTTTCAACCAGAACGAACGGCAGCTCGAAAATGTCCTTGCCGGTCGGGCCGCCCGCTGTGCCGTTCACCAGAACGGCATAGGTCGCGAACAGACAGCAGAACAGGATGCAGTCGCTCATCAGGTAGATCCAGAAGCCGAAGACTTTCATCGGCCCTGTATCGTGGTGCCCGTGATCATGCGCATGGGCGGTCGCGTGGGTTAAAGTATCAGTTGCCATTTTTCAGCCCCGCTTTAGCAATCTCGTCGAAATGCTGTTTTTCCAGGATTTCAACTTCACGGACTGGTACGTAGTAGTCCACGTCCTCATCAAAGCTCTTCACAATCCAGCTGATTACGATGCCAGCAAAGCCGACGATCGCAAGCCACCAGATGTGCCAGATCATTGCGAAACCAAATACCGTAGCGAAGGCGGCGATAACAATGCCCGCACCGCTGTTTTTCGGCATGTGGATCTCTTCGTAATGCGCAGGCTGCTTATACGCTTCGCCTTTCTCTTTCATTTCCCAGAATGCATCACGCTCATGAATGTGCGGCACAACGGCAAAGTTATAGAACGGCGGTGGAGAAGAAGTTGCCCACTCCAGCGTACGGCCACCCCATGGGTCACCGGTCAGGTCACGGTTCTGATCGCGGTCGCGAATAGAGACGTAGAACTGAATCAGCTGAGACGCGATACCACAGGCAATCAGAACGGCGCCGCCCGCTGCAATCATCAGCATTGGGTGGAACTGCGGATCGATCTGCTGGCTCAGACGACGGGTCATACCCATGAAGCCCAGCACGTACAGCGGCATAAATGCCACGAAGAAGCCGATGATCCAGAACCAGAACGCGCGTTTACCCCAGGTTTCGTTCAGCGTGAAGCCGAACGCTTTTGGCCACCAGTAGGTTACGCCAGCGAAGCAGCCGAAGACGACACCGCCGATGATAACGTTATGGAAGTGCGCAATCAGGAACAGGCTGTTGTGCAGAACGAAGTCAGCACCTGGAACAGCCAGCAGTACGCCGGTCATCCCGCCTACGGAGAAGGTCACGATGAAGCCGATGGTCCACAGCATTGCTGAGTGGAACACGATACGGCCCTGGTACATGGTGAACAGCCAGTTGAAGATCTTAACCCCGGTCGGGATTGCGATGATCATGGTGGTGATACCGAAGAAGGCGTTTACGTTCGCGCCCGCACCCATGGTGAAGAAGTGGTGCAGCCAAACGATGAACGACAGGACGGTAATACACACGGTTGCCCACACCAGCGAGGTGTAACCAAACAGACGTTTACGCGAGAAGGTTGCTGCGATTTCGGAGAACACACCGAAGACCGGCAGAACCAGGATGTACACTTCCGGGTGACCCCATGCCCAAATCAGGTTGATGTACATCATCATGTTGCCACCCATATCATTCGTGAAGAAATGGGTGCCCAGGTAACGATCCAGGGTCAGCAGCGCGATGGTGACGGTCAGAATTGGGAACGACGCGATAATCAGGATGTTGGCGCACAGAGATGCCCAGGTAAATACCGGCATCTTGAACATGGTCATGCCAGGGGCACGCATCTTGATAATGGTCACGAAGAAGTTAATACCGGTCAGGGTAGTACCGACACCGGAGAGCTGCAGCGCCCAAATCCAGTAATCAACACCTACGCCAGGACTGTATTCAATTCCAGAAAGCGGCGGATAGGCCAGCCAACCGGTCTGCGCGAACTCACCGACGCCCAGAGACAGGTTAACCAGAATCACACCGACAACCGTGAACCAGAAGCTCAGGTTGTTCAGGAACGGGAACGCAACGTCACGCGCGCCGATCTGCAGCGGCACAACAACGTTCATCAGACCGATAACCAGCGGCATCGCTACGAAGAAGATCATAATCACGCCGTGCGCGGTAAAGATCTGGTCGTAGTGGTGCGGCGGCAGGAAGCCTGCTTCGCCAGCGGAGGCAAGCGCCTGCTGGCTACGCATCATGATCGCATCCGCAAAGCCACGAATTAACATGACGATACCGACGATGCAGTACATGATACCGAGTTTTTTGTGGTCGACCGAAGTCAGCCACTCATTCCACAGGTAGCTCCACTTACCGAAGTAAGTGATCAGGCCAACTAAGGCCGCGCCACCAATGATAATTGCAGCAATCGTAACCATGATAATGGGTTCATGGTACGGCACTGAATCCAGTGTCAATTTTCCGAACATTTTCTTCCTCGGCCCCTTAGTGAGCGGTTTCCGCGTGGCTCATGTCCATGCCTTCCATACCTTCGTGCGCGCTGTGCTCGCCTTCAGGCTGGGTCACGTCCATGCTCATGCCATGTCCCATAAATTTGCCAATAACATCTTTGAACAAATTCGGTTTCACGTTAGAGAAGTACTCCACTTTGTTGTATTCGCTAGGCGTTGCCACTTTGTCGAACGCGGCCATGTCAGACATGGTGTTCGGGGACTGTTTCGCTTTAGCAACCCACTGGTCGAAAGCGGCACGGTCAGGCGTGGCAATGGCTTTGAACTTCATACCTGAGAAGCCCGGGCCACTGTAGCTGGCGGAGATACCGTCATAGGTGCCTGCTTCATTCGCGATCAGGTGCAGGTTAGTCTGCATACCGGCCATCGCGTAAATCTGGCTGCCCAGACGCGGGATAAAGAAGGAGTTCATCACGGAGTTAGAGGTGACTTTGAACTCTACCGGAGTGTTCGCCGGGAAGGCGATTTCATTCACGGTAGCAATGCCCTGTTCCGGATAGATGAAGAACCATTTCCAGTCCATGGAGACCACTTCGATGGTGATAGGTTTCTCATCGTGAACCAGCGGTTTGCTCGGCTCAAGCGCGTGAGTGGTTTTCCATGTCAGTACGGCCAGGAACAGGATGATCAGGATAGGCACCGTCCAGACCACAGCTTCCACTTTATTGGAGTGTGACCAGTTAGGGCTATACTTCGCATCTTTATTGCTCGCACGGTACTTCCACGCAAAACCAACAGCCATCAAAATGGCAGGAATAACGACGATCATCATCAGGCCGAAAGCCGTCAGAATCAGGGAACGTTGTTCCAGTCCAATCTGTCCTTTGGGGTCCAGAAGCGCAGAATCACAGCCACTGAGTAAAACAGTGCCTGCAATTAACGACAACCAGCCCAAACCTTTATTGTATTTCCTAAGTGTCATTTAACGACCTCAATTCCACGGGGACCTTGGTGGCGTTTAAAGTGTGGGGGCATTTTACGGGAAGGTTACATTACTGTAAACATGATTAGGCCTGTGTCAGGAACGTGTTACCGGGTTCTGCCGGATAAGTCACACATGTTGCAAAATATGACCATTTCCAGATGGGAGTCCCGCCGCACGCGGCTTATAACGAATCCAGCCCTGTCTGGGGGGCAAAAAGGGTAATTGGTATAACCATTGTGAAAAAGATACAAATAATTAACAATTAATTATCAATAAAAAGACAAACAAAAAACGGAAAATTAATCTTTCGTTTGCTGAATCGGTTAACGAAATTAGTGCTTATTATAGCTTCCAATAATTTCCGGAATTCTAAGACGCACAAAACAACAAATATTTTTTTTAATAGGACAGGTTTATTTGCCGTTATAATTTCGCAGGGTGATTACAACGGCAAATAACGTTTTTTTATTTTAAGCCGCCTGGGTTTTTCGCATTGCCAGATAGTCGAGCAGTGCCCCGGTCACGATGCCGACCAGCGCCAGCAACGCCCCAACATCAAGCAGCAGCAGGGCAAAAGGCAGATCGAGTGCGGTGGTGGCATTGATAATCAGCACAACCAGCCACAGCGCCAGCATCAGACAGCCCGCCAGCAATACGCGTAAGGCGAAGCGATAGGCCGACGGGTAGAGCGTCCTTTCCATAAAGTGTTCGGTCTGCTGGGTATATTCCAGCGAACGACGGCATATTAATAACAGGAGCAGCCCTGGAATAGCCGCAAACACAGAAAACAGATAGAACTCCGCCCAGCCATGCGCTTCAACAAACCAGCCCGCGATAGGGCCGACGTAGACCCGACCCACCGCAGAGAGCGCAGATAGCAGGGCGAACTGCGTGGCAGAGAAGGATTTATTGCACAGGGTCATCAGCAGCGCGACAAAGGCGGCTGTCCCCATCCCGCCACACAGGTTTTCGAAGAACACCGCCGCCGCCATGCTGAGCATATGCTTATCGGTGATGGAGAGCAGCCAGTAACCTGCGTTGGATACTCCCTGAAGAATGCCGAATATTAGCAGGGCGCGGAACAGGCTTAAGCGCTGCATTAGTACGCCGCCGTACAGCGCGCCGATAATCGTGGCAATCAGCCCCAGGGTTTTGTTCACGACCCCCACCTCGCCGGCATCAAAGCCCACGCCGCGGATCAGGAAGGTCGTTGTCAGACTCATCGCAAACGCATCGCCAAGTTTATACAACACAATCAGCAGCAGAATGAGCCAGGCGTTGTTGCGGCCAAAGAAGTCGCGCAGCGGTTCAGCGACAGCCTGTTCCAGGGAGCGCGGAACGGGGATCACATCGCTCGGCTCCGGGGCAAGGAACGTGGCGATCATGCAGGGAATAAGCAGGGCGGCCATCAGCCAGTACATTCCCTGCCAGCCGAGGTATCTGTCTGCCAGCCATAGCGCCAGTCCGCCCGAGACCAGCATACCCAGACGGTAGCCGAGCACGCTGATAGCGGCACCGGCTCCACGCTCTTCGGCTGAAAGCACGTCCGTTTTCCAGGCATCAAACACGATATCCTGCGATGCGGAACAGAAGGCGATTACCACCGCCAGCGCGGCCATCCAGCGAAGCTGTGACGCCGGTTCAAGGAAGCCCATGGCGGCAACCGCCAGCAGCAGCATCGCCTGGGTCATCAGCAGCCAGCCACGACGCCTGCCGAGGAAAGGCGGCGTGTAGCGGTCCATCATGGGTGACCACAGGAACTTAAACACATAGGCCTGGCCGACCAGAGAGAAAAAGCCGATGGTTTTAAGATCGATATTTTCGACGGTCATCCACGCCTGTAGCGTGCCGGAGGTCAGGGCAAGAGGTAAACCGGAGGCGAAACCAAGGATCAGCAGGATAGCTGATTTAGGCTGCTGGAAAATACGTAAATATTGACTGGACATGGGTTAAAACTGACCCGACCGGGAGTCGGGTCAGCGGGCAGACTTAACGTGCGTTCTGCTTGATGAACTCGTGAATGCTGGTGTCCTGCGCCATGTCGGCGATGGTGTCGGTCAGCACGCTGTTAACCGCGTTAGCAATGTTCTGGTTGGAAGCCTGGAAGGCACCTTCAACGGAGTAGCTTGCACGGTAGTTTTTGTTCATCTTATTGCCGTTCTTCGCGGTAGCGATGATGGCGATATCGGCTTTGGTGGCGATGTTATAGCGCACGTTGCCCTGAGAGACGTCTGCATACAGGTTGTTCACGATGATCTGCAGATCGACCGCGCCGCTTGGGCCAATCATATAACCGCGGGAGGTCATCTGCTTCTCAAGCACTTCCTGCAGCAGGAAACGCAGGTCGCGGGAAGCGGTCAGGGTGACCACCTGGTTGTCGCGGGTGACTTTCGCCAGCGCCTGATCGCGACGCTGATCCGCACCGTTGATGCTCACGGTCACGCCCATCAGGCTTGGATCCTGCTGCGGCAGAGTGATTTTTGGTGAAACATCAATGGTGGTTGGTGGAGTTGCGCAGCCCGCCAGCATAAACAGGGCGACTAAAGGGAAAAAGAGTTTTTTTAACATGTTCAGGCTCTCAAGGAATCGTAAGCATATATAGAAAAAAATTGCCGCCATCATAACATCGCCAACGGCAAGGGGAAGTGGTCAACGCATGTAAATTCATCGCCTTGTCTGAAAACTGACCACCTGAAACGCTTTTCCGTTATTCTGGCGACAAATCGACGATTCCCTTATATGACTTCATACGGTTGAATGAGAAAATCAGACGAAAGCTAAATTTTTGTTGTCTTGTTGTTATGCAAGCGGTAAAAGCGGCTAACATTTAAAGGGATGGGTGACATCTCAGCGTTGTCGGAGGAGTAATTTCATGATGATACGTGAACAGATTGAAGATAAGTTAAGGGCGGCGTTTGAACCTGTGTTCCTTGAAGTCGTCGACGAAAGCTATCGTCATAACGTACCGGCAGGCTCTGAAAGCCACTTTAAGGTGGTGCTGGTCAGCGACCGTTTCGCTGGCGAGCGTTTTCTCAATCGTCACCGTATGATTTACGGAACCCTGACGGAGGAGCTCTCGACCACGGTCCACGCGCTGGCGTTACACACATATACGATCAAAGAGTGGAAGGGGTTACAGGATACGATTTTCGCGTCGCCGCCGTGCCGGGGAGCCGGGACGATCGCGTAATAAATCCTGTTTGCAACAACGGGAACTTTTCCAGTATGTTGCATAAAGAATACGTCAAAGCGGCCTGCGGGCCGTTTTGTTTTGTCCGGGTTTTGAGCCGGTGGCGCGATTTTAAGGCTAAAAATAGCCTTAAATTGTGAAAAAAGCCGCAGCAACATGCGCCAACCGTTCTCGACTCACTAAAGTGATGCCGCTATAATGCCGCGTCTTAATGAATGTCTTCGGGATGATTCTGGCGACAGGGAATGTGAATCTGCTACAAGAGAGCATCCCGGTATTGCGAGGCAAATTCAGAGTTGACCGAGCACTGTGATTTTTTTGAGGTAACAAGATGCAAGTTTCAGTTGAAACCACTCAAGGCCTTGGCCGCCGTGTAACGATTACAATCGCTGCTGACAGCATCGAAAACGCTGTAAAAAGCGAGCTGGTCAACGTAGCGAAGAAAGTCCGTATTGACGGCTTCCGCAAGGGCAAAGTACCGATGAATGTCGTTGCTCAGCGTTATGGCGCTTCTGTTCGCCAGGACGTGCTGGGTGACCTGATGAGCCGCAACTTCGTTGACGCGATCATCAAAGAAAAAATCAACCCAGCCGGTTCCCCGACCTATGTTCCGGGCGAATACAAACTGGGCGAAGACTTCACCTACTCCGTAGAGTTCGAAGTTTATCCAGAAGTTGAGCTGAAAGGTCTGGACGCGATTGAAGTTGAAAAACCAATCGTTGAAGTGACTGAAGCTGACGTTGACGGCATGCTGGACACCCTGCGTAAGCAGCAGGCAACCTGGAAAGACAAAGACGGCGCTGCTGATGCAGAAGACCGTGTCACCATCGACTTCTCCGGCTCTGTAGACGGTGAAGAGTTCGAAGGCGGCAAAGCGTCTGACTTCGTACTGGCAATGGGCCAGGGTCGTATGATCCCAGGCTTTGAAGACGGTATCAAAGGCCACAGCGCTGGCGAAGAGTTCACCATCGACGTGACCTTCCCGGAAGAGTACCACGCTGAAAACCTGAAAGGTAAAGCGGCTAAGTTCGCGATTACCCTGAAGAAAGTTGAAGACCGCGAACTGCCAGAACTGACTGCAGATTTCATCAAACGTTTCGGCGTTGAAGATGGTTCTGTTGAAGGTCTGCGTGCGGAAGTGCGTAAAAACATGGAACGCGAGCTGAAAGGCGCCGTGCGTAACCGCGTTAAGTCTCAGGCGATCGAAGGTCTGGTTAAAGCTAACGAAATCGAGATCCCGTCTGCCCTGATCGACAGCGAAATCGACGTTCTGCGCCGTCAGGCTGCACAGCGTTTCGGTGGCAACGAGAAACAAGCTCTGGAACTGCCACGTGAACTGTTCGAAGAGCAGGCTAAACGCCGCGTAGTTGTTGGCCTGCTGCTGGGCGAAGTGATTCGTACCCACGAGCTGAAAGCTGACGAAGAGCGCGTTAAAGGTCTGATCGAAGAGATGGCTTCTGCCTATGAAGATCCATCAGAAGTTGTTGCTTTCTACGGCAGCAACAAAGAGCTGATGGAAAACATGCGTAACGTCGCACTGGAAGAGCAGGCTGTTGAAGCCGTTCTGGCCAAAGCGAAAGTGTCCGAAAAAGCCACTTCCTTCAACGAACTGATGAACCAGCAGGCGTAATTCTGCCCGCTTCGTTTAAAGTTTGAGCGAAAAACCCGTTGCCGTCTGGCGACGGGTTTTTTTTATCACAGTTATAAATCACGAAGCGTGATAAAACGCTTTTTCAGTGTTAGCGTTACACCAAAAGATTGTTATGCTTGAAATAGGGCTGAGCCGCCCCCATTAGTGGGGAAGTAGTATTAAAGAGACTGGCTGATAATCCGTCCGCAAGGTTACAATCAGTACAGCAGGTATTTTCATTTTTTATCCAGGAGACGGAAATGTCATACAGTGGCGAACGAGATAACTTTGCACCCCATATGGCGCTGGTGCCAATGGTCATTGAACAGACCTCTCGCGGTGAACGTTCTTTTGATATCTACTCCCGTCTGCTTAAAGAACGCGTTATCTTCATGACCGGCCAGGTGGAAGACCACATGGCGAACCTGATCGTAGCGCAGATGCTGTTTCTGGAAGCGGAAAACCCGGAAAAAGACATTTACCTGTACATCAACTCCCCGGGTGGCGTGATCACCGCCGGGATGTCCATTTACGACACCATGCAGTTCATCAAGCCTGATGTGAGCACCATTTGTATGGGCCAGGCAGCATCAATGGGCGCATTCCTGCTGACTGCAGGGGCGAAGGGCAAGCGTTTCTGCCTGCCGAACTCGCGCGTAATGATTCACCAGCCGCTGGGCGGGTACCAGGGCCAGGCCACAGATATTGAAATTCATGCCCGTGAAATTCTGAAAGTAAAAGGGCGCATGAATGAACTTATGGCTCACCACACGGGTCAATCACTTGAGCAGATCGAGCGCGATACCGAGCGCGATCGCTTCCTGTCCGCACCAGAGGCAGTTGAGTACGGCTTAGTCGACTCCATTTTGACCCATCGTAATTGATGCCCACGACGCGGGTGTGCCGCTATACTATGGTAGGGCGGCACTTTGCTTACGAGCAGCTTGCGTCTGAGAATGGCATTTGCGTCGTCATGTGCGGCACAAAGAACTTAAAAAGAGGTTTTGACTCATGACAGATAAACGCAAAGATGGATCGGGCAAACTGCTTTACTGCTCTTTTTGCGGCAAAAGCCAGCATGAAGTGCGCAAACTGATTGCCGGGCCATCCGTGTATATCTGCGACGAATGTGTCGACTTATGTAACGACATCATCCGCGAAGAGATTAAAGAAGTTGCACCGCACCGCGAGCGCAGCGCGTTACCGACCCCGCACGAGATCCGTCATCACCTTGACGACTACGTCATCGGTCAGGAACAGGCGAAAAAAGTGCTGGCAGTGGCGGTGTACAACCACTACAAACGTCTGCGTAACGGGGATAACAGCAACGGCGTTGAGCTGGGCAAAAGTAACATTTTGCTGATCGGCCCAACCGGTTCCGGTAAAACCCTGCTGGCAGAAACGTTGGCACGCCTGCTGGATGTTCCCTTCACCATGGCTGATGCCACCACCCTGACCGAAGCCGGTTACGTGGGTGAAGATGTGGAAAACATCATCCAGAAACTGCTGCAGAAGTGTGATTACGATGTGCAGAAGGCACAGCGCGGTATCGTGTATATCGATGAGATCGATAAAATCTCGCGTAAATCCGATAACCCGTCGATCACCCGTGACGTTTCCGGTGAAGGTGTGCAGCAGGCATTGCTGAAGCTGATCGAAGGGACGGTTGCCGCTGTTCCGCCACAGGGTGGTCGTAAGCATCCTCAGCAGGAGTTCCTGCAGGTTGATACCTCCAAAATCCTGTTTATCTGTGGCGGCGCGTTTGCCGGTCTGGATAAAGTCATCGCTAACCGTGTTGAAACCGGCTCGGGTATTGGCTTTGGCGCTACGGTGAAAGCCAAGTCTGAAAAAGCAAAAGAAGGCGAACTGCTGATGCAGGTTGAGCCAGAAGATCTGATCAAGTTTGGTCTGATCCCTGAGTTCATCGGACGTCTGCCGGTTGTGGCCACGCTGACTGAACTGAGCGAAGATGCGCTGATTCAGATCCTGAAAGAGCCGAAAAACGCCCTGACCAAACAGTACCAGGCGTTGTTCAATCTGGAAGGCGTTGAGCTGGAATTCCGTGATGAAGCACTGGATGCGATTGCCAAGAAAGCAATGGCGCGTAAAACCGGTGCGCGTGGCCTGCGTTCTATCGTTGAAGCAGCCCTGCTCGATACCATGTACGACCTTCCTTCAATGGAAGAGGTCGAAAAAGTGGTTATCGATGAGTCCGTCATTGCTGGCCAAACCAAGCCGCTGCTGATTTACGGCACGCCGGAAGCGCAGCAGGCATCTGGCGAATAATTCACCAGACCATACAAGCAGTTAATCAAAAAGGGGGGATTTAATCCCCCCTTTTATTTTTCCGTAAACATGGCGTTGAATGTGTGGGAAACATCCCCATATACTGGATTACATGTTAATGGTTATGTGAAGCACAGTCTCATGACCAGCTTACCTGGCGGACACTAAACTAAGAGAGAGCTCTATGAATCCTGAGCGTTCTGAACGCATTGAAATCCCCGTATTGCCGTTGCGCGATGTGGTGGTTTATCCGCACATGGTCATACCCTTATTTGTAGGGCGGGAAAAATCTATCCGTTGCCTTGAAGCCGCCATGGATCATGATAAAAAAATCATGCTGGTTGCGCAGAAAGAAGCATCAACGGATGAGCCGGGTGTAAACGATCTTTTCACCGTCGGGACCGTGGCCTCTATTTTACAAATGCTGAAGCTGCCTGACGGCACCGTGAAGGTGCTGGTTGAGGGGCTGCAGCGTGCGCGTATTACCACGCTGTCGGATGATGGCGAACACTTTGCAGCAAAAGCGGAATACCTCGACTCGCCTCAGCTTGATGAGCGTGAGCAGGAGGTGCTGGTACGCACCGCGATCAGTCAGTTTGAAGGCTACATCAAGCTGAACAAAAAAATCCCACCAGAAGTGCTGACGTCGCTGAACAGCATCGACGATCCTGCGCGTCTGGCGGACACCATCGCAGCGCACATGCCGCTGAAGCTGGCTGACAAACAGTCCGTGCTGGAGATGTCCGACGTTAACGAGCGTCTGGAATATCTGATGGCGATGATGGAGTCTGAAATCGATCTGCTACAGGTTGAGAAACGCATTCGCAACCGCGTTAAAAAGCAGATGGAAAAATCTCAGCGCGAGTACTATCTGAACGAGCAGATGAAGGCCATTCAGAAAGAGCTCGGCGAGATGGACGACGCGCCGGACGAAAACGAAGCGCTGAAGCGTAAGATCGACGCGGCAAAAATGCCGAAAGAGGCGAAAGAGAAAGCGGAAGCCGAGCTGCAGAAGCTGAAAATGATGTCTCCGATGTCGGCTGAAGCGACCGTCGTACGCGGCTATATCGAGTGGATGGTGCAGGTTCCGTGGAACGCCCGCAGCAAGGTCAAAAAAGATCTGCGTCAGGCTCAGGAGATCCTGGATACCGACCACTACGGTCTGGAACGTGTGAAAGACCGCATCCTTGAGTATCTCGCGGTTCAGAGCCGTGTTAATAAGCTCAAGGGCCCAATTCTGTGCCTGGTAGGGCCGCCGGGGGTGGGTAAAACCTCTCTGGGACAGTCCATTGCCAAAGCCACCGGACGTAAATATATCCGTATGGCGCTGGGCGGCGTGCGTGACGAAGCGGAAATCCGCGGTCACCGTCGGACCTATATCGGTTCCATGCCGGGCAAACTGATCCAGAAAATGGCGAAAGTGGGCGTTAAAAACCCGCTGTTCCTGCTGGATGAGATCGACAAAATGTCGTCCGATATGCGCGGCGACCCGGCTTCTGCCCTGCTTGAAGTGCTGGATCCAGAGCAGAACGTGGCGTTCAGCGATCACTACCTTGAAGTGGACTACGATCTGAGCGATGTGATGTTCGTGGCGACCTCTAACTCCATGAACATCCCGGCACCGCTGCTGGATCGTATGGAAGTGATCCGTCTTTCTGGCTATACCGAAGACGAAAAACTGAACATCGCCCGTCGTCACCTGCTGTCGAAGCAGATTGAACGTAACGCACTGAAAGAGAGCGAACTGACCGTCGATGACAGCGCGATTATCGGCATCATTCGTTACTACACCCGTGAAGCGGGCGTGCGTAGCCTGGAGCGTGAAATCTCCAAGCTGTGTCGTAAAGCGGTGAAACAGCTGCTGCTCGACAAGACGTTGAAGCATATTGTGATCAATGGCGACAACCTGCACGAGTACCTCGGTGTTCAGCGCTACGACTATGGTCGTGCGGACAGCGAAAACCGCGTAGGCCAGGTGACCGGTCTGGCGTGGACGGAAGTGGGCGGCGATCTGCTGACCATTGAAACCGCCTGCGTACCGGGTAAAGGCAAGCTGACCTACACCGGCTCGCTGGGTGAAGTGATGCAGGAGTCCATTCAGGCTGCGCTGACCGTGGTGCGCGCGCGTGCGGAAAAACTGGGTATTAATCCGGACTTTTACGAAAAACGCGACATTCACGTTCACGTGCCGGAAGGGGCGACGCCGAAAGATGGCCCAAGCGCGGGTATTGCGATGTGTACCGCCCTGGTGTCTTGCCTGACCGGTAACCCGGTGCGTGCCGATGTAGCCATGACCGGTGAAATCACCCTGCGTGGTCAGGTATTGCCGATTGGCGGCTTGAAAGAAAAACTGCTGGCAGCCCACCGCGGTGGCATTAAAACGGTCCTCATCCCGCATGAGAACAAGCGCGATCTGGAAGAGATTCCGGACAACGTTATCGCCGATTTGGAGATCCATCCGGTGAAACGTATTGAGGAAGTTCTGACACTTGCACTGCAGAATGAGCCTTCAGGAATGCAGGTTGTGACCGCAAAATAGTGACCTCGCGCAAAGAGCGTCAATAAAAACAAGGCTGGTGAGCTATTTCGGGCTTGCCAGCCTTTTTTTGTATAGCTAATTTAGATTGCTGATTGGGCCAGCCATCAACAACGGGTGTTGTAAGGTCATGGCAGGCCTGATATAACTGCTGCGCGGTCGCGTTGTGAAGGATTCAGACGCGATATAAATTATAAAGAGAGGAAGAGAAGAGTGAATAAATCTCAACTGATTGACAAAATTGCTGCGGGTGCTGATATCTCCAAAGCTGCGGCTGGACGTGCGTTAGATGCTTTGATTGCTTCTGTTACCGAATCTCTGCAGGCTGGGGACGACGTAGCGCTGGTAGGTTTTGGTACTTTTGCTGTTAAAGAGCGTGCTGCCCGTACTGGCCGCAACCCTCAGACCGGTAAAGAGATCACCATCGCTGCTGCTAAAGTTCCGGGCTTCCGTGCCGGCAAAGCGCTGAAAGACGCGGTAAACTGATCGCTTTCTTACTTCAGGGAAGTTGAAAAGTACAAGGGCGCATCATTTGATGTGCCTTTTTTGTTTGTCCAGACCTGATTTATGTGAGTTTATGCGAGTTGTGGGCTGACAATAGCCCCGGTTTCTTGTCACAATACGCCTTTACGCGCTGCGGTCAGGATTCCCGCCAGCGTCAGGTCACCAGTCACCTACAGCGGAGTGTGGTTACACCATGATGGACAGCTTACGCACGGCTGCTAACAGTCTCGTGCTCAAGATTATTTTCGGTATCATTATCGTGTCGTTCATTTTGACCGGCGTGAGCGGATACCTGATTGGCGGTAGTGCAAACTACGCCGCAAAAGTGAACGACCAGGAAATCAGCCGTGGGCAGTTTGAGAATGCATTTGCCGGTGAACGCAACCGCATGCAGCAACAGCTGGGCGACCAGTTCTCTGAACTGGCGGCGAATGAAGGGTATATGAAGAACCTGCGTCAGCAGACGCTGAACCGTCTTATCGACGAGGCGCTGCTGGATCAGTATGCCCGTGAACTCGGTCTGAGCATCAGCGATGACCAGGTTAAGAAAGCGATTTTCGTCACCCCTGCTTTCCAGAATAACGGCAAATTCGATAATTCCCGTTATAACGCCATCGTTAATCAGATGGGGATGACGCCGGATCAATACGCTCAGGCGCTGCGCAATCAGCTCACCACTCAGCAGCTTATCAACGCTGTCGTGGGCACCGACTTCATGCTCAAAGGCGAAGCGGATGAACTGGCGACGCTGGTTTCTCAGCAGCGCGTGGTGCGCGAAGCCACTTTCGACGTCAATGCTCTGGCTGCTAAACAGCAGGCGAGCGATGAAGAGGTCAAAAGCTACTACGAGCAGAACAAAAACAACTTCACCGCGCCGGAGCAGTTCCGCGTGAGCTACATCAAGCTGGATGCGGCTGCGATGCAGGAAAACGCCACCGATGCCGAGATCCAGTCTTACTACGATCAGCATCAGGATCAGTTCACTCAGCCACAGCGTAATCGTTACAGCGTGATTCAGACCAAAACCGAAGCCGACGCTAAAGCGGCGCTGGATGAGCTGAACAAAGGCACCGATTTCGCGACGGTCGCAAAAGAGAAATCCACGGATATCATCTCTGCGAAAAACGGCGGTGATATGGGCTGGCTGGAAGACGCGACCACCCCGGACGAGCTGAAAAATGCCGGCCTGAAAGAGAAAGGTCAGCTTTCTGGCGTCATCAAATCCTCCGTTGGCTTCCTGGTTGCGCGTCTGGATGATGTTACCCCTGCGACCACCAAACCGCTGGCGGATGTCCACGATGAGATCGCCGCGAAAGTGAAGCAGGAGAAAGCGCTGGATGGCTTCTATGCCTTACAGCAGAAAGTGAGCGACGCGGCCAGCAATGACAACGAATCGCTGGCGGGCGCAGAGCAGGCTGCAGGCGCGAAAGCGGTGACCACCGGTTGGTTTGGTCATGACAACCTGCCGGAAGAGCTGAACTTCAAGCCGGTAGCAGATGCCATCTTCAATGGCGGTCTGGTAGGCGAAAATGGCACCCCGGGCAGCAACTCCGACATCATCTCTGTTGATGGCGATCGCGCTTTCGTACTGCGCGTGAGCGAGCATAAGCCAGAAGCGATCAAGCCGCTGGACGAGGTGAAGGATCAGATTACGGCGCTGGTGAAACACAACAAAGCCGTGCAGCAGGCGAAGCTGGATGCTGAAAAGCTGCTGGCTGACCTGAAAGCCGGTAAAGGTGACGAGGCGCTGAAAGCGGCTGGCCTGAGCTTTGGTGAGGCGAAAACCCTCAGCCGTACCGGTCAGGATCCGATTAGCCAGGCGGCATTCGGCCTGAGCCAGCCGGCGAAAGACAAGCCGAGCTTCGGTATCGCCAACGATATGCAGGGCAACGTGGTCATTCTGGCGCTGGACGAAGTGAAAGCGGGCACCATGCCGGAAGCACAGAAGAAAGCGATGGTTCAGGGTATTACCCAGAACAATGCGCAAATTGCTTTCGAGGCGCTGATGAGCAACCTGCGTAAAGAAGCCAAAATTAAGCTGGGCGATATCATGACTCAGCAGTAATTACGGCGCTGCTCGCAAGTTTAAGCAACGTACTGCAATACCAAAAGGCCGCTTTCGCGGCCTTTTCCATTTCTGCAATCTGCTGTTTGTTCCTGAAAAGCGGTCCGACTAAGGTGAGGGGGCTGTCAACAAACAAGGAGAAAACAGCATGAAACATGGAATCAAAGCCCTTTTCGTCACCCTTGCTATCGTCACGGCGGGGATGAGCCACAGCGCGCTGGCGGCGACACCGGCGGCCAAAACGCAGGTGTCGCAGAGTAAGGCCGATGTACCGCCCGCGGCCTCCACTTCGCAACAGTCGAAAGCAGTGGAAGAGGATAAGACGCGGGTTAGCATCAATACCGCATCGGCGGAAGATCTGGCAAAGGTGATGAATGGCGTGGGTATGAAGAAAGCGCAGGCGATTGTCAGCTACCGCGAAGAGTACGGCCCGTTTAAAACGCTGGACGATCTCAGGCAGGTACCGGGTATGGGGGGAGCGCTGGTGGAGCGTAATCTTGCGCATCTGACGCTGTAATAACTTGCACAGTGGCAAAAATTTGCCAGGATAAAGAGGTCATACCAGTTATGACCTCTGAATCTTATAATTAACTACCCTGAAGGCTATTGCGCTATGCAGACCCAAATCAAAGTACGCGGCTACCACCTTGATGTTTACCAGCACGTGAATAACGCTCGCTATCTGGAGTTCCTCGAAGAGGCGCGCTGGGATGGCCTGGAAAACAGCGACAGTTTCCAGTGGATGACGGCACACCGCATCGCTTTTGTCGTGGCGAATATCAATATCAACTATCGCCGTCCCGCAGTGCTCAGCGATTTACTGACCGTGACCAGCCAGTTGCAGCAACTGAACGGTAAAAGTGGCGTGCTGAGTCAGGTGATAACCCTGGAGCCGGAAGGGCAGGTGGTGGCAGATGCGTTAATTACCTTTGTCTGCATCGATCTGAAAACGCAGAAAGCGTTGCCGCTGGAAGGGGAGTTACGTGAGAAACTGGAACTATTAATCAAATAACCCGCCGTGTGATGCCGGGCGAAGCAACGCTTTCACCCGGCAGACTGGCGCAGATTATTTCAGGCCGGTTTTCTTTTTCAGGGCCGCCATCACCCCGGCTTTATCCGCCAGATAGTGATTCAGGCCGTTGGCGCGCAGGTTACACGCCGCGCACTGTCCACAGCCATCGCCTTTGATACCGTTGTAGCAGGTCAGGGTTTCGTTACGCACCAGATCCAGCTTGCCCCAGTAGTCGGCCAGGGCCCAGGTTTCGGCTTTATCCAGCCACATCAGCGGCGTTTCAAAGCGGATTTCTTTAGCCATACCGAGGTTCACGGCGTGGTTGAGGGCTTTCACAAACTCATCGCGACAGTCAGGATAGCCCGAGAAGTCGGTTTCACACACGCCGGTGATCACCTCTTCGGCTTTCACCTGGTACGCGTAGATTGCCGTCAGGGTCAGAAACAGGATGTTACGCCCCGGCACGAAGGTATTGGGAATACCCTCTGCGTCCGGCTCATAGTCGGGTACCGGGATACTGTCGCGGGTAAGGCTGCTCACCGCCAGTTCGTTAAGCAGGGTAACATCCAGCACCTTATGCGCCCGCGCGCCGAGCTTAACGGCCAGTTTCTGCGCCACCTCGATCTCTTCGCTATGGCGCTGGCCATAGTCAAAGGTGACACAATGGACTTCATCATATTGCTGCAGAGCCTGCACCAGACAGGTGGTGGAATCCTGGCCTCCACTGAACACGACAACAGCACGTTTCATAAGTCTTTCCAACGTTGAAGATTAAAGACATATGGTAACGTCTGCCCGTGGTGGCGACCAGCTTCTTCACGTTTTCGGTGCGGGTAGCCAGGCCTCGGTAAAATCAAACCAGCCGCGCGGATTCAGCCGGATACCGTTTACCCCCGGCGGGGCGCTGATCTGGTACTGATAGTTGAACAGCGGGGTCAGCACGGCCTGCTCCATCAGGCGGGAATAAACCTCCTTCAGCGCCAGATGGCGGGCAGAGGCGTCGGGCTGCGTCTGCACCGCATCCAGAGTCGCCATCAGGTGGGCAAACTGCGGCGCGCTGAGCAACCAGGACCACAGCGTGTCGCAGCGCAACCACTGCTCAAGGGTGTACTCTGGCGCCTCGCCAATTAATCTGTCCCCCATCATGATATCGGCGTCCGCGAGCGCGGTGCAGCCATCCCAGGTTTTCGCGTCGTGAAAAATCACCCTGAGCTCGCACCCTTCCTGGGCCAGATAGCGTTTAAGCTGCTCCGCCATGGTATGCAGTTCCACCGGCAGGTGATAAAGCAGGGTTAGCGTCTTCGGCAGAACGGTTTCCTGTTCCCGGGTCCACTGGGGGATCGACCAGCCAGGCAGCAACTCCTGGGTCGGGGTGATGAGATTCTCGTCCAGCGGCAGGGTATGCAGAAGCGACGAGTGATGAATGATATCAATCACCCTGCGGGCCTGCGCTTCGCTTAGCCGGTCACTCTGCTTCAGGGTGAGGTAGCAAAAACCGAGGCTGATGCTGTTACTGACCAGCCGCAGGCTGGCAAGCTCCTCCGGCTCGCCAATGGCGATCTGCACCGGATGACGACAGCTGGTGCCTAAATCCTGGTCAAAAAGCTGAGGGGTGATCCAGAATTCGATCGCTTTCAGCAGCGGATGGCCGAGATGATACTGCTCGTGGCTTTCCAGCCGGACAAGGTCGGGATCGAAGATCGCCAGGCGAAACGGTCCGCTGCCGATTAAAGGCTGTTCAGGATGGGCAAGATGGCTGCAATAGCTTGCCAGACGGTGCGCCAGCCAGTAGTCGGGGTGATGTAACACAATGGTCAGGCACTGGGGATGCGTGACCTCTATCTGCTTCACGCTGTTAAACAGTTTGCGCAGGGCGGGAAGGGTCAGCAGCTTCGCCAGCTGGCTCTGGAGTTGAGCGGCCTCGATTTTATCCCCGTTATGCCAGTGCAGGGTTGAGCGGAGGTAGAAGTGCCAGCGTAATCCGTCAGATGCGATCTCCCAGTGATGCGCCAGATCGCCCGCAGGCTCGCTGCGGGTGTCGTTGAACCGCGTCAGACCGGAAAAGATCTGCCCCACCAGATGCTGTTCAGCGCGGCCCGGTAAAAAGCCCGGCCGGAGCGGATCGAGCGGGCGATAATACGGAATACGCAGCGTCGGGGTATCGTTCTGCCACTGTCCGCCCAAAAAAGGATGCAGCAGGGCACGCAGAGCCTGGGGGGCCAGCTGGGCCAGCGCGAGCGCGTTGTGCTGCTGTCCGCTCTTCAGCGCCTCTTCCATCATCGCGTTACGTAATGACTCCGGCGTGACGTGGAATCGCAGCTCGCCGCGTTTTCCGCGTCCGGATTGCGCGTGCCAGCTCAGCCAGCCAGCCTCCTGCGCCTGTCGCAGCAGCGTGCGCATATGCCGTTCACTGCAAAAACAGCGGCTGGCCAGTTCGGCCACGCTCACCTGCTGAGGCGCACCGGCAGAGGGTTGCCACAGGCGCTGGAACTGATTAAGTCGATTAAGCTGGCGCATCGTAAACCCGGAACAATAATTTCCATCTATTCAGTATTACTTCCGTATATAACAGGCAATACTGATGCACAAGTTAATCCCCTTCACATTTTCGGAGTTCCCATGGCGCGGCTGGCTGCATTTGATATGGACGGCACCTTATTAATGCCGGATCACCGTTTAGGTGACAAAACGCTGAGCGTCCTTAAGCGTCTGCACGAACGTGACGTTACGCTCACCTTCGCCACGGGCCGACATGTGCTGGAGATGCGCCATTTAATGGGCGCTCTCTCCCTCGACGCCTTTTTGATTACCGGCAACGGAACGCGTATTCACTCGGTGGAGGGTGATGTGCTTTATCGCCAGGATCTCGCCCCGGATGTGGCTGAACAAGTGCTGCACAGCACCTGGGATACCCAGGCCAGTATCCACGTTTTTAACGACACCGGGTGGCTGACAGGAAAAGAAATCCCGGCGATGCTCGAAGCGCACGTCTACAGCGGCTTTCAGTATCAGTTGACCGACCTGCGCCGCATTCCGGCCCATGCGGTAACCAAAATCTGTTTCTGCGGCGATCATGACGATCTGTGCCGCCTGCGCATTCAGCTCAACGAGGCGCTGGGCAACCGCGCGCATCTCACCTTCTCGGCGATCGATTGCCTGGAGGTGCTGCCGGTCGGATGCAACAAAGGTTCCGCTCTGGCGGTACTGAGCGAGCATCTCGGGCTGAGCATGCAGGAGTGTATGGCGTTTGGCGATGCGATGAACGATCGCGAGATGCTGGGCAGCGTAGGGCGCGGCCTGATTATGGGCAATGCGATGCCGCAGCTGATCGCCGAGCTCTCGCATTTACCCGTTATTGGACACTGCCGCAACGAGGCCGTGTCCCATTTCTTAACCCATTGGCTGGATACACCCGATCTTCCTTATTCCCCCGAATAGTGAGACCCTTCCAGCAAGCCAGACGAAAGTCTGGCTTTTTTTATTTCACCAGCCGGGCAATTTCTGCCAGCCACGGTGCCACATCGCCAATATTCTTTTTTACCCATTCGGCGTTGTAGTAGGTGTCCAGGTAGCGCTCGCCGCTGTCGCACAGCAGGGTGACGATAGAGCCGGTTTGCCCTGCGTCACGCATCCGCGCCGCCAGCTGCAGCGCGCCCCACATATTGGTCCCGGTGGAGGCACCCACCTTGCGACCGAGCTGGGTTTCCAGCCAGTGAGCGGTGGCAACGCTGGCGGCATCGGGCACGCGGAGCATCTCGTCCACTACATCCGGGATAAACGAAGGCTCGACGCGCGGGCGGCCAATCCCTTCAATTTTGCTGCCCACCGGGCTGCGCAGGGCCGGATCGCGCTGCTGCCAGTAATCGAGGAACACCGAGCTCTGCGGGTCCACTACCATCAGGCGAGTATCATAACCCTGGCAGCGAATATAGCGGCCAATGGTGGCCGAAGTGCCGCCGGTTCCGGCGCTCATCACGATATGCGTCGGCACCGGATGGGGTTCATTTTGCATCTGCCGGAAGATACTGTCGGCAATGTTGTTGTTACCGCGCCAGTCGGTTGCCCGCTCTGCGAAGGTAAACTGGTCCATATAATGGCCGTTCAGCTCCCGGGCCAGCATTTCTGATGCGGCATAAATTTCACAGGCGCTTTCCACAAAGTGGCAGCGTCCGCCATAAAATTCGATCTGTTCGATTTTGCGTTTTGCCGTGCAGGAGGGCATAACGGCGATAAACGGCAGTCCAAGCAGGCGGGCAAAATAGGCCTCAGAGACGGCGGTTGAGCCGGAAGAGGATTCAATAATGGTGGTGCCTTCATTGATCCAGCCGTTACACAGCCCGTACAGGAACAGCGAGCGCGCCAGACGGTGCTTCAGGCTGCCGGTCGGGTGCGTGCTTTCGTCCTTCAGATAGAGCTGGATACCCGGAAAGCCGGGCAGGGCGAGGCGAATAAGGTGTGTATCCGCCGAGCGCTGATAATCGGCGTTAATTTCACTGATGGCGTTTTTAACCCAGGTGCTATTCATCGAAGTAATCCGTTTGTCATTTTGTGCCCAGCATAGCGAAAAGCACAGAAAAAATTGTTGCTATCTGGCCTTTAAAATAGAATGAGAAGAGAAAATTTTTCTCTGCGGGGGTGGGTATGCTAGATAAAATTGACCGTAAGCTGCTGTCCTTACTGCAAAGCGACTGCACCCTCTCTTTGCAGGCGCTGGCGGATGCCGTTAATCTGACCACCACGCCCTGCTGGAAACGCCTTAAGCGACTCGAAGACGAAGGCATTTTGCTGGGACGCGTGGCGCTGCTCGATCCTGAAAAACTGGGGCTTGGCCTGACCGCCTTTGTGCTGATAAAAACGCAGCACCACAGCAGCGACTGGTACTGCGGATTCGTCAGCGTGGTATCACAGATGCCGGAAGTGCTGGGCTTCTGGCGCATGGCGGGCGAATACGACTACCTGATGCGCGTTCAGGTGGCGGACATGAAGCGCTATGATGATTTCTATAAACGGCTGGTCAACAGCGTGCCAGGTCTGTCGAATGTCACCTCCAGCTTCGCGATGGAACAGATAAAATACACCACCGCCTTACCCATTGAATAACTTCCCGGCGCTGCCGGAATACGATCCTCAGGAAAAGACCGCGTGCGATTATTTGCTCAATTAAGCTGGTACTTTCGCCGGGAGTGGCAACGCTATCTCGGTGCAGTGGCCCTGCTTATTATCATTGCCATTCTGCAGCTCATCCCGCCGAAAGTGGTGGGCTACGTCGTGGACGGCGTTACCCAACAGCATTACACCACCGCACGGGTGATGATGTGGATCGGCACGCTGGTGCTGACGGCGGTGGTGGTCTATCTGCTGCGCTATGTCTGGCGCGTGCTGCTGTTCGGCGCGTCATACCAGCTCGCCGTTGAGCTGCGGGAAGATTTCTACCGCCAGCTCAGCCGCCAGCATCCGGAATTTTACCTGCGTCACCGCACCGGGGACCTGATCGCCCGCGCCACTAACGATGTCGATCGCGTGGTCTTTGCCGCCGGGGAAGGGGTGCTGACCCTGGTCGACTCGCTGGTGATGGGGTGTGCGGTGCTGATCGTCATGTCAACGCAAATCAGCTGGCAGCTCACGTTGCTGGCGCTGCTGCCGATGCCGGTTATGGCGCTGGCGATCAAGCGCTACGGCGACCAGCTGCACCAGCGCTTCAAGCTGGCTCAGGCGGCGTTTTCTACCCTTAACGACCGTACCCAGGAGAGCCTGACCAGCATCCGGATGATCAAAGCCTTCGGCCTGGAAGACCGCCAGTCGTCCCTGTTTGCCGCCGATGCGGCAGATACCGGGGCTAAAAACCTGCGCGTCGCCCGGATCGATGCCCGTTTTGATCCCACGATTTACATCGCCATCGGCACCGCCAACCTGCTGGCCATTGGCGGCGGGAGCTGGATGGTGATTAACGGCTCACTGACGCTCGGGCAACTGACCAGCTTTGCCATGTATCTGGGGCTGATGATCTGGCCGATGCTGGCCCTGGCCTGGATGTTCAACATCGTCGAGCGCGGCAGTGCGGCCTACAGCCGGATCCGCGCCATGCTCGCCGAAGCGCCGGTGGTCAACGATGGCAGCGAGCCTGTGCCGGATGGGCGCGGCGAGCTGAAATTCTCCGTACGGGCCTTTGCCTACCCCCATACGGAAAAAACGACGCTCGAAAATGTCCATTTCACGCTGCAGCCGGGGCAAATGCTGGGCATTTGCGGCCCGACCGGGGCGGGGAAAAGTACCGTGCTCTCGTTGATCCAGCGCCACTTCGATATTGACCAGGGCGAGATCCGCTTCCACGACATCCCGCTGACGCAACTGCAGCTGGATAGCTGGCGCAGCCGCCTGGCGGTCGTCAGCCAGACGCCGTTCCTCTTCTCCGATAGCGTCGCCAACAATATCGCCCTCGGTTGCCCGCATGCGACCCAGGAAGAGATTGAGCACGTCGCCCGTCTTGCCAGCGTCCATGACGACATCCTGCGCCTGCCGCAGGGGTACGAAACCGAAGTGGGCGAACGCGGCGTAATGCTCTCGGGCGGGCAAAAACAGCGTATTTCCATCGCCCGCGCGCTGCTGCTGAATGCCGAAGTTCTGATCCTCGACGATGCCCTGTCTGCGGTCGATGGCCGCACCGAACACCAGATCCTGCACAACCTGCGCCAGTGGGGAGAAGGGCGCACGGTGATCATCAGCGCCCATCGTCTGTCGGCTCTGACCGAGGCGAGCGAAATTCTGGTGATGCAGCACGGGCATATTGCCCAGCGCGGCCAGCATGAACAGCTGGCGGAACAGCCGGGCTGGTATCGCGATATGTATCGTTATCAACAACTGGAAGCGGCACTGGATGACGTGCCGGAAACCGACGAGGAGGCCGCCGATGCGTAGTTTTTCCCAGCTGTGGCCCACCCTTAAGCGCCTGCTGGCGTATGGTTCGCCGTGGCGCAAGCCGCTGTCGCTGGCTGTCGTGCTGCTATGGATTGCGGCGATTGCCGAAGTAACCGGCCCGCTGCTGATCAGCTATTTCATCGACAACATGGTGGCAAAAAATTATCTCCCGCTCGGTTTAGTCACCGGGCTGGCGGTGGCCTACGTTGGCCTGCAGCTGCTGGCGGCCGGGCTGCACTATGCCCAGTCGCTGCTGTTTAACCAGGCTGCCGTCGGGGTGGTGCAGCAGCTGCGTACCGACGTGATGGATGCCGCCCTGCGCCAGCCCCTGAGCGCGTTTGATACCCAGCCAGTCGGGCAGATCATCTCCCGCGTCACCAACGATACGGAAGTTATCCGCGACCTGTATGTCACCGTGGTGGCTACGGTACTGCGCAGCGCCGCCCTGGTGGGCGCGATGCTGGTGGCGATGTTCAGCCTCGAATGGCGCATGGCGCTGGTGGCGATGGCAATTTTCCCGGCGGTAATGATTGTGATGATCATCTACCAGCGCTACAGCACGCCGATTGTGCGTCGCGTGCGGGCCTATCTGGCGGATATCAACGATGGCTTTAACGAGGTCATCAACGGCATGAGCGTTATCCAGCAGTTCCGCCAGCAGGCGCGTTTTGGCGAGCGGATGGGAGAAGCCAGCCGCTCCCACTATATGGCACGCATGCAGACTCTGCGTCTGGACGGTTTCCTGCTGCGCCCGCTGTTAAGCCTGTTCTCGGCGCTGGTGCTGTGCGGGCTGCTGATGCAGTTTGGCTTTGCCGCCGGTGGCACCATCGAAGTCGGGGTGCTGTATGCCTTTATCAGCTATCTCGGGCGACTTAACGAGCCGCTGATTGAGCTCACCACCCAGCAGTCGATGCTGCAACAGGCGGTGGTGGCCGGTGAGCGCGTCTTTGAGCTGATGGATCGCCCGCGCCAGGCGTATGGCGATGACGAGCGCGAACTGCAAAGCGGGGCGATTGATTTTGACAACGTCTCCTTTGCCTATCGCGACGATCGGTTGGTGCTGCAGGATATCAACCTGACGGTGCCGTCCCGCAGCTTTGTGGCGCTGGTGGGGCATACCGGCAGCGGTAAAAGCACCCTCGCCAGCCTGCTGATGGGCTACTACCCGCTCACCGAAGGGGAGATCCGCCTTGACGGACGTCCGCTGTCGAGCCTGAACCACAGCGTACTGCGTAAAGGGGTAGCGATGGTGCAGCAGGATCCGGTGGTGCTGGCCGATACCTTCTTCGCCAACGTGACGCTGGGCCGACCGTTCAGCGAGGAGCAGGTGTGGGACGTACTGGAGAAAGTGCAACTGGCGGAGCTGGCGCGCGGTCTGCACGACGGCATTCATACCCGGCTCGGCGAGCAGGGGAATAACCTGTCTGTCGGGCAAAAGCAGCTGCTGGCGCTGGCCCGGGTGCTGATTGATACCCCGCAGGTGTTGATTCTGGATGAAGCTACCGCCAGCATCGATTCCGGTACCGAGCAGGCTATCCAGCAGGCGCTGGCCGCGGTACGCGAACACACCACCCTGGTGGTGATTGCCCACCGTCTTTCGACCATCGTAGAGGCGGATACCATTCTGGTGCTTCATCGCGGTCAGGCGGTTGAACGCGGTACCCATAAGCAACTGCTTGAGGCAAAAGGGCGTTACTGGCAAATGTACCAGCTGCAGCTGGCCGGGGAAGAGCTGGCTGCCAGCGCCCGGGAGGAGTCCCTCAGCGCCTGATGCACTAAAATTAAGCAACCTGCCGGCCGCTGAATCGGTTGGTGCAAAAATGAAACGCACCCTGCACTGTCATGGTGCGTTTTTTTTCGTCACGCCTTCGCTGTGCCTCGTATTTCCTCTCTTTTCACTTTTGGCACACCCCTTGCAATACCTCTTTCGTTGGCTCGCCAAAACCGAATTCTGACTGGAGGGATATATGAAGCTGGTTACCGTGGTAATCAAACCATTCAAACTCGAAGACGTGCGCGAAGCACTCTCTTCAATGGGTATTCAGGGGCTGACCGTTACCGAAGTGAAAGGCTTCGGTCGTCAGAAGGGGCATGCAGAGCTTTACCGTGGTGCGGAATACAGCGTCAACTTCCTGCCAAAAGTGAAGATTGACGTAGCGATTGCCGACGATCAGCTGGATGAAGTCATCGACGTAATTAGCAAAGCAGCCTACACCGGCAAAATTGGCGACGGCAAAATTTTCGTTGCTGAGCTGCAACGCGTTATTCGCATTCGTACAGGCGAAGCCGACGAAGCGGCACTGTAAAACAGCAGGCACACAGTGATAGGGATCGAGAAAATGAACACAACAACACTTAAAGCAGGTCTGGGGTCTCTGGCGCTGTTGCCGGGCCTGGCAATGGCTGCACCCGCGGTAGCAGACAAAGCCGATAACGCCTTTATGATGATTTGCACCGCGCTGGTGCTCTTTATGACCATTCCGGGGATCGCGCTGTTTTACGGCGGCCTGATCCGCGGCAAAAACGTCCTCTCCATGCTCACTCAGGTAACGGTGACCTTTGCGCTGGTTTGCGTGCTGTGGGTGGTCTACGGCTACTCGCTGGCCTTCGGGGAGGGCAACGCCTTCTTCGGCAGCTTTAACTGGGCAATGCTGAAAAATATCGAGCTGACCGCGGTGATGGGCAGCTTCTATCAGTACATCCACGTGGCGTTCCAGGGTTCGTTCGCCTGTATCACCGTGGGGCTGATTGTCGGGGCGCTGGCGGAACGTATCCGCTTCTCCGCCGTATTAATCTTCGTGGTGGTGTGGCTGACCCTTTCCTACGTGCCGGTGGCGCATATGGTCTGGGGCGGCGGTCTGCTGGCTTCTCATGGCGCGCTGGACTTTGCGGGCGGTACCGTTGTGCATATCAACGCCGCAGTAGCTGGGCTTGTCGGTGCTTACCTGATTGGCAAACGCGTCGGTTTTGGCAAAGAAGCGTTCAAACCGCACAACCTGCCGATGGTCTTTACCGGTACGGCGATCCTCTATTTTGGCTGGTTTGGCTTCAACGCCGGTTCAGCCAGTGCGGCAAACGAAATCGCGGCCCTGGCCTTCGTGAACACCGTTGTCGCGACGGCGGGTGCCATCCTCTCCTGGATCTTTGGCGAGTGGGCGGTACGCGGTAAGCCTTCTCTGCTGGGCGCCTGTTCCGGTGCGATTGCCGGTCTGGTAGGTATTACCCCGGCCTGTGGTTTTGTCGGTGTCGGTGGCGCGCTGATCGTCGGTATCGTGGCGGGTCTGGCCGGTCTGTGGGGCGTGACGGCGCTGAAACGTATTCTGCGTGTGGATGACCCTTGTGACGTGTTTGGCGTCCACGGCGTGTGCGGTATCGTCGGCTGCATCATGACCGGCATCTTCGCTTCAACCTCTCTGGGCGGCGTAGGCTATGCGGAAGGCGTGACCATGGGCCATCAGGTTCTGGTGCAGCTGGAAAGTATCGCCATCACGGTAGTCTGGTCGGGCGTGGTTGCCTTTATCGGCTACAAGCTGGCGGACATGACGGTTGGGCTGCGCGTGCCGGAAGAGCAGGAGCGCGAAGGTCTGGACGTCAACAGCCACGGCGAGAATGCGTATAACGCGTAAATAAAAGCAAACGGCAACCTCGGTTGCCGTTTTAGTGTTTGCACCCTCTCCCGGTGGGAGAGGGCCGGGGTGAGGGCACCAGGCCGCACGTAACATTATCCCCGATTACGCATCACCCCTTCCTGCACGGTGGATGCCACCAGCACGCCATCCTGGGTATAGAACTCACCGCGCACAAACCCGCGAGCGCTTGATGCCGAGGTGCTCTCCACGCTGTAGAGCAGCCACTCATTCATATTGAACGGACGGTGGAACCACATCGAATGGTCGATCGTCGCAACCTGCATCCCTTTCTCAAGGAAGCCCACGCCGTGCGGCTGCAGGGCAACCGGCAGGAAGTTAAAATCCGAGGCATAACCCAGCAGATACTGATGCACGCGGAAATCTTCCGGCATGGTGCCGTTGGCGCGGATCCACACCTGACGGGCAGGCTCTGCGACGTGGCCTTTCATCGGGTTATGAAACTCGACCGGGCGGATCTCCAGCGGCTTGTCGCAGAGAAACTTCTCTTTAACCTGCGGGGGCAGCAGATGCGCCAGCGCGCGGGCAATGTCGGTCTCAGAACGCAACGCGTCAGGCGCAGGGGCTGGCGGCATCGTCTTCTGATGCTCATAGCCCGGTTCAGGGGCCTGGAACGACGCCGTCATATAGAAAATCGGCTTGCCGTTCTGCACCGCCGCCACGCGACGGGCGCTGAAGCTGTTGCCATCGCGCAGGACTTCAACGTCATATACGATGGGTTTCTGGCTGTCGCCCGGGCGCAAAAAGTAGCTGTGAAAAGAGTGCACAAAGCGCTCCGCAGGTACGGTCTCTTTAGCAGCGTAGAGGGCTTGTCCCACAACCTGGCCGCCGAAAACCTGGCGTAAACCCAGATCTTCGCTTTGTCCCCGAAAGAGTCCTTCTTCTATTTTTTCCAGGTTTAATAATGTCAGCAGATTGCTTAGTGCCTGACTCATAGTCGTCCTCAATTAATACGCCGTGGCGAAAGATACGCAGAGTATAACGCAGAAATGAAAGTGGTCCGATGGGTGCAATAATCTGAATAACAGGGGGATTCCAGGCATAAATAATTGATATGTGCCACACTTAGTCTCGTTATCTTTATGTTAACCACTCATCTGGCGGTATCGATCCCGCTGGTGCATTGATGATAAGGAGAACTCAATGAAACTCGTGCACGTGTTAAGTGGTTTAGCGGTAGCGGTCGCTCTTTCTGCCTGCGCAGACAAAAGCGCAGACATTCAGACGCCAGCGCCGAACCCTAATACTGCTGGCGTAGCCGCTCAGCCGACTATTCAGCAGCCAAATGTCTCTGGTACGATCTGGATCCGCCAGAAAGTTGCTTTACCGCCGGATGCGGTGTTAACCGTTACCCTGTCTGATGCCTCGCTGGCCGATTCGCCATCGAAAGTACTGGCGCAGCAGGCGACGCGTACCGAGGGTAAACAGGCGCCATTCAAATTTGAACTGCCGTTTAACCCGGCGGATGTTCAGCCCAATGCCCGTATTCTGCTGAGTGCGGCGATCACCATTAACGATCAGGTTGTTCTTATGACCGACATCGTGAAGCCGGTAATCAATCAGGGCGGTACGAAAGCCGATCTGGTGTTGGTCCCGGTGCAGCAGACCTCGCTGCCGCTGCAGCCTGGCGGCGGTGCGCCGACCACGGTGCCGTCAACGTCACCTACCCAGGTTAGCCCGTCTACGGCGACCCCGGCGCCAACCCAGCTTTAATGTTCCCTGCCCCTCTCGCCTGAGAGGGGCATTTAGTACCGCCAGCGGTATCGCTGCATATCTATCTCTCCACTGCCTGACACCTGCACCCCTTCACTGAGCAATGCCTGACGCTGACGCAGCAAATCCGGCCCCGTTAAGGAGATCGCCCCGTGGCGGTTGACGACCCGGTGCCAGGGCAGGGTACTGCCTTCCGGCAGCCGTTTGAGAACACCGCCTACCTGCCGGGCTGCGCGGGGAGAGCCCGCCAGTCGTGCTACTTCGCCATAGGTGATGACCGTGCCTTCGGGAATCGAAGCGACTATCTGCCATACCCGCTGGGGAAAAGAGTCGTGCTCGTCCATTTTTTTCTCCTGTGTTGCGGGCATGATAGAGATTAACGGGTAATAGAGGAAGAAAGCGCCCACTCTGTAAACGCTTTGCGCAATAAAACATCACCCGGACGCGGTTAACTTGCAATTGCCATCTGGTACAGTGATAATGCGCCAGCGCGTTGGTTAACAACGCTCTCAATGGGGGCTCTGTTGGTTCTCCCGCAACGCTACTCTGTTCACCAGGTCAGGTCCGGAAGGAAGCAGCCAGGGCAGACGACGTGTGTGCCGGGATGTAGCTGGCAGGGCCCCCACCCATTTCTGCTCTCCTTAAGTCTGTCGTATCCCCCTTTCTACTATTATCCCCATCAATAGTGCGCATATTTTATATTTTCATATCTGCCTGTCTATTTCGCAAATTGTCATCATACTGAAACGTGACTGTCATTATTCTGTCATAAATTTTCGGCAGGGTAAGTGTGACATTTTTATTATCTATAAGCAGGAAATATATATCTGGATAATAATGTTAACTTCGTGTATTAATTTAAGAAAATAGTGCCAGGGATGTTAAAACCATGACGACTGCTGTCCTGAATGTGAAAATTGACGAAGCGCTGAAAGAGAAGCTTCGTCATTATGCCGAAGTGAATAATGAGAATCTCAGCGTTACCACAGAGAAGCTGCTGCAGATGGCGTTTACTGTAGCAGATGAGGCGGGAGTAACGGAAGAGGATATCGACAATCAGCATACGGAAGAAGAGAGTGTAGCTCCATTTACTCCTAAAGAAATCAAAGCATTAAGAAAAATTCTGAAGAAGAAAAAATGAAACAACATCAACAATCAACCGCCAGCAGCTACTCAGAGGCCTGCTCGCTTCTGCGCTCTGGCTATGTCAAACATGTCCGCCTGGGCTGGGACGTTGGCAGTGATGAGTTCTTTCGAATTGCGTCTGACTGGTGTGATACCGGTGCAAAAATAAAGAAAGAAGGCGATAGTTTTGTTATTTCCCTTAAAGGTTTCCCTATCCCGGCTCAGCACTGATCTCCCCATGCTGAAAATGTCTGACTGTAATCATTACAGTCAGACATTTTTAAATCTCGTCTTATTAGCGGCTATTTGTGCGCCCGCTCACTCTTTTCCCGTAATAAATATCACTGTTGCATTCGTTCATTGAGTCAAAGCGATTATACCAGCGTGCGTTTTACGCTGTGGCCGCTGTTACTCAGCGCCATCCACAGCGGCTTGATCCGCACCAGCGCGTTTTCCAGCTCAGCAGGCGCCAAAGAAAAAGGCATGCGCAGGTAGCGGTCAAAGGCTCCGGAGAGGCCAAAGCGCGTCCCGGTACCCAGATGAATGCCCGCCGCTTCGGCGCGCGAGGCCAACTGGGTGGCCAGCATATCCGGCAGCTCCACCCAGTAAGAGAGACCCCCTTCCGGCATCCGGAAACGCCAGTCCGGGAAATGTTCCTGCAGCAGCGCCGCACAAGCATCCCGCCGCTCACGCAGCATCTGTCGGCGGGCAGATAAAAATGTTTCGCCATTCTCAATCAGCCACAGGGTTGCCAGCTGTTCCAGCAGCGGCGAGCCAAGATCGAGCGTATCGCGGGTCTGGACAAGCGTGGCGATGGTGCGTGCCGGGGCGCGAATCCAGCCCAGACGCAGACCTCCCCAGAAACTTTTTCCCGCCGAGCCCAGCGTAATGACATTGCCGTTCGGGCAGAAGGAGGCCAGCGGCGGCGGGGGAGGGGCATCGAACCATAGATCGACCATGGTTTCATCCACTACCAGCGTGGTGCGGGCCCGGGCAGCCACGGCGGCGATGGCCTCCCGGCTCTTCTCGTCCATGCAGCGGCCAGTGGGATTATGAAAATCAGGCATCAGATACGCCAGGCGCGGCGCGGTCTGGGCGAGGGTGGCGGCAAAGCCGTCGATATCCCAGCCGGTATGCGGCAGCGACACGCCAACCGGCCGACAGGATGCCCCCTGAATAGCCGCGATAGCCAGCGGGTAGGTGGGGTGATCCACCACCACCCGATCGCCCGGGCCGGTGAACATGCGCAGCACCAGCGCCAGCCCGCTGACGGCACCGTTAACCACCATCACCTCTTCAGCCCGGGTAGGTAAACCGCGGCCGGTATAGCGTGCAGCAATGGCTTCGCGCAGCGCCAGCAACCCCAGCTGATCGTAGCCGGTTTGCGTCAGATGCGGGGTAATGGCGGTCAGGGCATGCGTATAGGCCTGATGGATCTCCGGCCCGGCACCCAGCGCGGCAGTAGAGAGATCAAGCGCCGCGCTGGCGTTGGCGCGGGTAGGGGGCGTGCGGCTGTCGGGCAGGATCACCCGCGAGCCACTGCCGTGCCGGCTTTCGAGATAACCTTCGTCCCGCAGATGGGCCAGGGCGCTGCTGACGGTGGTCCGGCTGACCTCGAGGGTTAAGGCCAGTTCCCGTTCCCCGGGCAGGCGCGTATCCAGCGCCAGCCTGCCGTCGAGGATCAGCAGGCGCAGGGCATCGGCCAGCTGCCGCCACAGCGGGGTACGGGAGGCACTTTCCTGCCAGTGACCCAGCAGGCGAACCAATGACTGACTTCCAAAACGACGTGATGACACGGGCAGTCCACTTTTTGAAAACTGGACATTAATCATAGGGCCATTTCAGGCAATGATTAAAGCAGAAACCACCGGAGAAAGATCATGTTGCGTCGATTACTTCAGCTTTACGTCGGATTAAGCCTGTACGGCCTGTCAACGGCGATGTTTGTCCGTGCGGATCTGGGAGCCGATCCGTGGAATGTCTTTCACCTGGGGGTGGCAAAACTGCTGGCAATGGATATTGGCACCGTCATGATCCTCACCGGGGCGCTGGTCCTGCTGGTCTGGATCCCGCTGCGCCAGCGTCCCGGTCTCGGCACGATCAGTAACGTGATTGTGATTGGCCTGGCCGCCGATGCCGCATTGGCAGTTATTCCGGCCATTGATTCGCTGATGGCTCGCAGCCTGCTGCTGGCAAGCGCGGTGATTGTCAATGCGCTGGCGACGGGCATGTATATCGGGGCCGGATTTGGCGCCGGGCCGCGCGACGGCCTGATGACCGGGATCAACGCCCGCACCGGCTGGTCGGTTCGCAGCGTACGCACGGCGATTGAAATTACGGTCCTGCTGATTGGCTGCGTGCTGGGCGGCACCTTTGGGGTGGGAACCATACTCTATGCGTTGAGCATCGGACCGCTGATCCAGATCTGCCTGCCGTGGTTTCGGCAGAAGCCGCGGATCGTTGCCCCAGAGCCGGGCCGCGTTGTCTGATTTTGCGAAGCGCTCACATGCTTTACGCCAGGCGTTATGACAGAATAGGTGCATCTGTCACTGCAACCCGAAGCGCATGAAAGCCATAACCCTCTACGATGTCGCCCGCCTGGCGGGCGTCTCCTATCAAACCGTCTCGCGGGTCATTAATGATGCGGCCCACGTCTCCGCCCGTACCCGGGAGAAAGTGCTGCAGGCGATGGCCGAGCTGCACTATGTACCCAACCGCGGTGCCCAGCAGCTGGCAGGCAAACGCACCCGTACGCTGGGGCTGATCACCACCGATCTGGCGCTGCATGCCCCCTCGCAGATTGCGTCGGCGGTAAAAACGCGGGCCGGGGAGCGTGGGGCGAGCGTGCTGATCTCGATGGTCGAGGATCCACAGCAGTGCCTGGCGGCGGTGCAGGAGCTGCTGGCCCAGCGCGTGGAAGGATTGCTGGTCAACGTCCCGCTGGAAGATGCGCTGGCAGAAAGCCTGCAGGCGCAGGCCGTTCCGGTGCCGGTGTTATTTCTTGATGTCACCCCCAACGCCCGGGTACACAGCCTGGTGTTCGATGCAGAGCAAGGGGCGAACCTGGGGGCGGAACACCTGCTGGCGCTGGGCCATCAGCGAATTGCCCTGCTCGGCGGGCCGCAAAGTTCCGTCTCTGCCCGGGCACGGCTTGCGGGCTGGTTATCAGCCTTAGGTCAGGCGGGTCTCGAACCTTGCTCCGTCGTTCAGGGTGACTGGAGCGCGGCTTCAGGTTATGAAAAAGGCCATCAGCTGCTGGCCGGGGCTGTTCTCCCGCAGGCAATTCTGGTGGCAAACGATCAGATGGCCCTGGGCGTGATGCGTGCCTGCGCCGAAAAAGGGATTGCGGTGCCGGGTCAGATCTCTGTGGTGGGTTTTGACGATACCACCGACAGCGCATGGTTTACCCCGCCGCTAACTACGGTTCGTCAGGCGTTCCGTGAGGCCGGCCTGCGCAGCGTGGAGTGGCTGCTGGCGCAGCAGGGCAGCACAGAAAAGACGCCCTCACAAACCCGGCTGCCGGTAACGCTGATCGAGCGCCATTCCACCGCCCGGGAAGGGATCCCGCAGGAGAGCGACGATCTTGCCCGGCAGCTAAAATCGCTGGCGCTGCTGGCAGAACAGCTGGCGCGCCGATAACGCTTTTGTGATCGCCATCGCTTCATCACGCTCTCCCGCTTTACCCTGTCTTCCTGGCAGGGCATTGTATCTAAAATTGTGAGC
>NZ_VCBB01000012.1:0-470 GCF_005843915.1 Enterobacter sp. MF024 | reverse complement strand
AACAGCATGAGCGTCGATCCGAATGCGAAGATCGTGGCTGCCCATGATGCCGAAGTGTACCGTGTCACCACGCAGAATCAGGCTCGTGCTGACCGTCTGGACAGCATGAAACCTGTTGTTGACCAGACTGCAGCTGATTCTCGTCTGGAGAGCATGAAACCGGTTGTTGGCCAGGCAGCTACTGACTCTCGTCTGAACAGCATGAGCGTCGATCCAAATGCGAAGATCGTTGCTGCGCATGATGCCGAAGTTTACCGCGTCACGACTCAGAATCAGGCCCGCACTGACCGCCTGAACAGCATGAGCGTCGATCCAAATGCGAAGATCGTTGCTGCGCATGATGCCGAAGTTTACCGCGTCACGACTCAGAATCAGGCCCGCACTGACCGCCTGAACAGCATGAAACCAGTTGTTGATCAGACTGCTGCTGATTCTCGTCTGGAGAGCATGAAGCCGGTTGTTGGCCAGGC
>NZ_VCBB01000011.1:0-278219 GCF_005843915.1 Enterobacter sp. MF024 | reverse complement strand
CTGAACAGCATGAGCGTCGATCCAAATGCGAAGATCGTTGCTGCGCATGATGCCGAAGTTTACCGCGTCACGACTCAGAATCAGGCCCGCACTGACCGCCTGAACAGCATGAAACCAGTTGTTGATCAGACTGCTGCTGATTCTCGTCTGGAGAGCATGAAGCCGGTTGTTGGCCAGGCTGCTGCTGACTCTCGTCTGAACAGCATGAAGCCAGCTGTTGACCAGACTGCTGCTGACTCTCGTCTGGAGAGCATGAAGCCGGTTGTTGGCCAGGCTGCTGCTGACTCTCGCCTGGACAGCATGAAGGTTGATCCGAACGCCGAAGTCGTCGCGGCGCAGGATACCCAGGCTTATGAAGCGGCTCAGGGTGCGGCACGCCAGGCGGATAACGCTAACCGTACCTCAACCATGCAGGCTGATACCAACGCGGTCGCTATTGCTGACACCGCTGCGGGTGTAGCGGCCAACAAAGCGGGTGTTGAGCAGACCAACGCAAAAATTGACTCTGTGACTTACGATATCGCTGGTAACCGTCGTGCGATCTCCAGCCTGGCGACTCGCGCCGCTGATACCGATGCCCGTATCGCGGAAACGAAAGCTGAACAGGCTAAGACCAATGAACGCGTATCAGCTAACAGCGCGGCCATCGCTGACCATGAAAGCCGTATTGAATCTCTGGAAAGCGAAACCACCAGCAAATTCTCCAGCCTGAAAAATCAGGTTGAAGAGAACCGCAAACGTGCATCCGCAGGTATTGCTGGCGTCGCAGCAATGGCGAACATCCCGCAGGTTATTCAGGGTCAAACCTTCTCTGTTGGCGCAGGCGTGGGTAACACTGACGGCGAAAGCGCACTGGCTGTGGGTATGTCTGCACGTGCTGGCGAAAATGTCGTTGTTAAAACGTCTGTCTCTAACGACACCCAACACAACTTCGTCGTTGGCGCAGGCGTGAGCTACGGCTGGTAAGTCTTAACGCCCCGCGTCGGCGGGGCTATTAGCTCTCACGAGCGATCAAAAGTGCCTTGTGATTACGTACTGCTAACCCTCAATCCACCGCAGTAATAAGTCATCAACATGCAAGATTTCCCCGTCTTCGGACGGGGCTTTTTTTCTACAGACGAAAAAAAGGCCAGACAAGCTGGCCTTCTTTCCAAATTAGTAACCGACAAGAAACTAACTTTGTCCGATGCGCATCGGACGGCCAGAAGAATATCGCATTCCCTGGTGCAGCGCAAATCAGGCCCCCTGTCAGGATCTGAATGCCGCCGGACACCCGTTCCCCAGCCCGATTCGCCAGCCCCCTTCGAATTAGTTATGATCCCCCTCTTTTTTGCCTGCGGTTAGCCTGATGTCTGTGATTATCGATAATTTTATTGCTCCGCCCTGTCATGAGGCGATAGAAACACTCTGGCAGGACGAGCATCTGGTGCTGATCAATAAGCCCAGCGGGCTGCTCAGCCTGTCGGGCAAAAACCCGCAAAACCTCGATTCGGTGCATCACCGGCTGGTACAGATCTTCCCCGGCTGCACTCTGGTGCATCGCCTCGATTTTGGCACTTCCGGGGTGATGGTGATTGCCCGCAACAAGGCGATCAACGCCGTCCTCTGCCAGCAGTTCAGCCAGAGCAGCGTGACGAAAATTTACACTGCCCTGCTCTGCGGGCATCTGCCTGACGACGAAGGGGTGATAGATGCGCCGATTGCCAAAGATCCGGCGCTGTTCCCATTGATGTCGATTTGCGCCCTTTACGGCAAGCCCGCCCGCTCCCGCTATCGGGTCACTGAGCGTTTTTATCATCAGGGAGGCGTGCCGGTGACGCGGGTTGAGCTGACGCCTGAGACCGGGCGCACCCACCAGCTGCGCATTCACTGCCGGGAGCTGGGCCACCCGATTTTAGGCTGCGATCTGTACGGCGGTTTGCTGATGCCCGGTACAGAAAACACGCCGCGCCTGATGCTGCACGCCAGCGAGCTTCGGTTTGCGCATCCGGTGAACGGGAAGGCTGTTCACGTTCATAATGCCAGTCCGTTCTGATATCTGCGTTTTTGAAACACGGGGTTAGCTGATATGGTGAGATGTCCTCTGCATAACCCAGGTAAAAAACAATGCCAGAAGCGCTGAAAGATAACGATATCAATACCCTGTTTCAGAAACTGAACGCCATTGCCCAGACCGGATTAACCTATTCCAGAGATGTGTTTGACCAGGAGCGCTATGAGGCGCTGCGCCAGATCGCTACCGAGCTTGTCGGGACGCGCTTTAAGATCGACGGCGAGACGCTGCATCACGTCACCGAGTCCGGTTACGCCACCCCGAAAACGGATGTCCGCGCCTTTATTCTGCGTGACGGCAAGCTGCTGATGGTCCGGGAAGCGGAAGACGGCCTGTGGAGCCTGCCCGGCGGCTGGGCGGATGTGGGCGACACCCCTTCCACCGCCGTCTGCCGGGAAGTTGCCGAAGAGACGGGGCTTGAGGTTAAGGCCACCAAACTACTGGGCGTCTGGGACCGCAATCTGCATGGCCATCCGCCCCTGCCATGGCATGTCTACAAGCTCATCTTTCTGTGTGAAGAGACCGGCGGCAGTCTGGCGGTAAATCACGAAACCACCGGCATCGGGTTCTTTGACATTAATGAACTGCCCGATTTATCGCTGACGAGAATTGTGGCGGAAGAGCTGGAAGTGAGTATGGCGATCGCCACCAGCGATCGCCCGACCTGGTTTGACTGAGGCTGACTAATGAAAAGACGCTATGCCGTTGCTGATGTATTTACCGATCAACCCTTCCTGGGCAATCCCGTCGCGGTTGTTTTAGATGCAGAAGATCTGAGCACAGAGCAAATGCAGCGGATCGCCGTGGAGTTTGGCTACAGCGAAACGACCTTTGTGCTGCCGCCGGAGGATGCTGCCCACACGGCGCGAGTGCGGATTTTTACCCCCTCGCGTGAAATTCCTTTCGCGGGCCATCCTAACGTCGGTACGGCGTATGTGCTGGCAACCTGTGATTCGTCGCTGCCTGACACGCTGCTGTTCGAGGAGATTGCGGGTCTGGTTCCCGTCAGGCTGTTAAAAGAGAACGGCACGGTGACGGGCGCGGAGTTACTTGTGCCGGAAGCCTTATCCTGTCGCTCAGAAGTCCGCCCGGAACAGGTCGCCGCCTGCCTGTCGTTAACGGCAGAGGATATCCGCACCGAAGTTCATAATCCTGTTGTCGCGTCGGTTGGCCTGCCGTTTCTGGTGGCCGAGCTTGCGACACGGGATGCGCTTCGCCGCTGCGTGCCGAATTTACAGGGATTTCGCGCGATACTGCCGCTTGATGGCGCAGTCTCGATTTATGCCTATACCCTGGATAAGGATGCCGGTGAACAGGGCGATATTCAGGCGCGGATGTTCACGCCCCGGATGACGGAAGATCCGGCGACCGGCAGCGCCACCGCAGCGGTAACCGCTCTGCTGGCACTGCATCAGGATAAAACCACGCTCTCTCTTGCGGTCAACCAGGGGGTGGATATGGGCCGGGCCAGCGTGCTCCGTTCAGGGTTTGATGCCTCATCCGGAAAGGCCGTTGTACGCGTGGGCGGCAGCTGCGTTATCACCATGGAAGGGACGTTCAGGTTGTAACCTTGTGCCAGCCATTGCCGGGTGGCGGCTGCGCCTTACCCGGCCTATAAGGGCTTTTGACCCTCCAGGCGCAGCGCCATGGGGCAATCAGGCGGTACCGGTGCAGAGATGCTGGCGAAGAAAAAGGCGCAGTCTGTGGCGTAGCGTTGTGGCACATCCGTGAGCGGGCCCATTATTTCCTCCCCCTTCGTTTACTCTCTTAGAAGTAGCATTTTCATGAGTGACTGTAATCCATACATAATATACATCGCCGCTTCGCATGATTATTTTTCAGCCAACCAACAGGGCGACTAATAATATATAAAAACCAATTAAGATTATTCCCAAGCACATCTAAATAATATGCACTATACGCTCGACGACCCATTTGTAAATTTGCGTAAAGAGCCCCGTCACGCCTGGACTCGCCCGTTTCAGCGAAACATAAAAAAAGCGAAAAAGCAGAAGTGTCGGAAGGTCGTTTGTTTACATCACCTTGGCGGTAAATATTTATAAAACAAACGAAGCGTTATTTTCAGTTAAATCTTAAAATGAAAAGGATATTATTTAAAAAAGCCAGTTTGACTCTTCTAAAATAGGGGCTAAATTTAATCCTGAACGACAACGGATACGAATACCAACGTATCTTAACTGACATAAATGATGTAAACGAGGAAACATAATATGGCAGAGCAACGTGGTTCAGGTAATTCTTCGCAGGATCGTGAAAGAGCCTCAGATACGGGTAAGAAAAGCGGACCGCAGAGCGGCGGTAATTTCAAAAACGATCCGCAGCGTGCTTCCGAAGCAGGTAAAAAGGGTGGTCAGCACAGCCATGGCGGCGGACGTAAGTCTGACAATTCTTAATTCATCTCATTATTAAAGCCTGTTCTTCACTTTAATCGGAAATCTGCGAGTCCGCGGGCTCGCAGAATTTTTACGTCACTGGAGAAAATTTATGAATATGAAAAGTATAGAGGATGTTTTTATTCATTTACTATCCGATACCTACAGTGCAGAAAAACAGCTTACCCGCGCGCTGGCTAAATTGTCCCGCGAAGCGTCCAGCCCTGAATTAAGCGCTGCGTTTAAAGCGCACCTGGAAGAGACCCACGGCCAGATTGAACGTATCGATCAGGTAGTGGAAAAAACGCCAAACCTTAAACTGAAAAGAATGAAGTGTGTGGCGATGGAAGGCTTAATCGAAGAAGCCAATGAAGTCATTGAAAGCACAGAGAAAAACGAAGTGCGCGATGCGGCCTTGATCGCAGCGGCGCAAAAAGTCGAACACTACGAAATTGCCAGTTACGGCACGCTCGCCACCCTGGCAGAGCAATTAGGCTATACCCAGGCAGTGAAATTATTAGCCGAGACGCTGGAAGAAGAGAAATCCACCGATCTTAAACTCACCGATCTGGCCGTCGGTAATATTAACCAGAAAGCAGAAAAGTAAGTCTGAATTAACCGAACCCGAGGAAGAAAATATGAATCACGTAGAACACTACCATGACTGGCTACGCGATGCTCACGCCATGGAAAAGCAAGCCGAATCTATGCTCGAATCAATGGCGAGCCGCATCGATAATTACCCTGATGTACGCGCCCGAATTGAGCAGCATATTTCTGAAACCAAACATCAGATTACCCTGCTGGAAGAGATCCTCGACCGTAACGATATTTCCCGCTCGGTTATTAAAGACTCCATGAGCAAAATGATGGCGTTCGGTCAGTCGATGGGCGGCATGATGACGTCCGATGAAATTGTGAAAGGCTCTATTAGCGGCTACGTTTTTGAGCAGTTCGAAATTGCCTGCTACACCTCCCTGCTGGCCGCGGCGAGAAAAGCCGGGGACGTGGCGTCGATCCCTGCCATCGAATCCATCCTCGCGGAAGAGCAGCGCATGGCCGACTGGCTGATCCAGCATATCCCTGACACCACTGAACAGTTCCTGCTGCGTTCAGATGCAGACGGCGTGGAAGCAAAAAAATAACTCAGGAGTGAGCCTATGTTTCGACACGTAAAGCAGTTGCAGTACACCGTCCGCGTTGCCGAGCCTAATCCAGGCCTGGCAAACCTGCTGCTTGAGCAGTTTGGCGGCCCTCAGGGCGAGCTGGCTGCCGCCTGCCGCTACTTCACGCAGGGGCTGGGCGATGACGATCCGGGCCGCAGAGAGATGCTGATGGATATCGCCACCGAAGAGCTCAGCCACCTTGAGATCATCGGCACGCTGGTCGGCATGCTGAATAAAGGCGCCAAAGGCGAGCTGGCCGAGGGGACGGAAAGCGAAGCGGAACTGTACCGCTCGCTGACGGCCAACGGCAACGACAGCCACATTACCTCCCTGCTGTACGGGGGCGGGCCATCGCTGACCAACTCCGCTGGCGTTCCCTGGACCGCAGCTTACGTCGACACCATTGGGGAAGCCACCGCCGATTTACGCTCGAATATCGCGGCGGAAGCGCGCGCTAAGATCATCTACGAACGCCTGATCAACGTCACCGACGATGTCGGGGTAAAAGATGCCCTCGCGTTCCTGATGACCCGTGAAGCCGCGCACCAGCTCTCGTTTGAGAAAGCATTGCAGTCGATTCGCAACAATTTCCCACCGGGGAAACTGCCGCCAATCGAACAATATGCGACCACCTACTACAATATGTCTGCAGGTGACGATCTTCGCGGCAGCTGGAATAGCGATGAAAACTTTGAGTACGTTGCCGATCCGCAACCCGCCGTTGACGGTGGAGACGGCAGTGCTCAGGTCAAGCTCTCGAAGGAGCAGACTGCTCTGCTCAAAGCGATGGCGAAACGCACCGAGTCGGATCCGAAAGCCGATCCACTCACTGGCGCTGAGCTGGGTGCCGGAAAGAAAAAACCGTAACCCTGCCCGATAAGCAGTACCACGATGCCCCGTTTCTTACGGGGCATTTCGCTGACAGGGGATAACGATGCTGGAACTCGATGCGTTTCATCTCGCCAGGCTTCAGTTCGCCTTCACGGTCTCATTTCACATTATCTTTCCGGCGTTGACCATCGGCCTTGCCAGTTATCTGGTGGTGCTGGAGGGGATGTGGCTGAGGACCAAAAACGACGTCTGGCGCTCGCTGTACCACTTCTGGTTAAAAATCTTTGCCGTTAACTTCGGGATGGGCGTGGTCTCCGGCCTGGTGATGGCCTACCAGTTTGGTACCAACTGGAGCGGCTTCTCCCAGTTTGCCGGGAGCATCACCGGCCCGCTGCTCACCTATGAAGTGCTCACCGCCTTCTTCCTCGAAGCGGGTTTCCTCGGCGTGATGCTGTTCGGCTGGAACAAGGTCGGGCCCGGCCTGCACTTTTTTGCCACCTGCATGGTGGCGCTGGGCACCTTGATGTCCACCTTCTGGATCCTCGCCTCCAACAGCTGGATGCACACCCCGCAGGGCTTCAGCATTGAGAACGGCCAGGTGATCCCGGAAGACTGGTTCGCCATCATCTTTAACCCCTCCTTCCCGTATCGCCTGATCCACATGTCTATCGCCGCTTTCCTCAGCAGCGCCCTGTTTGTCGGTGCCTCCGGGGCCTGGCACCTGCTGCGCGGCAATGACACCCCGGCGGTGCGCAAGATGTTCTCAATGGCGCTGTGGATGGCCCTGCTGGTCGCGCCGATCCAGGCCTTTGTCGGGGATATGCATGGCCTGAACACCCTCGAACACCAGCCGGCTAAAATTGCCGCCATCGAAGGCCACTGGGAAAATCCGCCCGGCGAGGCTACGCCGCTGCTGCTGTTTGGCGTGCCGGATATGGAGGAGGAGCGCACGAAGTACGGGCTGGAGATCCCGGCGCTTGGCAGCCTGATCCTCACCCACAGCCTGGACAAGCAGGTTCCAGCCCTGAAGGATTTCCCGAAAGATGAGCGGCCCAACTCGCTCATCGTCTTCTGGTCGTTCCGCGTGATGGTGGGCCTGGGGCTGCTGATGATCCTGATGGGGGTCACCAGTCTGTGGCTGCGCCGCCGTCGCCGACTGTACCACTCCCGACCGTTCCACTGGTTTGCCCTCAGCATGGGGCCTGCTGGCGTGCTGGCGATCCTGGCGGGCTGGATCACTACCGAAGTGGGCCGCCAGCCGTGGGTGGTGTATGGCTATCTGCGCACCATTGACGCGGTGTCGCTGCACAGCACGTTACAAATGAGCATCAGCCTGCTGGCGTTTATCGTTGTCTACTGCTCGGTGTTCGGCGTGGGGCTCGTCTATCTGGTGCGGTTGATTAAAAAGGGACCGCAGCCTGTCGACAACCTCTCAGTGAAGACCGACGGCAGACCGGCACGTCCGCTCTCGGCGGCAGAACCGGTACCGGAAGAGGAGAAACTGTAATGGGCGTCGATATCTCAGTCATCTGGTTTGCGATCATCGTTTTCGCCACCCTGATGTACATCATTATGGATGGTTTCGATTTGGGTATCGGCATGCTCTTCTACTTTGAGCGCGACCCGGAGGCCCGCGACGTGATGGTCAATAGCGTCGCCCCGGTATGGGACGGAAACGAAACCTGGCTGGTGCTGGGGGGCGCAGGGCTGTTTGGCGCCTTCCCGCTGGCCTATGCGGTGATCATCGACGCCCTGACGATCCCCCTCACCGCCATGCTGATCGGCCTGATCTTCCGCGGGGTGGCGTTCGAGTTTCGTTTTAAGGCCACGCCGTCGCACCGCGCCTTCTGGGATTACTCTTTCGCTGGCGGTTCGCTGCTGGCGACCTTCAGCCAGGGGATTGTGGTGGGGGCGATGATTAACGGCTTTGACGTCGAAGGCCGCCGCTTTGCCGGTTCGGCGCTGGACTGGCTGACGCCGTTTAATCTCTTCTGCGGCCTGGGGCTGATGGTGGCCTACACCCTGCTGGGCACGACCTGGCTCATCATGAAAAGCGAAGGGGCGCTGCAGAACCATATGCGCGATCTGACCCGCCGCGTGCTGCTGGCGCTGCTGGGCGTGGTGGCGGTGGTGAGCATCTGGACGCCGCTCGGCTGGCAGTTCGTGGCCGACCGCTGGTTCACGTTGCCGAACTTCTTTTACTTCCTGCCGGTGCCGCTGCTGGTGGGGCTCTTCGGGCTGTGGATCTGGCGACTCACCCGCAACCCGCACAGCCACACCCGGCCGTTTATTCTGACGCTCGGGCTGATCTTCCTCGGCTTTAGCGGGCTGGGCATCAGCCTGTGGCCGAATATTATTCCGCCGCGCATCACTATCTGGGACGCCGCCGCACCGCCGTCCAGCCAGCTGTTTATGCTGGTGGGAACGCTGCTGATTATCCCGCTGATTCTGGTCTACACCGCCTGGAGCTATTACGTGTTTCGCGGCAAGGTGACGGACACCGAGGGGTATCATTAAGCATAGCGGCACTGCCGGGTGGCGGAGGTAAATGCAAAACGGCAACTCAAGTTGCCGTTTTTAGTGTTTGCACCCTCTCCCAGTGGGAGAGGGCCGGGGTGAGGGCATCAGGCCGCACCCGGCCTACAAAACTTTAGACCTTGTAGGCCGGGCAAGCGAAGCGCCCCCGGCATTTGACACCGGCAGGAACCTAAGGTGAACGGAACCACCACCTCATCCGCATGTTCCCCTCACCCCAGCCCTCTCCCCAAAGAGGAGAGGGAGCCGACCGCGCCAATATTTACCCACCAGGAGAGAACAAATTTATTTCCGCCGGGTGATAAGCCTGCCGACCAGCAGCAGCCCCGCCAGCGCGGCGCTACCCAGCAGCACCTTCCCCGGCACGCCGGAGGTGATGGCCGTGGCGCGGGTTCTGGCCTCGCTGGAGAACCGTCCGTGCACCTGATGCATACCGCTAACCGGGGCGGAAAGGTCATCCTGCCGCCCGGGAGGATTGAGCTCGCTGGTCATCTGCCCTTCCCACGCCTTTTTCACCATCATGCGGTCGAGAAAACCGGGGAACAGGAACTGGCCGATAATCGCCTGCACGGTGCTGGACCCAACCCATAACTCCCGCACCGGACGCCGCGTGACGTTGAAAATCGCCTCGGCGGCCACCTCCGGTTCGTAGACCGGCGCGACCGGGCGCATGGCGAAGGCAAACTTATTCCGCGCCCAGTTAAACTGCGGCGTGTTGAGCCCCGGCATCTGCACCATCGATAGCTGAATGTTGATCCTCTCGTGGATAAGTTCGGTGCGCACGGCATCGGTAAAGCCGCGAATCGCCGCTTTCGCCCCGCAGTAGGCCGACTGGAGCGGGATCGAGCGGTAGGCCAGCGCGGAGCCGACCTGGATAATCTGCCCGGTATCGCGCGGGGTCATGACCGCCAGCGCCGCCCGGGTGCCATTAACGTAGCCGAGATAGGTAACGTCCGTGACCCGACGAAACTCGTCGTCGTTCATGGTGCGAAACGGCGCCAGTACCCCGCACATGGCGTTATTGACCCACACGTCGATCGCCCCGAGCTGCTGCTCGAATTCGTTCGCCGCCGCCATAATAGCCGACGCGTCCGCCACATCGGCGTTTACCGCGTGGCACTTTACGCCGTAATGTTCGATTTCGCCCCGCGCCACCTCCAGGCTGTGGTCATCGCGGGCGATAATCCCCACGTCATAACCCGCCTCTGCAAATCGCAGCGCCGTAGCCTTGCCTACGCCAGCCGTCGCTCCGGTGATCACCACAACGCTCATCATGCTCTCCTTAATGCAGTTGCTTTTTCCAGTGCGGGATCTGCCGCAACAGTTCGGAAAGCGCATAGCGAACCGCTTTCTCAATCACGTCTTCACACTCGCCGGTGAAGTGCTGTACGGCGGTGGTGACTTCGCCGTGAAAACACCAGCCAAACCAGACGGTGCCTGCCGGAGTGCCATCCTCACCGCCGTCCGGCCCGGCATAACCGCTGATGGCAATGCTGATATCGGCGTCGGCAAGCTTCAGCGCCCCTTCGGCCATCTCGCCCACCGTCTGGCTGCTGACGGCGGTGTATTTTTCAAGGGTGGCGTTACTGACGCCCAGCACCTTGTGCTTGGCTTCATTGTTAAAGGTGACCACGCCGGTACCAAAGAACGAGGCGGTATCCTCTTCTGCGCACAGCGCCGAAGCCAGATTGCCACCGGTGCAGGACTCCGCCGTGGTAAGCAGCCAGCCCAGGTCGATCAGAACGGTGGCAACCTGGCTTGTGAGCTCCTTGGTGGTTTTAGCCTGGTTCCAGATATTGTCTTTCATGATGCACTCTCTTCAGGAACAATCGAAATATGACCATTACGTTCAAGTATGGCGTATTTAATTTTTTTCAGTTCCGTTATGCCATGATTCTGACGGGCAGAGACCAGAATATCGTCGCAGGAAACATCGACCTTTTTTAATTTTTCGTTTTGCAATTCACCGTGAACCACCAGAATAACCGGGGAGCCATCGAGCACCGATTCCGCACCGGAAATATATTTTTTCACCATGCCGAACAGCATATCCACCACCACCAGCGTAATAATGGTGAGCATGGCGCCGGTGACGGAAAAATCGTCCCCCAGCAGCGCCTGCTGGGTGGCTTCGCTGATAATTAACAACAGAATAAGATCGAAGCTGGTCATTTGCAGCAGCGCCCGTCTCCCGGCAATTTTAAATACCACCAGCAAAATCAGATAAATCGCCACCGCCCTGAGTATCATTTCCATACTGTTGCCTTAGGGATAGATAAATTGCCAGAAAGAGAGAGCCGGTTGATTATTCACCGTCACAGAGGTATTGGTTTTACCCGGGCGATGCGGCGTGGTGTAAAGCCAGACGGTAAAATCCCGGCGCGGCTTCTGATAAACCAGCACCATCTCCCCGCCCTCGCTGTACATTGCGTCGGGCTGCGGCCAGATATTATCGGTCTGAATACGCGCCATATAGTCGCCGCCAATGCGCAGCGTCAGCGGGGCAGGATCCGCGCCCGGAACGGTAATTTTTAACTCGACGGGGGTTTGCAATCGGCCAAAACGCTGGTATTCCACCTGCAGGCTATTTTCAGCGCTGCTTTTTGTCGCCTCGCTAAAATAGCCGCCGGAAAAAAGCCCCAGCAGCGCAGCGGCAATAATAAGTAATAACAGAACAAAACCGAAGCGGTGGGCATCGTATTCAAACTGCAGGGCGGCATGGCTTTGTTTCACGCCGGGCAAAGCGAGGGGATTTTCTTTTGCTTTTGCCATATATCACCTCACCGTCTCGTTAATTAATATTATGCAGCCAGATGATTTTTATCGATAAATTTGATTAAGACAGTTCCTGTTTGCAAAATAAAAAATAGCAACCAGGCTTAATCTGTCAAGCAGGCTAAACCAAGGAGGTCGTATGAAATTATCCGTCGCACCCTTATTGTGTTGTCTAATAATTCCGGCAGCTTATGCCGATGATAACGGTGGACTGAAGAAAGATACTGCCCCTCCTCCACCGCACGCGCTGGATGACGGTTATCGCGGCACCGAGGATGCCCGAACCATGACCGTAGAGCAGGCCAAAGAGATGCACGACGGGGCAACCATTTCCCTGCGCGGTAATCTTATTGACGGCTCCGGCGGCGACAAATTTAAATTCCGCGATAAAACCGGCACCATTGATACCATTATTCCCCAGGCGGTATTTGATGGCCGCAAGGTCCAGCCCGATAATATGATCAGCATTAACGGCAGCCTGGACAAAAAATCCTCGCCTCCGGTGGTTCGCGTCGACCGCATTCAGAAATAGCCATAAATTTCACTTAAGTTTCTCGTGGATATTTCCTGATATCCACGAGAAACCTGCGTTATATATTCTCCACGCCTGAACCTACCAGATTTAAGGAGCCTCAAACTCGGATAATTCCGGGCTTTAGGATTAATCCCCCTTTCATTCCCGCCCTAATACTTAAACAATTTTACACAAATTCACATTGTATTCACTTTGCTTACACAGCACGGATTCGCCGATGATCGCCCGACACAATATCGCCATAATAATAGCGACAGCCACTGGCCTGCCTTTAATTCTCTCTGCCCATGCCGCGCCGCCGGATAATCAATTTATTATTCAGCAGCAGCGCCAGAGAGCCCTGGAGCAGCAATTAACCCCGCCGGTGCCGGACGTGCGTCTTTCTGAGCCCGCCTCCGGCTTTGGCAGAATTGCCTTTCCGACCGAAACCCCCTGCTTCCCGATCAACCGCGTCGAGCTGAGCGGTCAGGAGGCCCTGCCCCACTGGGTGCCGCTGCAGCGTATCGCGGATCAGGCCCGGGGGCGCTGTCTGGGCGGCAAAGGGATTAACCTGCTGATGAGCACGATGCAGAACCGCATCGTCGATCACGGCTGGATCACCACCCGCGTGCTGGCCCCGTCTCAGGATCTGAAAAGCGGCACCCTGAAGCTTGCCATCGTGCCGGGCACCGTCCGCCAGGTAAAACTGACGCCAGAGAGCGACGACTATATCCAGCTGTACAGCGCCTTCCCGGCGCATGAAGGCGAGCTGCTGGATCTGCGCGATATTGAACAGGGGCTGGAAAACCTGCAGCGCCTGCCGACGGTCGAGGCCAACATGGAGCTGGTGCCTGGCGAAAACCCGGGCGAGACCGACGTGGTGATCAGCCGTAAGCAGAGCAAAATGTGGCGCATCGGCCTGTCGCTGGACGATGCCGGAACCGAAACCACCGGGCGTTATCAGGGCGGCGTGACCCTGTCGCTGGATAACCCCTTCTCCCTGAGCGATCTGCTCTATGTCTCCGCCAGCCACGATCTGAATGACAAGGGCGGCAAAGGTAGCAAAAACGTCACCGCCCACTACTCGGTACCCTTTGGCTACTGGCTGCTGGGCGTCACCGGCAGCGACTACGACTACCACCAGACCGTTGCCGGCCTGAACGAGGACTATCGCTACAGCGGTAAAAGTAAAAACCTCGACGTTCAGCTCAGCCGGGTGCTGCACCGCAGCGGCTCGCAAAAGACCACCTTTACCTACGACGTGCTGGCGCGGGAAACCCGCAACTATATCGACGATACCGAAGTGGGCGTCCAGCGCCGTCAGACCGCGGCCTGGCGCATCGGGCTGGATCATCGCCACTACATCGGCCAGGCGACCCTGGACGCGGGCATCAGCTATCAGCGCGGCACCCGCTGGTTTGGCGCGCAGCCTGCACCGGAAGAGTACTGGGGCGATGCCACGGCGCTCAGCAAAATTACCCTGTTGAGCGCCCAGCTCGACCTGCCGTTTGCCATCGGCACGCAAAACTTCCGCTATAACGTGCAGTACCTGCGCCAGATCAGCAACACGCCGCTGACGCCGCAGGATCAGTTCGCCATCGGCAACCGCTGGACGGTGCGCGGCTTTGACGGCGAGCGCACCCTGAGCGCCAGCCACGGCTGGTACGTGCGTAACGATATCGCCTGGCGCACGCCGCTGGCGAACCAGGAGTTCTACCTGGGTGCCGATTACGGCGAAGTGGGCGGTTACAGCTCCGATCTGCAGGTGGGCAAACACCTGGCGGGCGGCGTGGCGGGCCTGCGCGGCAATGCCTTTAACACCGGCTACGACCTGTTCGCCGGCACGCCGTTCTCGAAGCCGGACGGCTTTGAAACCAGCGATCTGACGCTCGGCTTTAACCTCAACTGGAGCTGGTGATGCGCGTCGGCAATCTGGATATCAAAGCGCCGCTGATCCTCGGCGGAGAAGAGAGCGAGGCCGAGGTGCTCGGCGCTACCGTCTGGCTGTGGATGCACTCCCCGATGCACCGGGATGCACCCCTGCACGCCCTGCCCACCCTGCTGCTGCCGATCATCAAGCGCCGCCAGTACGTGCTGGTGAGCGAAAACGGGCGGCCGATCTTTTTCCTCAGCTGGGCCTGGCTGAACGAGGAGGCGGAAGCCCGCTACCTCACCCGCCCCGCTATCGAAATGAAGGAAGCGGACTGGGACAGCGGGGATCGGATCTGGTTCTGCGACTGGATCGCCCCCTTCGGCCACACCGCCGCGATGTATAACCTGATGCGCCGCGACATCTTCCCCGACCATGTCTGTCGTGCCCTGTATCACCGGGGCGCGGAGCGTGGCAAGCGCGTGATGCTGTTCCACGGCAGTCACGTCAGCCCTCAACATGCCAGAGAGTGGCAACAGAATCACCCGCTAGCTGTGCGCCTGCCGGAAGCGTTTAAAGGAACGAACCATGAATAAGAACCTGTACCGAATTGTCTTTAACAAAGCGCGCGGCATGCTGATGGTGGTGGCAGATATTGCCCGCTCCGGCCGCGCCGGTTCGTCCCGTTCTTCCGGCATCGGTCATACCCACAGCCAGCTTATCGGCAAGGTGAGCGCCCTGAGCTTCAGCCTGTGGCTGGCGATGGGGGCGGTGCAGACGGCGCAGGCCAATATCGTGGCCGACGCCGGTGCGCCCAAAAACCAGCAGCCGACGGTGATTAACAGCGCCAACGGCACGCCGCAGGTCAATATCCAGACCCCGTCCAGCGCCGGGGTATCGCGCAACAACTACACCCAGTTCGACGTGGATCAGAAAGGGGCGATCCTCAACAACTCGCATAAAAACGTGCAGACCAACCTCGGCGGCATGGTGGCGGGCAACCCGTGGCTGGCGAAAGGCGAAGCCAAAGTGATCCTCAACGAGGTGAGCTCCCGCGACCCGAGCAAGCTGAACGGCATGATCGAAGTGGCGGGTAAAAAAGCCCAGGTGGTGATCGCCAACCCGTCGGGCATCACCTGTAGCGGCTGCGGCTTTATTAACGCCAACCGCGCCACCCTCACCACCGGCCAGCCGCAGATGAAAGACGGCGCGCTGACCGGGTTTAACGTCGAGCGCGGCGAAGTGGTGGTCGACGGCGCGGGGATGGATACCTCCGGCGCGGACTACACCGACATCATCGCCCGCTCGGTGAAGGTGAATGCCGGACTGTGGGCCAACGACCTGAAGGTGACTACCGGGCGCAACAAGGTAGATGCCGCCCACGAGGTCATCGAAAAAGGCAGCGACGATCCGGCCACCCGCCCGCAGCTGGCGGTGGACGTGGCCAGCCTCGGCGGCATGTATGCGGGCAAGATCCGCATGGTGGGCACCGAGCGCGGCGTCGGGGTGCGTAACGCCGGGGCCATCGGCGCCCAGGCGGGCAGCGTGACCATCTCCGCCGACGGACGCATCGAGAACAGCGGCACCGTGCGGGCGGCAGAGAGCGCCAGCCTGCAAACTGCGGGCGAACTCAACAACAGCGGCGTAATCACCGCCGCCAGTAACGTCCGGGCGAACGCGGCCAGCCTCACCGGCAGCCAGCAGAGCGTGCTCGCCGCCGGGGTGAAGAGCGACGGCACCTTCGCCGACGCGGGCGATCTGGAGCTGAGCACCAGCGGCCAGCTAAGCGCGCACGGGCAAACCCTGGCGGGAGGCAATCTCAGCGCCAGCGGTCAGGGAGTGGACGTCAGCGGCGGCCAGGCCCAGGGCAAACGCCTGCTGCTGGACGGCGGCGCGGGGGATGTGAACACCGCCAGCGCGAAGGTGAACGCCAGCGAACTGACTATCCGCAGCGGGAAGTTGCTCAACAACAGCGGCGGCAGCCTGAGCGCGGAGACGATTAACGTCAGCGCTCACGACCTCAACAACCAGAAGGGCAAAATCGTCCAGCGCGGCAGCGACGCCCTGCGGGTGGATCTGCCGGGCAATCTCGATAACCAGCAGGGGCAGATTGGCGCGGCAAACGGCGTGCAGCTGAAGGCGGCGACGCTCGACAACACCGCCGGGCAGATCGTGGCGGTGGCGGGCACTACCCGTCTCAACGCCGACACGCTCAACAACCAGCAGGGGCTGATCTCCGCCGCGGCGGGTGACGGTGAGATTACCAGCCAGCAGGCCGTCAACAACGCCAAAGGCCGCATCGAGGCGGCGAAAACCCAGCGCATCAGCGCCGGGAGCCTGAACAACCAGCAGGGGGTGATTGTCGCCGACGGCGCAACCCTGGCCCTCAACGGCGGCGAGTTTGATAACCGTTCCGGCTCCCTGCTCTCTCAGGGCGGGCTGAGCGTGGAGAGCGGTGCCCTGAATAACCAGAGCGGCTTCCTGGCGAGCGACGGCGACTTTAGCCTGCGCGCCGGGGCTGTCGACAATACCGACGGTCAGATTGGCGCTAACCAGAGCTTAAGCGCCAGCTTCGACGCCCTGAGCAACGATGGCGGCGCGCTGAAATCGGTCGGGGCCATGACCCTGTCCGGCGGCCTGCTGGACAACCGCCACGGCACCACCTTCTCCGGCGACAGCCTCAGTTTCAACGGCGGCACGCTGAATAACGCCGCCGGGCAGCTGGCGGCGACAGACAGCGTCTCCCTGGGCACCTCGCAGCTTATCAACGCGCGCGGCGTGCTGCAGGGCGATGGGATCAACGTCACCACCGGCTCGCTGGATAATGCCTCGGGCACCCTTAACAGCCTGGGGGCGCTGAACCTCTCGGCGGACAGGCTCGATAACCAGGCGGGCACCCTGGCGGCGAGCGGCGCGGCGGACATCGCGGCCACGGAACTCGATAACCGCAACGGCGGGCGCATCATTGGCGAGGCCGATACCGCCCTGCACACCACCGACCTGCAAAACGGCGGCGGGCAGATCCAGTCGGTGGGCGATCTGCTCCTCGACAGCGCCCGGGGAACCGTGGATAACGTCTCCGGGCTTATCCGCAGCGGCAAAAGCGTGACCCTGAATGCCCTGAACTTTGTTAACCACACCACCCTCGGTAGCAATCAGGGGCTGGAGGGGCAGAGCCTGACCCTCAACACCGACACGCTGGATAACCAGAGCGGCAGCATCCTGGCTAATCACGCGCTGAACATTGATACCCGCGGCGTGCTGAACAACAGCGCCGGAGCGCTGGCATCGGGCGAAACCCTGAGCCTGAGCGGTGACGGGCTGAAGCTGATCAACGCCGGGGGTACCCTCAAGGCGGGTGAGAACCTGAGCGTGGAGGCGGCGTCGCTGGACGCCAGCGGCCAGCTGCTGTCGCTGGGGGATATGACCCTTCACAGCATCAGCGGGGTGAACAACAGCGGCACCACCCTTGCCAACGGCAACCTGAGCTTCTCTACCGACGGCGATCTCACCAACAGCGGCCAGCTGATGGCGGGCAGCGCCCTTAACGTGCAGAGCGCGAACCTGAATAACCTCGCCAGCGGCGAAATTAACGCCGGAAGCACCACCCTGAACACCGCAGGCACCCTGGTTAACCGGGGCCTGATCGACGGGATCGCCACCCGCATCAACGCCAACACCCTGACCAACACCGGCACCGGGCGGATCTACGGCGATGCGGTGGGGATCAATGTGGATACCTTTAACAACCTCGCCGAAAACGGCACCGCGGCAACGCTGGCCGGACGCGAGCACGTGAGCCTGGGCGTGCAGACCCTGAACAACGCCGACCACGCCCTGATCTACAGCGCGGGCAGCATGAGCATCGGCGGCGCGCTGGACGACAACGCCGCCGTCACCGGCCGCGCGGGCACGATCAATAACCACAGCTCGACCATCGAGTCTGCCGGGGATATGGCGATTGCCGCCGGGCAGATCAACAACATCAACGATCGCTTCTCCACCGAGGTGGTGCGGGTCTCCGAGGAGGAGCTGACGGATTATCAGCACTCCGGGTCAACCAACCGCTGGAGCTCGACGGAGAACGGCGTCTGGGTGGATGACAACTCGTCTGACGGCCTGAAAAACCTCAACACCCCGGAGCGCTCCGGCCACGGCAACGACAATTTCAACCAGTACGACTACACCCGGACGATTGACGAAACGCGCATCAAAGAGAGCGACCCGGCGAAGATCCTCGCCGGGGGCAACCTGCTCCTGACCGGCGACAAGCTGTTTAACGACAAGAGCCAGGTGATTGCCGGCGGCACCCTGGCGATTGACCAGTTGGGCAGCGTGCAGAACGACGACGTGACTGGCCAGCGCTTTACCACCGATGACGGCACCGTCACCCACTACTACCGCATTCGTCACAAAGGCGACGATGAGCAGGGGCGCGATCGCACCGCCTATACTCCGCCGACCACCATTCAGAGCATCTCCCTGAAGCCGGGCCAGCTGGTCAGCAACGGCAGCGTCGAGGGCAGCAACCTCAGCATCACCCCGCTGGTACTGCCGGGTACGGACGTGGCGATTGGTCAGGCCGCGGGCGTTACCCCTGCGCCGCAGCAGACCGTCTCGCCGGGCGAGCCGGTGACGCCGCCTGCCGGTCAGCAGTTTGAAGTGACCCCGGCCGACGGCGCGATCCGCATTATCGGCCCGAATACCACCCTGCCGGACAACAGCCTGTTTAAGGTGAACCCGTCGGCGGAGGTGCCGTATCTGGTGGAGACCGATCCGCGCTTCACCAACGAGCGCCAGTGGCTCGGCAGCGACTATATGCAGGACGCCTTTACCACCGATGGCGACATGACCCAGAAACGGCTGGGGGATGGCTACTACGAGCAGCGCCTGATCCGCGAGCAGGTGATCGGCATTACCGGCCAGCGCTATCTGGACGGCTACAACAATGACGAAGAGCAGTACAAGGCCCTGATGGATCGCGGCATCACCTTCGGCAAGCAGTACGACCTGAAGATCGGCGTGGCGCTGACGCCAGCGCAGATGGCGCTGCTGACCGGGGATATCGTCTGGCTGGTGAACACCCGGGTGAAAATGCCGGACGGTTCGATGGAGAACGTGCTGGTGCCGCAGGTCTACGCCAAAGTGAAAGCGGGCGATATTGACGGCTCCGGGGCGCTGATTGCCGGGAACAACGTCTCGATCAAGCTCAACGGCGACCTCTTTAACCGTGGGACGATTGCCGGGCGCAAAGTGCTGCAGATCGACGCCGACAACATCACCAACCAGACCGGCACCATTCAGGGGGCGGACGTTAACCTCAACGCCCGCACCGATATCAACAACCTCGGCGGCGCGATGGTGGGCGACAGCAGCCTGCTGGCCAGCGCCGGGCGCGACATCAACCTCACCAGCACCACCACCAGCGCGTCCAGCGTCAACGGTGAGAACAGCTTCGCCCGCACCACCATCGACAGCGTGTCGGGCATTTATGTCCAGGGTGACGACGGCAAACTGGCGCTGCAGTCCGGGCGGGATATTAACCTGACCGGCGCGCAGGTGATCGCCAGCGGCGAGAACGGTAACGCCCAGCTGGTGGCCGGGCGCGACATGAACCTCAGCACGGTGCAGACCGCCAGCCGCGATAACCTGGTGTGGGATGCCGACAACAGCCTGAAGCAGGGGCAGACCCAAACCGTCGGCAGCGAAGTGACCGGCAAAGGCGACGTGACCCTGGCGGCGGGCAACGACCTCAACGCCCGCGCCGCTGCCCTCTCCGCCGGGCAGGCGCTGAACGTCAGCGCCGGGAATAACCTGACCCTGACGGCGGGTGAAAACACCCAGGATCTGGACGAACGGCACAAAGTGGTGGGCGGTAACGGCTTCCTGTCGAAAACCACCACCACCACCCGTGACCAGATCGCGCGTCAGACGGTGCAGAGCAGCGAGCTGAACGGCAACACGGTAAACCTCACCGCCGGAAACGATCTCACCGTGCGCGGCAGCAACGTGGCCGGTACCGGCGATGTCGCCCTGCTGGCAGGCAACAACCTGAGCGTAGAGACCCAGGCCGAACGCAATAACGAACTGCATCAGAAGCAGGAGAAAAAATCGGGGCTGCTGAGCTCGGGCGGGATCGGCTTTAGCGTCGGCACCCAGAGCATCAAAACCACCGACACCGGGGCGGACGCCACGCAGGCGGACAGCACCCTGGGCAGCGTCAACGGCGACCTGACCCTGCGGGCGGGGGATCGCCTGACGGTGAGCGGCTCGGATCTGGTGGCCGGTCAGGATATGACCCTCAGCGGCAAAAATGTCGATATTACGGCGGTGAACAACCGCAGCCAGCAAACTCACGAGGTGGAACAGAAAACCTCCGGCCTGACCCTGGCGCTCTCCGGCACCGTCGGCAGCGCGCTGAACAGCGCCGTCGAAGCCTCCCAGCAGGCGAAATCCTCCGGCAGCGGCCGTCTGCAGGCGTTGCAGGGCGTGAAGGCGGCGCTCTCCGGCGTGCAGGCCGCGCAGGCCGCGCGGATGGATCAGGCCCAGGGCGCGGACGCTGGCAACACCAACACCGTGGGTATCAGTCTCTCTTACGGCAGCCAGTCGTCGAAATCGACCCAGACAAGCGAGCAGAACACCGCGCAGGGCAGCACCCTGAACGCCGGGCGCGATCTCAGCGTGATCGCCACAGGCAGCGGCGAGCGCGGCGTGGACGGGGATCTGACCGTGGAAGGCAGCCAGCTGAAAGCGGGCAACGACCTGACTCTCGCCGCCAACCGCGATCTCTATCTGCGCTCGGCGCAAAACACCCAGCTGCTGGACGGCAAAAACGAGAGCAAGGGCGGCAGCGTGGGGGTCGGCATCGGCGTGGGCTCCGGCGGCTTTGGCCTGAACATCTCCGCCAGCGTCAACCGTGGCAAAGGCAATGAGAGCGGCAACGGCACCACCCACAGCGAAACCACCGTGGACGCGGGCCGCCAGGTGAATATCCTCACCGGACGCGACGCCACCCTGACCGGCGCGCAGGTGAGCGGCGAGACGGTGAAAGCGGACATCGGCCGCAACCTGACGCTCACCTCCGAGCAGGACAGCGATCGCTACGATTCAAAACAGCAGAACGCCAGCGCGGGGGGCAGCTTCAGCATCGGCTCTATGACCGGCTCGGCCAGCGTCAACCTCAGCCGCGACAAGATGCACAGCAACTACGACTCTGTCGTGGAGCAGACCGGGATCTTCGCCGGGAAAGGCGGCTACGACGTGACCGTGGGCGAGCATACCCAGCTCAACGGGGCGGTGATTGGCTCTACGGCGACCGCCGATAAAAACCGTCTCGATACCGGCACCATTGGCTTTAGCGATATCGAAAACCGCGCCGATTTCGAGGTGGAACACCAGAGCGTGGGCATGAGCACCGGGGGCAGCATCGGCAGCCAGTTTGCCGGGAATATGGCTAACGGCCTGCTGGTGGGCGCGAACCGCGACGGGCACGACAGCAGCACCACCCACGCGGCGGTATCTGACGGCACCCTGATTATCCGCAATCAGGATCGTCAGGTTCAGGATGTGAATCAGCTCAGCCGCGACGTGGAGCACGCCAACCAGACGCTCTCCCCTATCTTCGATAAAGAGAAAGAGCAGGAGCGGCTGCAGCAGGCGCAGCTCATCGGTGAGATTGGCAATCAGGTGGCGGATATTGCCCGCACCGAGGGCAGCATCCGTGCCACCAACGCGGCGAAAGAGAAGCTGAAAAACGTCAACGCGCAGGATCTGCTGGAGGCAAAAGCGGCGTGGGAAAAAGCCAATCCGGGCAAAACCGCGACCCTGGAAGACATTAACGGCCAGATCTATCAGACGACTTATAACGACGCGCTCAGCGCCTCCGGCTTTGGCACCGGCGGGCAGTATCAGCAGGCGATCCAGGCGGCGACGGCAGCGGTTCAGGGGCTGGCCGGGAGCGATCTCAGTGCCGCCCTCGCGGGCGGTGCCGCGCCGTACGTGGCGGAGGTGATTGGTCACTATAGTGGTCTGAACGACGCGGGCAAAGTCGCGGCCCACGCGGTGGTCAACGCCGCGCTGGCCGCCGCCCAGGGTCAGGACGCGCTGGCGGGAGCCGCCGGAGCCGCCACGGGCGAGCTGGTGGGGATGATCGCCACCGAGATGTACGGCAAATCTGCCGACGAGCTGGACGAAACCCAGAAGCAGACGGTCTCTGCGCTGGCAACGCTGGCGGCGGGCTTGTCCGGTGGACTGGTGGGCGACAGCTCTGCCTCCGCTGTGTCGGGAGCGCAGGCGGGTAAAACGACGGTTGAGAATAACTATTTGAGTACGGCGGAAGCTCGCCAGTTGGATGCGGAACTCGCAGAATGCAAGGCTTCTGGCGGAGATTGTAAATCCGTTGTGCAAAAGTATCTGGATATCAGCAATAAAAATAGCAAGGAGCTCGTTGAGGCATGTACCGGTGGGGGCGTAACCTGCGTCACCTGGGAAGAGTTGCTTCAGGCCAGCACCAATGTTGCCAACGATCCCCAACCTGGTCAGTTCAGACTGGATGAAAAACTGAAGGATCCGGATGCGGCGGCAATCGTGAATTATCTCAATCGTTCAGATCTTAAGTTCCTGAAAGATAATATTACGCAGGGCGATCGCGTGCTGTCCGTTGTGATGGATCCCACCTCATGGCCTGTTGTAGTCATGGGAGGCAAGGCCATCCTCACGAATGCACTCAACAATACGAAAGAACAGCTCATCGCTGTGGGCGTGGGTGTGGGATTAGGGGCGGGTATTCAGTACGGAACCACGGGAGAAGTGAAACTCTCCGATCTCATTTCAAGCGGCCTCATAGGTGGGATTACTGCCGGAAAAGGCTATAATCCGACCGTGACATGGAATGCCGCAGGGGCCTACTATCAGGCTGAAATCAATGGAGATGATCCGTTTATTTCCGCATTACTAAGTAAGGCGGGTGCCAGTGCGGGTTATGCAACGGGCAACCTTATTAAGATACCTATGGATAAAATTCTTAACCCTGTATCGAAGCAATATGAATGGGTACCGACGGGTGTATGGACCATAACCAAACCTGTGCCGCAAAGTTCTGTTCCATCAATCATGGGCAATTTGGGGGATTCGTATATTTCAGGCGTCACCGGAGATGCGTTGAAGAAAAAAGAATCAGGAAAAGAAAATGCGGCTAAATAATTCTAAAAAATCCATCTGGGTACTTTTGGGCATCTGCTTTTTAATGTGCATTGCCTTAATGATGATCGGAACGTTTTCTTATCTTCTGAAAGGCTGGTTGATCTGGGACTTTGACAAGCCTTTTCCTTTCGGAAAAGAAGAAATCATTACCATATTAAAAATTAGTATCTTAGGAATACCTACGGGGATAGTGTTCTGGATTTTTGGGATCCGTTAAGACCATGAAGAGCCAGCTGATGATACGGATTAACAAATGAAACCGCTCATTGCTGGCCTTGTCTTTTTACTGAATGGCTGCGTGGTTGCCGATATGGACTCTACCAATCACACCGCTTTTCCCTACTTCTGAACGTTTCAGAAGCCTGCATGGAAAATAAAGGATACCTTCGCACTAAATTAATGGAAAAACAAATGGAAGAATTAGACCACCTGCATAATCAAATAGCGAAAACATTAGTTGATGCCGGTCCTGCTGACGCGAAGAAAATCATTGCACGCGCAAAATTAGCGCTGGATGGGCAGTCATGTGAGTATGAATATGATTATGTTGATCAACAGGATAATGAAAATTGGTTCATTCCGGATAAGTTAGTCAGTTACCAACTGAGACTCTTGTTAGTTACGATGCGGAATTATTATATGCAAAATAATATGACCAATGGCAATGCACCATGGACAGGTTGCGAAATGATCGTTGAAATACCCGCAGAGAAAATCATCATCAACCTTAAATATGAGGAGTAATTGAGTTTCCCTACCAATATAGGTGAGGCAAATTCCAGGACTATTCCGGCCTTTAAGATTAATCCCTATTTCATCGTCCGCTAAAAAACCCAACAATTTTATCGCTTTATTCGCAGTGGAATATCTTCGGTCTCACGAAAGAATATATCCAATAAAACACACAAAAAATGGCGACAAGGATTACGGAAAGTGAAAAAAATAACTCTGGCGGTACTGGTTGCGGCAAGTCTGGCAAGTGGCGCTGCGCTGGCAGATAATCACACGGTCTCGGTAGGTTATGCGCAGAGTAAAGTCGAAGACTTTAAAAATATCCGCGGCGTGAACGTGCAGTATCGCTACGAGTGGGATTCCCCGCTCAGCCTGATGGGTTCATTTACCTATATGAGCGGGGATCAGGACGAGCATTATTATCTGTTCTCTGACTCCGTTAAAAACCACGTCGATGTGAAATATTACTCCCTGCTGGCAGGCCCGGCGTATCGCATTAATGATTTCGTTTCCCTGTACGCGCTGGGCGGTGTGGCTCGCGTGAAAGCCGACGGCCACACCACCTGGGTGAACGGCGGTGACAACTACACCCAGCGCGACGGCATCGATGAGAAATCCACCTCCTTCGCCTACGGCGCGGGCGTGCAGTTTAACCCAACGCCTGAGCTGGCAATCCACGTTGGTTACGAAGGCACCACGGCCGACCTGGGCGATGATTACGGGATCAACGGCTGGAACCTGGGCGTGGGTTACCGTTTTTAACCCTCACCCTAACCCTCTCCCTGGAAGGGAGAGGGGACAGTCTGTGCATGCTTCATGATGTGGGCGATAAATTGGGTCAACTTCGGCAACGGGCGTAAATCCTGACGCCACAAAAGATGCACCGGTCGGGGCTGTGGTGTGTAATTTTCTAAAACCCGTATCAACCGACCACTCGCCAGTTCGTCCGCCACCAGCACCTCCGGTTGTAACAATAACCCAGCCCCGGCAATCGCCGCCATTCGCAGCCCGTATCCGTCGTTACAGCGCAAAATCGCGTCGCGCTTCCAGCGCACCTCCCCTTCCATGCCCGGCAGTCGCCACTCATTGCGCGCGGTCCAGACGGTGTGGGACAGACAGAGGTGATCCACCAGATCACTCGGCGTTTGCGGCGTGCCGTGGCGGGCTAAATAGTCCGGCGCGGCGCAGATCACCATCCGGTACGGGCAGAGGTATTTCGCCACCAGATCGTCGTTATGGATGTCGCCAATGCGGATCGCCAGGTCTACCCCCTCCTCCACCAGATCCACCATCCGGTTGGTCAGATCCAGCTCGACGCGCACCTCCGGGAAGCGCTGCAAAAAAGTGGCGGTCAGCGGGGCGATCACGCATCCGCCGAACGACGTGGGCGCGGTCACCCGCAGCGTGCCCGCAGGCGCCGTACGTAATCGCTCCACCGCGCTTTCGGCGATGGCGACCTGCTCCAGCGCCCGCTTCGCCTCGTCAAAGTAGACCCGCCCGGCATCGGTGAGGCTCTGGCGGCGGGTGTTGCGCTCCAGCAAACGGGTGCCGAGCTGGCTCTCCAGCTGGGCGATGGACTTGCCCACCATCACCGCCGAAACCGACAGCCGCGCAGCGGCACCGGTAAAGCTGCCGCTCTCCACTACCGCGATAAAGGTCTCCATGCCGCGAAACTTATCCATATTACAAACCTCTGGTTAGTGATGTTCTAACTTTAGCCCAGTTTATCCGGCTGCAGGTTTGTTAAACAATGAGGACTCACAACATGAAGGAGTCGGCTATGAAAATCGTCATTATTGGTGCCAGCGGTACGGTGGGTCGCGCAGTCACAGAGGAGTTGAGTCGTCGTCATGAAGTCATTCGCGTGGGTCGCACTAAAGGCGACGAGCAGGTGGATATCACCTCCCAGGCCAGCGTCCAGGCGCTGTTCGAAAAGATCGGTCCGGTGGATGCCATTGTCTCCGCCAGCGGCGGGCTGCATTTTGGCCCACTCTCTACCATGACCGATGGCGAGTTTAACCAGGGGCTACAGGACAAGCTGCTGGGCCAGGTGCGGCTGGCGCTCACCGGCCAGCACTACCTGAACGAAGGCGGGTCGATCACCTTAATCAGCGGCATCGTTGCCCACGAGCCTATTGCCCAGGGGGTGAACGCCACCACGGTGAACGCCGCGCTGGAAGGGTTTGTCCGCGCCGCCGCCTGCGAGCTGCCGCGCGGGATCCGCATCAACCTGATTAGCCCGACGGTACTGACCGAATCCGCTGAAGCCTATGATGGTTTCTTCCCGGGCTTCGAAAGCGTGCCCGCTGCTAGCGTGGCGCTCGCCTATCGCCGCAGCGTCGAAGGGGTGCAGAGCGGGCGGGTGTATAAGGTGGGGTATTGAGTCGCTTGTGGTTGCCGGGGGCGCTTCGCTTGCCCGGCCTACAAAGGCTGCCGCGATGACGTAATTAATGGAAATTAATATGTTACAGCCACGCCCTGGTCCGGCTGTAAATCGCTGAGGCGTTTCCTGAAGGCCGGGACGAGGCGCATGGATGCGCCGAGAGGGCGTGACCTGCATGGATGCAGGATCGCGCCCGATCCGAAGCCGGAAGGAATAAGCCGAAGGTATCGCGTAGCGACGATTTTCTTGCCGGGAGCCCGGGTTGCCAGGGCGGCGGCGATTGAGCCGCCATGGCACGTTCACCGGTTCGGTCATTTCAGAGTAGCAAGGAAGGTAAAGTGAACGGAACCACCACAGGTGCCAGTATGTTCCCCCTCACCCTAACCCTCAAGGGAGAGGGGATCGTCCGAGTCCTCAACCCACCGTACCCCACACCAGATTCCCGTTATGGAAAGTTGCGGTGCGCGGGGAGATGCGCGCCACCGCTTCGGCGGAGCAGGAGGCATCCACCAGCACAAAGCTGGCGGCATCCTGCGCTTTCGGCCAAACGCGCTCGCCGTTGTCGTTCAGCGGCAGCACGTCACCGGTGGCGATACCCAGCGCGCGCGACAGCGTCTGCTCGTTCGGGCGGATGTAGAGCTGGGCGTAAAGGTTGGCTTTTTCCAGCATGTCGCCGAGGCCATACGGCGACCAGTGGTCGATCACGCTGTCGGTGCCGGTCATGACAAATACGCCCTTATCGCGCAGCTGTTTGAGCGGCATATGCAGGGTGCCAATCGGCACCGTGGAGGCGATAGTCACCTGCTGCGCCGCCATGCGGATGGCGATCTCGTCCACCTGCTGCTCGTTCATCGTCGCCAGGGCAAAGGCGTGGCTGATGGTCAGCTTGCCCTTCAACGCCGGGGTTTTCTCCACGGTCTGCACCATGTAGTTCACCGCCGCCACGCCCGCCGGGCTGGTTTCGTGCAGGTGAATGTCCACCCCTTTGTCGTAATCCAGCGCAATCTGGAACATGGTGTCGAGAGATTTCTCCATAGCGCCATCGACGCTGGTCGGATCCAGGCCGCCGACGTAGTGCGCCCCGGCCTGCATTGCCTCGCGCATCAGCTTTTCAGAACTGGAGAGCAGTAAACCGTGCTGCGGGAAGGCCACGATCTCGCAGTCGAAACCTGCGCGTCGCCGCGCCAGCACCGCCTGTAAATTTTCCAGATTTTTCAGCCCGGAGACCGGTTCGATATTGCAGTGGCTGCGGGCGATGGTGGAGCCCTTCGACTGGATAAGATCAATCAGCTTTTCCGCCCGCTCCTGGGTGTAGGGCTGTAACTCCGGGAGCAGCTTTTGCTCCAGGCGGATCATGTCCTGAATGGTGGTCCCCGCCGGACGATTGAGCGAACGCCACGGGCCGCCGTAGAAGGTTTTATCCAGATGGATGTGCATGTCGCGCATCGCCGGAAGCAGCAGTTTGCCGCCGGCATCGTAGTGCGGCAGGGTGGCGTCGGCGTGGCTTTTATTGTCGAGCAGCGCGGCGATCTTGCCGTCCTTGATCTCCAGCGTTTTCAGCTCGGTACGGGTGCTGACGGCCACGTTGCCGTCAAAGTTAAACCCGGCCTCCAGCAGCACGTTGTCCAGATAGTAGTGAGTCGCGGTGATGTTCATCGGTTTGCCGGTCTCGCAGGTCGGTTTTGCTGTGTCAGCAGCATACGCGACGGAGCCGGTCGCGCCAAACAACGCGCAGGCGGTGGCAGCGGTGGCGATTTTGCCGCTCTGGCTGAGAAACTCCCGGCGGCTTTTATTCTCTGTCATTGTCTCTTCCTTTTACTCAAGTATTCGTACCCGACGGGCTGGAAGCCCGCCGGGGTTAGGCCACGATGTGTGTCCCGGTTTCCCCGCGCAGCGCGGCGGGCAGGCAGTCCGGCGAGGTGATGATCACCCGCTTGCCGCCGTGGCGCAGGAATTCCAGGCTGGCATCAATTTTCGGCAGCATGCTGCCCGCCGGGAAGTGGCCCTCTTCCCTGTAGCGCGTCATCTGCGCCACGTTGACCGTCTCCAGCGCCTGCTGGTTCGGCTTGCCGAAGTTAATGCACACTTTCTCCACCCCGGTGGTGATCACCAGCACGTCGGCGCGGATCTCCCGGGCCAGCAGTGCGGTGGAGAGATCTTTGTCGATCACCGCGTCCACGCTCTGGTAGTCGCCCCCGGCAGTGCGCACCACCGGAATGCCGCCACCGCCCGCACCGATCACCACAAAGCCTTTTTGCGTCAGGGCCTTGATGGCATCGGCTTCGACAATGCGTACCGGCTGCGGCGAGGCCACCACCCGGCGGTAGCCGCGCCCGGAATCCTCGACGAAGTGCCAGTCGGGATGCGCCAGTTGCAGCTCGTCCCGCTGGGCCTCGCTGAAGAACGCCCCAATGGGTTTGGTGGGATGGGTAAAGCCGGGGTCGTTTTTATCCACCTCCACCTGCGTGACCACCGTCACCGCCTTTTGCTCGCCGCGGGCGGCAAGACGGTTATTCAGCGCCTGCTGGATCAGATAGCCGATGCCGCCCTGGGTATCGGCCACGCAGTTTGCCAGCGGGGTGAGCGGCAGCCCTTCCCGCTCGTGCGCAATCTCGGCCCGGCGCAGATCCAGCCCCACCTGGGGGCCGTTGCCGTGGGTGAGGACGATGTCATAGTCCGAGGCCAGCATCTCCAGCACCGACTCCGCGACCGCTTTTACCGCCTGGGCCTGATGTTCAATCGACTGGCTGGCGTTATCTTTGATAATGCTGTTGCCGCCGATGGCAACGACCATGAGTTCTTTCATGTGTTTTCCTTTGGGAAAAGTGCGGTCTGGGCCCCTCACCCCGGCCCTCTCCCCATAGGGGAGAGGGAGAGGGAGGTGGTGAGGGGACAAATCAGGCTTCAGAGATCGGCGTAGCGGCTCGCGCCTCTTCCCGGCTGTCCAGGACATGCTTCACCACAAACATGCCGCTCATCATCAGGTAGGCCAGCACAAAGGTCAGCGAGCTGCCTTCCGCGAAGCCCACTACCGGGGCGTGGATCACCCCGAACAGCGCCAGCAGCGCGCCGACGGCGGCGGCAACGGCTCCGCGCAGCGGTTTGTTGACGATGGCGAAGATGGCGATACAGCCCCACAGCATGCTGGCGAGCGGCGCGCCGTTCCCCAGATGCATCAGCCCTTCGTAGTAAATCCCTTTGCTGTGCAGGACGTCGGTGCCGATCTTCGCCGCGCTGGTTCCCGCCGCCCCCATCACGCTGTTCATCATGGTCAGCGCCCAGTTGGCGATCCACGGGAACAGACAGATAAAGATGACGGGCACCTCCACCTTGGGCGTTTCCCTCACCACCTGGTTGGCGGTGACCACGCCGATAAAGACCAGAATCGGCACGATGGCGGTCATCGGGATGATGGCGAGCATAAAGGCCCCCAGCCCGAACAGCGGCACGATAAACATGGTGACGCCGGACGCCAGGGTGTAACCGATGCTTGCCCCCATCGCTTTCCAGCCCGCGTGGCCGACGTAGACCGTCACCGGGAACGGGTTGCCCATCAGGCAGCCGAGCATCGAGGAGAGACCGTTAGCCAGCATCACCTTGCGGGTTGGGTACTCGTCCCCCGCCGCGTGGGCGCTTTCGATGTTCTCGAGGTCAAAGATGTAGTTCGCCAGTCCCAGCGGGACGGCAGAGGCCAGGTACGGCAGCGCGTGCGGCAGACCCTGCATAAAGCTGTCGATATGCACTTCCGGCGGGTTAAAGCCGAAGGAGGACATCGAGGCCTTGATCGCTTCCGGGCTTTGCAGGCCGGAGATCCACGCCAGGGCGGTACCGGCGATCAGCAGCAGCAGGCCGGTAGGGATGCGGGCGAAGATCGGCTTTTTGCCAAACCAGTTGATGAAGATCAGCAGCAGCACGATGAAGGAGACCGTCGGCGCTTCGAACGCCTGCAGCATCGGGTTCATCGCCAGCAGCAGCAGGCCCAGACCGGACAGGCACGACAGCAGCACGGTACGCGGGATCATCTTGCGGATGGTTTCCCCTAAAAACGAACCGCCCGCGAGGATCATCGCCTCCACGAAGCACCACACCAGGCCAATCTGGATGGCAAAGTCGGCGTCGCCGGTCTGCTGATAAACCGGCATCAGCACCAGAAAGGTAACGGTGAAAATCGACGGCGCGCTGGGCCCCGACGGTAGCGCGGTGACGTCGCTACGCCCGGTCTGGCGCGCCATTTGTAAACCGAACCACGCGTAGCAGATGCTCGCCACCAGTACCGCCAGCCCGAAGGCTGGCGCAATACGTCCATAAACAATCTCTTTCGGGATGCCGACGACAAAAATGAGCAGCCCCATCATGGTCAGCAGGTTCGTCAGGTTGTTGGTCATCAACCCGAAGTACGCCGCCCAGTCACCTCTTTTCCACTCCAGTTTCATGCTTTTCATGGATGCTTACCTTATAAGAAGTAGCGATCGCGGAAGGTCAACAGCGCCTTTTCAAAACAGCTAAACGGCGGGTGAACGATGCCCGCCCCAATCATGCCGATGCCCGCATCTTTGTGGGCGATGGCGGTGTTGATCACCGGCAGGATGCCGCTGCCCGCGACTCTGGTGATGTCGATGGCGGTCGGGATCCCCATAAACGAGAGCAGCGGAATGGTGACGTTCGGGTTTTCGCCCAGGGTTATCTCGCGCATCTGGCGGGAGAAGTCGATGGCTTCTTCCACCGTGCCGCCCACCAGGGCCACAATCGCCGGGGCCGTCGCCATGGCAAAGCCGCCGATGCCGTAGGTTTCGGTGATGGCGCTGTCGCCGATATCCAGGCCGGAGTCCTCCGGCTTGTAGCCCGCGAACATCGGGCCAATCACCTGCTGCGCCGGGCCGGTGAACCACTGCCCCGGCATGCCGGAGACGCGCAGGCCAAACTCGTAGCCGTTACGCGCCATGGTGGTGACCACGGTGCTGTACTCGATGCCGTGGGCGGCATCCAGCGCGGCTTTACACATTGCCATCCACGTCGGGCCGGAGAAGTAGTCGCTGCTGGCGACAAACTCAAACACCTGGCGCTGCTGCTCCACCGGGTAGCCAGCCTGGATCAGCCCCGGCGTCAGGGCCTGAATCAGCAGCGTGGTGCCCGCGTTGTTGCGGTTGTGACACTCGTCGCCCATGTGTAGGGCCTGAGCCAGCATCAGGCGCAGGTCGATTTCGCCGATGATTTTCATCGCATCGCGCAGCATCGGGCCGAGCACGTCGCGCATCCAGTTCAGACGGTCGATGACGCTCTGGTCGTTGGCCCCCATGCGCAGAATCTTCGCCATCTGCTCGCTGAGGTTGGTGAAGGCGCGGTTGCCGTAGGTTTTGTTCTCGACGATATGCATAAACATCGACGCCGAAGTGACCCCCGCCATCGAGCCCACGCAGTCATGCTCGTGGCACGGCGAGAAGGTGATTTCCCCGGAGGCCGCCAGCCGCGCCGCGTCTTCCAGATCGGTTGCCAGCCCTTCAAACACCAGCGCCCCGGTCACCGCCCCTTTCATCGCCCCGCACATGTTCTCCCAGGCCACCGGCGGACCGGCGTGCAGGATGGTGGTGCGGGTCATGCCCGGTACGACGTTGATCGCCTGATCGAAGCCCACCAGCACCGGGTGGGACTGAATAATGCGCTCCAGGGCGAGTTTGTTGGCGGCGGCAATTTTCTCTGCCAGCGGTTTATCCGCCAGCTGATCCAGCGCCTCCACCACCTGCATATTGCCCTGCCCCGGCGGGGTCCAGTCGAGATGGGTAACCGGGACGTGCTGCTTCTTCAGATCGTCGCTGAACATCGCGATACCCACGTTAATGACGTTCAGCGGCTGGTTAAATAAGGTGGTCATCAGGCTTTCTCTCCTTTGAAGACAAATTCACGTGCCAGTAATCCGGTGTTGGTGCTGCTGCTGGCCCAGATCACGCCCGCGTCGGTCAGGAGCTGGCACTGCTGGCTCAGGGATGGGGTATCCTGGTCGGTGCCGAGCACGTAGCCGAGGATCTCCAGCGGGCGGTTATCGGCTTTGGCGATCGCCTGCGCCTCCTTGATCGCCTCGATCATCACCCCTACCGGATCCTCGTGGGATCCGAAGCCGAGGACGAAATCCATCACGATCACGCCCACTTCTGGATCGCGCGCCTCCTGCAGCAGGCGGCTGATGCGGTTGGTCGGGTCGATCATCGGGTGCGGCTTGCCGTTGGTGAAGTCGTCATCGCCAAAGTCGAGGAAGGTGTGGGCCTGGCTGACGTTGATATCCGCAAGGCGCCTGGCCGGATCCGGCTGGATGTTGCTGTAGACGTCATCGTATTTTTCCAGCGCGGCGAACATCGCTTCGTCGCACAGGGTGCCGCCGCAGAACAGGCCGCGAATGTACTTCTGCTGCGGGGTCAGGCGGGCGCGCACCTCTTCGATCAGCGGCCAGTTGAGGGGATGCAGATCCAGCGACTCTTTTTTGATCCCGGTAAGCAGAACCGCTTTCAGCGCCGCCTCTTTGGTGCCGCGGGCAAACTGCAGCCCCTCTTCATCGGCCGGGGGTTGGTTGCGGCCGAGGAAACAAACAATGACCGGTTTGCGGCAGGCGCGGGCGCGGGCCAGCACTTTCTCGGCCACCGCAGGCGCAGGGGGTTTTGAGATGAGCGCGATGACCTGGGTGGCGTCGTCCGCCTCCAGCATCGCGATGGCATCGAGCATCATCAGGCCGCCGATCTTTTCGCTGAGATCGCGACCGCCGGTGCCGATCAGCTGGGAGATGCCGCCGCCGAACTCGTGGATGCGTGCGCTCAGCTCCTGGCTACCGGTGCCGGAGGCACCCACAATCCCAATCGGGCCGCGGCGCACCGCGTTGGCGAAGCACAGCCCGGCGCCGTTAATAATGGCGGTGCCGCAGTCCGGCCCCATCATCAGCAGCCCTTTCTCGTGAGCCAGTTGTTTCAGCGCCAGTTCGTCGTCGAGGGAGACGTTATCCGAGAACAGCATCACGTTAAGATCGTTCTCCAGCGCCTGACGCGCCTCGCGGGCGGCGAAGGTGCCGTTGACCGAGATCACCGCCATATTACTCTCCGGGCGATGGGTTTTAGCGCTGGCGAGGGTGGCGTAGCGCGATTCGTGTGAGCCTGCGCTCTCTTTGCGGGTGAACAGCGCCTCGATGGCGGCCAGGGTTTCGTCGTTCGCGGCCTCGCCTTTAATGACGATCATCAGGTCGCCGTTTTTAGCGTCCTCTAATTCCGGCGTCAGCAGGCCGAGATTTTTTAAGACGCCTTTATTCATTTCGGTGGCCATCGCCACGAAAGCCTGCTCGACGCCGGGCAGCTTATTGGCTTTGGTGGAAACCGACATCAGCGAAACAGAATCAAAATACGTGTTCTTTTTTATGACGATTTTAGTGGGCATTACGTCCTCCTGAATGCGGGCAAAAGGGGGCCATATCACGCCCGAAGGCATGATGGGGAAAGGCTATTTTTATTTCAGGCCAGCGCGAAACGGCTGGCCACAGGGTTTACGCGCCGGCGGCGATCAGCAGGTCGGCAATGTCGCTGAAGCCTTTTTCCCGCGCCAGTTCGAGGGGGGATTTGCCGTATTTGTCGGTCATGTGCGGGTTGGCGCCGTGGTCGAGCAGCAGCTTAATAATCGCCTGCTGGCGAGGGCCGCCGTCGTTTAACACAATGGCTTCCAGCAGCGGCGTCCAGCCAACAAAGTTGGTGTGGTTGACGTTGATGTCGGTGTGGGCCAGCAGCTCCTGCACCACCTCCAGATGGCCTTTCTCGCTGGCCGGGGTGATCCCCACGCCGCCAAAACGGGTCAGCCTGTCGAGGTCCGGTTTGGCTGGCAGCACCAGGCGCAGCAGGGTGATATCGTTGGTGAGGCAGCTAATCAGGAACGGGTTGAAACAGGTCTCATCCTGCTGGTCGATATTGGCGCCGGCGGCAATCAGCAGCTCCACGCAGGAATAGTGTTTATTCAGGCTGGCGATAATAACGGCGGTTCTTTTCTGCCGGTTGGTGGCGTTAATATCCACCCCTTTCTCCAGACAGGCTTTTAACGCGTCGGCATTACCCTGTTCGGCAGCTAACAGAAATTCGGTAACGAGTTCATTGTTGGACATTTCCACACTCCTGGTTTTCCTTTCTGATGGACTGAGCATAGCAACGGCCTGGTCAGAAAAGAATCCGCTTAAAAATGATTCATCGACAGGCAATTCATTGTTGAGATAAATTTAACAGTCCGGTCAAAATGTGCGTCTGTGCAATCTTTTCCTTATGTTTTGCCGCTATTTAGCCTCGCAGGCTGCATTCTGCTTATGTTTACGCAGACCTTGTCCGACGCGGCTCCCAGCTATTTGGCAGAACTGTGATCGGCTTCAAATGCGTTGTAACCACTTTGTTAAAATATGTTCAAAACTGATGGGTGCCGGGAGCGATAATATGAATTCCATCTTTACCGAAGAGAACCTGCTGGCGTTCACCACTGCGGCACGCTTTGGCAGCTTCAGCAAGGCCGCCACCGAGCTGGGGGTGACCACCTCGGCCATCAGCTACACCATCAAGCGCATGGAGACCGGCCTCGACGTGGTGCTGTTTGTGCGCAACACCCGCAGCATCGAGCTCACCGAGTCGGGCTTCTACTTCTACCGTAAAGCGATCGATCTGCTGAACGATTTCCACGCCATTAAGCGTGGGATAGATACCATCTCTCAGGGGATCGAAACGCGGGTGCGGATCTGCATCAACCAGTTGCTCTACACCCCGCGCCACACCGCCCGCCTGCTGCAGGTGCTGAAGAAACAGTTTCCCACCTGCCAGATTACGGTGACCACCGAGGTGTATAACGGGGTCTGGGATTCGATCATCAATAACCAGGCGAATATCGCCATTGGCGCGCCTGATACCCTGCTGGATGGCGGCGGGATCGATTACACCGAGATTGGCGCTATTCGCTGGGTGTTCGCCATCGCCCCGGATCATCCCCTGGCGCTGGCCCCGGAGCCGCTGGCCGAAAGCCAGCTGCGTCTGTATCCCAACATCATGGTCGAAGACACGGCGCACACCATTAATAAGAAAGTGGGCTGGCTGCTGCACGGCCAGGAGGCGATCCTGGTCCCGGATTTTAATACCAAGTGCCAGTGCCAGATCCTGGGGGAAGGGATCGGTTTTTTACCGGAGCATATGGCCAGAGAGGCCGTAGAGGCGGGGTTGCTGGTGACGCGGCGCATCAATAACCCGCGCCAGGACTCGCGCATGCTGCTCGCCACGCAGCATGCGGCAACCGGCCTGGTCACCCGCTGGATCAAACAGCAGTTTGCGCCCCAGGGGGTGCTGACCGGGATCTACAGCGATTTGCTGTGGCGGGATTAGCCGCGGCTCTGCACCCAGAACGCGTGGATAAGACCGGGGATGTAGCCCAGCAGCGTCAGGATGACGTTGAGGATAAACGCCCAGCCAAACCCTTTGCCCAGCAGGACGCCAAGCGGGGGAAGCAGGATAGTAATTACGATACGCCAGAAACCCATAAATTCTCCATACAAGCAATCAGGTCATTGTAAAAAAAGAGATTTTCTCTTTAAGCGTAGCGAGTCTACGCACGGCTGCCAGCGCTGGCGCGAAGTTTTACCCTCTTTTACCCTCTTGACACAGGTTTAGGCAGACGATTAAGGGGTATTCCCCCTGCAACCCTGTACCGCGGCCTGCGCCTGGGCTAAGCTCGGAGCTTATCCATCATAAGGAGGTAACTATGTTTTCTGTTGGCGATCTGGTTCAGCCGCGCATGGGCGGACCAAAACTTAAAGTGATCGAAGTGCATGAAGATCAGATTGTGGCGGTGCAGGCAAGCAACGAAGACGGGGATAAATACACCCTGAAGGCAGCGGATGTGACGCTGTATAAAGAAGATGGCGATTTTGGCGTCTGCTGAGAGCAGCCGCTACCGGGCGGAATAACGCCGCCCGGTCTGCACGGATTAAATCAGGAAATCATCCAGCGATTTTCCCTCTGCCAGTGCAGTGGCGATTGGCTTCGGCGTACGACCCTGGCCGGTCCAGGTTTTTTCGCTGCCGTCGGCATCGGTATAGCGATATTTTGCGGCACGCGGTTTACGTTTTTTAGGCTGCGCGCTGGTGTTCAGCAGCTCAGAGCCCAACAGGTCTTCAGCAGAAATACCGTCGGCTTTCATCATTTCCAGCAGGGCGCTAATTTTCTGCTGCTGTTCGGCACGCTCCTGCTCCAGTTCAGACTGTTCATTACGTTTTTCTTCTGTGACGATGCGCAGCTTTTCCAGCATATCTTCCAGTACGTCCAGTGAGAATTCACGCGCCATCGCACGGAGTGTACGAATATTATTAAGATTCTGTAATGTCGAAGTCATATAATATGAAAACCTTTTCAAAGTCGTTTAAATAATCAATTCCCGGCCATGGTAATTCATTTGTTTATGAACATCCAGACGAAACCGCACGAAAATATAATACAGGTCAAAGGTGGGGGAATTAACAATATATAATGACGATTATTTTCACTTTGTATGATTTATTCATAATAAGCGTTTAAGCATTATTTATTTTTACTGTGATATAACCGCCGCCTGAGGCAGTTCCCCTCTCACCCCACAATGAATACCCATTCATATAACCTGCATAGAACACAACAACCCAATCCAGAGCATTACGCTGGATAACATCCATTTAGCAACATAACCCGCAACAAAATCGCCGCATTCTGCTCACCGGAAGGCAGGTCATGCGGTGCGCGATAAAAATAAAACTTAACTACTTGTTTATTAACATAAAAAATGACAAACAAAAAGAAAATAACGCAATGCTGGTCAAACCGGTTCGTTTAGAGAATTTTACGGACAAAACGCCAGTAAATAAAAATTTATCGCTAATTGAGAGTTTTAATGCAGAGCGATACGCTATACACGAAAAATAAAGCAAACTAAAGCACTATTCAGAAGCGCTTTAGCCTCTTCATCGTATCATCTTCAGGAGTCAGAACATGTTCTCACGGCAGTCTCGCCTGCGCCACGCTGTAGCGGACACATTTGCAATGGTGGTCTACTGTTCGGTGGTGAACATGCTGATTGAAATATTCCTCTCCGGAATGACCTTCGAGCAATCACTTTCCTCGCGCCTGGTGGCCGTCCCGGTGAACATTCTTATTGCATGGCCGTACGGTTTCTACCGTGATGCGGTGATGCGTTTTGCCCGCCGCTACTCATCCACCGGCTGGATGAAAAATCTGGCCGACGTGGTGGCGTACGTCACTTTTCAGTCACCGGTATATGTCGCGATTTTATTAACGGTGGGGGCTGACTGGCACCAGATCGCCGCTGCGGTAAGCTCAAATATTGTGGTGTCGATGATGATGGGCGCGGTGTACGGCTATTTCCTCGATTACTGCCGACGTCTGTTTAAAGTGAGCCAGTACCATCAGGTCAAGGCGTAAGGCACGGCGACTGGCGAAAGCCAGTCGCGTCGTTATTGCGAGTCGCCAAACAGGCCTTTAAGAAAGCGTTCCAGCGCCATGCGGGAACTGAATCCATGCGGAATACCATAATGTTCCTGATTATTGCCCCCTAAATAGAGCGGGAACTGCTGGTAATGGTCGCTGGTTTTCATCTCTGAAGCAGGCTCCGCGAAGGAAAGACTTCTCTCTTTCAACGTCGGATGAATGATCAGCGCAGTGCGCCCCATGCGGGCTTCACGGTTCACATAAACATAATTATCGCCGCGACGATAACCGTATGCTTTTTGTGTTACCACATCCACGGTAAATCCCGCTTTTTCCAGTTCGCGCGCAACCTCATCGGGTCGTAAATACATATTCTTTCCTCGTTATCATTTCCTGCCGGGCAACCTTACCGTATTCAGCATTAGCAGTGCTTTCAGAAAAATCCATAAACGGCCTGATAAGCCGTGACCGGCTTCAGATATTAAAAAGGTGGTCTAAACTGTTAATTACCGCAAATTCAAGGGAGAACTTTATGTTTAGCCGATCAAACCGAAATGACGTTGATGACAATGTTCAGGATATCCAAGACGATGTGAGGAAATTAGCGGATTCGCTGGAAAGCGTTTTGAAATCCTGGGGATCGGATGCGAAGGGCGAAGCGGACGACGCCAGACGTAAGGCCAAATCGCTGCTGCGAGAAACCCGTGCGCGCCTCCAGGGCCGCTCTACCGGCAAGCAGGCCGCCTGCGATGCCATCGGCTGCGCTAACACCTTTATCCGTGAACGCCCGATGTGTGCAGTAGGTACCGTTGCGGCGGTCAGCATCTTCATCGGCGCGCTGCTCGCTCTGCGTAAGTAACGCCCGTCTCTGACCTGTCCCCTGTGACCCCAATGCCCTGCGGTGTTGGGGTTTTTCTTTTTTAAGCCCATAGCAATCCCTCTCCCGTTGAGCTCATCACCGGCAGCAAACCCATCTGATTTTCCCATATCTTGTGTGGTTGAAACTTTAGATAACTACATCTAGTATTCCTTTTAGCAAGACAGACTCCTGGTGACGCGTTGAATCGCGTCGGACACCTATTCTAAATGGAAATACGAATCATGCGCATTATTATTTACACTCGTAACGACTGTGTGCAGTGCCATGCCACCAAACGCGCCATGGAGAGCCGCGGTGTGAGCTTCGAAATGGTGAATGTAGACCTGGAGCCGGACGCGGCAGAGACGCTGCGTAACCTGGGGTTCCGCCAGCTTCCCGTGGTGATCGCCGGGGAGACCAGCTGGTCGGGGTTTCGTCCGGACCTGATTAATCGTCTGCAACAGCCTGCGCAGGCCGTCCGGGCATGAGCCTGCTCGTCTACTTCTCCAGCAGCTCGGAAAACACGCACCGCTTTATCGGGCGCCTCGGGCTGCCCGCCGTGCGTATTCCGCTGAACGAGCGGGAGCGGATCCAGGTGGACGAGCCTTTTATTCTGGTGGTGCCGAGCTATGGCGGCGGCGGTACGGCCGGGGCGGTACCGCGCCAGGCGATCCGCTTTCTCAACGACCCGCATAACCGGGCGCTTATCCGCGGGGTGATCGCCGCCGGCAACCGTAATTTCGGCGATGCCTTCTGCCGCGCCGGGGATGTCATCTCACAAAAGTGCGGCGTGCCGTACCTCTATCGCTTTGAGCTGATGGGGACGGAGCAGGACGTCGACAACGTGCGTAAAGGAGTGAACGAATTTTGGCAACGACAACCGCAGAACGCGTGATGCAGGGCTCGCAGGATTTCCATGCCCTGAACGCCATGCTGAACCTGTATGATGCTGACGGGAAGATCCAGTTCAGCAAAGACGGTGAGGCGGTGGACGCCTTTTTTAACGCCCACGTGCGCCCCAACAGCGTGACCTTCGCCAGCCCGCAGGCGCGTCTCGACTACCTGGTCAGCGAGGGCTACTACGACCCTCGCGTGCTGGCGCGCTTCGACAGCAGCTTTGTGCTGGGTCTTTTTGACCACGCCCACGCCAGCGGTTTTCGTTTCCAGACCTTCCTCGGCGCGTGGAAGTTTTACACCAGCTATACGCTGAAAACCTTCGACGGGAAGCGCTATCTCGAGAGCTTCGAGGATCGGGTGGTGATGGTCGCCCTGACCCTGGCTCAGGGGGATGAAACCCTGGCCCGCCAGCTGACGGACGAGATCCTCGCCGGGCGTTTTCAGCCCGCCACGCCCACCTTCCTCAACTGCGGCAAGGCGCAGCGCGGGGAGCTGGTCTCCTGCTTCCTGCTGCGCATTGAAGACAACATGGAGTCGATTGGCCGGGCGGTGAACTCCGCCCTGCAACTCTCCAAGCGCGGCGGCGGGGTGGCCTTTTTACTCTCGAACCTGCGGGAAGCGGGCGCGCCCATCAAGCGCATCGAGAACCAGTCCTCAGGGGTGATCCCGGTGATGAAGATGCTGGAAGATGCCTTCTCCTATGCCAACCAGCTCGGGGCGCGTCAGGGGGCGGGAGCGGTTTATCTCCATGCCCATCACCCGGATATCCTGCGCTTCCTCGATACCAAACGCGAAAACGCCGACGAAAAAATCCGCATCAAAACCCTTTCTCTGGGGGTAGTGATCCCGGATATCACCTTCCGGCTGGCAAAAGAGAACGCCGAGATGGCGCTGTTCTCGCCTTATGACGTGGAGCGCATCTACGGCAAGCCGTTTGGTGATGTGGCGGTGAGCGAACTGTACGACGAGATGGTGGCGGATACGCGGATCCGTAAAAAATACCTGAATGCCCGCGACTTCTTCCAGCGGCTGGCCGAGATCCAGTTTGAGTCCGGCTATCCTTACATCATGTATGAGGACACGGTGAATCGCGCCAACCCCATAGCCGGGCGCATCAACATGAGCAACCTGTGCTCGGAGATTTTGCAGGTCAACAGCCCCTCGACCTATGACGAGAACCTGGACTACGCCCGCACCGGGCATGATATCTCCTGCAATCTGGGCTCGCTGAATATCGCCCACACCATGGACTCGCCGGACTTTGGCCGCACCGTTGAAACCGCGGTGCGCGGCCTGTCGGCGGTATCGGACATGAGCCACATTCGCAGCGTGCCGTCGGTGGAGGCGGGGAATGCCGCCTCCCACGCCATCGGCCTCGGGCAGATGAACCTGCACGGCTATCTGGCCCGGGAGGGCATTGCCTACGGCAGCCCGGAGGGGCTGGACTTCACCAACCTCTACTTCTACACCATCACCTGGCACGCCCTGAATACCTCGATGATGCTGGCGCGGGAAAAGGGGCAGCGCTTTGCGGGCTTTGAGCAGTCCCGCTATGCCAGCGGAGAGTACTTTACCCAGTACCTTCGCGACGACTGGCAGCCGAAAACGGAAAAAGTGCGCGCGCTGTTTGCCCGCGCCGGGGTCAACCTGCCGACGCGGGGGATGTGGCAGCAGCTGCGCGACGACGTGATGCGCTACGGCATCTATAACCAGAATCTGCAGGCGGTGCCGCCGACCGGGTCGATCTCCTACATCAATCATGCCACCTCGAGCATTCACCCTATTGTGTCGAAGATTGAGATCCGCAAAGAGGGCAAAACCGGGCGCGTCTACTACCCTGCCCCCTTTATGACCAACGAGAATCTGGCCCTGTATCAGGACGCCTATGACATCGGCCCGGAGAAGATTATCGATACCTACGCCGAGGCGACAAAACATGTCGATCAGGGGCTGTCGCTGACGCTGTTCTTCCCGGATACCGCCACCACCCGCGACATCAACAAAGCGCAGATCTACGCCTGGAAGAAAGGGATCAAGACTTTGTATTACATTCGCCTGCGCCAGCTTGCGCTGGAAGGCACCGAAACAGAAGGCTGCGTGTCCTGCGCGCTGTAAGGAGAGAGCATGAAACTGTCACGGGTGCACGCCGTTAACTGGAACAAAATTGAAGATGATAAAGATCTGGAGGTGTGGAACCGCCTGACCAGCAACTTCTGGCTGCCGGAAAAGGTGCCGCTGTCGAACGACGTTCCGGCGTGGGAGACGCTAAGCCACGCCGAGCAGCAGCTCACCATCCGCGTTTTTACCGGCCTGACGCTGCTCGACACGGTGCAGAATACGGTGGGCGCGCCTGCGCTTATCGCCGACGCGCTGACGCCCCACGAAGAGGCGGTCATGTCGAACATCAGCTTTATGGAGGCGGTGCATGCCCGCTCCTACAGCTCTATTTTCTCGACCCTCTGTCAGACCAAAGACGTGGACGCCGCGTACCGCTGGAGCGAAGAGAGCGACTCTCTGCAACGTAAAGCCCAGCGGGTGCTGGAACATTATCGCGCCGATGAGCCGCTGAAGAAGAAAATTGCCAGCGTGTTTCTGGAGTCGTTCCTCTTCTATTCCGGCTTCTGGCTGCCGATGTACTGGTCCAGCCGGGGCAAGCTAACCAACACCGCGGATCTGATTCGGCTGATCATCCGTGATGAAGCGGTACATGGCTACTATATTGGCTATAAGTATCAGAAAGGACTGGAGAAAGTCAGCGATACTGAGCGCGAGGGGTTAAAGGGTTTTGCGCTGGATCTGCTGATGGATCTGTACGACAACGAGCTGAGCTATACCGACGAACTGTACGCCGGAACCGGCTGGGAGGAGGACGTGAAGGCGTTCCTCTGCTACAACGCCAACAAGGCGCTGATGAACCTCGGTTACGAGGCGCTGTTCCCGCCGGAAATGGCCCAGGTGAACCCGGCGATCCTTGCCGCGCTCTCGCCGAATGCCGACGAAAACCACGACTTTTTCTCGGGGTCGGGTTCGTCGTATGTGATGGGCAAAGCGGTAGAAACTGAAGACGAAGACTGGGATTTTTAAGCGAAATATAACGATCGTTAATTTACGATATATTACGTTATTGCCTGACAAATATTTCTCTGTGTTCTACGCTGTAATTCTGCGGTCATATTCGCCTGAATCCTTGTGATCCAGGCGAAATTCCCCGGCTGCGTCATAAAAATCTCAAAAAAATTCATTTCCCGCTCAGCCCTTATCTCATGGGAAATTCAGCGATATTATCCGCATGCAAACCGCGGCAAAATTCGTGCCACACGCGGCGCAAGGGTTGTCTCAGATTCTGAGTATGTTAGGGTATGGCCTGCTTATTATTTCACTGGTAATTCTATCGACTTAAATAAATAACGGGACATTCTCTATTGCATGGCAATTAAATTAGAAGTGAAAAATCTCTATAAAGTATTTGGCGAGCACCCGCAGAGGGCTTTCAAATATATTGAAAAAGGTCTGTCAAAAGAACAAATTCTGGAAAAAACCGGGCTGTCGCTTGGCGTTAAAGACGCCAGTCTGGCCATTGAAGAAGGCGAGATTTTCGTCATCATGGGGTTATCCGGTTCGGGTAAATCCACTATGGTTCGCCTTCTCAATCGCCTGATTGAACCCACCCGCGGACAGGTGCTGATTGACGGCGTGGATATCGCCAGAATATCGGACGCCGAGCTCCGCGAGGTGCGCAGAAAAAAGATCGCGATGGTGTTTCAGTCATTCGCTCTGATGCCGCATATGACGGTGCTAAATAACACCGCCTTCGGTATGGAATTAGCGGGTACTCCTGCCAGTGAGCGCCAGGAAAAAGCCCTGGATGCGCTGCGTCAGGTAGGGCTGGAAAATTACGCTCATGCTTATCCGGATGAACTCTCCGGCGGCATGCGTCAGCGTGTGGGATTAGCCCGCGCATTAGCGATCAATCCCGATATATTATTAATGGATGAAGCCTTCTCGGCGCTCGATCCATTAATTCGTACCGAGATGCAGGATGAGCTGGTAAAACTGCAGTCCCGGCATCAGCGTACCATTGTCTTTATTTCCCATGACCTCGATGAAGCCATGCGAATTGGCGATCGTATTGCCATTATGCAAAACGGCGAAGTGGTTCAGGTGGGCACCCCGGATGAAATTCTCAATAATCCGGCGAATGATTATGTGCGCACCTTCTTCCGCGGCGTGGATATTAGCCAGGTGTTCAGCGCCAAAGATATTGCCCGCAGAACGCCTAACGGCATTATCCGTAAAACGCCAGGTTTCGGCCCACGCTCGGCGCTGAAGCTGCTGCAGGACGAAGACCGTGAATACGGCTATCTGGTTGAACGCGGCAATAAATTTGTCGGCGTTGTCTCCATCGACTCCCTGAAAACCGCCCTCGGCGAAAATCTGGGAATCGATGCGGCGTTAATCGACGCACCGCTTGCCGTGGACGCCGAAACGCCGCTCAGCGAGTTGCTCTCCCACGTAGGCCAGGCACCGTGCGCGGTACCGGTGGTCGGAGAGGAACAACAGTACGTCGGCATCATCTCAAAACGCATGTTGCTGCAGGCTTTAGATCGCGAGGGGGCAAACAATGGCTGATCAATCTAACCCGTGGGGTACCACAGAAGCGGCGGACAGCGCGGCGCAATCCGCAGACGCGTGGGGTTCTTCTACACCCGCACCCACTGACGGCGGCGGGGCCGACTGGCTGACCAGCGCCCCAGCCCCCGCGCCGGAACATTTCAATATTATGGATCCGTTCCATAAGACCCTGATCCCGCTCGACAGCTGGGTGACCGAGGGGATCGACTGGGTGGTGACCCATTTCCGTCCGGTGTTCCAGGGCATTCGCGTCCCGGTGGATTACATCCTCAACGGCTTCCAGCAGCTGATGCTGGGGATGCCTGCTCCAGTGGCTATCGTCCTCTTCTCGCTGATTGCCTGGCAGTTTGGCAGCGCGGGGATGGGCGTGGCGACATTAATCTCGTTGATCCTGATCGGCGCGATCGGGGCGTGGTCCCAGGCGATGATCACCCTGGCGCTGGTGCTGACCGCCCTGCTCTTCTGCGTGGTGATCGGCCTGCCGATGGGGATCTGGCTGGCGCGCAGTCCGCGGGCGGCGAAAATTATTCGCCCGCTGCTGGATGCGATGCAGACCACCCCGGCGTTTGTCTACCTGGTGCCTATCGTGATGCTGTTCGGCATCGGTAACGTGCCGGGCGTGGTGGTGACCATCATCTTCGCCCTGCCGCCGATTGTGCGTCTGACCATTCTTGGCATCAACCAGGTGCCGGCGGACCTTATCGAGGCCTCACGCTCGTTTGGCGCCAGCCCGCGCCAGATGCTGTTTAAAGTTCAGCTCCCGCTGGCGATGCCCACCATTATGGCGGGTGTGAACCAGACCCTGATGCTGGCCCTGTCGATGGTGGTGATCGCCTCGATGATCGCCGTGGGCGGTCTCGGTCAGATGGTGCTGCGCGGCATTGGCCGTCTCGATATGGGGCTGGCAACCGTCGGCGGCGTCGGGATCGTGATCCTCGCCATTATCCTTGACCGCCTGACTCAGGCTGTCGGTCGTGATTCACGCAGTCGCGGCAACCGTCGCTGGTACACCACCGGCCCAGTCGGGTTAATCACCCGCCCATTCATAAAATAAGGAACAACGATGCGACATAGCGTAATTTTTGCCACAGCGTTTGCCACCCTTGCCTCCACCAGCGTGTTTGCTGCCGATCTGCCGGGCAAAGGCATTACCGTGCAACCGGTACAGAGCACCATCTCCGAAGAGTCGTTCCAGACCGGGCTGGTCAGCCGGGCGCTGGAGAAGCTGGGCTATACGGTCAATAAGCCAAGCGAAGTGGATTACAACGTGGGCTATACCTCGATTGCCTCTGGTGATGCCACCTTTACCGCCGTCAACTGGCAGCCGCTGCATGACGATATGTACAGCGCTGCGGGCGGCGACAAAAAGTTCTACCGCGAAGGGACCTTTGTCACCGGTGCGGCCCAGGGCTACCTGATCGACAAGAAAACCGCCGACCAGTACCACATCACCAATATTGAACAGCTGAAAGATCCGAAGATTGCCAAACTGTTCGATACCAACGGCGATGGCAAAGCCGACATGATGGGCTGCTCGCCGGGCTGGGGCTGCGAAGCGGTGATTAATCACCAGAATAAAGCCTTCGACCTGGCGAAAACGGTGGATGTGAGCCACGGCAACTACTCCGCGATGATGGCCGACACCATCGCCCGCTTCAAAGAGGGCAAACCGGTCATCTATTACACCTGGACGCCGTACTGGGTGAGCGACGTGCTGAAGCCGGGTAAAGATGTGGTCTGGCTGCAGGTGCCGTTCTCCTCCCTGCCGGGCGAGCAGAAGGATATCGACACCAAACTGCCGAACGGCATGAACTACGGCTTCCCGGTGAACACCATGCACATCGTGGCCAACAAAGCCTGGGCTGAGAAAAACCCGGCGGCGGCGAAGCTGTTCTCGGTAATGAAATTGCCGCTGGCGGATATCAACGCGCAGAACGCGATGATGCATGCAGGCAAATCCTCTGAAGCCGATGTTCAGGGTCACGTCGACGGCTGGATCAAAGCCCACCAGCAGCAGTTTGATGCGTGGGTAAATGAGGCGCTGGCTGCGCAGAAGTAAGTTTGCAACACCTACCCCTCACCCTAACCCTCTCCCCATAGGGGAGAGGGGACAATTACACCCTCTCCCCTATGGGGAGAGGGCCGGGGTGAGGGGCTCAAACCGCACAATCCATCACTCAACAACTCCCCGCCTCCTTCATTCATCCGTTATTATGGTTTACGAAAAAATAATCACTTAACTAATGATTTCGAAACCAAATGACAAAAACAACTCAAGGGCTTAGCCCCGCACTTATCCTGCTGATGTCAGTGGCAACCGGTCTGACTGTGGCCAGCAACTATTACGCTCAACCGCTTCTGGAAACCATCGCCCGCAACTTCTCGCTCACCGCAAGCTCGGCCGGCTTTATCGTCACCGCCGCTCAGCTGGGGTATGCGGTTGGCCTGCTGTTCCTTGTGCCGCTGGGAGATATGTTCGAACGTCGGGCGATGATTGTCTCTATGACGCTGCTGGCCGCAGGCGGGATGCTGATCACCGCCTCCAGCCAGTCGCTGAGCATGATGATCCTCGGTACGGCACTGACCGGGCTGTTCTCGGTTGTAGCGCAGATCCTGGTCCCGCTCGCCGCCACCCTCGCCTCGCCGGAAAAGCGCGGCAAAGTGGTTGGCACCATCATGAGCGGCCTGCTGCTGGGGATTTTACTGGCGCGTACGGTTGCCGGATTGCTGGCGGGCATCGGCGGCTGGCGCACCGTTTACTGGGTGGCCTCGGTGCTGATGGTGGTGATGGCGCTGGCGCTGTGGCGCGGCCTGCCGAAGGTGAAGTCAGAAACCCATCTCAACTATCCGCAGCTGCTGGGCTCCGTGTTCAGCCTGTTCATTAAGGACAAACTGCTGCGCACCCGGGCGCTGCTGGGCTGCTTCACCTTCGCGAACTTCAGCATTCTCTGGACCTCAATGGCCTTCCTGCTGGCCTCGCCGCCGTTTAACTATTCCGAAGGAATGATTGGCCTGTTTGGTCTGGCGGGCGCTGCGGGCGCGCTGGGCGCACGTCCTGCAGGTGGCCTGGCGGATAAAGGCAAATCTCACCTGACCACTACCGTCGGGCTGGTGATGCTGCTGCTCTCCTGGGCGGCGATCTGGTACGGGCATGTCTCAGTGCTGGCGCTGATTGTCGGCATTCTGGTGCTCGACCTCACCGTCCAGGGGGTGCATATCACCAACCAGACCGTGATTTACCGCGTCAAGCCGGACGCCCGTAACCGCCTGACGGCCGGGTACATGACCAGCTACTTTATCGGTGGTGCCGCCGGGTCGCTCATCTCGGCCTCGGCGTGGCAGCATGGCGGCTGGGCGGGCGTGTGTGCCGTAGGAGCAGTGATGGCGGTGCTTAACCTGCTGGTGTGGTGGCGTGGCTATCACCGTCAGGAAGCCATTCAGTAACGTTTACATAAGTTGGGGCTTCTCAGGGTGTTAAGGAGCCCCTCAGTCTGTTAAGGTACGGAATCATTTATACCGGAAATTTTTGTGTGGGTAACATATTAGAATACCGCATGAATAGCGTACGCCCGAAGACCCATCCCCGTTTTGCCAGTGCCATCCCCTCTTTTCTGTGCTTACCGGGTCACGGATCAACCCGGCTCTTGATGACGGTGAAATTTGTCTTGTGGATTTTAGCCGCACAAATAATTCATTTACATTATTTGTCACTGTCGTTACTATATCGGCTGTAATTAATGAGGTTATGCCCAAATGGATAGTTCGTTTACGCCCATTGAACAAATGCTTAAGTTTCGCGCCAGTCGCTATGCAGATTTCCCTTATCAGGAGATCCTGTTAACGCGCCTCTGCATGCACATGCAGGGTAAGCTGCTGGAAAATCGCAATAAAATGCTGAAAGCTCAAGGGATTAACGAGACGTTGTTTATGGCGTTGATTACGCTGGAGTCTCAGGAAAATCACAGCATTCAGCCTTCAGAACTGAGCTGCGCGCTGGGTTCGTCCCGTACTAATGCCACCCGTATTGCCGATGAGCTGGAAAAACGTGGCTGGATTGAACGCCGCGAAAGCGACAACGACCGCCGTTGCCTGCATCTGCAACTGACCGAGAAAGGTCACGAATTCCTGCGTGAGGTGCTTCCACCTCAGCACAACTGCCTGCATCAACTCTGGTCGTCTTTAAGTAACGCCGAGAAAGATCAGCTCGAGCATATCACCCGCAAGCTGCTCACCCGTCTGGATCAGATGGATGAAGATGGCGCTGTTCTTGAGGCGCTGCGCTAACGCGACGACACGCTCCAAAAATCCAGATTAATAAGAAAACCGACAGGCCAGCACGTCATACTGCTGGCCTTTCTGATAACAGGTCGGCTCAGCCGATGTGAAATAATAAGATCGTGGAGAAAAACATGAGCGCAAATGCGGAGAACACTACCCCGCAGCAACCGGTCAACAAGAAAGGCAAACGCAAGCGCGCCCTTCTGCTGCTGACTTTGCTCTTTATTATCATTGCCGTGGCATATGGGATCTATTGGTTTTTAGTACTGCGTCATAGTGAAGAGACGGATGACGCGTATGTGGCAGGGAACCAGGTTCAGATTATGGCGCAGGTGTCGGGCAGCGTGACGAAAGTCTGGGCTGACAATACCGACTTTGTGCAAAAAGGCGACGTGCTGGTGACGCTGGATCCGACCGATGCCCAGCAGGCGTTTGAAAAAGCGCAGACTGAGCTGGCATCAAGCGTGCGTCAGACCCGTCAGCAAATGATCAACAGCAAACAGCTGCAGGCCAGTATCGACGTGCAGAAAACCGCCCTGGCGCAGGCTCAGAGCGATCTTAATCGTCGTGTTCCCCTGGGCAGTGCTAACCTGATTGGCCGCGAAGAGCTGCAACACGCCCGAGACGCGGTTGCCAGCGCCCAGGCCCAGCTGGATGTCGCTATTCAGCAATTCAACGCCAACCAGGCGATGGTGCTGAATACCACCCTCGATCAACAACCGGCGGTGAAACAGGCGGCGACCGAAGTGCGCAACGCCTGGCTGGCGCTGGAGCGAACCAAAATCGTCAGCCCGATGACCGGCTACGTTTCCCGTCGTTCCGTACAGCCTGGTGCACAGATCACCTCCTCTACCCCGCTGATGGCGGTGGTGCCGGCAACCAACCTGTGGGTGGATGCTAACTTCAAAGAGACGCAGCTGGCGCATATGCGTATCGGCCAGACCGCGACGGTCGTCAGTGATATCTACGGCGACGACGTGAAGTACACCGGCAAAGTTGTCGGGCTGGACATGGGGACCGGCAGCGCCTTCTCCCTGCTGCCTGCGCAGAACGCCACCGGGAACTGGATCAAAGTGGTTCAGCGTCTGCCGGTACGTATCGAGCTGGATGAGAAGCAGCTGGCGGACCATCCGCTGCGTATTGGCCTCTCCACGCTGGTCACGGTCGACACCTCGAACCGCGACGGCCAGATGCTGGCAAACCAGGCACGTTCGAACCCGGCCTACGAAAGTAATGCCCGCGAGATCAGCCTTGAGCCGGTGAATAAGCTGATCGATGAGATCGTGAAGGCGAACGCCGGTTAATCCGAAGGTGAGCGTTATGCAACAGCAAAAACCGCAAAAACCGTTGGAAGGGGCGCAGCTGGTCATCATGACCATTGCGCTTTCGCTGGCGACATTCATGCAGGTGCTGGACTCCACCATCGCGAACGTGGCGATCCCGACTATCGCGGGAAACCTTGGCTCATCCCTGAGCCAGGGGACCTGGGTGATCACCTCGTTCGGGGTGGCGAACGCCATCTCCATTCCGATCACCGGCTGGCTGGCAAAGCGCGTCGGGGAAGTGAAACTGTTCCTCTGGTCAACCATCGCCTTCGTGCTGGCCTCCTGGGCATGTGGGATGTCCAGCAGTCTGACCATGCTGATTTTCTTCCGCGTGATCCAGGGGATTGTTGCCGGGCCGCTGATCCCGCTGTCGCAGAGTCTGCTCCTCAACAACTACCCGCCCGCCAAGCGCTCTATCGCGCTGGCGCTGTGGTCGATGACGGTGATTGTCGCCCCGATCTGCGGCCCGATTCTGGGTGGCTACATCAGCGATAACTATCACTGGGGCTGGATCTTCTTTATCAACGTGCCGATTGGCGCGGTGGTGGTGCTGTTGACCCTGCAGTCGCTGCGCGGTCGCGAAACTCGTACCGAGCAACGGCGTATTGACGGCGTCGGGCTCGCGCTGCTGGTGCTGGGCATCGGCAGCCTGCAGATCATGCTCGATCGCGGGAAAGAGCTGGACTGGTTCGCCTCGCAGGAGATCATCGTTCTGACGGTCGTGGCGGTGGTGGCGCTGAGCTTCCTGATTGTGTGGGAGCTGACGGACGATAACCCGATAGTCGATCTGTCGCTGTTTAAGTCGCGCAACTTCACCATAGGGTGTTTGTGTATCAGCCTTGCCTACATGCTCTACTTCGGCGCGATTGTTCTGCTGCCGCAGCTGTTGCAGGAGGTGTATGGCTATACCGCCACCTGGGCGGGGCTGGCGTCGGCACCGGTCGGGGTGATCCCGGTTCTGCTGTCGCCGATTATCGGCCGCTTTGCCCATAAGCTCGATATGCGTCGGCTGGTGACCTTCAGCTTCATCATGTATGCGGTGTGCTTCTACTGGCGCGCCTATACCTTTGAGCCGGGTATGGACTTTGGCGCATCGGCGTGGCCGCAGTTCATTCAGGGCTTTGCGGTGGCCTGCTTCTTTATGCCACTGACCACCATCACCCTCTCCGGCCTGCCGCCGGAAAGGATGGCGGCGGCGTCGAGTCTGTCAAACTTTATGCGTACGCTGGCGGGCTCCATTGGGACCTCGATGACCACCACCATGTGGACCAACCGGGAGTCGTTACACCATGCGCAGCTGACCGAGTCGGTGAATGTGTTTAATCCCCAGGCGCAGGAGGTTTACAGCCAGCTGCAGGGAATGGGCATGACCGAGCAGCAGGCGTCCGGGTGGATAGCACAGCAGATCACCGCGCAGGGCTTGATTATCTCGGCCAACGAGATCTTCTGGTTATCGGCTGGGGTGTTCATTGTGCTGCTGGGGCTGATCTGGTTCGCCAAACCGCCATTCGGGGCGGGAGGCGGGGGCGGGGGCGCCCACTGAGTGGCCTGTCTGAAAATAAAAACGGATCTGCATGCAGATCCGTTTTTTTATGCCTGTCGTTAATGCTACTTCACGCCGACAATTTTAATGGTAATGATGGATATAGTGCCAGGCGGCACAAACCCAGGCACACCGGCTTCACCGTAGGCCTGCTTTGCCGGGATGTGGATTTTTGCCACCCCGCCCAGCCCCATCTTTTTGACAACCGTCTGGAACAGAGGAGGAAGATCTTTCACCCGGCTGGCGCGCAGCTCTTTACTGGAGATAACCTTCCCGGTACCGAGCACTTCATCCAGTTCGGTGATGAGCTCGTTATCGGCAAGGATCAACGGCGCTTCACCCTTCTGCACTATCCTGTAAACGGAACCATCCGCTACCTTGACCGCGCCAGGCTCTTTTGCCGCCTTTAACATGAGCGCTTTGCTCTGCTTTTCATTTTCACTTTGCGTCGCGGCAAACTGCTTTTTGTGCAGCTTATCAAGCCCGATCAGTTCGCTGGAGAGCTTATCCGGCGTCATCTGAGGCTTTTTATTAACCGAGTCGTTAAAACCCTGCATAAAGGCGGGAAGATCCAGCGTCTTACCGAGGCTTGTCATCTTCTCTTTTTCGCGCGTGGCGCTGTCGCCATACCATGTCCCGACGGCGTAGCTGGTACGCGTATCTTTTGCTGTCTTCGCATCTATTTTAATGACGTTAGCCGTGGCGACGGGTGGAGTTTCGGCGGGTTTAGCCTTAAGCGCGGCCACTTCTGCCTGCGACGCCTCAAGCTGTTTTTTTAGGCTGGCCAGGGCTTCGTCAGCGCTCTTAAGCTTACTTGCCGTCTGGCTGCTGTTCTCTTTATCTGCACCCGATTCTGTTTTCAGACTTGCCAGCTGCGCCTGCTGCGTGGCGATAACGGTTTTCGCATCTTCTAGCTGGCTGGTAAAGATTTCGTGCTTTTGCCGCTCGTTTTTGAGCGCCGTTTCCGCGTCCAGCTTCTGCTTCGTCAGCGTTGCTACCTGGCTATCCAGCGCGCTCGACGCCTTTTTCATCTCCGCTAACTGTTGGGTAAGCGCGGTAGACTGCGCTGTGATTTCATTCAGCTTTTCCGTCAACTCAATGTTTTTTTGCTTATCGCCCGTGCTGTTGCTCTTCAGCGCAGTCAGCCGATCTTCAAGGCTCTTTTTCTGCCCCTGCAGTTCTGCAAGCTGTTTGCTCAACTCATCGCTGCGGGCGGTGGCTTTGCTCAGTTGCCCGTTCAGCTCAGCGCTTTTCTTCTGGCCGTCGCTGCTGCTGGTCATCAGGGATGCCAGCTGCTGCTCCTGCTCTTTCTTCTGCAGTTTGAGGTCGGTAAGTTCTTTCAGCAGCGTGGTGATCTGTGCGTTTGCTTTATTCAGCTGCTCAGCCATCTGCGTGCTTTTCGATTGATCGCCGGTGGCGCTGGTCTTGAGTGCGGCCAGCCGATCCTCAAGGCTCTTTTTCTGCCCCTGCAGTTCTGCAAGCTGTTTGCTCAACTCATCGCTGCGGGCGGTGGCTTTGCTCAGTTGCCCGTTCAGCTCAGCGCTTTTCTTCTGGCCGTCGCTGCTGCTGGTCATCAGGGATGCCAGCTGCTGCTCCTGCTCTTTCTTCTGCAGTTTGAGGTCGGTAAGTTCTTTCAGCAGCGTGGTGATCTGTGCGTTTGCTTTATTCAGCTGCTCAGCCATCTGCGTGCTTTTCGATTGATCGCCGGTGGCGCTGGTCTTGAGTGCGGCCAGCCGATCCTCAAGGCTCTTTTTCTGCCCCTGCAGCTCAGCAAGCTGTTTGCTCAACTCATCGCTGCGGGCGGTGGCTTTGCTCAGTTGCCCGTTCAGCTCAGCGCTTTTCTTCTGGCCGTCGCTGCTGCTGGTCATCAGGGATGCCAGCTGCTGCTCCTGCTCTTTCTTCTGCAGTTTGAGGTCGGCAAGCTCTTTCAGCAGCGCGCTGGTCTGTTCGTTCGCTTTATTGAGTTGCTCAGCCATCTGCACGCTTTTCGATTGATCGCCAGTGGCGCTTTTCTTAAGTGCGGCCAGCCGATCCTCGAGGCTCTTTTTCTGCCCCTGCAGTTCTGCAAGCTGTTTGCTCAACTCATCGCTGCGGGCGGTGGCTTTGCTCAGTTGCCCGTTCAGCTCAGCGCTTTTCTTCTGGCCGTCGCTGCTGCTGGTCATCAGGGATGCCAGCTGATCCTCAAGACTCTTTTTCTGACCCTGCAGGTCAGTAAGCTGTTTACTTAGCTCATCGCGATGGTCGATCGTTTTTTTTAGCAACGCTTCACGCTGCGCTGAACGGGCTTTCTCACCCTCAGCGGCCAGGTTGAGCGTTGCGATAACGCTTTCCAGCGCCAGCGTCTGCGCACTGCCATTTGACAGTGGCGCTGCCGGTGCCGGTCTTTCGCGTTGCGCGGTTGCCGCCTTTTCGAGGGCGGCTTTTTGCTGTTCAACAGCAGCCAGCTGCTGATTGAGGCTGGCGAGATGATCATTCGCTTTTTGTAACTCGGCGTTCAGGCGCGCGATTTTTTCCCGCGCCACAGCAGCATTTAGTGCATCCTTTGCCGCCAGCTGACGAGGTGTGGTATCAGCAACGCACACAGGCTTTGCTTTTGGCAATGCCGGTGTCGCTTTCGAAGGGGCGTCTGGCCGGGATGGTGTCGCTTCAGGTGCACTAAAAGGATTAACGGAATCAGTACCGATAATTTTCTCCCGGCTCAGCTGTTCCAGTAATTCTGTTCCTGAAGAATATGATTTTCCAGCCGCAAACAATAATCCGCAGCAAAGCGCTGCACTAAAGTATTTATTCATAACTGATTCATTTCATTTGCGCGTTTCATCATATTGGAATAGACGGTATTGCGGATCCTGACGCAAACCAGAGAGAGTTTTTTGTTAATTTCGGTCAGCATGACTTCAGAGGCATTATTATCGACAAGAGATTTGTTAGCCTCATAAATTTTATAGTTTTTGTTAATGCTGTCGAACTGCTGGCGGTAACATTCGTAGGCATTAGGGTCCAGTTTTTGCAGCGCGGAGAACTCCTGATAGCACTGTACCTCCTGCTTACGCTCTTCCGGGGCTTTTGCGATGGTAGGCGTTTTAGAGTTAGGGGCGGAACTGCATCCGCAAAGCAAAAAGACAGACAAAAGAACTGCGGAACCGGCAAAGTAAAATTTCATAAATCCCTCTGAATCATTATCCATTCCATGAATATAAGCACAGCTAAAATTATTAGAACTTAATAATTGCCAGGCAATTATTCACAGGCATGATATATACAAATAACTACCCTGTTATGCTCGCAATAATAGACATATAGAAAAGGATTAACAACGAGAGTTGGTTTTTTGGGAATTTATAAAGAAACTAATTACAATGGTAATTATAAAACACCCGGCACGCCAAGATGACAGGCCGGGTAAATGACTAGATGTGCAGTTCCTGCAGCTTTTCTTTAGGCAGCGCCAGCTCGTCGTTGCTGTTCACGCGAACGTCACGCTCAAGAATGTGACGGGCAATATCCTGCGCTTCTTCCAGGGAGTGCATCTGGTAAGTGCCGCACTGGTAAACGTTCAGCTCAGGGATTTGATTCTGCTCTTTCACCTTCAGCACGTCTTCCATCGCTGCTTTCCACGCATCTGCGACGCGTTTCTCTTCTGGTACTCCAATCAGGCTCATATAGAAGCCGGTACGACAGCCCATTGGTGAGATATCGATGATCTCAACGCCGTTGCCGTTCAGGTGATCGCGCATGAAACCAGCGAACAGGTGCTCCAGGGTATGAATACCTTTTTCCGGCATCACTTCTTTATTCGGTACGCAGAAACGCAGGTCGAATACAGTGATCGTGTCGCCGTGCGGGGTATGCATGGTCTTCGCAACGCGTACAGCAGGTGCTTCCATACGGGTATGGTCGACAGTAAAGCTATCTAATAACGGCATACGTCACCTCCGATAGTGATTTTTTATAAAAAAAATGAACTCTTCTGTTCAACGCGAGTCTGAGTATATGAAAGACGCGCATTTGTTATCATCATCCCTGTTCTTCAGAGATGTTATTTTGGCCACAGCGATGTGGCCTTTTTCTTTTCTGTCAGGCCTGTTTAGCCAGGTACTCAGCAAACGACTCGGTATCCGCCGCCTCAATCTCACTCTGACGCACCAGTGACGCTTCGCGTTCCGCAGCAAAATCCGCTTCGCTTAACACTTCCAGCGGCTCCTGGCGCAGCATATCGCGATACTCCGCCGCCAGCGCGCGACCGGTGCCACCGATGCCCTGATCAATCATAGAACGCAGAATGCGTGCCGAGAATGTCAGGTCAGGATTATCGAAACTTTCCACCAGCTGCTCGCAAACTTTTTGATACTCATCGCCACCGTAAACGCTGTCGAGCGTGTGGGCGACGCGTTTGAGATCGCGGAACAGATCTTTACCTACCTGCTGTAGCGGGAACTGTGCCGTCTGGCAACCCATGCCCAGCGTCAGGCCAGGCTTGCGCCCTTCGAGGATCACCCGGTTCCAGTTAGTGCGGGTGCAAAGCAGTTCGTCAGAACTCATTTCAGGCGCATCCGCCAGCACGCACCAGACCATAAACAGATCGAGGAAGCGCACCTGCTGCTCATCCACGCCAATCGGCGAGAACGGGTTGATATCCAGGGAGCGTACTTCGATGTACTCAATCCCGCCGCGCTGTAACGCATCCGACGGCGTTTCACCGCTGCGCGTGACGCGTTTCGGACGGATAGGCGCGTACAGTTCGTTCTCAATCTGTAGAACGTTACTGTTGATTTGCAGACGCTTACCGTCTTTCTCAAGACCGATCTCTTCGTAGGCTTCCGACGGCGTTTTGATCGCCCGCTTCAATCCTGCCACATACTCGTGCAGATCGTTAAACGTAATTCCGAGATTGCTTTGCGACTTATTGGTATAACCCAGGTCGCTGAGGCGCAATGAGGTAGCGTACGGCAGGTAGTACATGCCGCATTCGGTTTTCTCAAACGGCAGCGTAGTCGGTTTGCCCTGCAGGAAAGAGGAGCAAATCGCCGGGGATGCACCGAACAGATACGGGATGACCCAGCCGAAGCGATAGTAGTTACGAATCAGGCGGAAATAGCCTGCGGAAATTGCTTCTTTATCCGTTTCACCGCACTTCGCCTGCCAGAATGCCATCGGCAAGGAGAAGTTGTAGTGCACGCCAGAAATTGTCTGCATCAGCGCGCCGTAGCGGTTTTTTAACCCTTCGCGATAGAGCGTTTTCAGACGGCCAATATTAGACGTGCCATACTGCGCCAGTTCAATATCCTGCCCCTGCTCGATATAGCAAGGCATGCTCAGCGGCCACATCCGCTCATCACCCAAATTGCGGGCGCTGTAGCGGTGAATGTCACGCATGATTTTCAGCATGTGGTCAATATCGCCGTCTACCGGCGTAATGAACTCAAGCAGCGCTTCGGCGAAATCAGTAGTGATCCACTTATGGGTCAGCGCCGAACCTAACGCCTGCGGATGGCCCGTCGTTGCAAGACTGCCATCTGCATTAACGCGCAGCGTTTCGCGCTCAAGACCGCGCTGAATACCCTTCAGAGCCTGAGGGTGGTTTTCCAGCCAGGCCAGTGCCTGTGATACGTCCGGGATCAATTCGACCTCCCGCCTGTCAAAATCATTTTATTTAGCATAATTGTAATGGTTTCTGGTCACAAACAGTCCAATTAGTGCCACCACGTCATACCCTGCAAAGTTGTAACCGCTACAAGAATGTAGCGCAACGCCTTGCCGAGGCATAAAAAAAAGAGCACGGGCCCCCAGGAGATGCGCATCCATCCCGCCAGCAGGCACAGTAAATCACCGATTACCGGCATCCAGCTTAGTAAAAGCGTGGCAGCGCCATAGCGTTTTAGCCAGCCGACTGCCTTTTCCTGCCAGCGCGACGTTTTGCGTAGCGGAAAGAATCGCCCAAGAATAACGTTAGTCAGGCCTCCAAGGCTATTACCCATTGTTGCTATTAACACGAGCAACCAGGGCTGACTGACGCCGGACAAGAGCATCGCCACCAGCACCACTTCCGAGTTTCCGGGCAGGATCGTGGCACTTAAAAAACTGCTGGCGAATAAGGAAGTAAGTGACAGCGCGTCACTCACAGTAAGCGAACATCCACCGCGGCCATACCGGCATCCCGTGCCGCCTGAATACCGAAATCGGCATCTTCAAACACGACGCACTTCGCCGGTGGCACACCCATCAGCTCTGCGCAAAGCAGGAAGGTGTCAGGGGCAGGCTTGTGGTTTTTAACATGATCGGCCGCGACCACGGCAGAAAAATAGTGGCGCAGACTAAGGTGATTGAGCAGAGCCTCAGCGATAGCGCTTTCGCTGCCCGTGCCGACGGACATAGGACGACGTCCGTGCCACTCCTTCACCACTTCAATTAAAGGCAAAGGACGTACGGTGTCCAGCAGCATGGCTTTAACCGCATCGGTTTTTTCACGCGCGAGCAGGTGTGGGTCGAGATCGGCCTGATTCAGTTCAATCACGGCCTGCGCAATACGCCAGGTTGGAGATCCGTTGAGGGCAATCATCGCCTGTAAGTCGAAACGCATACCGTATCGGCCCAGGACTTCTGCCCAGGCTTTGCGATGCGTTGGCTCGGTGTCCAGGATGGTGCCATCCATATCGAAAATCAAACCGTCATACTGTGCGTACATCGTGCTCTCGCGAAAGGATTACAAAGCGTTACTTTAACGTAAACAAGGCGTTTTGTCGCTGCTTCTGGCGGGCTTTAGATTGGGAGTGCTGAAGAAATAAACTACAAAGGGAATATCGAAAGGATGGTGCATCCGGGAGGATTACTCGGCTGTGCCTTGCCCTGCGGGCCGTTGCTAAAGCAACGTTATCCTCCCTGGTGCTTGCGATTAGCTTGCAGACCATGAAACAACAGTATGGCTGTTATCTCGGAGAATATGGTGCATCCGGGAGGATTCGAACCTCCGACCGCTCGGTTCGTAGCCGAGTACTCTATCCAGCTGAGCTACGGATGCATCGGGATTTACTACTGTACTGCTCGATATTCATATCACTTCTAAAGCAATATGAAGTAATAGATGGTGCATCCGGGAGGATTACTCGGCTGCGCCTCGCCCTTCGGGCCGTTGCTAAAGCAACGTTATCCTCCCTGGTGCTTGCGATTATCTCGCAGACCTTGAAACAACAATATAGCTGTTATCTCGGAGAAGATGGTGCATCCGGGAGGATTCGAACCTCCGACCGCTCGGTTCGTAGCCGAGTACTCTATCCAGCTGAGCTACGGATGCATCGGGATTTACTACTGTACTGCTCGATATTCATATCACTTCTAAAGCAATATGAAGTAGTAGATGGTGCATCCGGGAGGATTCGAACCTCCGACCGCTCGGTTCGTAGCCGAGTACTCTATCCAGCTGAGCTACGGATGCATCGGGATTTACTACTGTACTGCTCGATATTCATATCACTTCTAAAGCAATATGAAGTAGTAGATGGTGCATCCGGGAGGATTCGAACCTCCGACCGCTCGGTTCGTAGCCGAGTACTCTATCCAGCTGAGCTACGGATGCATCGGGATTTACTACTGTACTGCTCGATATTCATATCACTTCTAAAGCAATATGAAGTAGAAGATGGTGCATCCGGGAGGATTCGAACCTCCGACCGCTCGGTTCGTAGCCGAGTACTCTATCCAGCTGAGCTACGGATGCATCAGGATACTGCTTTCAGGAATAGTAAATGGTGCATCCGGGAGGATTCGAACCTCCGACCGCTCGGTTCGTAGCCGAGTACTCTATCCAGCTGAGCTACGGATGCATCAGGATACTGCTTTCAGGAATAGTAAATGGTGCATCCGGGAGGATTCGAACCTCCGACCGCTCGGTTCGTAGCCGAGTACTCTATCCAGCTGAGCTACGGATGCAAAATGGCGGTGAGGCGGGGATTCGAACCCCGGATGCAGCTTTTGACCGCATACTCCCTTAGCAGGGGAGCGCCTTCAGCCTCTCGGCCACCTCACCACACAACGCCTCTTTCGAGTGCTTCGAGTAACTCGTTAAGAGCTTCTCGTCGCTGCGTGGCGCATATATTACTTTCTGGGACTTATAAGTCAAACAATTTTCCACAAGCTTTTATCGTTTGCACAAATCACAGGCAATTCGCATGTAAAACCCGCAAAGAGGGTGTTTTATAAACGGATTTTGCGCTTCTTTCTGCACTCTTCTACATGAAGAAAGATGGATTTTGCCGAAGTAAAGGCGTTGGGAGTGGTTAAAACAGAGCGAACGAAACAAAACGGTAACTTTAAGAAGGGAGAATGACAGGAGGGTTGCGTCTCGCCAGACAGCGAGACGCGATAATATCAGTAACTGGACTGCTGGGATTTTTCAGCCTGGATACGCTGGTAGATCTCTTCACGATGAACAGAGACTTCCTTAGGGGCGTTCACACCAATACGTACCTGGTTGCCCTTCACCCCTAAAACTGTCACGGTGACCTCATCCCCAATCATGAGGGTCTCACCAACTCGACGAGTCAGAATCAGCATTCTTTGCTCCTTGAAAGATTAAAAGAGTCGGGTCTCTTGTATCCCGGCATTATCCATCATATAACGCCAAAAAGTAAGCGATGACAAACACGTAATGTGTAGGTAGTCACGGCATCACAATCTGTTAAACGTAAGTTTAGCCGATATACACAAACTCAACCTGACTTTATCATTATCGATAGCGTAGAGCGCAGTACGCCATAACGTCGTCGTTATGGCGTCTGAGTACGCTTTGTAGTTATTACAGTTTCGAACTTACCCAGCTTTCTACACTGGCTAGTGCTGCCGGGAGGGCTGCTGCGTCCGTACCGCCGGCTTGCGCCATGTCTGGACGACCACCACCTTTGCCACCCACTTGCTGGGCGACCATACCAATCAGTTCCCCTGCTTTCACACGGTCGCTCACGTCCTTAGATACGCCCGCAATCAGAGAAACCTTACCTTCCGCTACCGTTGCCAGAACGATAACCGTTGAACCGAGCTGGTTCTTCAGATCGTCGACCATGGTACGAAGCATTTTCGGCTCAACGCCCGCCAGTTCGCTGACCAGCAGCTTAACGCCTTTAATTTCAACCGCTTTGCTGGAGAGGTTTGCGCTCTCGGCAACCGCAGCCTGCTCTTTCAGCTGCTGCAGCTCTTTTTCCAGCAGACGGGTGCGTTCCATTACGCTGCGCACTTTCTCGCCCAGGTTCTGGCTGTCACCCTTTAGCAGCTGTGCGATGTCGTGCAGCTGATCGCTCTCGGCATGCAGGCTGGCAATCGCGCCTTCACCGGTGACCGCTTCGATACGACGAACGCCTGCCGCTGTACCGGATTCGGACAGAATACGGAACAGACCGATGTCGCCCGTACGGCTGGCGTGGGTACCACCACAAAGTTCGGTGGAGAAATCCCCCATACTCAGCACGCGTACACGTTCGTCATACTTCTCGCCGAACAGCGCCATTGCGCCTTTATCTTTTGCCGCGTCGAGATCCATGATGTTGGTTTCGATAGGCAGGTTACGGCGGATCTGGGCATTGACCAGATCTTCCACCGCACGGATTTCAGACGGTTTCATCGCTTCAAAATGCGAGAAGTCGAAACGCAACACTTTGTCATTCACCAGCGAGCCTTTCTGCGCAACGTGCGTGCCCAGAACCTGGCGCAGCGCGGCGTGCATCAGGTGCGTCGCGGAGTGGTTAAGACGAATACGTGCGCGGCGCGCTTCGTCAACGATAGCCTGAACGCCCTCGCCCACTTTCAGTTCGCCGGATGCCAGGGTACCCTGGTGACCAATCGCCTGACCGTATTTTTGCGTGTCGCTGACCGCAAAGCTGAAGCCATTGCCTTTCAGCTCGCCTTTATCGCCAACCTGACCGCCAGATTCAGCGTAGAACGGGGTCTTATCCAGAACCACAACGGCAGTCTGGCCCGCGCTGATGCTGTCCACGGCTTTGCCGTCAACAAACAGGGCAGTCACTGTGCCGTTGGTTTCCAGATGCTCATAGCCTTCGAATTCGCTGCTGCCATCAACGCGGATCATCGCGTTGTAGTCGGCACCAAAACCGCTGGACTCACGCGCGCGGCGGCGCTGTTCTTCCATTGCGGCTTCGAAGCCCGCTTCGTCAACTTTGATGTTGCGCTCGCGGCAAACGTCTGCCGTCAGGTCAACTGGGAAGCCATAGGTGTCGTACAGACGGAAGGCGGTTTCGCCATCCAGGGTGTCGCCTTTCAGCTTAGACAGTTCGTCGTCCAGCAGAGTCAGACCACGCTCCAGCGTACGGGCAAACTGCTCTTCTTCGGTTTTCAGAACCTGCTCAACCTGCGCCTGCTGGCGTTTCAGCTCTTCACCGGCAGCGCCCATGACGTCAACCAGCGGACCCACCAGCTTATAGAAGAAGGTGTCTTTCGCGCCCAGCATGTTGCCGTGACGGATCGCGCGACGAATGATGCGGCGCAGCACGTAGCCACGGTTTTCATTCGATGGGATCACGCCGTCAGCGATCAGGAAGGCACAGGAGCGGATATGGTCGGCAATAACGCGCAGGGATTTGTTGCTCAGATCGGTCGCGCCAGTCACTTCGGCAACGGACTTAATCAGGGTGCTGAACAGATCGATGTCGTAGTTGGAGTTAACGTGCTGCAGTACTGCGGCAATACGCTCCAGACCCATACCGGTATCGACGGATGGCTTCGGCAGCGGCTCCATGGTGCCGTCGATCTGACGGTTGAACTGCATGAAGACGATGTTCCAGATCTCGATATAGCGGTCGCCATCTTCTTCTGCGCTACCCGGAGGGCCGCCCCAAATGTGATCGCCATGATCGTAGAAGATTTCGGTACATGGACCGCATGGACCGGTGTCGCCCATCTGCCAGAAGTTGTCAGAGGCGTAAGGTGCGCCTTTGTTATCGCCGATACGAATAATACGTTCGCGCGGAATACCGACCTCTTTTTCCCAGATTTCATAGGCTTCATCGTCGGTTTCGTAGACGGTAACCCACAGACGCTCTTTCGGCAGGTTGAACCAGTTTTCACCGGTCAGCAGTTCCCATGCGTACTGGATTGCGTCATTTTTGAAATAGTCGCCGAAGCTGAAGTTACCCAGCATCTCGAAGAAGGTGTGGTGACGCGCGGTATAACCGACGTTTTCCAGATCGTTGTGTTTACCACCCGCACGTACGCAACGCTGGGAGGTGGTCGCGCGGGAATAATTACGCTTATCGAGACCAAGGAAAACATCCTTGAACTGGTTCATCCCGGCGTTGGTAAACAGTAAAGTTGGATCGTTGTTCGGTACCAGGGAGCTGCTGGCAACAACCTGATGTCCCTTACTATGGAAAAAATCGAGAAACGCCTGTCGGATCTCAGCGGTGCTCTTGCTCATAATTATCCTGAAATCAAGCTAACGAAATGTCACAGCGGGCCACTACACAACCTTTGTTGGACGGACCAGCTACTGGAAAAAGTGGGAATAAGATAAGTTTTCTTTAGAGGGAAGTAAAATCCCGCATGCGTTCAATCAGTAAAATTACGCCAGATCTCCTGAATATCTTCCATAAGATACCCGCGGTAGAGCAAAAAGCGCTGGATTTTAACTTTTTCTGAAAACTCACGCGGCAGCGGTTCGCCGTACTTCCGCACCGCCTGTTCCCGCGCCAGTTCACACCAGTCAATTTCGCATTCACGCATCGCCTTTTCGCTGGTTTCGCGCGCGATACCTTTTTGATTTAGCTCCTGGCGGATACGTGCCGGGCCATAGCCCTTGCGGCTACGGCTGGCAATAAAGCGTGAGACGAAGCGGATATCGTCCAGATAGCCATGTTCATAGCACCAGGCGATCACCTTGTCGTAATCTTCTTCCGTCGCATCGATGGCTTCGGGTCCGTTTTTGCTCATAACGGGCGCGGAGAGTTTGCGACGAAGCTCCTGTTCGCTGTGGTCACGAACGGCAAGAATGCGTACCGCCCGATCCAGCAGGCGGTTATAGGCAGGACGACGTGCCGGGGATTCATTCATAGATAAACCTGCTGCAGTCAAAAAGCAAAAAGGCCGCATTAAGCGACCTTTTTATTACACTCGATTATCAGAAATCTTCGTTGGTTTCTTCAACGTCCTGACCATCAACCGCGAACTGCGGTTTAGAGTCCTGATTGCCCAGCAGCAGATCGCGTACTTTCTTCTCGATCTCTTTGGCTGCTGCCGGGTTCTCTTTCAGCCAGGAGATAGCATTCGCTTTACCCTGACCAATTTTGTCGCCGTTGTAGCTGTACCAGGCGCCCGCTTTCTCAATCAGCTTCTCTTTCACGCCGAGGTCAACCAGCTCACCGTAGAAGTTGATACCTTCACCGTAGAGGATCTGGAATTCAGCCTGTTTAAACGGCGCAGCGATTTTGTTCTTCACAACCTTCACGCGGGTTTCGCTACCCACCACGTTCTCACCGTCTTTCACGGCACCGATACGGCGGATATCCAGACGCACAGAGGCGTAGAATTTCAGCGCGTTACCGCCGGTGGTGGTTTCCGGGTTACCGAACATCACGCCAATCTTCATACGGATCTGGTTGATGAAGATCAGCAGCGTGTTGGACTGCTTCAGGTTACCGGCCAGCTTACGCATAGCCTGGCTCATCATACGTGCCGCGAGGCCCATGTGAGAGTCGCCGATTTCGCCTTCGATTTCTGCTTTCGGGGTCAGCGCTGCAACGGAGTCGACGATGATTACGTCAACGGCGCCAGAGCGTGCCAGTGCGTCACAGATTTCCAGCGCCTGCTCACCCGTATCCGGCTGGGAACACAGCAGGTTGTCGATATCCACGCCCAGCTTACGTGCGTAGACCGGGTCCAGCGCGTGCTCGGCATCGATAAAGGCACAGGTTTTACCTTCACGCTGTGCAGCGGCCACAACCTGTAAAGTCAGAGTGGTTTTACCGGAGGATTCTGGCCCGTAGATCTCTACGATACGACCCATAGGCAGGCCGCCAGCACCCAGTGCAATATCCAGAGAAAGCGAACCGGTGGAGATAGTTTCTACATCCATGGAACGATCTTCACCCAGGCGCATGATGGAACCTTTACCGAATTGCTTTTCGATCTGGCCCAGTGCTGCCGCCAACGCTTTCTGTTTGTTTTCGTCGATAGCCATTTTTTCCTCTCATGCCGGGTGAAACAACTGCGCTTCACCGTGGATTTCTGTTCTGTTGGGGCAATTATACTGTATGCTCATACAGTATCAAGTGTTTTGTAGAAATTGTTGCCAGAGCGTTTTTAACACATATTCTGTTGCCTGACGGCGCACGCTTTCCCGGTCGCCGCTGAAGCACTCCCGGCGGGTAATCCCCTCGCCCTGCGCGGTCGCAAAGCCAAACCAGACCGTCCCGACAGGCTTTTCCGCACTGCCACCGTCCGGCCCGGCGATACCACTAACAGAAATAGCATAATCCGCACGAGCAGCACGTAACGCGCCAATCGCCATCTCGATGACCACCGGTTCACTGACCGCGCCATGTTCGATAAGCGTGGGCTCGCGAACCCCAATCATTTGCGCTTTTGCTTCATTACTGTAGGTGACAAATCCGCGTTCAAACCAGGCGGAGCTGCCCGCAATATCGGTGATGACTTTCGCCACCCAGCCGCCGGTACAGGACTCAGCCGTCGTTACCGTTGCGCCGCGCTGTTTCAGCGCCTGCCCTACCCGCTCACTGAGCTGCATCAATTCATGGTCAGTCATGTCGTTTTGGCTCCTGAAAAACATGCAGCACAAGATAGCACTTTAGTCTGTAGATATGAGGATGAGGTGGAGGTTTTACGAGGGGGCTTCAGAAAAAATAACCTGCCAATGTGCTGAAGTTTAAAAGTGAGTGGCATGAGCCACTCACTTTTTTATCCGTTAACTGAACGGGGATGACGCCCGCGCCTGGGATACCGCGAGCCCCAGCTGCCAGACCGCCATCGCATAGTGCGTACTGTGGTTGTAGCGGGTGATGGTGTAGAAGTTTGGCAGACCGTACCAGTACTGATACCCGGTACCAATATCCAGACGCAGCAGGCTGACCTTTTGATTGCCATTCAGCGGCTGCTGTGGCGTTAACCCGGCGGCGGTAAGCTGTGCCGCGCTGTAGCTGGTTTTGAAGCCGTTCTCCAGACCCGGCGCCTGGCCGTTTGCGAGGATGGCTACCGGCTCGCCCTGCGTCCAGCCGTGGCCTTTGAAGTAGTTGGCAACGCTGCCAATCGCATCTTCAGGATCCCACAGGTTGATGTGACCGTCCCCGTTGAAATCAACCGCGTACTGCTTATAAGAGGACGGCATAAACTGGCCGTAGCCCATCGCACCGGCAAAGGAGCCTTTCAGATCCAGCGGATCGTCCTGCTCGTCGCGCGCCATCAGCAGGAAGGTCTCCAGCTCGGAGGAGAAGTACTCCGCGCGACGCGGGTAGTTAAAGGAGAGGGTCGCCAGCGCATCGAGAATGCGGGTTTTGCCCATCACCCGGCCCCAGCGGGTCTCCACGCCGATAATCCCGACGATGATCTCCGGCGGCACGCCGTAAACCTGTTGGGCGCGGGTCAGCGCATCCTGATATTGGTTCCAGAACGCCACGCCGTTTTGCACGTTGTCCGGAGTAATAAACTGGTTACGATAGCGCAGCCACGCGCCGTTCGGCCCGGCTGGAGGCTGGGTGGTCGGCGCCTGACGATCCATCAGTCGCAGCACATAGTCCAGGCGTTTCGCCTGGGAGAGGATCTCCTGTAGCTGGGCTTTATTAAACCCGTGCTTGCTCACCATTTTGTCGATGAACTGCTCCGCTGCAGGGTTGTTGGCAAAGTCGCCCCCCATCTGCATCACGTTATGCTGGGGTTCCAGCAGGAAGCCGCCGGAAGGCGCTCCCGCCGTTTGCTGAACCTCTTCGGACTTCGGTTTACTACTGCAGGCAGAGAGCAGGATAAGCGCAGGGAGTAGCGCTGCGTAACGACGCTTAAACATGACACATCCATTCAACGAATTCGATAAGTGGCAAGTATGGTAAAGCATCCGGGATGCCTCAAGGAAGGGGCGCACGCGTACCCGGCAAAATCTTTACGCGCTTAAAGGCAAATTCGTTCTCTTCTGAACCATGCAACCCTCGCCTCGCCCATTATCTTTCAAAATAATCCATTTTTCTTTCATTGTGAGATCTGTTTAACACTTTAAAAACTTTCAAAGTGATTATTATTACTCCGCCAGAGAGAACTCACCCTACAGGAGAAAACAATGATAGAAACCATCACCCACGGCGCCGAGTGGTTTATCGGGCTGTTTCAGAAAGGTGGCGAGGTCTTTACCAGCATGGTCACCGGCATTCTGCCGCTGCTGATCAGCCTGCTGGTGATCATGAATGCGCTAATCAACTTTATCGGCCAGCACCGGATCGAAAAGCTGGCCCAGCGCTGCGCCGGTAATCCCGTGTCCCGCTACCTGCTGCTGCCCTGCATCGGCACCTTTGTGTTCTGCAACCCCATGACCCTGAGCCTCGGACGCTTTATGCCCGAGCGCTATAAACCGAGCTACTACGCAGCGGCATCCTACAGCTGCCACTCGATGAACGGGCTGTTTCCGCACATCAACCCCGGCGAACTGTTCGTCTATCTGGGGATCGCCAGCGGCCTGACCACCCTCGGCCTGCCGCTCGGCCCGCTGGCGGTAAGCTACCTGCTGGTCGGCCTGGTGACCAACTTCTTCCGCGGCTGGGTGACCGATCTCACGACCGCCATTTTCGAAAAGAAAATGGGCATCCAGCTTGAACAGAACGTCCAGCTTAAGGGAGCCACAGCATGACCCGTATCCGGATTGAAAAAGGCGTTGGCGGCTGGGGCGGCCCGCTGGAGCTCGACGCCAGCGGCGAGAAAAAGATCGTCTATATCACTGCGGGCACCCGCCCGGCCATTGTCGACAAGCTGCGCGAACTCACCGGCTGGGAAGCGGTGGACGGCTTTAAGGAGGGCGAGCCGCCGGAAGCGGAGATCGGCGTGGCGGTGATCGACTGCGGTGGCACCCTGCGCTGCGGCATCTACCCGAAGCGGCGCATTCCCACCGTTAATATTCATTCGACGGGCAAATCCGGCCCGCTGGCGCAGCATATCCTGGAGGACATTTACGTCTCTGGCGTAAAGGAAGAGAACATCACGCTGATAGACGGTGCCACTCCGGCGAAAAAGAGCGCGCCGCGCGAATACGACACCAGCAAGAAGATCACCGAGCAGAGCGACGGCCTGCTGGCAAAAGTAGGCGTGGGGATGGGCTCCGCGGTTGCCGTGCTGTTCCAGTCCGGGCGCGACACCATCGATACGGTGCTGAAAACCATCCTGCCGTTCATGGCCTTCGTTTCGGCGCTGATCGGCATCATCATGGCTTCCGGCCTTGGGGACTGGATCGCCCACGGCCTGGCCCCGCTGGCCAGCCATCCACTCGGGCTGGTGACCCTGGCGCTGATCTGCTCCTTCCCGCTGCTGTCGCCGTTCCTTGGCCCCGGCGCGGTCATCGCCCAGGTGATTGGCGTGCTGATTGGCGTGCAGATCGGGCTCGGCAATATTCCCCCGCATCTCGCCCTGCCCGCGCTGTTTGCCATTAACGCCCAGGCCGCCTGCGATTTTATCCCGGTGGGACTGTCGCTGGCCGAAGCGCGCCAGGACACCGTGCGCGTCGGCGTGCCTTCGGTGCTGGTGAGCCGCTTCCTGACCGGCGCGCCAACGGTGCTGATTGCCTGGTTCGTCTCCGGCTTTATTTATCAATAAGAGGTTTATGTGATGAGCGTGATTTACCAGACCACCATTACCCGTATCGGCCAGAGCGCCCCGGATGCGCTCTGCGACCAGATGCTGATTACCTTCCGTGAAGGGGCCCCGGCAGATATCGAAGAGTTTTGCTTTATCCATTGCCACGGCGAGATGAACGGCGAGCTGAAGGCCGGTAGCCATCTGGAGCTGGGTGAGACGCGCTATGCCGTGACCGCCGTCGGCGACGTGGCCGGACAAAACCTGCGCGAACTGGGCCACATCACCCTGCGTTTTGACGGCCAGCCGCAGGCGGAATATCCCGGCACGGTTCACGTGGATGGCCCGGTTCCGCAGGCTGTTACCCCAGGCTGCACATTAAAGTTTGTTGCGTAATTAAGGAGAGAAATATGAGTCAGGTTGCCGTTGTCATTGGTGGAGGACAAACCTTAGGCGAGTTCCTCTGCCGTGGGCTTGCCGCAGAAGGTTACCGCGTGGCGGTTGTCGATATTCAGAGTGAAAAAGCCGCCCGCGTGGCGGACGCCATCAACACCGAGTTCGGTCAGGGGATGGCCTGGGGCTTTGGCGCAGACGCCACCAGCGAGCAGAGCGTGCTGGCCCTCGCCCGCGGCGTGGACGAGATTTTTGGTCGCACCGACCTGCTGGTCTACAGCGCCGGGATTGCCAAAGCGGCATTTATCAGCGACGTGGAGCTGGGGGATTTCGACCGCTCGTTGCAGGTGAACCTGGTGGGCTATTTCCTCTGCGCCCGGGAGTTCTCGCGCCTGATGATCCGCGACGGCATTGCCGGGCGCATCATTCAGATCAACTCCAAATCCGGCAAAGTGGGCAGCAAGCACAACTCCGGCTACAGCGCGGCTAAGTTCGGCGGCGTGGGGCTGACGCAGTCCCTGGCGCTGGATCTGGCGGAGTACGGCATCACCGTGCATTCGCTGATGCTCGGCAACCTGCTGAAATCGCCGATGTTCCAGTCTCTGCTGCCGCAGTACGCGACCAAACTGGGCATTCATGAGGATCAGGTGGAGCAGTATTACATCGATAAAGTGCCGCTGAAGCGCGGGTGCGATTACCAGGACGTGTTGAATATGCTGCTGTTTTACGCCAGCCCGAAAGCATCTTATTGCACCGGGCAGTCGATAAATGTCACCGGCGGGCAGGTGATGTTCTGATTGTGCATAAACGCCCGGTGGCGCTTCGCTTACCGGGCCTGGAGAAGCCAACCGTAGGCCGGGTAAGGCGCAGCCGCCACCCGGCATTTCCACAGGAGCTACACATGGTCACTACTCTGATTACCGTCGCCGTTATCGCCTGGCTCGGCCAGCTGGCACTCGGCGGCTGGCAAATCCACCGCTTTAACCGCGCGTTTGACGCGCTGTGCCAGCGCGGTCGCGTGGGCGTCGGGCGTTCCGGCGGGCGCTTCAAACCCCGGGTGATCGTCGCCATCGCGCTGGATGAAAACAACAACGTCTGTGACTCCCTGATCATGCGCGGGATGACGATCTTTGCCCGTCCGACTAAAATCCAGGCAATCAACGGCAAGCCGTGGCAGGAATTAGAGCCCGATGTGATCTTTCCCAATGATTCACTCTGCCAGGATGCACTATCATTAGCGCTTAAATTGAAACATGGATAATTTCGTTGTGAACGTTATAAGCTTGCGAAATTATCATTTCGCAACCTGAGGAATTCAACGCCTATGAAACCCCGCCAGCGGCAGGCGGCCATACTCGACCATCTGCAAAAACAGGGAAAGTGCTCGGTTGAGGATCTGGCCCACTACTTTGACACCACCGGCACCACGATCCGCAAGGACCTGGTGATTCTGGAAAATTCCGGGGCGGTGATCCGTACCTATGGCGGCGTGGTGCTGAATAAAGACGAGGCCGACCCGCCTATCGATCACAAGACGCTGATCAACACCCATCAGAAAGCGTTGATCGCCGACGCCGCGGTAAAATTTATCCACGACGGCGACTCGATTATCCTCGATGCAGGCAGTACGGTCCTGCAGATGGTGCCGATGCTGAGCCGCTTTAATAACATCACGGTAATGACCAACAGCCTGCATATCGTCAACGCCCTGTCCGAATTCGATAACGAACAGACCATCCTGATGCCCGGCGGCACCTTCCGTAAAAAATCCGCCTCGTTTCACGGCCAGCTGGCTGAAAACGCCTTCGATCATTTCAGCTTCGACCGGCTGTTTATGGGCACCGACGGCATCGATCTGAACGCGGGCGTGACGACCTTCAACGAAGTGTTCAGCGTCAGTAAAGCGATGTGCAACGCCGCCCGGGAGGTGATCCTGATGGCGGACTCGTCGAAGTTTGGCCGTAAAAGCCCGAATATTGTCTGTAGCCTGGAGAGCGTCGATAAGCTGATCACCGACGCGGGTATCGATCCGGCGTTCAAAAAAGCGCTGGAAGAGAAAGGAATCGACGTGATTGTAACCGGAGAGAGAGATGAGTGATTTTCTGTTAAACGCGGGTCGCCAGACCTTACTGCTGGAACTGCAGGAAGCCAGCCGCCTGCCGGACCGTCTGGGCGAGGAGTTTGTGCGCGCGGCCAACACCATTATTCAGTGCGAAGGGAAAGTGATTGTCTCGGGCATCGGTAAATCCGGACATATCGGCAAGAAGATTGCCGCCACGCTGGCGAGCACCGGCACGCCATCCTTTTTTGTTCATCCCGCTGAAGCGCTGCACGGCGATCTGGGGATGATCGAAAGCCGCGACGTGCTGCTGTTTATCTCCTACTCCGGCTCGGCAAAAGAGCTGGATCTGATCCTCCCCCGTCTGCAGGAAAAATCGGTGGCGCTGCTGGCGATGACCGGCAAGTCCCGCTCGCCGCTGGCGCTGGCCGCCAGGGCCACGCTGGATATTTCGGTAGAGCGCGAAGCCTGCCCGATGCACCTGGCCCCGACCTCCAGCACCGTCAACACACTGATGATGGGCGATGCGCTGGCGATGGCGGTCATGCAGGCGCGCGGCTTTAATGAAGAGGACTTTGCCCGCTCTCACCCGGCGGGGGCGCTTGGGGCGCGTCTGCTGAATAAGGTGCATCACCTGATGCGTACCGACGAGGCCATCCCGCAGGTGAAACTCAACACCAGCGTAATGGATGCGATGCTGGAGCTGAGCCGTACCGGGCTGGGGCTGGTGGCGGTCTGCGATGACGACCAGCAGGTTAAAGGGGTCTTCACCGACGGCGACCTGCGCCGCTGGCTGGTGGGCGGCGGCAAGCTGGAGATTGCGGTCAGCAGCGCCATGACCACCGGCGGCCTGACGCTGAATGCCGAAAGCCGCGCCATTGAAGCCAAAGAGCAGCTGATGAAGCGCAAGATCACCGCCGCGCCGGTGGTGGACGGCAATGGCCGCCTGTGCGGCGCCATTAACCTGCAGGATTTCTACCAGGCAGGCATTCTCTAGCCCTTCAGACCCAGACGTTTCGCCAGCCGGTGCAGGTTGGCGACGTCTGTCTCCAGCGCCCGCGCGCTCGCCGCCCAGCTGCGGCTGTTCTGATCCAGCGTCCGGGCGATCATCTGACGCTGAAACTCTTCCGTCGCTTCGCGCAGGTTCTGATTCGCAATCACCGGCGTTTCAGTCATCGTCACGGGCGTGCTCTCATCATGCAGGGCAAAATGCCGGGCGTGGATCATCACTTCATCCCCTGCCCGCGCCGCCCGGGCCAGCACTACCGCCCGGTGAATGGCATGTTCCAGCTCGCGCACGTTTCCCGGCCAGCCGTAGCTCAGCAGATGCGCGCGGGCACCCGGGCTCAGCACCACCCGGGATAATCCCATCCGCAGCCGGCACTGCTCGCAGAAATAGCCCGCCAGCAGGACCACATCTTCACCACGCTCGCGCAGCGGCGGCACCGAAAGCGGAAACACGCTCAGACGGTGGTACAGGTCGGCGCGGAAGTTCCCGGCCAGCACCTCTTCGCGCAGATCGCGGTTGGTGGCTGCCAGCACCCGCACGTCAACCCGCAGGCTTCGGTCATCCCCCACCCGCTGGATATCGCCATACTGCAGCACGCGCAGCAGCTTGGCCTGCAATGCCAGGGACAGCTCGCCAATCTCATCAAGGAACAGCGTGCCGTTATCGGCCATTTCAAACTTGCCGCTGCGGTTGCTGATGGCGCCGGTAAAGGCCCCTTTGACGTGGCCGAACAGCTCGCTCTCCGCCACGCTCTCCGGCAGCGCGGCGCAGTTGAGATAGACCAGCGGATTTACCGCCCGGGGAGAGGCCTCGTGAATGGCTTTTGCCACCAGCTCTTTACCGGTGCCGGTTTCGCCCTCGATCAGCACGTTGAGGTCAGAGGCGGCAACGATCTCAATCTCTTTTTTCAGGCTCATCATGCCAGGCGACAGGCCGATCATCTCGGTGCTTTTCACCGGTTCAAATCCCGCCGGGCGGGTGGAGAGGCTGTTCTGGCTCTCCAGCTGTTCAATCAGCAGGGCATTATTCAGCGCCCCGGCGGCCAGGGCGGCAATCAGCCTGAGCTCTTCATCGCTGAAGGTGTCGAACTGGTCCGGCGACATGCCGTCGAGGGTCAGGGCACCGATCAGGTTCTGCCCGGCAAACAGCGGCAGGCCGATACAGGCGTGCACTTTCAGGCTCTCCTGGCCGGGGATCAGGCCATCGTAAGGATCGGGCAGGTCGCTGTCGGCCGGGAAACGCACCACGTCCCCGGCGCGGGCGATGGTCTCCAGCCGGGGATGGCCCTCAAGGGTAAAGCGCCGCCCCAGCACGTCCTGCGCCAGCCCGTCGATGGCCAGCGGGATAAACTGCCGCCCTTCATAGCGCAGCAGCGCCGAGGCATCGCAATCCAGTACGTGGCGCAGGGTGGAGATCAGCCGCTGAAAGCGATCCTGATGACCGATTCCGCTCTGTAATTCAATGGCGATTTTCGCCAGCACCTCTACAGAAAAACTCATTCTCGCCTCACTGTCATTTTGACAATGCATAATGTCATATTGACTGTATCAGAGAGAGTCAAATTGACTACCCTTAAAGCGGTATTATTTTTAAAAGCGTTATGAATTAATGAGTTAAAAAACTGGCACGCAACCTGCAATTACCCTTACATCTTTCGTTTAATTTCGCTGTATTAAGTTGAGGTTGCTATGTCTATTCTGGTTAAAAATAATATTCATTGGGTGGGTCAACGTGACTGGGAAGTTCGTGATTTTCACGGGACGGAATACAAAACGCTGCGCGGCAGCAGCTACAACAGCTATCTCATCCGGGAAGACAAAAACGTCCTGATCGATACCGTCGATCATAAATTCAGCCGTGAGTTCGTACAGAACCTGCGCAGCGAAATCGACCTGGCCGATATCGACTACATCATCATTAACCATGCGGAAGAAGACCACGCCGGGGCGCTGACCGAACTGATGTCCTGCATCCCGGACACCCCAATCTACTGCACCGCTAACGCCATCGACTCCATCACCGGTCATCATCATCACCCGGAGTGGAATTTCAACGTGGTAAAAACCGGCGACTCACTGGATATCGGCAACGGCAAACAGCTGATCTTCGTTGAAACCCCGATGCTGCACTGGCCGGACAGCATGATGACCTACATGACCGGCGATGCGGTGCTGTTCAGTAACGACGCCTTCGGCCAGCACTACTGCGACGAGCGTCTGTTCAATGACGAGGTGGATCAGGCCGAACTGTTCGAGCAGTGCCAGCGCTACTACGCCAATATCCTGACCCCGTTCAGCCGTCTGGTCACACCAAAAATTACCGAAATCCTCGGCTTTAACCTGCCGGTGGATATGATTGCCACCTCCCACGGCGTGGTATGGCGCGACAACCCAACCCAGATCGTCGAGCTGTACCTGAAATGGGCGGCGGACTATCAGGAAGATCGCATCACTGTCTTCTACGACACCATGTCGAACAACACCCGCATGATGGCCGACGCCATTGCCCAGGGCATCAACGAAGTTGACCCGAACGTGGCGGTGAAGATTTTCAACGTGGCCCGCAGCGACAAGAACGACATTCTGACCAACGTCTTCCGCTCCAAAGGCGTGCTGGTGGGGACGTCCACTATGAACAACGTGATGATGCCGAAAATTGCCGGCCTGGTGGAGGAGATGACCGGCCTGCGCTTTCGTAACAAACGCGCCAGCGCGTTCGGCTCACACGGCTGGAGCGGCGGCGCGGTAGACCGTCTCTCCACCCGTCTGCAGGACGCCGGTTTTGAGATGTCCATGAGCCTGAAGGCGAAGTGGCGTCCGGATCTGGATGCGCTGGAAGTCTGCCGCCAGCATGGCCGCGACATTGCACGTCAGTGGGCGCTCGCTCCGCTGCCTGAAGCGACCCGCCAGGCTACACCAGCTCAGAGCGCCTGTGCCGCCGCGGCCGCTGCGGACCTTGGCCCGCGCATGCAGTGCAGCGTCTGCCAGTGGATCTACGATCCGGCAACCGGCGAGCCCATGCAGGATGTCCAGCCAGGCACGCCGTGGAGCGAGGTACCGGATAACTTCCTGTGCCCGGAATGCTCCCTCGGTAAAGATGTCTTTGACGAACTGGCAACGGAGGCAAAATGAGCCACGGGATCGTGATTATCGGCTCGGGCTTCGCCGCCCGCCAGCTGGTGAAAAATATCCGGAAACAGGATGCGAACGTTCCGCTGACGCTGATCGCCGCGGACAGTATGGATGAGTACAACAAGCCAGACTTAAGCCACGTTATCAGCCAGCGCCAGCATGCCGACGACCTCACCCGCCAGACGGCGGGGGAGTTTGCCGAACAGTTCAATCTGCGCCTGTTCCCGTATACCTGGGTCACCGACATCGATGCCGCAGCGCACGTGGTGAAAGGCAAAGATAACCAGTGGTCGTATGACAAACTGGTTCTGGCCACCGGGGCTTCGGCCTTTGTGCCGCCCGTTCCCGGTCTCGAGCTGATGCTGACCCTGAACAGCCAGACGGAGTACCGGGCCTGTGAAACCACGCTGCGCGACGCGCAACGCGTGATGATTGTCGGCGCGGGGCTTATCGGCAGCGAACTGGCGATGGATTTTTGCCGGGCCGGGAAAGCGGTCACCCTGGTTGACCACTCCGCCAGCATTCTGTCGGCGCTGATGCCAGCCGAAGTGAGCAGTCGCTTACAACACCGGCTGACCGATATGGGCGTGCATCTGCAGTTAAAATCGCAGCTGCAAAGCCTGAGCCAAACCGATAACGGGATCTGCGCCCTGCTGGACCGCGACCGCTGCATTGAGGTGGATGTGGTGATTGCCGCCACCGGCCTGCGTCCGGAAACAGCGCTGGCCCAGCGCGCGGGGGCCGAAACAAATCGTGGCGTGAAGGTCGACAGCTATCTGCAAACCACCCAGCCGGACATCTATGCCCTGGGCGACTGCGCCGAAATTAACGGTCAGGTGCTGCCATTCCTGCAGCCGATCCAGTTAAGCGCCATGTATCTGGCGAAGAACCTGCTCGGGGCCAACACCCCGCTGAAACTGCCCGCCATGCTGGTGAAGGTCAAAACGCCGGAACTCCCGCTGCATCTGGCGGGCGAAACCCAGCGTCAGGATTTGAACTGGCAGCTAGCCATCGAAGCGCAGGGAATGGTGGCGAAAGGCGCCGACAGCGAGGGCAATTTACGCGCCTTCGTGGTCAGTGAAGATCGCATGAAGGAGGCCTTCACCCTGCTGAAAGCATTACCGGTTTAACCCTCAAACTCTTGCTCTTTCTCGTTGTATGCTTGTCAGTCTTTGCAATTTGCAGCCCCGGTGCCCGGGGCTTTTTTAATGCGGAACAGCTGTAAAACCGCGTCCTGTTTTAATCCTGTTTTCGGGCCTACGCTGTAGCGGTATTCCTTAGCCGGAGACCACACACATGGCCAACTTCACCAAAGAAATAAATTATCTCGCTGCCTGGTTCAGGCAGGTAAAGCAACATGAACCTATTTTATTTCGCTGGCTGTATCTCAGCCCGGAAGCGCGCGTTGAGCGCCTGCGCGAGCTTATGATGCCGGTCAGCAAGCGTTGATTGCCTTGCATGAACCAAAGGTTTTGTAGGCCGGGTAAGGCGTAGCCGCCACCCGGCAAAACAAACCGCACTGTTTATTATCCCGCAAAAAACCCTACACTCTTCGCAACGCCATTGTCAGGGATGCCGCCATGCGCCAGCTCCAGAAGATCCGTCAGTATCAACGGCTGTATCAGCACTACGGCGCAGAGCCTGAGCTCACTACCCTCGCCGAAGTGGCCGAGGTGGCGCTGTGCAGCGAACGCCACGCCCGCACGCTGCTGCGCCAGCTGGCCGAAAGCGGCTGGCTAAGCTGGCGCGCCCAGGCGGGGCGCGGGCATCGCGCCACCCTGCACTGTCTGGTCACCACCAGCGAACTCAGCGCCCCGCTGATGCATGCCTGCCTGGAGAAAGGCGATTATCAAAGCGCGCTACAGCTGGCGGACGGCGACCCGGCCAGCCTGCACCACATCATCACCCCGTTTCTCGGCGGCAAATGGCTCAAGCACCAGCCGACGCTGCGCATCCCCTGGTACCGCCCGCTCACCTCGCTGCATCCGGCGCTCCACCGACGGCGCGCCGAGCAACATATCATCTGCGCGGTCCACGCCGGATTAACCCGCTATGAACCAGGACAGGCGCAGCCGATAGCCGACCTGGCGCACCACTGGGCCTGCTCTGACGACGGCCTGCGCTGGCATTTTTATCTGCGCAGCGGCGCGCACTGGCATAACGGCCAGCCGGTCAGCGATGACGACATCCTGAGCGCGGTCCAGCAGCTTTTGGGCGATCCGGCCCGCAACAGCGGGTTACTGCATATCGACGCGGTCACTCTTGCCGCCCCCTGGTGTCTGGCGGTGTACCTGCATGCGCCGGACGCCCTGCTGGCCCATCGCCTGGCGCATCCTGTCTGCCGCCTGCCGCATCCCCGGCAGCCTGAGGTGGGCGCCGGGCCGTTTGCCATTGCCCGCCACCACTCGCATTTTCTGCGCCTCGAGCGCCAGCCCTGGTACTTTGCCGGCCACCCGCTACTGCACGCCATTGAGTTCTGGCGTACCGGCATGGCGACCGATAAACCAGCATGGATAACGGTGGGTAAAGGCAACGCCCCGCAGGAAGCGGTCACCTCCACCAGCGGTGGATTTGCGTGGTTGATGGTCAATGCAAAGGTGCCCGCCGCGCTTGCCGCCTGGCTGCGCCAGAGCCTGCTGACCCTCAACCAGCAGTGCTTCGACTGGCGAGAAGATCTTGAGACGCAGACCGAGATTCTTCCCGGCTTGCAGGTTCCCGACCTGCCCGCCGGGCCCGATATCGCGCTGCCGCCCCATTTGAGGCTGGTGTGCTATAACACGCCGGAACTGCGCGAACTGGCAGAGAAGTGGCGGGTTCAGCTGCATCAGCGCGGCTGCGAGCTGCACACCGACTGGAAAGATCGTGACGGCTGGTATGCCCCCGATACGCTGGCGGATGCCGATCTGCTGCTGGGGGATCATCTGGCGACCGGGATGGCCGGGTTTGCGCTGGCGGAGTGGTTTATCTATGAGCCGGCCTGGGCTACGGCGCTTGGGGAGGATCGCTGGCAGCAGGAGAAAGCGCGCCTGATGCAAAACAGCCACAGCGAAGCGCAGTTTAACGCGCACCTGACGCCCTTTTTCCAGCGCCTGCTGGCGGAAGGCCGCTGCACGCCGCTGTTCCACTATCGCTACCGGATCAACGCCCTGGAAAACGTGCAGGATATGGTGCTGACCGCGGGGGGCTGGCTCGACTTTACCCGCGCCTGGCTGCCCCCGGCTGCCCTGTAGATCAGCGGTGCGGACCGGGGATGGCGGAATCCCGCAGGATCAGCTCTCCGGAGAAGGTCTGGCGGAAGATGAAGTCCCCGCCATCGAGCATAAAGATCAGACGGCTGATGGTCTCTTTCACCATCTCGGTCACCGGCACGCGCACGCTGGAGAGCGACGGCACAATGTACGGCGCCATCGCAATGTCATCGAAACCTATTACCGATACCGCTTCCGGTACGGCAACCCCGCTGTCGTGAAGCTGTTTGATGGCGCCAATCGCCATATCGTCATTACTCGCCACCAGCGCGGTAAAGCGCTCGCCGCGCGCCAGCAGCGTCGCCACGCCAGCCGCGCCGCTGGCAGGGTTCCATTTGCCTTCGACAATCAGCGATTCGCGCAGGGGAATACGGTGGGCAGCAAGGGCATCTTTGTAGCCGGAAAGACGTTCAATCCCGGTGGGGGAATCCAGCGATCCGGTAATAAACGCGATATCGCGATGGCCCTGTTCGATAAGGGTTGATACCGCCGCCTGGCTGGAGGCTTTATGATCTGACCAGACGCAGTGGCTGCTGTTTTTGCGCAGACGACGGTTGAGCACGATCACCGGCTGCTCGTGCTTCTGGATGATCTCGTCCATCTCATCGACGCTGAGAAAACGCGGATAGATGATGATCGCATCGCAGCGCATATCCAGCAGATACTGGATCGCCGCGCGCTCTTCATCGGCGCTGTGCTTGCCGTCGGCGAGGATCAGCTGACGCCCTTTTTCCTCGGTCATCCGCGCCGCGTGGAACAGCAGCTCGCTGAAATAGACCCCGTGGTAGAGGGTGTTGGTCACAACCAGCCCGAGGGTCTGCGTGCTTTTGGTCGCCAGGTTGCGCGCCAGCAAGTTGGGCCGGTAGCCGCTCTCTTCAATCGCCTGAAAAACCCTGTCTTTTGTCTCCTGGCTCACGTAGCCATTGCCCGAAAGCACCCGGGAAACCGTCGCCTTCGAGACCCCTGCCCGCTTCGCCACTTCCAGCATCGTGGTCATGCATCTCTTCCGTCTGAATCTGATGAGCGGCAGTGTACTGCACCGCGTGAAAATTGTCGCAGCGTCGATCGCAGGCTTTTTCATGTCACAGGTGATCGCCGTCACGAATCTAAAAAATGGCTAAAACGTGATCTTGTTTGATCACATGAAACTCTTCATGATTTTGTGGAACCGGTTTCCTATATAAGTTTCATCGCTCACCCCGATGAAGACGTACCTTACTGATAAAACAGGATACAACCCGATGGCCAAAAACTATGCTGCGCTGGCGAATGCCGTTGTCAGCGCGCTCGGCGGCAAAGACAACATCGTCGCCGTCACCCACTGCATGACCCGGCTGCGCTTCGTGGCGAAAGACGAGAGCCTGATCGACAGCGCCACGCTTAAGAGCATCAGCGGCGTGCTGGGGGTAGTGCGCAACGACAACCAGTGCCAGGTGATCATCGGCAATACCGTTTCTCAGGCGTACCGCGAGGTGGTGAGCCTGCTGCCCGCCGGGCTGCAGCCTGCCGCGCCGCAGGGGCCGCAAAAGCTGACCTTCAGACGCGTTGGCGCGGGCATTCTTGATGCGCTGATCGGCACCATGTCTCCGCTGATCCCGGCGATCATCGGCGGGTCGATGGTCAAACTGCTGGCGATGATCCTTGAGATGACCGGCGTGCTGACCAAAGGCGAACCAACGCTGACCATTCTGACGGTGATCGGCGACGGCGCGTTCTTCTTCCTGCCGCTGATGGTGGCCGCCTCTGCTGCCGTGAAATTTAAAACCAACATGTCGCTGGCGATCGCCATTGCGGGCGTGCTGGTTCACCCAAGCTTTATCGAGCTGATGGCCAAAGCGGCGCAGGGCGAGCACGTTGAGTTCGCGTTTGTGCCGGTAACGGCGGTGAAATACACCTACACGGTGATCCCGGCGCTGGTCATGACCTGGTGCCTGTCGTATATCGAGCGCTGGGTGGACAGAATCACCCCGGCCGTCACCAAAAACTTCCTGAAGCCGATGCTGATCGTCCTGATCGCCGCCCCGCTCGCCATCGTCCTGATTGGACCGCTGGGGATCTGGATCGGTAGCGCCATCTCCGCGCTGGTTTACACCATTCATGGCTATCTGGGCTGGCTCTCTGTCGCCATCATGGGCGCGCTGTGGCCGCTGCTGGTGATGACCGGGATGCACCGCGTCTTTACCCCAACCATCATTCAGACCATTGCCGAAACCGGCAAAGAGGGAATGGTGATGCCGTCTGAAATCGGCGCCAACCTGTCCCTCGGCGGTTCATCGCTGGCGGTCGCATGGAAAACGAAAAACCCGGAACTGCGCCAGACGGCGCTGGCGGCAGCGGCTTCCGCCATTATGGCGGGGATCTCTGAACCGGCGCTGTACGGCGTGGCGGTTCGCCTGAAACGTCCGCTCATTGCGAGCCTGATCAGCGGCTTTATCTGCGGTGCCGTCGCCGGGATCGCCGGGCTTGCCAGCCATTCGATGGCGGCACCTGGCCTGTTTACCAGCGTCCAGTTCTTTGACCCGGCTAACCCGATGTCCATCGTCTGGGTATTCGGGGTGATGGCCCTGGCCGTGGTGCTCTCTTTCGTGCTGACCCTGATCCTGGGCTTTGAAGATATCCCGGTTGAAGACGAAGCAGAAAAAGCCCGCGCGCTGCAATCCGCACCGGTTCAGGCCAAAGCAGCACAAGCATAAATTTATAGCGAGGTAAGAATGTCAGTTTTTCCACAAGGATTTTTATGGGGCGGCGCACTGGCCGCTAACCAGAGCGAAGGCGCGTACCGCGAAGGCGGCAAGGGCCTGACCACCGTCGACATGATCCCCCACGGCGCCAACCGTCTGGCGGTGAAGGTCGGCAAGGAAAAACGCTTTTCGCTGCGTGACGACGAGTTTTATCCCAGCCACGACGCGATCGATTTTTACCATCGCTATAAGGAAGATATCGCCTTAATGGCCGAGATGGGCTTTACGGTTTTCCGCACCTCGATTGCCTGGAGCCGTCTCTACCCGAACGGCGACGAACCGCTGCCTAATAAAGAAGGGATTGCCTTTTACCGGGCGGTGTTCGAGGAGTGCAAAAAGTACAACATCGAGCCGCTGGTGACCCTGTGCCACTTCGACGTGCCGATGCATCTGGTCACCGAATACGGCTCCTGGCGCAACCGCAAGATGGTCGACTTCTTCGCCCGCTATGCGCGCACCTGTTTCGAGGAGTTTAACGGGCTGGTGAAGTACTGGCTCACCTTCAACGAGATCAACATTATGCTGCACAGCCCGTTCTCCGGTGCCGGGCTGGTGTTTGAGGAAGGTGAAAACGAAGATCAGGTGAAGTACCAGGCGGCGCACCACGAGCTGGTTGCCAGCGCGCTGGCAACCAAAATCGCCCACGAGGTCAACCCGGAGCACCAGGTCGGCTGCATGCTGGCGGGCGGCAACTTCTACCCGTACTCCTGCAAACCGGAAGACGTGTGGATGGCGCTGGAAAAAGATCGTGAAAACCTGTTCTTTATCGACGTCCAGGCCCGCGGCAGTTACCCGGCCTACTCAGCCCGTGTGTTCCGCGAAAAAGGGGTGGTGATTGTCAAAGATCCTGGCGATGACGAGCTGCTGAAAAACACCGTCGATTTTGTCTCGTTCAGCTATTACGCCTCGCGCTGCGCCTCGGCGGACATGAATGCCAACAACACCAGCGCGGCCAACATCGTTAAATCCCTGCGTAACCCGCACATCGAAGTGAGCGAGTGGGGCTGGGGCATCGACCCGCTGGGCCTGCGTATCACCATGAACATGATGTACGACCGCTACCAGAAGCCGCTGTTCCTGGTAGAGAACGGTCTGGGGGCGAAGGATGAGATTGACGCCAACGGCGAGATCAATGACGACTACCGCATCAGCTACCTGCGGGAGCATATCCGCGCGATGGGCGAGGCGATAGAAGACGGCATTCCGCTGATGGGCTACACCAGCTGGGGCTGTATCGATCTGGTGGCCGCGTCCACGGGCGAGATGAGCAAGCGCTACGGCTTTATCTATGTCGATCGCGATGATGCCGGCAACGGTACCCTCGATCGCAAACGCAAAAAATCATTCTGGTGGTATAAAAAAGTGATCGCCAGCAACGGTGCCGATCTGGATTAACCCGCCCTTTTTGCCGGACGGCGCTCTGCTGCCCGGCCTACAAAACCCATCCAAAATTTATAATTTCAGTGCGTTACTATCATTCATTGACACCATGAATATATCATTGTATAAAACTCCGCCGTAATAAATGATATTCATTCTCAGCCAGGCTTCCGGCTGTCATAGATAAATTAATGAAGGATAGCGTTTCATGAAAAAGGTCATCAGCGCATTAGGATTGCTGATCGCGACAGCCGGTTCTGCCTTTGCGACCACATACCCTCTGACGATTGAGAATTGCGGATATAAAGAAACCTTCACTAAAGCACCGGAACGCGTGGTCGCGCTGGGCCAGAACACCGTAGAGATTCTCCTGCTGCTGGGCCTGGAAGATAAGGTCGCCGCCAGCGCCTTCTGGCCGACCAAAGTGCTGCCTGAGCTCGCTGAAAAGAACAAGAAAGTCAAAACGCTGACTGTCGAGATCCCGACTCTGGAATCCATCCTGGCGCAAAACCCGGACTTCGTTCCGGCGCAGCTGCCGCTGCTGCTGGGGCCAGAGAGTAAAGTCGCCAAACGCGAAGATCTCGCCACCGTCGGCGTGAACAGCTATATGTCGCCGGGCATGTGCGCCACCAAAAAAGAGATTGGCGATATGTACGGCAGCCGCCAGAAGCTGTGGGACATGAGCTTCCTGTATAAAGAGATCGAAGATTTCGCCAGAATCTTCAACGTCGAAGATCGCGGTCAAGCCCTGATCGCCGATTTCAAAAAGCGCGAAGCCGACCTGCGCGCTGAATTCAGCAAAAGCAAAAAAGACCTGTCGTTTGTCTTCTGGTTCTCCAGCTCCTCTCCTTCCTCTGACGCCTACGTCGGCGGGAAAAACAGCGCCTCCGGCTTTATCGCCAACGTGCTGGGCGGCCACAACGCCATCACCTCCGAAACCGAATGGCCGACCGTCGGCTGGGAGAGCATTATCGCCGCTAACCCGGACGTGATCGTGGTCTCCAGCCTCGACCGCAACCGCTGGGCGCTGGATAACGCCGAGGAAAAAATCAAATTCCTGAAGAGCGATCCGGCCGTCAGCCAGCTGGATGCGGTGAAGAAAGGTCACATCGTGGTGATGGACGGCCAGGCCATGAACCCGACCATCCGCACCATCTACGGCGCGGAACAGATTGCTGAACAGCTCAGAAAGATGGGACTGAATTAATGACCGCCGTGGTTCAACAGACCCGGCTGAACTGGCTGAGGCCGGCGTCGGGTCTCCTGGCAGTGGTGGCGCTGCTGCTGGTTATCGCCTTTGGCGTCAGCGTGGGGGAACTGGCAATCCCCCTGCAGAGCGTGTTCTACGCCATTACCAATAAAATGGGCTTAACCGCGGAGCCGCTCAATCGCATCTACGAGAGCGTGATCTGGGATTTTCGCCTGAGCCGGGCATTGGTAGCGGCCTGCTGCGGTGCCGGTCTGGCTATCTGCGGCGCGGTGCTGCAAAGCCTGCTGAAAAACGCCCTCGCCGAACCTTACGTGCTGGGCGTTTCAGCCGGGGCGTCAACCGGTGCGGTCTCCGTGGTGGTGCTGGGCATTGGCAGCGGTGCCGTTACCCTTTCCGCCGGGGCCTTTGCCGGGGCGTTTACCGCCTTCGCGTTTGTGGCCCTGCTGACCAACGGCGCCCGTGGCGGCAGCGAGCGCACTATTCTTGCCGGGGTCGCCGCCTCGCAGCTGTTTAACGCCATTACCGCCTGGACCGTCAGCACCTCGGCCAGCGCGCAGCAGGCACGTGACGTGATGTTCTGGCTGCTGGGCAGTTTTAGCGGCGTGAGATGGCCGGAATTCCAGCTGGCACTGGTTGCTGTGCTGGTGGGTCTGGCGATCTGTCTTTATTACGCCCGGGCGCTGGACGCCTTCACCTTTGGCGACGATGCCGCCGCCTCGCTCGGGATCGCCGTGCCCTGGGTACGCCTGATCCTGTTTATCGTCACCGCCTTAATGACGGCAACCATCGTCAGCATGGCGGGCTCCATCGGCTTTGTCGGCCTGGTGGTGCCGCACATGATGCGCTTCTTCTTTGGGCCGTTGCACCGCACGCTGCTTATCGCCAGCGCGCTGGCAGGTGCCATTCTGATGGTGCTGGCAGATATCGCCTCCCGCCTGCTGATCGCCCCGCAAAGCCTGCCGGTCGGCGTCGTCACCGCGCTGGTGGGCGTGCCGTTCTTTGCCGTGATTATCTATCGTTCAAGGAATAAGTGATGAGCATCACTGCTGAAAATATCACCTGGAAGGTGGGTAAAAAGGTCATTGTCGATAATGTCTCGCTGGCGGTATCCCAGGGGCAGACCGTCGGCCTGCTGGGGCCAAACGGCTCCGGCAAATCGTCGCTGCTGCGGATCCTGGCCGGTTTGCGCCGCCCGCACAGCGGCACCGTCGCGGTGGATGGCAAAAGCATCACCGGCATCCCTAAAAAGCAGCTCGCCCGTCGTGTCGCTTTTGTGGAACAGCACGGGATGACCGACGCCAACATGCGCGTGCGGGACGTAGTCAAGCTGGGGCGTATTCCGCACCACTCCCCTTTCTCCGGCTGGACGGCGCAGGATGACGAAACGGTCACCCAGGCGCTGAAGACGGTGGATATGCTGCATCACAGCGAGCAGGGCTGGCTGAGCCTCTCCGGCGGTGAGCGCCAGCGGGTGCACATTGCCCGGGCGCTGGCGCAGATGCCGACCGAAATCCTGCTGGATGAACCCACCAACCACCTCGACATTCACCATCAGATGCAACTGATGCAGTTGATCAGCCAGCTTCCGGTCACCAGCATCGTCGCCATTCACGATCTTAACCACGCCTCCATGTTCTGCGATGCGCTCATCGTGATGCAGAAAGGGCGCGTGGTGGCCAGCGGTACGCCGCAGGCGATCCTGACCGAAGAGCTGTTGTGGGAGATATTCCGGGTGAAAACCCGTATTGAACTCTCCCCCGACCATGGCAAAAAACATATCCACTTCCTCGTCTGAGGCGAGGTAACAGGTGACAGTGATTCGCCCCGCCACGCAACTCTGGCCGCCCGTTCTGCTGGGCAGCCAGTTTGTTTTCAACATTGGTTTTTATGCCGTCGTCCCCTTCCTGGCGATCTTTTTGCGCGACGATATGCTGCTCTCCGGGGGGCTTATCGGCCTGGTACTCGGGCTGCGCACCTTCTCGCAGCAGGGGATGTTTATCGTCGGCGGTGCCCTCTCCGACCGCTACGGCGCGCGCGTCATTATTCTGTGCGGCTGCGTCGTGCGGGTGGTGGGCTATCTGCTGCTGGCCTTTGGCTACAGTCTGCCGGTGATTATCGCCGGGGCGTGCCTCACCGGGATCGGCGGCGCGCTCTTCTCCCCCTCCATAGAAGCGTTACTGGCAAAAGCCGGAACCCGCAGCGAGGAGCAGGGCAAACGCAGCCGCGCCGAGTGGTTCGCCCTGTTTGCGGTGTGCGGCGAGCTGGGGGCGGTGCTCGGCCCGGTCGCGGGTGCTTTGCTCACCGGTCTCGGTTTTCGCCAGGTGGCGCTGGCGGGTGCCGCGGTCTTTGTGGTGGCGCTGATTGTGCTGTTCTTCTGTCTGCCTGCGGGGACACACAAAAACCAGGCGCTGCACATCACGCCGTGGTGGACCACCTTTCGCCAGCCGCGGTTCGTGGCCTTTATCATCGCCTGGAGCAGCTGGCTGTTAAGCTATAACCAGCTCTATCTGGCGCTGCCGGTGGAGATCCAGCGCGCGGGCGGCAGCGAGAAAGATCTCGGCCCGCTGTTTATGCTGGCATCCGGGCTGGTGATCCTCTTTCAGCTGCCGCTGGCACGCTTTGCCCGGCGGGTGGGCGCGGTGCGGATCCTGCCGGTGGGATTTTTGCTTATAGCAAGCGCGTTTCTGAGCGTCGCGCTGTTTGCGTCCTCAGAACCAGCAACCGGGTTGCTGCGTCTGCTGCCTGCCGCCTGCTTTGTCACGCTGCTGACCACCGGGCAGATGCTGCTGGTGCCTGCTGGGAAAGACGTGGTGCCATGGTTTGCCAGCGAGTCGACCTTAGGCGCGCACTATGGCGCACTGGCCACCGCAGGCGGCTGCGCAGTACTGGCAGGGAATTTACTGCTCGGCGATCTGCTCGACCAGGCGCTGACCCCGTCCGTCGGGGCAATAACACCGTGGCTGGTGCTGGCGGTGTTCCCGCTGTGCAGCGCCATCGCCATGGTGATTATTTGCCGTCCGATGCGCAGACCAGGAGCCTGAGAAATTACTTTTTCGGGCGGTACTTTTCCGGCAGCTCGGGTACCGGGCGGCGATCGTCGATCAGATGGCGCACGGTTAATATCGGATGACGCCACAGCATGCGCGGCCCCGCCCAGCGCATCACCTGTTTCATCTCTTCACGTTTAGCCGGCTGATAGCAGTGGACCGGGCACTGCTTACAGGCCGGTTTTTCTTCGCCAAAGACGCATTTATCCAGCCGCTTGTCGGCGTACTCGTTCAGCGCCGCGTAGTGCCCCGCCTCTTTCGACGCCTGCGGGCACTGCTTTTCATACAGCGCGATCATCTTACGGATGGTCTCTTTCTCGCGTGCGATGCGTTTTCCTGACATAGCCTGATACCTGATTATAAGTTGCATCAATAATACGCCTTTCAAATCCGATGTTCAGCCCGATTTCATCTTTTACATTCCATTTCCTGAAGACGCCTCGCAGTTATGCATTTGTCGTCAGCGCATTTTACTGGCATTTTATACAGGTGTTTTATCACCGGATCCTTGCCTGAGAAAAAGGAGTTTTTATGTCAGATATCTCTATTTCCAGACCGCACCGTCAGCTCACCGTGGGCTATTTCAGAAAGCGTCACGAAGATCGCAAGACCAAGATCCCGACGCGCTACAGCGTACACGCCGCGCTGAGCTTAAAGGGCGACTGGCTGGAGGAGGCTGGTTTTAAAACCCACTCCCGGGTACGGGTGCAGGTGGAACAGGGGAAATTAGTGATTGAACTGGTTGCGGAAGAGGCCTCGTAAAGTCGCGACATTTTGCTGCGCCGGGTCTTTTTTTCATGCGACAATAGCGCCATTACACGACCCTGACGTCGCCTGAAACGCACTATTTTCAAAGAAATGGACATCATCATTCCATGACCACTACTGATAATTTTGACGCCCATACCCCGATGATGCAGCAATACCTGAAGCTGAAAGCTCAGCATCCGGAGATCCTGCTTTTTTACCGGATGGGCGACTTTTACGAGCTGTTTTATGACGATGCGAAACGCGCCTCGCAGCTGCTCGACATCTCCCTGACCAAACGCGGAGCCTCGGCAGGTGAACCTATCCCGATGGCCGGTATTCCGCACCATGCGGTAGAGAACTACCTGGCGAAGCTGGTGAATCAGGGGGAGTCGGTCGCCATCTGTGAACAGATTGGCGATCCGGCCACCTCGAAAGGCCCGGTCGAGCGCAAGGTGGTGCGCATCGTCACCCCTGGCACCATCAGCGATGAAGCGCTGTTGCAGGAGCGCCAGGATAATCTGCTCGCCGCCATCTGGCAGGACAGCAAAGGCTTCGGCTATGCCACGCTGGATATCAGCTCCGGGCGCTTTCGCCTGAGTGAACCGGCCGACCGCGAAACCATGGCCGCCGAGCTGCAGCGCACCAATCCTGCGGAACTGCTGTATGCCGAAGATTTCGCCGAGATGGCGCTGCTGGAAGGCCGTCGCGGCCTGCGCCGCCGTCCGCTGTGGGAGTTCGAAATCGATACCGCGCGCCAGCAGCTCAACCTGCAGTTTGGCACTCGCGATCTGACCGGCTTTGGCGTTGAAAACGCGCCGCGCGGCCTGTGCGCCGCAGGCTGTCTGCTGCAGTACGTCAAAGATACCCAGCGCACCGCCCTGCCGCATATCCGCTCCATCACCATTGAGCGCCAGCAGGACAGCATCATTATGGATGCCGCCACCCGCCGCAATCTGGAGATCACCCAGAACCTCTCCGGCGGCGTGGAAAACACGCTGGCCTCGGTGCTCGACAGCACCGTCACCCCGATGGGCAGCCGCATGCTCAAACGCTGGCTGCACATGCCGGTGCGCGATACCGCCACGCTGACCGGGCGTCAGCAGACCATTGGCGCATTGCAGGATCGCTACAGCGAGCTGCAGCCGGTGCTGCGTCAGGTCGGCGATCTGGAGCGTATTCTGGCGCGACTGGCGCTGCGTACCGCTCGCCCGCGCGATTTAGCCCGCATGCGTCATGCCTTCCAGCAGTTGCCTGAACTGCGCAGCCAGCTGGCGGAGATCGACTGCGCCCCGGTGCAGAAACTGCGCGACACCATGGGTGAATTTAGCGAACTGCGCGAGCTGCTGGAAAAGGCCATCATCGATGCCCCGCCGGTACTGGTGCGCGACGGCGGCGTTATCGCCCCCGGTTACAACGAAGAGCTGGACGAGTGGCGCGCGCTGGCCGATGGCGCGACGGATTATCTGGATAAACTGGAGATCCGCGAGCGCGAGCGGCTCGGGCTGGACACCCTGAAAGTGGGTTACAACGCGGTCCACGGCTACTTCATTCAGATCAGCCGCGGGCAGAGCCATCTGGCGCCTATTCACTACGTGCGCCGCCAGACGCTGAAAAACGCCGAGCGCTACATTATTCCTGAGCTGAAAGAGTACGAAGACAAGGTGCTCACCTCCAAGGGTAAAGCCCTGGCGCTGGAAAAGCAGCTGTATGACGCCCTGTTCGACATGCTGATGCCGCACCTTGCGGATTTACAGCAGAGCGCCGCTGCGCTGGCAGAGCTGGACGTGCTGGTCAACCTGGCAGAGCGTGCCGAGACGCTGAACTACTGCTGCCCGACCTTTACCGATAAGCCGGGCGTACGCATTACCGAGGGGCGACATCCGGTGGTGGAGCAGGTGCTGAACGAACCGTTTATCGCCAACCCGCTGAACCTGTCGCCGCAGCGCCGGATGCTGATCATTACCGGGCCGAACATGGGCGGTAAAAGTACCTATATGCGCCAGACCGCGCTGATAGCCCTGCTGGCCTACATCGGCAGCTACGTTCCGGCGCAAAAGGTGGAGATTGGCCCGGTGGATCGCATCTTTACCCGCGTAGGCGCAGCGGACGATCTGGCGAGCGGTCGTTCCACCTTTATGGTGGAGATGACCGAAACCGCCAACATTCTGCACAACGCTACGGAATACAGCCTGGTGCTGATGGATGAGATCGGCCGCGGAACCTCTACCTATGACGGGCTCTCGCTGGCATGGGCCTGTGCCGAAAGCCTGGCCAATAAGATTAAGGCGCTGACCCTGTTTGCCACCCACTACTTCGAGCTGACGCAGCTGCCGGAGAAAATGGAGGGCGTGGCGAACGTTCATCTGGATGCGCTGGAGCACGGCGATACCATCGCCTTTATGCACACCGTGCAGGATGGCGCGGCGAGCAAAAGTTACGGCCTGGCCGTGGCGGCGCTGGCAGGGGTGCCGAAAGAGGTGATCAAGCGTGCGCGCCAGAAACTGCGCGAGCTGGAGAGCCTGGCGCCAAACGCGGCGGCCACCCAGGTGGACGGCACGCAGATGTCGTTGCTGGTGCCTGCGGAAGAGACCTCCCCGGCCCTGGAAGCGCTGGAGAACCTTGATCCGGATTCCCTGTCGCCGCGTCAGGCTCTGGAATGGATCTACCGGTTGAAGAATTTAGTGTAGATCTCCGCGGTTTGTATTGCCCGGCGGCGCTACGCTTGCCGAGCCTACGGAAACGTGCGGGCTGTATCGCCCGGCGGCGCTACGCTTGCCGGGCCTACGAAACTTTTGTAGGCCGGGTAAGGCGTAGCCGCCACCCGGCTTTTTTATCAGGCATTTAGTCCACAAATGATGTTTAAGGAGAAAGAGTGACCTGCTACGAAAACGAAATTATCGATGCTCACATCGCGTTAGAAAACTGGTTAGGCCAGGGAGAAGGCGATCTCGATGCCCTGCTCGCCCGTTTTCGCGAGGACTTCCTGATGATCGCCCCAAGCGGCGCGCACCTGGATTATCCCGCGCTGGCGCGTTTCCTTGAAGACCAGCGCGGCAGCCGTCCGGGGCTGAAAATTGCGATTGATGATTTAACGACATTACAGACCTGGGACAACGGCGCGCTGCTTCACTACCGTGAAACGCAGACCCGCCCGGATCAGCCGGTAAACGTGCGCTGGTCCAGCGCCGTTCTGAATCAGGAAGGCGATGCCATTACGTGGCGTCTGCTGCACGAAACCGCGCAACCGTGACACAAAAGAAAAAGGCCCGTCTCTCGACGGGCCTTTTTTGACGAAAAGGTGCTTACTCGCGGAACAGCGCTTCGATATTCAGACCTTGTCCCTGCAAGATTTCACGCAGGCGACGCAGACCTTCAACCTGAATCTGACGAACACGTTCACGGGTCAGGCCGATTTCACGACCGACATCTTCCAGTGTCGCAGCTTCATACCCCAGCAGACCGAAACGACGTGCCAGCACTTCACGCTGTTTGGCGTTCAGTTCGAACAGCCATTTGACGATGCTCTGTTTCATATCATCGTCCTGCGTGGTGTCTTCCGGACCGTTGTCTTTTTCATCGGCCAGGATGTCCAGCAGCGCTTTCTCGGAATCGCCACCCAGCGGGGTGTCGACGGAGGTAATACGCTCGTTGAGACGCAGCATACGGCTGACATCATCAACAGGTTTATCAAGCTGTTCGGCAATCTCTTCCGCGCTTGGCTCGTGGTCCAGCTTATGGGACAACTCGCGTGCGGTACGCAGATAGACGTTCAACTCTTTAACAATGTGAATAGGCAGTCGGATCGTACGGGTCTGGTTCATGATTGCCCGTTCGATGGTCTGTCGGATCCACCAGGTCGCATAAGTTGAGAAACGGAACCCACGCTCTGGGTCAAATTTCTCTACTGCGCGGATCAGCCCAAGGTTGCCCTCTTCAATCAGATCCAGCAGAGCCAGACCACGATTGCTGTAACGACGGGCAATCTTAACCACCAGACGCAGGTTACTTTCAATCATGCGACGACGTGAAGCCACATCACCACGTAATGCCCGGCGCGCGAAGTAAACTTCTTCTTCGGCTGTTAACAGTGGGGAATAACCAATCTCCCCAAGGTAAAGCTGAGTCGCATCCAGCACACGTTGTGTGGCGCCCTGCGATAACAGCTCTTCTTCAGCTAAATCGTTATCACTGGGTTCCTCTTCTACTAAGGCTTTTTCGTCAAAAGCCTCTGCTCCGTTCTCATCAAACTCCGCGTCTTCATTTAAATCATGAACTTTCAGCGTATTCTGACTCATAAAGGTGGCTCCTACCCGTGATCCCTGGGCGCAACATATCAAAAGATATGTCCCGCCAAATTATCGCTGCGGCAAATACTGCAGCGGGTTTACGGATTTCCCCTTGTAACGAATTTCAAAATGCAAGCGTGTAGAACTGGTTCCGGTGCTACCCATAGTAGCTATTTTTTGCCCCGCCTTAACTTCTTGTTGTTCCCGGACCAGCATCGTATCGTTATGGGCGTAGGCACTCAGGTAATCATCGTTGTGTTTGATGATAATAAGATTACCGTAACCGCGCAGAGCGTTACCGGCGTATACAACACGACCATCTGCGGTCGCGATAATAGCCTGTCCCTTACTCCCTGCGATATCGACCCCTTTATTTCCCCCCTCGGAGGAAGAAAAGTTCTCGATAACCTTGCCTTCAGTCGGCCAGCGCCACGACGAAATCGTTGAGCTGGACGTCACACTGCTGGCAACGGGTGCGGTAGAGCTAACCACAGGTGCCGTAACGGGCGCTGTGACAACGGTCGCAGTCCCCTTATTATTCGGCAACATCTTGTTAGCACTCTGTTCACCTGAATCCTCAGAATACGTAATTGTCGGTTGCGACGCAACCACTGTGCTTGATTTTTGCACAGGCATCACACTGTTATTTTGCGCCGTTACGTCAGCCGCAGAAACGGTGTTGCCAGGCGTGAGCGGTTTACCCGTTGCGTTACCCACCTGCAGCGTCTGGCCAACTTCCAGGCCATACGGGGCCTGGACGTTATTTCGTTGAGCAAGGTCACGGAAATCGTTCCCGGTGATCCAGGCAATATAGAAGAGGGTATCGCCGCGTTTTACGGTGTACGTGCTACCGCCGGTATAGCTTCCTTTCGGAATGTTCCCATACTTACGGTTATACACAATGCGGCCATTTTCGGTCTGAACAGGCTGATCCACTGGCTGAATCTGAGTTGGCTGGGTAACCGGTGTCTGAACAGGCTGGATTTGCGGAGTTTGCTGTGCCGCCGGGGTACCCATCTTCGGTGGAGGGGTGATCAGCATGCCGCCGGATGGATTGCCCGTACTGGTACCATTGCTGCCGCCAACCGAACTGACAGGCGCAGGGGCATTATTCGATGTACAACCGGCCAGCCAGATGGAAACCAGTGACAATGCCGCAACACGGCTGATGGTGAATTTTGGGCTTCCCGCGCTCATTTATCCCCCAGGATTATTTTTAGTTACCAGTGACTTAAAATTACCGTAGTGTCACAACGTTTTGCGCCACACCATACGCTGAATTTGCCTGAAAAACCCTGGAATAATCCGAGTCTCAGGCCAGCTCTCCTTTCACCAGAGGCACGAAACGTACGGCTTCTACGGTATCGATGATGAACTCGTTGCCCCGTCGACGAACACGCTTCAACAGCTGATGTTCATCGCCCACCGGTAAAACGAGGAGCCCGCCGTCATCCAGCTGCGCCATCAGCGCATCCGGGATCTCAGGCGGTGCAGCCGTCACGATAATGGCATCAAACGGGCCGCGTGCCTTCCAGCCCTGCCAGCCATCCCCGTGACGGGTAGAAACATTGTGTAAATCGAGCTGCTTCAGGCGACGGCGCGCCTGCCACTGCAGCCCTTTGATGCGTTCAACCGAGCAGACATGATGCACCAGGTGCGCCAGAATGGCGGTCTGGTATCCCGAACCGGTGCCAATCTCCAGCACCCGCGAGTCCGGGGTCAGCTCCAGCAGCTCTGTCATGCGCGCCACCATATACGGCTGGGAGATAGTTTGCCCCTGCCCTATCGGTAACGCGACGTTTTCCCATGCTTTGTGCTCAAACGCCTCATCCACGAACTTTTCCCGCGGCACCCGCGAGATGGCGTCCAGCACCCGCTCGTCAGCAATACCCTGACTGCGTAATTGATTCAGAAGAGTTTGTACACGATTGCTTACCATTGCGAGCTCACCCCGGCACGATCCAGCCAGCCTGAAACCACATCCTGCGCGTTATGCGCGGTCAAATCTACGTGCAGCGGGGTGACGGAAACGTAGCCTTCATCCACGGCGGCAAAATCAGTATCCGGCCCGGCATCGTGTTTTTCGCCCGGCGGGCCAATCCAGTACAGCGTGTTGCCGCGCGGATCTTCCTGCGGGATCACTTTATCCGCCGGGTGGCGGCTGCCACAGCGCGTCACGCGGATGCCTTTGATTTCATCCAGCGGCAGATCCGGCACGTTGATATTGAGGATGCGTCCGGTGCGCAGCGGCTCGCGGCTCAGGGCCCGCAGAATGGCGCAGGTGACTGCGGCGGCGGTGTCATAGTGCTGATGGCCGTTGAGGGAGACCGCCAGGGCAGGAAAGCCAAGGTGGCGTCCTTCCATTGCGGCGGCTACCGTTCCGGAGTAGATCACGTCATCGCCCAGGTTGGGTCCGGCATTGATGCCGGAGACCACCACGTCCGGGCGGGGACGCATTAGCGCATTGACGCCCAGAAAGACACAGTCGGTTGGAGTGCCCATCTGAACGGCGATATCGCCATTGTCGAAGGTAAAGGTGCGAAGAGACGACTCGAGGGTTAACGAGTTAGAGGCACCGCTGCGGTTACGATCGGGAGCCACCACCTGCACCTCGGCGAACTCACGTAGCGCTTTAGCCAGCGTCTGAATGCCTGGCGCATGGATCCCGTCATCGTTACTCAGCAATATTCGCATAGTCACCCGAAGTGTTGATAAGTTCCCTGACAACACTGGTGGCAAAGCTGCCAGCCGGCAGCCAGAAACGTAGCTCGACGGTTACGTCATCCCACCAGTTCCAGCTCAACTGTTGCGGATAGAGCAGCATCGCCCGGCGTGCCGCTTCGACTTTTTCCCGCTCCAGCAGTGAGCATAACTCTGTTTCATCGGCGATGGCAGCCTGCTCAAAACGCAGCGCATCACCCTGCGGACCCCAGTCGCCGGTACCCGGCAGGGCCGCAGTGATCAGCAGAGTTTTCGCATTGACGCGCGCCTGCACATCGCTCATTTCTTCATCAGTGGCGACAAACCAGCTGCCGCGTCCCGCTAATTGTAGCGCATCGCCGACAACAACTTGATTCGCGTCTGTTTTTTTCAGCCGCTCGCTGACGATTTGATTAAACAACGCGCTGCGGGCTGCCGACAACCAAAAACTGCGTTTATTGCGATCCCGCACCGGGGCATTGCTTTGCGCCCAGCGCAGGGCGCCCTGCAGGTTACTGCCGCCAATGCCAAAACGCTGTGCGCCGAAATAGTTCGGCACGCCCTGCTCGTTGATTGCCGTCAGACGCTGTTCAACCTCATCGCGGTTGCTCACCTCGCGCAGCACCAGGGTAAAGGCGTTGCCCTTAAGCGCCCCGAGACGCAATTTGCGCTTGTGACGGGCGTATTCCAGCACCTGACAGCCTTCAAGCTGGAACTGGCTTAAATCGGGCATCCCATTACCCGGTACCCGGGCGCAGAGCCACTGTTCCGTGACGGCGTGTTTGTCTTTCTGCCCGGCAAAGCTCACTTCACGGGCGTGAATTTTCAGGAACTTTGCCAGCGCCTCGGCGACAAAACGGGTGTTGCAGCCGTTTTTCAGGATCCGCACCAGAATGTGCTCGCCCTCGCCGTCCGGCTCAAAGCCCAGATCTTCTACCACCACGAAATCTTCCGGATTGGCCTTCAGCAGGCCCGTGCCCTGCGGCTTACCGTGCAGGTACGTCAGGTTGTCGAAGTCGATCATTTGGCCGCCTTCACCAGCAGCGCCACGGCTTCACAGGCAATGCCTTCACCGCGACCGGTAAAGCCGAGCTTCTCGGTAGTGGTCGCTTTGACGTTGACATCGTCCATATGGCAGCCGAGATCTTCGGCAATAAACACGCGCATCTGGGGGATGTGCGGCAGCATTTTCGGGGCCTGGGCAATAATGGTCACGTCCACGTTGCCGAGGGTGTAGCCTTTGGCCTGAATACGGCGCCAGGCTTCGCGCAGCAGCTCACGGCTGTCGGCGCCCTTAAAGGCCGGATCGGTGTCCGGGAACAGCTTGCCGATATCGCCCAGCGCCGCCGCACCCAGCAGCGCGTCGGTTAACGCGTGCAGGGCAACATCGCCATCAGAATGCGCCAGCAGTCCTTTTTCATAAGGGATGCGTACGCCGCCAATGATAATTGGGCCCTCGCCGCCAAAGGCGTGTACATCAAAACCATGTCCAATTCGCATTATGCCTTCTCCTGATGGGTCGAACGGGTAAGATAAAATTCTGCCAGCTGTAAATCTTCGGGGCGCGTCACTTTTATATTATCTGCGCGCCCTTCAATCAGTTCCGGGTGAAAACCGCAGTACTCCAGCGCCGAAGCTTCGTCGGTGATGGTTGCGCCTTCGTTCAGCGCACGGGTTAAGCAGGCGTGCAGCAGCTCGCGAGGGAAAAATTGCGGCGTGAGCGCATGCCAGAGGTCAACGCGCTCCACGGTGTGAGCGATGGCCTGCAGCCCCGGCTCGCCGCGTTTCATGGTATCGCGGACCGGCGTCGCCAGAATGCCGCCCACGCGGCTGGTTTCGCTGATCGCCAGCAGCCGCGCCAGATCGTCCTGATGCAGACACGGACGCGCCGCATCATGCACCAGCACCCACTGCGCGTCACCGGCGGCCTGTAATCCCGCCAGCACCGAATCGGCACGCTCTGCTCCGCCGTCAACCACGGTCACCTGCGGATGAACTGCAAGCGGTAGCGCGGCAAAGCGGGCGTCGCCCGGGCTGATAGCGATAACGACTCGCGTCACGCGTGGGTTCGCCAGCAGCGCCGCCACGGTGTGCTCAAGGATCGTTTTATCACCAATTGAAAGGTATTGTTTAGGACATTCAGTCTGCATGCGCCGGCCAAACCCGGCGGCTGGCACAACGGCGCATACGTTCGAAAAAGTTACTGCCATGGCGTAATCCTGGGCCTGATTATCGAGTGTTTTGTACTGAGCCCTGGTTGCGTTTAGACGCATCCGGCACCAGACGATAGAAGGTTTCGCCCGGCTTAGTCATGCTGAGTTCGTTGCGCGCGCGCTCTTCAATGGCTTCCTGGCCGCCATTGAGATCGTCAATTTCCGCAAACAGTTGATCGTTTCGCGCTTTAAGTTTGCCGTTTGTAGCCTGCTGCGCCGTCACGTCATCGCTGACGCGACTGTAATCGTGAAGGCCGTTCTTACCGAACCACAGCGAATACTGAAGCCAGACCAGCAGAGCCAGCAACAGCAGCGTAAGTTTACCCATCCTGCCCCCTGAAAAACGGCATCATCATCCCATAACTTTCCCCACGACTCTACATCGGGGCTACAGAGATGCCGCAACATTGCGGGCAAATGTACCACATTTTTTTTGCAGATTCGCGCAAGCCAACAATGTCACATAGTTGGTTACGGTTTGAATTATGGATGAACTTATCCCATGAGCCACAAAAATAACAGTCCGACCATTGCCACCACCGTCATCACGGTGCAAAGCGAACTGTAGAGTAGCTTGCCGTTAAGCAGAGAGTGCAGCGCGATCCCCACCACAACGGCAACGGGCATCAGTGCAAGGAAGAAAGGCCAGGTATAAAGGAAGAAAAACAGCGTGTTGCTGCCGTAAAACAGGAAAGGGATCCCCAGTGCCATCAGCCATGACGCAAAGCCGACAAACGCCCCAGGAAAAGACCAGGTCGTCTCGTCATTTGCCGATACTGTGTCCGACCCGGTGATGATGTAGTTTTCGCTGTTCCGCATAGCTGATCCTGTGACCGTGACATATTGACGGGAGTTATTCGCTCCCCTCAATACCATCTCAGGATCTGATAATATCGCCCTGCCGGAGCAGGTCTAATAATTGGCCTACTAAATTTGTTACCAATTGTTGACCTTCGAGGTGGATATCCGGGGTTTCCGGCGCTTCGTAGACCGCATCGATGCCGGTGAAATTCTTCAGCTCGCCGGCGCGGGCCTTTTTGTAGAGCCCTTTCGGATCGCGCTGTTCGCAGATTTCCAGCGGGGTATCAACAAACACTTCAATGAAGCGGCTGTTACCCACCCGCTCACGCACCATCTGCCGCTCGGCGCGATGCGGTGAGATAAAGGCGGTTAACACCACCAGCCCGGCATCGGCCATCAGGCTGGCCACTTCGCCCACCCGACGGATGTTCTCTTTGCGATCCGTATCGCTAAAGCCGAGATCGCTGCACAGCCCGTGGCGCACGTTGTCGCCATCCAACAGATAGGTGCTGACGCCAAGTTTGTGCAGCGCCTCTTCCAGCGCGCCCGCGACGGTGGACTTACCGGAACCCGAGAGCCCGGTAAACCACAGCACAACCCCACGATGACCGTGGAGTTGTTCGCGTTCGGCCACCGTGACCGGATGAGGATGCCAGACGACGTTCTCATCATGCTGCGCCATTACTTGCCTCCCAGCAGATCGCGCGCGCCCCAGTGCGGGAAGTGTTTGCGTACCAGCGCGTTCAGCTCCAGCTCAAAGGCGCTGAATTCCGACGGCACCGCGCTCGCCTGCGATTTAGGCTCGCGCACCATCCCTGCGCCAACGGTGACGTTGGTCAGACGGTCGATAATGATTAAGCCCCCGGTCACCGGGTTCTGCTGATACCGATCCAGCACCAGCGGTTCGTCGAAGGTGAAATCCACCAGCCCGATGCCGTTCAGCGGCAGTTCAGTGACGCTGTGCTGCGCCAGGTTGTTGATGTCGACCTGGTACTGAACGCCGTCCACGCGGGCGCGGGTTTTCTTGCCGGCAATCTTGATGTCGTAGCTCTGGCCCGGGCTCAGCGGCTGTTCAGCCATCCACACCACATCCACAGAGGCGCTTTGTACCGCAGGCAGCGTCTCCTGCGCATCTACCAGCAAGTCGCCGCGACTGATATCAATTTCGTCTTTCAGCACCAGCGTTACCGCTTCCCCTGCCCCGGCTTCCTGCAGATCGCCGTCAAAGGTAACGATACGGGTAATCGCTGATTCCACGCCGGATGGCAGGACTTTCACGCGCTGGCCGACCTGCACGTTGCCGGAGGCAATAGTGCCGGAGAAGCCACGGAAATCGAGGTTCGGGCGGTTCACGTACTGCACCGGGAAGCGCATCGGCTGCGTTTCCACGCTGCGCTGGATCTCAACGGTCTCCAGCACTTCCAGCAGCGTCGGGCCGCTGTACCACGGCATGCTGACGCTCTGGGAAGCCACGTTATCCCCTTCCAGCGCCGACAGCGGCACAAAGCGGATGTCGAGGTTGCCCGGCAGCTGCTCGGCAAAGGTGAGGTAGCTTTCGCGGATCTCGTTAAACTTCTCTTCGCTGAAGTTGACCAGGTCCATCTTGTTGACCGCCACCACCAGGTGTTTGATCCCCAGCAGCGTGGAGATAAAGCTGTGGCGACGGGTCTGATCCAGCACACCTTTACGGGCGTCGATCAGCAGGATCGCCAGGTCGCAGGTGGAGGCGCCGGTCGCCATATTGCGGGTGTACTGCTCATGCCCTGGGGTGTCGGCGATAATAAATTTACGCTTCTCGGTGGAGAAATAGCGATAGGCCACGTCGATGGTGATGCCCTGCTCGCGCTCCGCCTGCAGGCCATCCACCAGCAGGGCCAGATCGAGTTTCTCGCCCTGGGTGCCGTGACGCTTGCTGTCGTTGTGCAGTGATGAGAGCTGATCTTCATAGATCTGACGGGTATCGTGCAGCAGACGGCCAATCAGGGTGCTTTTCCCGTCGTCCACGCTGCCGCAGGTCAGGAAACGCAGCAAACTTTTGTGCTGCTGGGCGTGCAGGTAGGCTTCGACGCCGCCTTCATTGGCAATCTGTTGAGCAATAGTGGTATTCATGGCGGCTCCTTAGAAATAACCCTGACGTTTCTTCAGCTCCATCGAGCCTGCCTGGTCGCGGTCAATCACGCGCCCCTGTCGCTCGCTGGTGGTTGAGACCAGCATCTCTTCAATGATCGAAGGCAGCGTCTGCGCGTCAGACTCCACCGCGCCGGTCAGCGGCCAGCAGCCGAGGGTACGGAAACGCACCATCCGCTTTTTGATCACTTCGCCAGGCTGCAGATCGATACGATCGTCATCCACCATCATCAGCATGCCGTCGCGCTCCAGCACCGGGCGTTCAGCCGCCAGATACAGAGGAACGATCTCGATATTTTCCAGATAGATGTACTGCCAGATATCCAGCTCGGTCCAGTTGGAGAGCGGGAACACGCGAATGCTTTCGCCTTTGTTAATCTGGCCGTTGTAATTGTGCCACAGCTCAGGACGCTGGTTTTTTGGATCCCAGCGATGGAAGCGATCGCGGAAGGAGTAGATACGCTCCTTGGCGCGGGATTTCTCTTCATCGCGGCGGGCGCCGCCGAACGCGGCATCAAAGCCGTATTTGTTCAGCGCCTGCTTCAGCCCTTCGGTTTTCATGATATCGGTGTGTTTACCGCTGCCGTGCACGAACGGGTTAATGCCCATCGCCACCCCTTCCGGGTTTTTATGCACCAGCAGTTCGCAGCCGTACGCTTTGGCGGTGCGGTCACGGAACTCATACATCTCGCGGAATTTCCAGCCGGTATCCACATGCAGCAGCGGGAACGGCAGCGTGCCCGGGTAAAACGCTTTACGCGCCAGGTGCAGCATCACGCTGGAGTCTTTCCCGATGGAGTACATCATTACCGGATTAGCAAACTCAGCGGCCACTTCGCGGATAATATGAATACTTTCCGCTTCCAGTTGCCGCAGGTGCGTCAGTCGTTTTTGATCCATAACCGTTCCTTAAGCCAAATTTACGACCGAAGAGCCAAACCCTTCGGTGTCGGTAGTGTTTTGAAACCAGGCGAGCGTGCTGTGCAGCTGCACCACTTCCCCCACCACAATCAGGGCGGGCATCGGGGCGTCTTTCGCGAGGCTTGCAAGGTGTTGTAGTGTTCCGGTGGTCACGTTCTGATCGACGCGCGTGCCGCGGGATATCACCGCCACAGGCGTAGTCGCATCGCGCCCGTGGCGAATCAGTTGTTCGCTAATTTCCGCCGCTTTCATGGTGCCCATGTAGATGGCGAGGGTCTGACGGCTTTGCGCCAGATGCGTCCAGTCAAACGGGGTGCTGTCGGCCTTGTAGTGGCCGGTGACAAAAGTGACGCTCTGGGCGTAATCGCGGTGCGTGAGCGGAATACCGGCATAGGCCGTGACCGCCGAGGCTGCGGTGATCCCCGGTACCACCTGGAAAGGTACACCCGCTTCGGCTGCCGCCTGCAGCTCTTCGCCGCCGCGACCAAAGATAAAGGGATCGCCCCCTTTCAGGCGCACCACGGTTTTGCCCTCTCTGGCCGCCGCGATCAGCATCTGGTTGGTGTCGTGCTGGGGAACAGCATGTCCGCCCGCGCGTTTGCCTACGCAGATCTGCTCAGCGTCGCGACGAATCAGCTCGCGCACGCCGTCGCTCACCAGATGGTCATAGAACACCACGTCCGCATCCTGCAACACCTGCAAACCGCGCAGGGTCAGGAGGCCAGCATCACCCGGCCCCGCACCGACGAGGATGATCTCCCCGCTGGTGCTGCCCGGGTTATCCAGCTCGTCTTCGAGAATTTGCTGCGCCGCCGTCTCATTACCGGCCTGCATCAGGCTGGCAAAGCGCCCGCGAAACACGCGCTCCCAGAAGCGACGGCGTTCCGTCACGCTGGTCAGGCGGGTTTTCAGGTGGTTGCGCCAGTAGCTGGCCTTCTCGGCCATCCGGCCCAGGCTTGTCGGCAGCAGCGCTTCGATTTTTTCCCGCAGTACGCGGGCCAGCACCGGAGCAGTGCCGCCAGAGGAGATGGCCACCAGCAGCGGCGAGCGGTCCACAATAGACGGAAAGATAAAGGAGCAAAGCGGCTGGTCGTCCACCACGTTCACCAGACGGTGACGGGCATGGGCAGCATCCGAGACGCGCTGGTTGAGAGCCCGGTTATCAGTGGCGGCAATGACCAGCACCACATTGTCGATTTGCGACTCAGCAAAATCCGCTTCGGCGACAACCTGCACGCGCGCGCCAGCCCGGTGTAAAAAGGCAATTTTGCGCTCAGCGATTTCGCCGGTGCCGACAACCAGCACCGGGCGGTCTTTTACGGCAGCGAATAAAGGAAGGTAATCCACAATGCTACAACTCGCTAACAACCAGGAATAGTGGGACTATAGGGGGCGGCTACGAGCGAATGAAATTACGAATTGGAATGAGTAGTTACTCAATGGAATAACGCCCTGGAAAAGCTCATATCAAAAAGTGCTTAACGCGCGTGATTCCGGGCATTTAAGAGCAAATCAAATTGTGTAAGCGCAGTCACAGTTTCATACTAAGCGCGTTAAAATTTTGCGTTATTTTTTTAAGGACTCACTATGTTTTCCGCAATGCGCCACCGATACGTTGCCCTGGCGCTCGGCGTTTGCTTAATCGGAACGGTTCAGGCTAAGACCCCGCCTCTGGGCGAAGTTGCCGCGACGCAGGCGCGTCATATTGCCACCTTTTTCCCGGGTCGGATGACCGGCACCCCCGCTGAAATGCTCTCCGCTGACTATGTGCGCCAGCAGTTCGCCGGTATGGGCTACCAGAGCGATATCCGCACCTTTCAGAGCCGCTACATCTATACCTCCCGTAATCTGAGCAAGAACTGGCACAACGTGACCGGCAGCACCGTGATTGCTGCCCACGAAGGTAAAGCCGCCCAGCAGATTATTATTCTGGCGCATCTCGATACTTACGCCCCGATGAGCGACAGCGATGCCGACAACAACCTCGGCGGCCTGACCTTACAGGGTATTGATGACAACGCCGCTGGCGTCGGGGTGATGCTGGAGCTGGCCGACCAGCTGAAAGATATTCCCACCCAGTACAGCATCCGCTTTATCGCCACCAGCGGCGAAGAAGAGGGACGCCTGGGCGCCGAGAATGTCCTCAAACGCATGAGCGCGGCAGAGAAGAAAAACACCCTGCTGGTGATCAACCTCGATAACTTAATCGTGGGGGATAAGCTCTATTTCAACAGCGGCAAAACCACGCCCGGGCCGGTGCGTAAGTTAACCCGCGACCGGGCACTGGCCATTGCCCGCGCCCACGGCATCTATGCTGCCACCAACCCGGGCGGCAACGCCGCGTATCCGAAAGGAACCGGCTGCTGCAATGATGGCGAGGTATTCGATAAAGCCGGGATCCCGGTGCTGTATGTCGAAGCGACCAACTGGTCTCTGGGCAAAAAGGATGGTTATCAGCAGCGGGCAAAATCGAAGGCGTTTCCGGAAGGAACCAGCTGGCATGACGTCAGGCTGGATAATCTGCAACACATTGACGAGGCACTGCCGAAGCGGATTGAACACCGCAGCCGGGATGTGGTGCGGGTGATGCTGCCGCTGGTGAAGGAGCTGGCGAAGGCGGGGAAAGTGTAGCGCCGTGAGTTCCCCTCACCCCGGCCCTCTCCCCAAAGGGGCGAGGGAGAAAAGACGGCACCGAACGATCCCCTCTCCCCTTTGGGGAGAGGGTTAGGGTGAGGGGCAACAAATCACCCTTCGTGCAATCCGCACTCGCGCTTGAGGCCAAAGAAGCGGGTCTCTTCTTCTGCCATACCCGGCTCCCATTTACGGGTGGTATGGGTATCGCCCACCGACAGATAGCCTTGATCCCACAGCGGGTGATACTTCAGGCCATGCTGCTGAAGGTACTGGTAAACGGTACGGTTGTCCCAGTCGATAATCGGCAGCACTTTGAACACGCCACGCTGGATCGCCAGCACCGGCAGTGACGCCCGGCTACCGGACTGATCCCGGCGCAAACCGGCAAACCAGGTTTTGGCGTTGAGTTCAGAAAGCGCCCGGTTCATCGGCTCGACTTTGTTGATGGCATTATATTTCTCAATGCCCTCAACGCCCTGCTCCCACAGCTTGCCGTAGCGTGCCTCCTGCCAGGCCGCGCTCTGCTCTGCGCGATAGACCTTCAGATTCAGCCTGAGCTTGTCCGTCAGCTCATCAATAAACTGGTAGGTTTCCGGGAACAGGTAACCGGTGTCGGTGAGGATCACCGGAATGTCCGGGCGGATCTTATTCACCAGATGCAGGCTGACCGCGGCCTGAATACCAAAGCTCGACGAGAGCACGTGTTCACCCGGCAGGTTTTCCAGAGCCCAGGCGACGCGCCCTTCGGCGTCCAGCTTCTCCAGCTGCGCGTTGGTTTCGGCCAGCGCCAGAATGCGTTCGACTTTTGGCAGATCGTTAAGGGCGTTTAGATCGAGTACGGACATAGGAACCTCATTTGCCTGTTTTGCCGGGCGGCACTGCGTTTGCCCGGCCTACAAAACCCGTGCGGTATTACTCCCAGAAATCCCGGGCGGGATCGAGCACCGGGCGAATGATGCCCGCACGCACCGTAAAGTCGCCGAAGCCTTCACCCGCTTCGCGCTCTTTCGCCCAGCGCCCGACTAACTCATCAATCGAGTTGAGAATTTCAGGTTCCGTGATGTTCTCGCGATACATACGTGGAATACGCGTTCCGCTGCGGTTACCCCCCAGGTGCAGGTTGTAACGACCCGGCGCTTTACCCACCAGGCCCAGCTCGGCCAGCATCGCGCGGCCACAGCCGTTCGGGCAGCCGGTGACGCGCATCACGATATGCTCATCCGGAATGCCGTGTTTTTCCAGAATCGCTTCCACTTTGTCAGTAAATGACGGCAGGAAACGTTCCGCTTCGGCCATCGCCAGCGGACAGGTCGGGAACGACACGCAGGCCATGGAGTTTTCACGCTGCGGCTTCACTGCGTCCATCAGGGCATGATCCCGCGCCAGCTTCTCGATCTTCGCCTTCTGGCTTTCCGGCACGCCGGCAATAATCAGGTTCTGGTTGGCAGTGATACGGAATTCGCCTTTGTGGATCTTCGCGATCTCCAGCAGACCGGTTTTCAGCGGACGGCCCGGATAATCCAGGATACGGCCGTTTTCAATAAACAGCGTCAGGTGCCATTTATTGTCGATACCTTTAACCCAGCCGATGCGATCCCCGCGACCGGTGAATTCGTACGGACGGATCGGCTCAAACTTAATGCCCGCGCGACGCTCCACTTCGGCTTTGAAGGTCTCAACGCCCACGCGCTCGAGGGTGTATTTGGTCTTGGCGTTTTTACGATCGGTACGGTTACCCCAGTCGCGCTGGGTGGTGACGACCGCTTCCGCCACCGCCAGGGTGTGCTCCAGCGGCAGATAGCCAAACTCGCTCGCGGTACGGGCGTAGGTGTTCTTGTTACCGTGCTCAATAGAGAGACCGCCGCCCACCAGCAGGTTAAAGCCCACCAGCTTGCCGTTCTCGGCAATCGCCACAAAGTTCATGTCGTTGGCGTGCAGATCGATATCGTTCTGCGGCGGGATGACTACCGTCGTTTTGAACTTACGCGGCAGGTAGGTCTGGCCGAGGATCGGCTCTTCGTCCGTGGTCGCGACCTTCTCCTGGTCGAGCCAGATCTCAGCATAGGCGCGGGTACGCGGCAGCAGATGCTCGGAGATCTTCTTCGCCCACTCGTACGCTTCAGCGTGCAGCTCGGACTCGTACGGGTTAGAGGTGCAGAGCACGTTACGGTTCATGTCGTTGGCGGTTGCCAGCGCGTCCAGCCCGACGGAGTGCAGCATCTGGTGTACCGGCTTCACGTTCTTCTTCAGAATGCCGTGGAACTGGAAGGTCTGACGGTTGGTCAGACGGATGCTGCCGTAGATAGTGTTGTCATGGGCGAACTTGTCGATCGCCTGCCACTGTTTGGTGGTGATGATCCCACCCGGCAGACGGCAGCGCAGCAGCATCGCATGACGCGGCTCCAGCTTCTGTTCAGCACGCTCGGCGCGAATATCGCGATCGTCCTGCTGGTACATACCGTGGAAACGGATCAGCAGGAAGTTGTCGCCTTTAAAACCGCCGGTCAGACCGTCATTTAAATCTTCGGCAATGGTGCCGCGCAGGTAGTTACTCTCAACCTTCATGCGCTCGGCATCAGACAGTTTGCCTTCGACCACCAGAGGGCCAGGATGTTTTTCGCTCATTAGTAGACATCTCGCTGATAACGGCGCTCGACGCGCAGCTCACTTAAATATTCATCCGCCGATTCAGTATCCATGCCACCGAATTCAGCAATCACTTCCAGCAAAGCCTGCTCAACGTCTTTCGCCATGCGATTGGCGTCGCCGCAGACATAAATGTGGGCACCGTCATTGATCCAGCGCCACAGCTCTGCGCCCTGTTCGCGCAGTTTGTCTTGTACGTAGATTTTTTCTTTTTGATCGCGGGACCAGGCCAGATCGATACGGCTCAGCACGCCCTCTTTAACGTAGCGCTGCCACTCCACCTGATAGAGGAAATCTTCGGTGAAGTGCGGGTTACCGAAGAACAGCCAGTTTTTGCCTGGCGCTTCGTCAGCGGCACGCTGCTGCATAAAGGCGCGGAACGGCGCGATGCCGGTGCCCGGACCAATCATAATGACCGGGGTTTCCGGGTTGGCAGGCAGACGGAAGTTGTCGTTGTGCTCGATAAAGACCCGCACCTCGCCCTCTTCTTCCACGCGATCCGCCAGGAAGCTCGATGCGCCACCGGCACGGGCACGACCTTCGATGTCGTAACGCACCACGCCTACGGTGACGTGAACTTCGCTTTCCACCTCGGCCTGCGCGGAGGCGATAGAGTACAGACGCGGCGTCAGCGGACGCAGCAGGCTGGTTAACGCCTCAGCATCCAGCTGGGCTGGCGAGAAACGGACCATATCGACGATGGGCGTCGTGGCTGCGTAGTGTTGCAGTTTGGCTTTGTCGCCCACCAGCGGCAGCAGGGATTCGCTGCGGGTCAGGGTGGCGTAATTCTCCACGATGTTCGCGGTATTCACGGTCAGCTCGAAATGCCACTGCAGCGCTTCAGAGAGCGGCAGCGTTTTGCCGTCCAGGGTGACCTGCTCGTCGCCTTTCAGCCACAGCAGCTCAACCAGCTCTTTCACCAGGGCCGGATCGTTCTGGTACCAGACACCCAGGGCATCGCCCGGCTGGTAGCGCAGGCCGGAGTCGCCCAGATCGATTTCGATGTGGCGCACGTCTTTTTCAGAATCACGACCGGTGATTTTCTGGTTCACCGACAGGCTCGCCGTCAGCGGGGCTTCTTTGGTGTACGGGCTGGTGTGAATGTCGTTGACCACGCCAGTGGCAGTGGCTGCCGCCTGGGCTGGCGTCTCGGTCGGGACGCGGGCTTTCAGCACATCGACAATACGTGCGCGCCATTCGGCCGCCGCGGTCTGGTATTCAACGTCGGTATCAACGCGATCCAGCAGGCGTTCAGCACCCAGTTCGGCCAGCTTGTTGTCAAAATCTTTGCCCGACTGGCAGAAGAATTCGTAGGAGGAGTCGCCCAGGCCGAATACCGCAAACGCGGTGCCCGCCAGTTTTGGCGCCTTTTTCGAGAACAGGAACTTATGCAGCGCAACCGCTTCTTCAGGCGGCTCACCTTCGCCCTGGGTAGAGGTCACAACGACAACCAGTTTTTCTGACGCGATTTGCTTAAATTTATAATCCCCGGCGTTCACCAGGTTCACGTTCAGTTTGGCTGCGAGCAGATCGTCGCGCAGGGCTTCAGCCACGCGGCGGGCATTGCCGGTTTGCGAGGCGGAGATAAGCGTAATCGCCGGGATCTCAACGGCCGCAGCCGGTGCACTCGCCACAGCCCCCGGCTGTTGATTGAGCATTCCCCAGAAATAACCGGATACCCAGGCAAGCTGGGTGGGCGAGAAATCAGTGGTGGCCGCCTGCAGGCGTGCCAGTTGCTCCGGGTTCAGGGGAAGCAAATTTGAAGGTGGGGCCTGTGTTGTCATGCGTCGTTATGTTCCAGTAGCAAAGCTGAATTTTTATCTGAAAGACAGAACAGAGTGTAAGGTTAACGGCGCGGATCATAACAATTAAAGAAGGGATGGAAATAATAAATAACCAAATGGACTAACCTCTTTTAGCTATTGTTCTTAACGATAAAACTGATTAATTATCCGATTGAAAAATATAGAGAAAAAGAGTGGTTATACTGGCTACCCGGTGCCCTCCCTATAATGACCGTTTTAGTTAATGATAAAAAATGTACTTTCCGGTACTCTACGCCGGTTTTTTCCGCATTTTTGAGAGTCCACGATGTCCACCACGCTGTTTAAAGATTTTATGTTCGAAGCCGCCCACCATCTGCCTCACGTCCCGGAAGGGCATAAATGTGGTCGCCTGCATGGGCACTCCTTTATGGTGCGTCTGGAGATCACGGGTGAAGTCGATCCGCATACCGGCTGGATTATGGATTTCTCCGAACTGAAAGCGGCGTTCAAACCGACCTATGACCGCCTCGATCACTACTATCTGAATGATATTCCAGGGCTGGAAAATCCGACCAGCGAAGTGCTGGCGAAGTGGATCTGGAATGAGATGAAACCGCTGGTGCCGCTGCTGAGCGCGGTGATGATCAAAGAGACCTGCACCGCCGGCTGCATCTATCGCGGCGAGTGATCCCCCTCATGAGGAAGCAACGGCGCGAGCTCAAAGAGCATAAGTGCGTTGCTTTCCAGCGATTCCGCTATCTGCCAGCCTTCATGAAGCCGTTCATCATGCATTGACAGCATTGGACGCGCTTTATGCTCAACCCAGCGCCACATCTCTTCGTCCGGCCCCCTTTCACTGCGCACGCCTTCAATTAAGGGGTACAGCGCGCCGTTGTGCTGATCAAACAGGTGGCACTTAATCCGCCATCTGCCGCTTAATCCCTTCAACTGGACATGGTACTGCTGGCGAAAACGCTGAATAAAAGCCTCTTCGCTGGAGAGCAGCGGGTTAAATACCACCGTATTGCACAGTAACAGCTGATATCCGTTGTGGTGGCGCAACAGCAGAAGGTTCTTTTCGTTTACCAGCATTTCACCGCGCAGGCGTCGCCACAGCCAGAGCACCCAGTAGATGGGGCGAGGCAGGCCGTGGTTGTACTGCAGGGCAAGGCTCGACGTATCGATGGTGTTGTTGGCCCGCGCTTCGCCCTGTAAGCCTGAATTAAGCCAGAACCCCGCCAGCCAGACCTGCTCCGAAAGCCCGAGCAGGTTTTGCATCAGCAGTGCCCCGCGGAAAAACCCGCCGTTGGTCGTCCGGGTATTCCCGGTGAGGGTGTTCCACGACAGCAGCCATAGCGGAAGCGAGATCTTGCGCTGGCGAAGCGAGGTCAGGATCTGCCGGATCTTCTGTACCGGATAATTTTCTGAGGAGGAGAGATGGGCCGGATCCAGCTGCGCCAGATCGAGAAGCTCGTTGGCATCGGCCGGACAGGCCAAAAAATCGGCCTGCGTAAGAAGAGTGGAGTTCAGCAGCGCCTCGTCATTTTGCGCACCATGGCCGGGGGAAAAGCGGTGCCAGATGCCGAACGTCGCCTGCGGCAGATACTCGCGAAGCGTCGCCCGCTGGGCCTGCCAGACCTGTGACCGCGTCTCCTCGCTCGCCTGAGTCGACCAGTGCATCACAAACTGCCAGCTGCCGGTGATATCGGGTGAAAAGTGATTAACTGACTGCTGTAAAAAGCGTGCAAGCAAATCAGTGCGGGTGGTCAGGCCGGTATGCAGCAGCACCGCCCACTGTTTTTGCCCAAGCCAGGTGAAGACCTGATGAAGGTTGTACCAGCAGGCATACCCCGCCATCTGCGGATCGTCCCAGCCGCTGGCAAACAGGCGGCTGCTGAGAAAGGGCTCCGCGATATCGATCCCGTAAACGGGCATCGCCTCCCCGAGCTTTTCCAGCTCCCGACGCACGTCCTCACGCAACAGATCGTCCAGCTCACGCACCGTCACCACCATTCGGGTATGGCGCAGCGGCGCGGAAGGTTTGAGAAGGGGCAGATCGAGTACTCTCTCCTGCACCGGATGCGGGGTTAATGACGACGGCTCCCGGCCGCGCGTTTCGGGTTGATTCAGCAGGCTGAAAAGCCTGTCCACCGCCACCGGGTAGAGCTGCTCCCCGTTGCTCTGGCGTAAACGGGGCGTACCGGGGTGAGAACGTCGTTGTTTACGAAACTCTCCCGGGGCCATCTGGTAATGACGCCGGAACAGATCGCTCATCATGCGCGTACTGGCGAATCCCTGCTCCAGCGCAATCTGGTGCAGCGGTCGACTGGTCAGGCGAAGCGCATCGGCGGCCTTTTCCAGCCGCAGGGTCGTAATGTACTGCATAAAACTGACGCCCATCTCTTTACGAAAAAGACGGGAGAGCCAGGCTTCCGAGACAAATTCACTTTCGGCGATTTCTGCCAGGGTAATGCGTCGGGTGTAGCTGGCGTTGATGCGTTCCACCACCCGGGCGATACGTTTGCTTAAGCCCGGATGGTTTTCCCGCAGGATCAGGCGGGCGGGCTGCTGGAACCGGCTGGTCAGCAGCAGCAGGATCTCGCTCAGCCAGCGGATTGCTTCCAGCCGGTAGCGATGCTGCTCGTTGATGAGGGTGCTTGCCAGCAGCTGGCGCAGGAGATGGCGTAGCTCATCACACTGGGGCCAGCCGCCCCCGGCGTCGGACGGAATGGCGTAATCGTGGGCGAAAAAGTCGCGGCAAAGCTGCTGGATCCAGCGTCCGGAAAGCACAACGCACATCGTCGTATTCCCGCTCTCGCTGGTGAGCTGCCAGCGTTGATTACGGTTGACGATGGTCAGGCTATCCGCCTCCAGAGTCACCTGCCGCTGGTCGGTTTTCAGTTCCGCGCTGCCTTCCAGCAGCCACAGCAGGGTCAGTGCATCGTCCTCCTCCTGATGAAACTGACGAATGTCCTGCACCTTCACCGAAAATTCGCTACCCCGTTGCTCCATTTGCCCCTCCCGGGAAGACAAATAATGACGCGCTGTTTTTTGTCATAACAGAATTGTATGAAAAACAATCAGAAATAAAGCGTCGCTTCACAACAAAAAAGTGCATTTTCCGTCGCTGCGATCGGCATAAACTCGAAATTAGCATTGTTTGATAAAAAAAGGATAACAAAAATGACACATCCGATTGTTGAAGCACTGCAGCGCAACGAGGCGCAGTTTATTGAGCTGCGCCGCCATTTTCATCAGCACCCTGAGATCGGTTTCGAGGAGCAACAAACCAGCCAGCGCGTCGCAGAGTTGCTCCAGCAGTGGGGTTACGACGTGCATCGCGGAATGGCGAAAACCGGAGTGGTAGGCACCCTGAAAGTGGGCAACGGCAGCAAACGCCTGGGTCTGCGCGCCGATATGGATGCGTTACCGATGCAGGAGGACAGCGGCAAAGCCTGGAGCAGCACCGTTGCGGGCAAATTCCACGGCTGCGGCCATGACGGCCATACCACCACCCTGCTCTATGCCGCCGAATACCTGGCGCGCACCCGCAATTTTAACGGTACGCTGCACCTGATTTTCCAGCCGGCTGAAGAGCTGCTGTACGGCGGGCGGGTAATGGTCGAAGATGGCCTGTTTGATACCTTCCCCTGCGACCATATTTTCGGTCTGCATAATATGCCCGGGCAAAAGCTCGGCAAAATTGGCCTGCGCGACGGCGCCATGATGGCCTCCTCTGACACCCTGCACATTGAAGTTAACGGCGTCGGCGGGCACGGTGCCCTGCCGGAACATACCGTCGATGCCACGCTGGTGGCCTGCCACATCACCCTCGCCCTGCAGTCGATTGTGTCGCGCAATATCACCCCGTTTGAGCCTGCGGTGGTCACCGTCGGCAGTATTCAGGCCGGACATGCGCCCAATATCATCAACGAAAAAGTGCTGATGAAGCTGACCGTGCGCACGCTGAACGAGAAGGTGCGCCAGACCGTTCTGCAGCGTATCCACGACATCGCGGTTGCGCAGGCAGAAAGCTTCAACGCCACGGCCACAATCCGGCATATCAACGGCAGCCCGGTACTCACCAATAACCCCGCCGCCAATGAGATGGTGCGTACCGTCGCCCAGGATCTGTTCGGACAGGATGCGGTCGCGACCGTGGGTGCATTTATGGGCAGCGAAGATTTCGCCTTCATGCTTGAGAAGAACCCCGACGGCTGTTACTTCACCATTGGTGCCGGCGACGAAGCGGATCGCTGCATGGTGCATAACCCGGGCTATGACTTTAACGACAAGATCCTGCTCACCGGTGCCGCGCTCTGGAGCGCCCTGACCGAACACTATCTGCGTTAATCGCGTATCCCCAGGAGGGCTGCACAATGAGTACCGTTCCCCTGACAGGCACCCCGGCTTTTGCAGGTAACGATCGACTGCTGGCGGGTATTGTTCTGAGCGTTCTGACATTCTGGTTATTTGCCCAGTCGGTGATCAACGTGGTGCCGGCCATGAAAAATAGCCTCGACATTTCCCTGGAGACGCTCACGCTGGCGGTCAGCCTCAGCGCGTTATTCAGCGGCTGCTTTGTCGTTGCCAGCGGCGGCTTTGCCGATAAGTTTGGTCGCGTGCGCCTGACGGTCATCGGCCTGGTGCTGAGTATTGTCGGCAGCGGCCTGCTGTTTCTGGCCCGGGAGCCGGTGCTCTTTCTTCTGGGACGGGCGATCCAGGGGCTGTCGGCGGCCTGCATTATGCCCGCCACCCTGGCGCTGATTAAAACCTGGTACGAAGGCAAAGCGCGCCAGCGGGCGATCAGTTTCTGGGTAATTGGCTCCTGGGGTGGTAGCGGCCTGAGCTCGTTTGTGGGCGGCGCGATCGCCACCAGCCTGGGCTGGCGCTGGATATTTATTTTCTCCATCGTGATGGCTCTGGCGGCTCTGCTACTCATCCGCGGTACGCCCGAAAGCCGGAGCGCCAGCGCTGGTCAGCATAAGCTGGATATTGGCGGGCTGGTGAGTTTTGTCTTTATGCTGGTGCTGCTCAACCTGTTTATCAGCAAAGGGCACAGCTGGGGCTGGAGTAGCGGCCTGTCGCTGGCGGTGCTGGGGGCGGCGATCCTGGCGGCGCTGGGCTTTATCATAACCGGCCTGCGTAAAGGCGATGCGGCGCTGATTGATTTTGCGCTGTTTAAAAACCGGGCCTACAGCGCGGCGGTGCTCTCCAACTTCATGCTCAACGGCTGTATTGGCACCATGATGATCACCAGCATCTGGCTGCAGCAGGGCCATCATCTGACGCCTTTGCAAACCGGGATGATGACCCTGGGGTATCTGGTGACCGTGCTCGCCATGATCCGCGTGGGGGAGAAACTGCTGCAACGCTATGGTGCCCGCCTGCCGATGATGACCGGGCCCGTGCTGACCGCGATCGGGATTACCTTTATCTCCTGCACCTTCTTAAGCAAAGAGATCTATATCGTCACCGTCTTTTTGAGCAACGTCCTGTTTGGCCTGGGGTTGGGTTGTTACGCCACGCCATCGACTGACACGGCGGTGATGAACGCGCCGGAGAGTAAAGTCGGCGTGGCGTCCGGGATCTACAAGATGGGGAGTTCGCTGGGTGGAGCAATGGGAATCGCCGTGACGGCTTCGCTGTATGCCCTGCTGCTGCCGCTGGGCATGGCCAGCGCCGCCCAATACGCGCTGCTGTTTAACAGTGCGATTTGTCTCGGCTCGGCGGTAGTGACCTGGGCGTTGTTACCCAGACTGCGGGCCCCTTAATCACAGGGGCCGCAGGGCTGTCAGGCGATATTCAGATATTTGTGCGTCTGCATCGACAGACGCCAGTTCCGCGCGATACAGGTCTCGATACACAGGCGCGTGGCATCTTCTTTCTGAGAGATCGGCTGCAGGGCAATCACCCGCTGCTTATCGTCCGTTAAGGTTTCCAGCAGTTCATCCAGCGCTTCGATATCGCGTACGCGGCCGACCGGGTGTTTAATCTCGTCCGCGCGTTCCAGCGCCTGGGACAGCACGTCATACCCGCCGCGCATATTCACTTTTGGCGATACCGTCACCCAGGTGGTGTGGGAGCAGCGTACTTCGTGGGTGCCGCTGGTTTCAATCTGGCAGCTAAAGCCGTTGCTTTCCAGCAGCATGGTCAGCGGCATCAGGTCGTGAATGCAGGGTTCACCGCCGGTGATCACCACATGGCGCGCCGTCCAGCCCTGACGACCAATGATCGCCAGCAGATCGTCCGGGTTTGCCGAGCCCCATTTGTCGCTCTCTTTAGTTTTCGCCAGAATGCTGAACAGTGAAACTTCCCGATCGCTGAGCGTTTCCCAGGTATGTTTGGTATCACACCAGGCACAGCCAACCGGGCATCCCTGCAGACGAATGAAGATAGCGGGAACGCCGGTGAAGTAACCCTCGCCTTGCAGGGTCTGGAACATCTCGTTAATCGGGTACTGCATAGTTATCTCTGGTCAGATTTACGGGGGGGCATTATTGCAGATCGCACATAATCAGGCAAAACAACCCCGGCCACGATTTAATTCCTGTCAGTTTAAGGATAGCCAGGCTAACGGCCTTATGGTGGAAAGCCGTTGTCAGAAGGCAATGTTAAAAACATAAAAACTTACGCTACGCTTTTAAGATATCCCCCACCCGGCTCGCGTCGACGTTAACCCCCTTGACTGAGTCGCCATCAGAATACTGGACAAGCAGAATGAGCCATTTTGCGGTAATAACGCTACCGTTATACAGCCATATGCAGGCTATGGAAGCACTGGCGAAACACCTTATCGTGCGCGGCCATCGGGTCACTTTTTTTCAGCAGGAAGAGGCTCGCTCGCTGCTCAGGGAACCGCAGGCGCACTTCATCCCGGTGGGTCACCCCACGCCGTCTGGGATGCATGAGCCGGGATTTTTTCGCCTGATATCAGGTATGGCAAGCGTTACCGATATGCTGTGCCGTGAACTGCCAATCGCCTTCAGACAGCACAATATTGACGCCGTGATTGTCGATCAGATGGAGCCGGCAGGAGGGCTGGTCGCACAAGCGCTCAACCTGCCCTTTATCTCCATCTGCTGCGCCCTGCCGGTAAACCGGGATAACACCATCCCCTTGCCGGTGATGCCTTTTCGCTATGGCACCAGCGATCGCAGCCGGAAATTATACGCCTCCAGCGCGGATGTTTATGACTGGCTAATGTCGGGACAGGGGCGGGTCATTGCCCGTCATGCCCGGGCGTTTGGTCTGCCCGCGCGTAACAGGCTGGATCAATGCCTGTCGCCATTGGCGCAAATCAGCCAGACCATCCCAGGCTTTGATTTTCCACGCACCTTGCCCGCCTGCTTCCATGCGGTAGGTCCGCTACGCCACGATCCGCCAGGGGTCTCTTCCGGCAATAAAAAGCGGTTTGTTTTTGCATCATTAGGCACGCTGCAGGGCTACCGCTATGGACTGTTCCGCAAGATTACCCGCGCCTGCCGGGAGGCTGGCGTACCCTTGCTTATTGCCCACTGTGACGGGCTAAATGCCAGTCAAACCGCCCGGCTGGCGCGTGCGGGGGCGCAAACCGTAGGATTTACCGATCAGCTGGCGGTATTACGCGATGCCAGCGCCGTCATTACCCATGCAGGGCTGAATACGGTGATGGATGCCATCGCCACCGCCACGCCGATCCTCGCCGTGCCGCTGGCGTTTGATCAGCCGGGCGTCGCCGCCCGCGTGGTTTTCAGCGGCATTGGCCTTAAGGCCTGCCGTTTTTCGCCGAGCCATACGCTCAGCCAGCATCTTCTCGAGCTGCTGGAAAACAAGCAGTACACGCAGCGCATCACCGCCCTCCAGACTCAGCTGATAAATGCCGGAGGGGCAGCACGGGCTGCCGAAATTATTGAACAGGCGGTACGCACACGTCATAGCGTCCCGACGGCGTGATGACATAAAAAAACCCGCCGAAGCGGGTTTTTTCTAAAGATTAAGGTTCAGTATGAATTACTGACCTTTGATCTCTTTACGACCGTTGTATGGTGCTTTTTCGCCCAGCGCTTCTTCGATACGAATCAGCTGGTTGTATTTAGCAACACGGTCAGAACGGCTCATAGAACCGGTTTTGATCTGGCCTGCAGCGGTACCAACAGCCAGGTCAGCGATGGTAGCGTCTTCAGTTTCGCCTGAACGGTGAGAGATAACGGCAGTGTAGCCAGCGTCTTTCGCCATTTTGATCGCAGCCAGAGTTTCGGTCAGAGAACCGATCTGGTTGAATTTGATCAGGATGGAGTTAACGATGCCTTTCTCGATACCTTCTTTCAGGATCTTGGTGTTGGTTACGAACAGATCGTCACCAACCAGCTGGATTTTGTCGCCCAGTACTTTGGTCTGGTATGCGAAACCAGTCCAGTCAGACTCGTCCAGACCGTCTTCGATAGAGACGATTGGGTACTGTTTGGTCAGGTCTTCCAGGAAGTGAGTGAACTCTTCGGAGGTGAATGCTTTGTTGCCTTCGCCAGCCAGAACGTATTTACCGTCTTTGTAGAATTCAGATGCTGCACAGTCCATCGCCAGGGTGATGTCGGTGCCCAGCTCGTAGCCAGCTGCTTTAACCGCTTCAGCGATTACAGCCAGTGCTTCGGCGTTGGAGCCCAGGTTAGGTGCATAACCACCTTCGTCACCTACTGCAGTGTTCATGCCTTTAGCTTTCAGAACTTTAGCCAGGTTGTGGAACACTTCAGAACCCATACGTACTGCTTCTTTCAGGGATTTCGCGCCAACTGGCTGAATCATAAATTCCTGAATATCAACGTTGTTGTCTGCGTGCTCACCGCCGTTGATGATGTTCATCATCGGAACTGGCATAGAGTATTTGCCTGGAGTGCCGTTCAGTTCAGCAATGTGTTCGAACAGTGGCTGACCTTTAGAAGCAGCTGCTGCTTTGGCGTTCGCCAGGGAAACAGCCAGGATTGCGTTAGCACCGAAGTTAGATTTGTTTTCAGTACCGTCCAGATCGATCATGATCTTGTCAATGCCAGCCTGATCTTTGGCATCTTTGCCAAGGATTGCCTGAGCAATAGGACCGTTTACTGCGCCAACCGCTTTGGTTACGCCTTTGCCCAGGAAGCGGGATTTGTCGCCATCGCGCAGTTCCAGCGCTTCGCGGGAACCAGTAGAAGCACCTGACGGCGCAGCAGCCATACCTACGAAACCACCTTCCAGGTGTACTTCGGCTTCAACAGTCGGGTTACCACGGGAGTCGATGATTTCACGACCGATGACTTTAACGATTTTGGACATTAGATTTTCCTCAGTACAAGTTAAACTAAAACTCCAGACAAACAACGCGTACCTTTGGTACGCGTTGCCGTTCTAACTTTTCTTACTTCGCCTGACGCTTCTGGAACTCATTGGCGGCTTTCACAAAGCCAGCAAACAGCGGATGTCCATCACGCGGCGTAGAAGTAAATTCCGGGTGGAACTGACAGGCAACGAACCATGGGTGGTTCGGCACTTCGATGATCTCGACCAACTGATCGTCCCCGGAGCGGCCCGCAATACGCAGACCCGCGGCTTCAATTTGTTTCAACAGCAGGTTGTTCACTTCGTAACGGTGACGATGGCGCTCAGTGATGACCGGCGCACCGTACATCTGGCGTACCAGGCTGTCGTCAGAGAGCTGGCAAGCCTGAGAACCCAGACGCATCGTGCCACCCAGATCGCTTTTCTCGGTACGGACTTCGACGTTACCTTCTTCGTCGCGCCATTCGGTAATCAGCGCCACAACAGGGTACTTACAGTCTGGCACAAATTCCGTAGAGTTCGCGTTTTCCATCCCCACCACGTTGCGTGCAAATTCAATCAGCGCAACCTGCATACCCAGGCAAATGCCGAGGTAAGGAATATTGTTTTCACGCGCATAGCGTGCGGTAGCGATCTTGCCCTCAACACCACGGTAGCCGAAGCCGCCAGGGATGAGAATAGCATCCAGATCTTTCAGAATTTCTACACCGCGGGTTTCAACATCCTGCGAATCGATCAGCTTGATGTTGACGGTAACGCGGTTCTTCAGGCCACCGTGTTTCAGCGCTTCGATAACTGACTTATAGGCGTCCGGCAGTTCAATGTACTTGCCGACCATACCGATAGTCACTTCGCCTGCCGGGTTCGCTTCTTCGTAAATAACCTGTTCCCATTCAGACAGGTTAGCTTCCGGACAGTTCAAGCTGAATCGTTTACAAATATAATCGTCCAGACCCTGTGATTTCAACAGGCCCGGGATTTTATAAATGGAATCGACATCTTTCATTGAAATAACGGCTTTTTCTGGCACGTTACAGAACAATGCAATTTTTGCACGTTCGTTGGCCGGAACCGCACGATCGGAGCGGCAAACCAGGATATCAGGCTGAATACCGATAGAGAGCAGCTCTTTAACGGAGTGCTGGGTCGGTTTGGTTTTCACTTCACCTGCGGCAGCCATGTAAGGCACCAGGGTCAGGTGCATGAACAGCGCGTGTTCACGACCGATATCCACCGCCAGCTGGCGAATCGCTTCAAGGAACGGCAGGGATTCGATATCACCTACGGTACCACCGATTTCAACCAGCACTACGTCGTGGCCTTCGCCACCGGCAATGATGCGCTCTTTAATGGCGTTGGTGATGTGCGGGATAACCTGAACGGTTGCGCCCAGGTAGTCACCGCGACGCTCTTTACGCAGAACGTCAGAGTAGATGCGGCCAGTCGTAAAGTTGTTACGACGGGTCATTTTGGTGCGAATGAAGCGCTCATAGTGACCCAGGTCCAGGTCGGTTTCAGCGCCGTCTTCAGTAACGAACACTTCCCCGTGTTGGATTGGGCTCATGGTACCTGGATCGACGTTGATGTACGGATCCAGCTTCATCATGGTCACATTGAGGCCACGGGCTTCAAGAATGGCTGCGAGGGAGGCTGCGGCAATGCCTTTACCCAGAGAGGATACAACCCCGCCGGTCACAAAAATATAGTTCGTTGTCATGCTGAACCTGAGAAGTTAGGGTGAAACGATGGAATAACCAGGACGGGAAAGTAGTATACCCGAACACGGCGAGCGCCACAAACTTTCATTCTCCGTCTCCTGTCTCAGGCTTTGACTCACATTGGGAGTGAGAAAATAGCCCCTTTTGGGTAAATGTTTTTGACGCAAATCAAGCGCTTGTCATTTAAAAAATCACACAAATTGCGCTTGATCGCAAAAACCCGTTAGAGATCAGATTCCTGGCGTTTTACTTCCTGCCACACTTCTTCCATCGCCTCGAGGTCCACGCCGGTCATTTCCAGGCCGCGGGCAGCGATAATGCGCTCCACTTCCCGGAAGCGACGCTCGAATTTGAGGTTCGCTTTTTGCAACGCCACTTCGGCTTTTACCCCTAAATGACGCGAAAGATTGACGGTGGCAAACAGCAGATCGCCCATCTCCTCTTCCAGCTTCTCCTGATCCACAACCGCCTGTTGCGCTTCGTGCATCACCTCGTCGATCTCTTCATGCACTTTGTCGAGCACCGGGCCGAGAGTCGTCCAGTCAAACCCCACCGTCGAGCAGCGTTTCTGGATCTTGTGCGCGCGCATCAGCGCCGGCAGGCTCAGCGGGATGTCATCCAGCGCGGAATGCTGCGACTTTTCCGCCCGCTCCGCGCTTTTGATCTGCTCCCAGCGGGCCAGCACTTCGTGGCTGTTCTCAGCGGTGGCATCGCCAAAGATGTGCGGGTGACGGCGCTCCAGCTTGTCGCTGATGGCGGCGCAGATATCGTTGAAATCAAAGCGCCCCTCTTCCTGGGCCATTTGCGCGTAGAACACCACCTGGAACAGCAGGTCCCCCAGTTCGCCGCGCAGATCGTCAAAATCTTCCCGGGAGATGGCGTCCAGCACCTCATAGGTCTCTTCCAGGGTGTAGGGGGCGATGGTGGCGAAAGTCTGCTCTTTGTCCCACGGGCAGCCGTTTTCCGGGTCGCGCAGGCGTTGCATAATGCCGAGCAGGCGGTCGATTTGGGTCATGTCTTATCCTGTTTGAATCGAGGTTGCCGGATAGCGGCTGACGCCTTTCCCGGCCTACGTAAAAGCGTAGCCCCGGCAAGCAACGCGCCGCCGGGGAGATAGATTAACCGCCGTGCAGACGACGGGCGTCAATCACATCCGGCACCTGGTTCAGCTTGCCGAGCACCCGGCCCAGCACCTGCAGGTTATAGATTTCGATGGTCATATCGATGGTGGCGAGCTGCTGACGGGTGTCGCTGCGGCTGGCAACCCCCAGCACGTTCACCTTTTCGTTCGCCAGAATGGTGGTGATGTCGCGCAGCAGGCCGCTGCGGTCGTTGGCCGAAACCCGCACCACCAGCGAATAACCGGCAGAATAACTCTCGCCCCACACCGCATCCACGATGCGTTCCGGGGCGTGGGACTGTAAGTCGTCCAGCTGATCGCAGTCCGCACGGTGTATGGAGATCCCGCGCCCCTGGGTAATAAAGCCGACGATCTCATCCCCGGGGATCGGCTGGCAGCAGCGGGCGATGTGGTGCATCAGGTTACCGACGCCTTCCACCACCACCCTGCCGTTGTCTTTCTCTTTGCTACGGTGCTGCGGGTTGTAGCTCTTCTGCTGCAACTGCTTCAGCGCCGCGGCATCCTGCTCTTCCGCGCTCGGTTTGTTGAACTGCGCCTGCAGGAAATTCACCATCTGGTTAAGACGAATATCCCCGCCGCCGATGGCGGCCAACAGCTCATCCAGCTCGTTAAAGTTGTAGCGCGGCAGCAGGAATTTTTCCGCCTCTTTCAGGTGGATGCCTAAATGTTCCAGCTCGTCATCGAGGATCTGGCGCCCGGCAAGGATGTTCTTGTCACGATCCTGCTTGCGGAACCAGGCGTGAATTTTTGAGCGCCCGCGGCTGGTAGTGATATAGCCGAGGTTCGGGTTCAGCCAGTCTCGGCTCGGGTTCGGCTGTTTCTGGGTGATGATGTCCACCTGATCGCCCATCTGCAGCTGATAGGTGAACGGCACGATACGCCCGCCGATTTTGGCGCCGATGCAGCGATGCCCCACGTCACTGTGGATGTGGTAGGCAAAGTCGAGCGGCGTTGAGCCCGCAGGCAGGTCAACCACGTCGCCTTTTGGCGTAAAGACGTAGACCCGGTCATCAAAGACCTGGCTGCGCACTTCGTCGAGCATTTCGCCGGAGTCGGCCATCTCCTCCTGCCACGCAATCAGCTTACGCAGCCAGGCGATGCGATCTTCGTGCCCGGAGCGCGCCCCCCCTGAGGTGCCCTCTTTGTACTTCCAGTGCGCGGCGACGCCCAGCTCGGACTCTTCGTGCATCTGTTTGGTACGGATCTGGATCTCGACCGGTTTGCCGCCCGGCCCCAGCACCACGGTATGGATCGACTGGTAGCCGTTCGGTTTCGGGTTAGCGACGTAGTCGTCAAACTCATCCGGCATGTGGCGGTAATGGGTGTGAACAATACCCAGCGCGGCGTAGCAGTCCTGTAACCGCTCGGCCACGATACGCACGGCGCGCACGTCAAACAGCTCGTCAAAGGCGAGATGCTTCTTCTGCATTTTGCGCCAGATGCTGTAGATATGCTTCGGACGGCCATACACTTCGGCCTTCACGCCCTCTTCTTTCATCGACTTACGCAAGCCGCCGACAAACTCGTCGATGTAGTGTTCACGGTCGATACGGCGCTCGTGCAGCAGCTTAGCAATGCGCTTGTATTCCGCCGGGTGCAGGTAGCGGAAGCAGTAATCTTCCAGCTCCCATTTCAGCTGCCCGATCCCCAGACGGTTCGCCAGCGGGGCATAGATATTGGTGCACTCTTTCGCCGCCAGCACGCGTTCATCTTCCGGCGCGTCTTTCACTTCCCGCAGATGGGCGACGCGTTCCGCAAGCTTGATCACCACGCAGCGGAAGTCATCCACCATCGCCAGCAGCATACGGCGGACGTTATCGACCTGTTCAGAGGAGACCGAATCGGTATGGGTGGCTTTAAGCTGGCGGATGGCCGCCATGTCGCGCACGCCGTGGATCAGGGCGACAACGGATTTGCCAACGCTTTCGCGAAGGACATCTTCTGTGACCACCTCCGCGTCCGCCAGCGGGAACAGCAGCGCAGCCTGCAGCGTTTCGATATCCATGCTCAGCATCGAGAGGATTTCGACCATTTCAATGCCGCGCCACAGCATCAGCTCGGCGTCGGGGTGCCCCTGAGTGGTGCGCAGACAATAGGCCCATGTTTCGGTTAAGCGTTCACACGACTGCTGGCTGGCAATCCCCAGACTTGCGATCCATTTTTGTGGGTCAAACTCACCAGCTTTATTGAGATGTGCACTTCTTACCGCAACCATTGTCCTCTCCTTTAGGGACCCTTGCCTGTCGAATTCGACAAGCCGAAACTCATCAGTTGTGTTCAAACAACGCCATTGATTCCAGATGTCCAGTGTGCGGGAACATATCAAGCATTGCCAGACGCTGAATCTGGTAACCCGCCGCGAGTAACGCCTCGCTATCCCGGGCAAGCGTCGCCGGATTACAGGAAACATAGACCACGCGTTTAGGGGCGAGTTTAATAATATGCTGCATCACGCCTGGCGCGCCCGCGCGTGCCGGGTCCAGCAGGATTTTATCGAAACCGTGCGCCGCCCAGGGCTGCCTGGTGACATCCTCTTCCAGATTCTCATGAAAAAATGTCACGTTTTGCAGCGCATTGTGAACAGCGTTGTCGCGCCCCTTTTCCACCAGCGCCGCCACGCCCTCTACGCCAACGACGCTGTGCGCCCGTTTTGCCAGCGGCAGGGTAAAGTTGCCCATCCCGCAGAACAGGTCGAGCACCCGGTCTTCTGGCTGAATATCCAGCCACGCCAGCGCGGTCGCCACCATCTGCTGATTTACACCGTCATTGACCTGAATAAAATCGCGCGGACTGAACGTTAAGCGTAGCCCGTCTGAATCATACCAGGGCGTTTCACCGCTCAGTTGCTCAAGTATCTCGCTTTGCGGAGCGAGATAAAGCGCAAGGTCAAGGGAATGCGAAAAGCGTTCCAGTTTTTCACGATCCTGGGCCGACAGCGGCGCCGTATGGCGCAGCACCATCAGCGGACCGCTGTTGGCCAGCACCAGCTCAACGTGCCCGAGATAGCGAGCACCCTGCAGTTCAGAGAGGCATTTGCGCACTTCTGGCAGCAATGCCTCAAGACGGGGCACCAGAATGGGGCACTGTTTTACGTCCACGATGTCGCTGGAGTTGGCCTTGCGAAAGCCCATCTCCAGACGCGCGGTTTTCGGCTGCCAGTTCAGGCTCAGACGCGCCCGGCGGCGGTAGCCCCAGGGCTTATCGGCGATGACTTCATCGACGTCGTGCTTTAGCAAGCGCGCCAGGGCATTGCTTTTGCTGCGCTCCTGGAGCGCAACGCTGGCGTGCTGCTGTTGGCAGCCGCCGCACACGCCGAAGTGCGGACAGCGTGGCGTTTCGCGTTCCGGGCTATCATTAAGACGACGCTTTACCTGCCCGCGTGCGTACTGACGTTTCTCTTCCGTCAGGGTGATTTCCGCACGCTCCTGGGGCAGCAGTCCGGGGATAAACACGGTCTTACCCTCATGGCGCGCCACCCCCTGTCCGAACGGATCGAGGTCTGTCACTTCAACAGTTATGATCTGACGCGTCGTCACGCGTCGCTTTGCAGAGTAGAATTGCGCCATCGCCGGGAATTTTCTCAAATGAACATATTGACTCTAATTGTCCCATAACGGAACTCCATGACCAACTACAGCCTGCGTGCGCGCATGATGATTTTGATCCTCGCCCCTACCGTACTCATTGGTTTACTGCTGAGTACCTTCTTCGTGGTGCACCGTTATAACGACCTACAGCGCCAGCTCGAGGACGCCGGGGCCAGCATTATTGAGCCGCTGGCGGTCTCCAGCGAATACGGCATGAACCTGCAAAATCGCGAGCCCATCGGCCAGCTCATCAGCATTCTGCATCGCCGTCATTCAGAGATTGTGCGGGCTATCTCGGTGTATGACCAAAATAATCACCTGTTCGTCACCTCCAACATCCAGCTTGACCCGGATACCCTGAAGCTGCCGGACGGTTCCGCGTTTCCCAAGCGGCTGAGCGTGATCCGCCAGGGCGAAAAAATGATCCTGCGCACGCCGATTATCTCGGAAAGCTATTCACCGGATGAATCACCCGCGTCGGACGCCAAGCCCAATAACAACCTGCTGGGATATGTGGCCCTGGAGCTGGATCTCAAGTCCGTGCGGCTGCAGCAGTACCGGGAGATCTTTATCTCCACGGTGATGATGCTGTTTTGTATCGGCATCGCGCTGATCTTCGGCTGGCGTCTGATGCGCGATGTAACGAGCCCTATCCGCAACATGGTGAATACCGTCGACCGCATCCGCCGGGGCCAGCTCGACAGCCGCGTCGAAGGCTTTATGCTCGGCGAGCTGGATATGCTGAAAAACGGCATCAACTCGATGGCCATGTCGCTGGCGGCGTACCACGAGGAGATGCAGCATAACGTCGATCAGGCCACCTCCGACCTGCGGGAAACCCTGGAGCAGATGGAGATCCAGAACGTCGAGCTGGATCTGGCGAAAAAACGCGCCCAGGAGGCGGCCCGCATCAAGTCAGAGTTCCTGGCGAACATGTCCCACGAGCTGCGCACCCCGCTTAACGGGGTGATCGGCTTTACCCGCCTGACCCTGAAAACCGAGCTCAACCCGACCCAGCGCGACCACCTGCATACCATCGAGCGTTCGGCTAATAACCTGCTGGCGATCATCAACGACGTGCTGGACTTCTCCAAGCTCGAGGCGGGCAAACTGATCCTCGAGAGCATTCCGTTCCCGCTGCGCAACACCCTGGATGAAGTGGTCACCCTGCTGGCGCACTCCTCTCACGATAAAGGGCTGGAGCTGACGCTGAACATTAAAAACGACGTGCCGGACAACGTGATTGGCGATCCGCTGCGCCTGCAGCAGGTGATCACCAACCTGGTGGGTAACGCCATTAAATTCACCGAGAGCGGTAACATCGACGTGCTGGTTGAAAAGCGCGCCATCAGTAATACCAAGGTGCAGATTGAGGTGCAGATCCGCGACACCGGGATCGGTATTCCTGAGCGGGATCAGTCCCGGCTGTTCCAGGCCTTCCGTCAGGCCGATGCCAGCATCTCCCGTCGCCACGGCGGCACCGGGCTGGGGCTGGTGATCACCCAGAAGCTGGTTAACGAGATGGGGGGAGATATCTCCTTCCACAGCCAGCCTAACCGGGGCTCGACCTTCTGGTTCCATATCAATCTTGACCTGAACCCGAATGTCCTGACCGATCGCCTGGCCATGGATTGCCTGCAGGGTAAACGGCTGGCGTACGTGGAGCCCAATACCGCCGCCGCGCAAAGCACCCTCGATGTGCTGAGCACCACTCCGCTGGAGGTGGTTTACAGTCCGGGGTTCTCCGCGCTGCCGGTTGACCATTACGACATTCTGCTGATGGGGATCCCGGTGACCTTTACCGGCGAGCTGAGCATGCAGCAGGAGCGGCTGGCGAAAGCGGCCTCGATGACCGATTACCTGCTGCTGGCCCTGCCGTGCCATGCGCAGATTAACGCCGAGGAGCTTAAGCATGACGGAGCGGCCGCCTGTCTGCTGAAACCGCTGACCGCCACCCGCCTGCTGCCGACCCTGACCGAGTACTGCCGCCTGAACCATCACGCCGCGCCTGCGATCAGCGATGAGAGTAAACTGCCGATGACCGTGATGGCGGTGGATGATAACCCCGCCAACCTGAAGCTGATTGGCGCGCTGCTGGAGGATCAGGTACAGCATGTCGAACTGTGCGAGAGCGGCCTGCAGTCCGTGGAGCGGGCGAAGGAGATGCCGTTTGACCTGATCATGATGGATATTCAGATGCCCGGCATGGACGGCATCCGCGCCTGTGAACTGATTCGCCAGCTTCCTCATCACCTGCAAACGCCGGTTATCGCCGTAACGGCGCATGCGATGGCGGGTCAAAAAGAGAAGCTGCTGAGCGCCGGGATGAACGACTATCTGGCGAAGCCGATCGAAGAAGAGAAGCTGCGCAGCCTGCTGTTGCGCTACAAACCCGGCCCCGCCACGGGCAACCGGATAGCCCCGCCGGAGCCCCCGGCGATCGTGGTTAACAGCAGTGCAACCCTCGACTGGCAGCTGGCGCTGCGTCAGGCGGCGGGTAAAAACGATCTGGCGCGGGAGATGCTGCAGATGCTGGTGGCCTTCCTGCCGGAGATCCGCAATAAGGTGGAAGAGCAGCTGGTAGGTGAAGATCCGGAAGACCTGCTTGGAGCGATCCATAAGCTGCACGGCAGCTGTGGGTATAGCGGGGTGCCGCGCCTGAAGAATCTGTGTCAGCTGCTGGAACAGCAGTTACGTTCCGGCACGCCGGAGAGCGAGCTGGAACCGGAGTTCCTGGAGCTGCTGGATGAGATGGATAACGTCACGCGGGAAGCGATGAAGGTGCTGGGGTAGCCATTCCCCCTCACCCTGACCCTCTCCCCACAGGGGAGAGGGAATAAACCCTAGAGACCAGCCCCCATCCCCACCTTCAACACCGCTGCAATATTCCTCGCCGCCATCCGCACATTCTCCTCGGCGTTTTCCAGCGCCTCCTCCAGCGTGCAGACGGTGTAAATCACGCTGAACACCGCGTCGATGCCGTGTTCATGCACCACGCCGACGTCCGCCGTCAGGCTGCCCGCGAGACCAATCACCGGTTTATTGTGGCGTTTGGCGATCTTCGCCACGCCCACCGGCACTTTGCCATGGATGGTCTGGCTGTCGATCCGCCCTTCGCCGGTGATCACCAGATCGGCATCGGCCACCAGGCTGTCGAGGTTGAGCGCATCGGTCACAATTTCAATGCCCTGGCGCAGCTGCGCGCCGCAAAAGGCATATAACGCAGCACCCATACCGCCTGCGGCACCGCCGCCGGCCAGGTTGAGCACGTCAACGTCCAGATCGCGGGCGATGATACGGGCATACTGCGTCAGCGCACGATCGAGACGAACGATCATCTCCGGGGTTGCCCCCTTCTGCGGACCAAACACCGCGGTGGCGCCGTTGTCGCCGGTCAGCGGATTGGTGACGTCGCAGGCCACCTCAATGCGGCACTCCGCCAGCCGTTTATCCAGGCCGCTGATGTCGATACGTGCCAGCTTCTCCAGCTCGCCGCCGCCCGCGCCGAGGGCGTGGCCCTGTTCATCCAGCAGCTTCGCGCCAAGCGCCTGCACCATCCCTGCGCCGCCATCGTTGGTAGCGCTGCCGCCAATGCCGATGATGATATGTTTTACGCCCGCATCCAGCGCATGACGAATCAGCTCCCCGGTTCCCCAGGAGGTGGTTTTCAGCGGATTACGCTGGGCCGGGGGGACCAGCTCCAGACCGCTGGCCGCCGCCATCTCGATAAACGCACTTTTGCCATCGCCGGAGCGGCCATAAAAACCGTCAACATGCTCGCCGAGCGGCCCCGTTACCCGCACCTGAATAATGTCACCCTGAGTGGCGGCAACCATCGCTTCCACGGTGCCCTCGCCACCATCGGCAACCGGCAGTTTCACATACTCCGCCGTCGGGAAAATCTCGCAAAATCCTTGCTCTATCGCCGTTGCCACTGCCAGGGCACTGAGGCTCTCTTTGTAAGAGTCCGGTGCGATAACTATTTTCATAAGCCGTCCTTACGCATGTTGACTACCATAAGCATACACCCGTCACGCAAGAGAAAATGCCGACTCCCGCAGGAACCGGCACCGGACTTAACGCACCATGCAAGGGCGTTTGTTGTTGAAGGTCCACTCCGGGATCAGGTACTGCATCGCCATCGCGTCGTCGCGCGCGCCCAGACCGTGCTGCAGATAGAGCTCGTGCGCCTTCATCACCCGATCCATATCCAGCTCAACGCCCAGACCCGGCGTGGTCGGCACCTGCACCATGCCGCCTTTGATTTCGAACGGCTCTTTGGTCAGGCGCTGGTTGCCCTCCTGCCAGATCCAGTGGGTGTCGATGGCGGTGATGTTGCCCGGCGCAGCGGCAGCCACGTGGGTGAACATCGCCAGTGAGATATCAAAGTGGTTGTTGGAGTGCGAGCCCCAGGTCAGGCCGAACTCGTGGCACATCTGCGCCACGCGCACCGATCCCTGCATGGTCCAGAAGTGCGGATCCGCCAGCGGAATGTCCACCGACTGCAGCGACAGGGTGTGCCCCATCTGACGCCAGTCGGTGGCGATCATATTGGTTGCGGTCGGCAGGCCGGTGGCGCGACGGAACTCAGCCATCACTTCACGGCCGGAGAAGCCCTGCTCGGCGCCGCATGGATCTTCCGCGTAGGCCAGCACCCCCTTCAGGCGTTTACCGATACGGATCGCTTCATCGAGCGACCATGCCCCGTTAGGATCGAGGGTAACGCGCGCCTGCGGGAAGCGTTTCGCCAGGGCGATGATCGATTCGGCCTCCTCGTCACCGGCCAGCACGCCGCCCTTCAGTTTGAAATCGTTAAAGCCGTACTTCTCGTAAGCCGCTTCTGCCAGGCGGACAACCGCGTCCGGGGTCATCGCCTCTTCATGGCGCAGGCGATACCAGTCGCACTGCTCATCCGGCTGGCTCTGGTACGGCAGCGGCGTCAGCTTACGGTTGCCCACGAAGAAGAGGTAACCCAGCATCTCGACTTCAGAGCGCTGCTGCCCGTCACCCAGCAGCGAGGCGACGTTCACGCCCAGGTGCTGGCCCAGCAGGTCGAGCATCGCCGCTTCAATACCGGTGACCACATGAATGGTGGTGCGCAGGTCAAACGTCTGCAGCCCGCGTCCGCCCGCGTCACGGTCGGCAAATTCGTTGCGTACCGCATTGAGGACGTTTTTGTACGCGCCCAGCGTTTTGCCGACGACCAGCGGGATCGCATCTTCCAGCGTTTTACGGATCTTCTCGCCACCCGGGATTTCACCCACGCCGGTATGACCGGAGTTGTCTTTGATAATCACAATATTACGGGTGAAGAACGGGGCATGGGCGCCGCTCAGGTTCATCAGCATGCTGTCATAACCGGCAACCGGAACGATCTGCATGGAGGTGACAACAGGCGTAGTAAAAGTGCTCATAATTCAATCCTTTAATCAGTGGCGACCGAACGCAGGGCGTTTACGGTCAAAGGTCCAGCCGGGGATAAGGTACTGCATCGGGCCTGCATCGTTACGTGCGCCGCCAGGCAGTTTCTTATACGCCTCATGCGCTTTGTGGATCTGATCCCAGTCAAGCTCCACGCCAAGCCCCGGTGCGTCAGGAACGGCAATCTTGCCGTTTTTAATTTCGAGTGGATTTTTGGTCAGGCGCGCTTCGCCTTCCTGCCAGATCCAGTGGGTGTCGATAGCCGTCGGCGTGCCCGGAGCGGCGGCACCGACGTGGGTAAACATCGCCAGCGAAATATCAAAGTGGTTGTTGGAGTGGCAACCCCAGGTTAAGCCCCAGTCATCGCACAGCTGCGCCACGCGTACCGCGCCGGAAAGGGTCCAGAAGTGCGGATCCGCCAGCGGAATATCCACCGAGTTCAGCATCACCGCATGGCCCATCTCGCGCCAGTTGGTGGCAATCATGTTGGTTGCCACCGGCAGGCCCGTGGCGCGGCGGAACTCTGCCATCACCTCACGGCCGGAGAAGCCCTGCTCAGCGCCACAGGGATCTTCGGCGTAGGTCAGCACATCGCCCAGGCCTTTGCACAGGGCGATGGCTTCATCCAGCAGCCACGCGCCGTTGGGGTCCACGGTGATGCGGGCATCCGGGAAGCGTTTTTTCAGGGCGCGGGCGCTGTCGATCTCCTGCTCGCCCGGCAGTACGCCGCCTTTCAGTTTGAAATCTTTAAAGCCGTAGCGATCCTGCGCCGCTTCCGCCAGGCGGACCACCGCCTCGCTGGTGAGCGCCTCCTGATGGCGCAGGTGATACCACTCGTGGTTGCCCGGTGAACGCTCCAGATAAGGCAGATCGGTTTTGTTGCGATCCCCCAGGTAGAAGAGGTAGCCCAGCACGGTGACCGCATCGCGCTGTTTACCGGGACCCAGCAGTTCACACACCGGCACGTTCAGCGCCTTGCCGAGGAGATCCAGCAGCGCCGCTTCCAGCGCCGCCACCGCATTGACCCGCAGTTCAAATGTCCAGGCGCCTTTGCCGAAGGTATCGAAGTCGGCAGACTGGTTGCCCTTGTGCACGCGCTGTACCACTTTGTTCAGCCGCGCCACCTCCTGACCGACCACCTGCGGGATGGCATCCACCAGCGTCTGGTAGATCACCTCGCCGCCGGGGGCTTCCCCTACGCCGGTATTCCCGGCGTTATCGGTCAGCACCACGATGTTGCGGGTAAACCAGGCGTTATGTGCGCCGCCGATGTTCAGCAGCATGCTGTCCTGGCCGGCGACCGGAATAACCTTCATTTCAGTGACGATAGGGCTGGATTGCATACTCATCATGAACGCTCCGCAACAGGTTTCAGCTCGATACGTTTAATATCACCCACCAGCACCAGGTAGCTCAGCACCGCTACCAGGGCATGGATCCCGACGTAAATCAGCGCCCCGTTGAACGAGCCGGTAGTGCCGACGATGTAGCCGATGGCAATCGGGGTGACGATCCCGGAGATGTTGCCGAACATATTGAACAGACCGCCGCTGAGGCCGCTGATCTCTTTCGGCGCAGTATCTGCCATCACCGCCCAGCCCAGCGCACCGATACCTTTACCGAAGAACGCCATCGCCATAAAGCCGATAATCATCCACTCGGCGTCAACGTAGTTACACACCACCATCGACATGGAGAGCAGCATCCCCAGCACGATTGGCGTTTTACGGGCGATATTCAGGGAACCCGTGCGACGCATCAGCCAGTCGGAAATTACCCCGCCCAGCACGCCGCCGACAAAGCCACAGATCGCCGGAACAGAGGCCACAAACCCGGCTTTCAGAATCGACATGCCGCGCGCCTGCACCAGATAGACCGGGAACCAGGTGATAAAGAAGTAGGTTAAGGCGTTGATGCAGTACTGGCCGAGGTAAATCCCCACCATCATGCGGGAGCCCACCAGCTGTTTGATCTGGCCCCATTTCTGGCTGAACGGCACTTTCTCTTTGTTTTTCGCCTGATCCATGTTGATCAGCGCGCCGCCTTCGGCGATGTAGTCCAGCTCTTTCTGGTTTACGCCCGGATGCTGGTTCGGCTCGTGGATCACTTTCAGCCAGACAAAGCTGATCAGAATACCCAGACCGCCCATGAAGAAGAACACGTGTGACCAGCCCACCTCGTGAGTCAGCCAGCCCATGATTGGGGCGAAGATGACGGTGGCGAAGTATTGCGCGGAGTTAAAAATGGAGACCGCCGTTCCCCTCTCCTGGGCCGGGAACCAGGCCGCCACTATGCGGCTGTTGCCCGGGAAGGATGGCGCTTCTGCCAGACCCACCAGGAAGCGCAGAGTAAAGAGCGCGACGATAATGCCAAAGCCGTTGAAGATATCGACAAAGCCCTGTAACAGGGTGAACAGGGACCAGATGAAGATGGACCAGAAGTAGACACGTTTAGAGCCGAAGCGGTCAAGCAGCCAACCGCCGGGGATTTGGCCAATAACATAGGCCCATGAAAATGCAGAGAAAACATACCCCATACCGACCGGATCCAGACCGATATCTTTTGCCATCTCTGAACCGGCAATCGACAGCGTGGCGCGGTCGCCATAGTTGAAGGATGTGACGATAAACAGCATCACCACTATCCAGTAGCGGGCATTGGTACGCTTTTCAGCGCTGCTCGCCGCTTGGCTTAATGAACTCATTCTTGCACTCCTGAATCATAGCGTTTTCGCTACGTTCATTCTGAACAGCTCAACCGTAGGGTAATCAGAATGACGTGTATGTGTTTTTTGCAGTTCAAACGTGAGGTCGTTTCGCCTTACTGACTGCATTTTTATTAACTGGCGAAAAAAGTATAAGAAAGGATCCAGGTAGCCCTCACCGTGCAACGACACAACATTGGGACCATCCTGTGCGGTTGTTTGTGGCAAAAGCCTAACTCAATGGAAGGTAGTTCACGGAAACGTGGCTGAGTGAGAAAACAGCAGAAGAGAAAGAGAAGAGTGTGAATCAGGTCGCTTGACGCGGTGGAATGCCCTCCCGCGGCCGGGAGGGAAAGGATTTAGCCGAGAAGCGTGCCCCAGTGTTCAACCCAGGGATTGGATTCGCTCTCCGGCTCGGGATGTTCAGAGGCATCAATCATCAGCATCTCACCGACGCGTTGCGCGCTTTGCTCCTGCAAGAGCGCATCGAACTGCTTGCCGCCGCCGCAGAAGTTCGCGTACGTGCTGTCACCGAGCGCAATAATGCCGTAGCGCATTTCCGGCTGGTAACCCAGCTTATCCTTGATCCCCTGAAACAGCGGAACGATGCTGTCCGGCAGATCGCCCTGCCCGGTTGTCGAGGTGACCACCAGCGCATACTGACCCTGATATTTTTCCCAGTCGGCCAGATCGGGATCTTCATAGACCGTGGCTTTATGGCCCATTCCCGCGAGGATCGCTTCGGCCTCTTCAGCCACCAGCAGCGAATTGCCGTACATCGTGCCGACAAAAATTCCGATTACCGCCATGTTTTACTCCCTGATTAGACGCAATTAACGATCATCCTGAACGCTGGCAACGTCAAACTCAACCCTTTCATTTTCGGGGAGTTGTCCGCGCCATCCAAACTGTGACAGCGCCTGCATCCACACCTCGTCCAGCCCGGCCCGGATCGTCAGCGGCTCACCGGTAAAGGGATGGATAAGCTGCAGCTGGCTGGCGTGTAACATCAGCCGGTTGCAGCCAAAATGCTCCGCTGCGCTGCGGTTCTGGCGTAGATCGCCGTGCTTGCTGTCGCCGATGATCGGGTGGCGCAGATGCGCCAGATGGCGTCGCAGCTGGTGCTTACGCCCGGTTTTCGGCTCGAGTTCGATCAGACTATAGCGCGTGGTGGGAAACTTACTGGTGGCAACCGGCATTTCAGTGGTCGCCATCCCGCGATAGTCAGTCACCGCCGGCTGCGGGCCCTTGTCGTCGCGGGCATACTTATCGGCGATTTTATCCAGCTCTTCCGTCAGGGGATAATCGAGGGTTGCGGCTTCTGTGAGCCAGCCGCGGACAATCGCGTGGTAGCGCTTCTGGATCTGATGCTGCTCGAACTGCTGCGACAGACGTCGTCCGGCTTCACTGGAGAGCCCCATCAGCAGAACGCCGGAAGTCGGTCTGTCGAGACGATGTGCCGTAAAGACATGCTGACCGATCTGGTCGCGCACCGTCTGCATGACGACGACTTTCTCATCCCGATCCAGCCAGCTGCGGTGTACCAGCCAGCCCGAAGGTTTATTGACGGCCACCAGCCACTCATCCTGATAGAGGATCTCGATCATGCGTCGTCGCCAAAGAGCGTATCCAGCGCCAGCAGTGCTGTGAGCACCGCGTCACGAGAAGGATGGGCGGCGTCCAGCGCCATTTCATAATAGGGCGCCACGGCAAAGCTCTGGGGCAGCGGATGACCGCTATCCAGCAGGGCGTGCATGCGGGGGATGAGCACCCATTGCAGCCACTCAAACGGCTCCAGGGTATCCATGCAGAAAGGTTGCGTACTTTCAAACGCGTCAGGCTGCGGCGCCGTCTCCTGCCACAGCTGATGCTCGCGCAGTAAAGCTTCGATAGCGTGCAGTTGCGCGCGCACGTTGTCGTGATGGGTCATGAAAACCTCAACTGAAAATGTGAACGACGCGCAGCATAGCAAAGAGCACGCAGAAATAAAAAAAGGGAGCACTGTTTACACAGTGCTCCCGGTTCGTTTCGCAGCAATCCAGCTACTTTTGGTGCTCCCTGCTCATCCGTGACAACTTTTCCTCTGACCCGAAGGTCTGGTCTTCCCTTGACCGCTGCATCCTGCGCACATCGTCCTGATGTGACTGCTTCATCCTGAAACGTCCTGGCCTTCCTGACCCACCGGACATCCTTACCGGCTCTCATTCTCCGTCCTGGAGGTGTCCTTCAACGCGTCCTGCGTTATCCTCTTGCTTCTTCCTGAAGCCTTCCCTGTAACGCCTTCCTGACCTGTCCTTGATAAGAAACGTCATCATCCTGATGTTCGTCTCTTGTGTCGGCTTCCTGTCGACGGACATAGAATCCCTTATTCCGCTTCGTCTTACAAGGCAGTGCGTAAGCCAGATTAAAGAGTCGGCTTATCTGCAAGGCAGGATTTAATCGTTCAACTTATTGATTAAATTAACCTTTAATAGCGGCCTAACAGAGTGTGAATACAGGTCATGACGCCGATCTCTCACAAACTCTGTAAGAGATCTCTCACAAGCGCACTAGTATTCAGGATTACACAACGGGATGAAGATGATTGAGGAAATCCGCAAGGGAATCGGAGAGGAGCTGACGTTTTTGCGTGCCCAGCGTCTCTTTAATGACGTTGCCTGTGAGATTACAGACGGAGATAACGTCCATTTCACTGTCGAGCGTGGCGATAAACAGCGTTGGCGATAGCTTCAGACGCTTCTGGGTCACCAGGTGCCCGATCAGATTCTCCTGCACGCGCAGCAGGTCCTCTTCACTCCAGGTTTGCAGCAGCGTCAGCGCTTCATTAGCAAAGCGAGCAGACATATCCCCGGCGAACTGAGTGGTATAGAACGCGTGGACCGCTGGTTGTACCACAATGTCCATGGCGCGTTCAATGGCATTTACATTCTGCTCAGCGGTAAACGGCTGCGGCTGCCAGGTTACCCTATCTGCGGAAGAGGTAATAATGCAGGGTGAAGGCACGCCGTACAGCTCTTCGCTTTGCGGCCATGACTCTTTCTGTTCATGCCATGCGTCACAATAACGCGTGGTAAATGCAGTTAACGCAGCAGCAGTCTCTTTATCCACCGGTTTCTCTCTTCATATAAGCCAGGATACACTCAGCCCCATAGTTTACCTTTAAAGTGACAACGAAACATGTCTTACGAAAATCATGACGCCTTATCGGGCCTGACGCTGGGCAAAAGCACAGCCTACCGCGACATCTACGATGCCAGCCTGTTACAGGGCGTGCCGCGCAGTCTCAACCGCGATCCGCTGGGTCTGAAGGCCGATGCCCTGCCCTTCCACGGCGGCGATATCTGGACGCTGTATGAACTCTCCTGGCTGAACGCCCGCGGGCTGCCGCAGGTGGCGGTCGGTCACGTTGAGCTGGATCACGCCAGCGTGAATCTGGTGGAGTCCAAAAGTTTTAAGCTCTACCTCAACAGCTTTAACCAGACGCGTTTCGACAGTTGGGAAGCGGTGCAACGCACGCTGGAACGCGACTTAAGCGCCTGCGCCCAGGGCAAGGTCACCGTGGCGCTCTACCGGATTGATGAGCTGGAAGGTCAGCCCATCGCCCACTTCCACGGCACCTGCATCGACGATCAGGATATCGAGATCGACAACTACGCGTTTGACGCCGCCTGGCTGGAAAATGCCGCCAGCGGCAAAGTGGTGGAAGAGACGCTGGTCAGCCACCTGCTGAAATCCAACTGCCTGATTACCCACCAGCCTGACTGGGGCTCCGTGCAGATTAAGTATCGCGGCGCGAAAATCGACCGTGAAAAGCTGCTGCGCTATCTGGTCTCTTTCCGTAACCATAACGAGTTTCACGAGCAGTGCGTTGAGCGCATCTTCAACGACATTCTCCATTTCTGCCAGCCAGAGGCGCTGAGCGTCTATGCCCGCTATACCCGACGCGGCGGGCTGGATATCAATCCGTGGCGCAGCAACACCGATTTCGTTCCGGCGATTGGCCGGTTAGTGCGTCAGTAAAATAAATAAATTCACAATATGCGCGGTCTGTTCCGCGCTTTAGGTTGTGAAACGTCATAAGCCAGGGCTATTGTAATCAACAGGGAAAGACGATAAACGTCCCGTAAGGAGCTCACTTGATTACACATATTAGCCCGCTTGGCTCAATGGATATGTTGTCGCAGCTGGAAGTGGACATGCTCAAGAGCACGGCCAGCAGCGATTTATATCAACTGTTTCGCAACTGTTCGCTTGCCGTTCTGAACTCCGGTAGCCTCACCGACAACAGCAAAGAGTTGCTGTCCCGCTTTGAAAGCTTTGACATTAACGTTCTGCGTCGCGAACGCGGCGTGAAGCTGGAGCTGATTAATCCACCTGAAGATGCCTTTGTGGACGGACGCATTATTCGTGCGCTGCAGGCCAACCTGTTTGCCGTCCTGCGCGATATCCTGTTCGTGAATGGCCAGATCAGTAACGCCGGTCGTTTCCAGCATCTGAACCTGGAGAGCTCGGTCCATATCACCAACCTGGTGTTCTCTATTCTGCGTAACGCCCGCGCCCTGCACGTGGGTGAAGCCCCGAGCATGGTGGTGTGCTGGGGTGGTCACTCCATCAACGAAACCGAATATCTCTACGCCCGTCGCGTGGGTACCCAGCTGGGTCTGCGCGAGCTGAACATCTGCACAGGCTGCGGCCCGGGTGCGATGGAAGCGCCCATGAAAGGTGCAGCTGTGGGCCATGCGCAGCAGCGCTACAAAGAGGGGCGCTTCATCGGCATGACCGAGCCGTCGATCATCGCCGCAGAGCCGCCTAACCCGCTGGTTAACGAACTGATCATCATGCCGGACATCGAGAAGCGTCTGGAGGCGTTTGTCCGCATCGCTCACGGGATTATCATCTTCCCGGGCGGCGTAGGTACGGCAGAAGAGTTGCTCTATCTGCTGGGCATTCTGATGCATCCGGCTAACCAGGATCAGGTCCTGCCGCTGATCCTCACCGGGCCGAAAGAGAGCGCTGACTACTTCCGCGTGCTGGATGAGTTCATCGTGCATACGCTCGGCGAGACGGCGCGTCGTCACTACCGCATTATCATTGACGATGCCGCAGAAGTGGCTCGCCTGATGAAAAAGGCGATGCCGCTGGTGAAAGAGAACCGTCGCGATACCGGGGATGCCTACAGCTTTAACTGGTCAATTCGCATTGCGCCGGATCTGCAGATCCCGTTTGAGCCGTCCCATGAAAATATGGCAAACCTGAAACTGTATCCGGATCAGCCTGTTGAGACGCTGGCCGCCGACCTGCGCCGCGCCTTCTCGGGCATTGTGGCGGGTAACGTGAAAGAGGTGGGTATCCAGGCCATTGAAGAGTTTGGTCCGTATAAGATCCATGGCGACCGCGAAATGATGCGCCGCATGGACGATCTGCTGCAGGGCTTTGTCGCCCAGCACCGTATGAAACTCCCCGGCACTGCCTATATCCCCTGCTACGAGATTTGCGCATAACCTCTGTGTCCGGCAGCCTGCCGGACACCTTCTCACTCGCCTGGTCGCCGGGAATGGTTATAGCCGCCCGGCTTTTTTATTGCCTTCAGTAACATGGCCTGCGTTGTAACATCATCGTTACTTATATTTCCGTTATTTCATAACACAACGCAAACGATTACGTGGTTTTACAGAGCGTGATAAATTACCCCTAAACACCATAAAGCATTAAAAAATGCTCTAAACAGGCGCTTTTACAGCGTATGCCTCCTATCTTACAGGGCTGTCTGGTACGCCACATATCGTTGATGGTAGCCTTCGCGCCCAGAAATTCGTCGTGATGATTTATTAGCAGATAAATGGTCTAAAGATACCCACCTCAAAAGTAGATTATTGCATTTGAGATCGGGATCACTGATAGATCCATTACGAAAATGTATCTTTCCGCCCGCTGATAGTTACGGAGAAAAATCATATAAAAACCGTCACTGAGCGAATTTCATATTACGTTTAGCTCTTTTTGCATCGAATTTGACCAGAAACCTGACATTAGCTACTCCTGGAGACACAGATGGAAACCACTCAAACCAGCACCGTTGCTTCGATTGAAACCCGAAGCGGATGGCGTAAAACCGATACCATGTGGATGCTTGGCCTGTACGGCACGGCAATCGGCGCTGGTGTTCTCTTCCTGCCTATTAACGCGGGTGTTGGCGGCTTGATTCCGCTGATCATCATGGCAATCATTGCGTTCCCGATGACCTACTTCGCACACCGCGGCCTGACCCGTTTTGTGCTGTCCGGTAAAAACCCGGGTGAAGACATCACCGAAGTGGTTGAAGAGCATTTCGGCATTGGCGCAGGTAAGCTGATTACCCTGCTCTACTTCTTCGCAATTTACCCAATCCTGCTGGTGTATAGCGTGGCGATCACCAACACCGTTGACAGCTTCATGACCCACCAGCTGGGCATGACGCCGCCACCGCGCGCCATTCTGTCGCTGATCCTGATTGTCGGCATGATGACTATCGTGCGCTTCGGTGAGCAGATGATTGTTAAAGCGATGAGCGTGCTGGTGTTCCCGTTCGTTATTGCCCTGATGGTGCTGGCCTGCTACCTGATCCCACAGTGGAACGGCGCGGCGCTGGAAACCCTCTCCCTGAGCAGCGCGTCTGCTACCGGTAACGGCCTGTGGATGACCCTGTGGCTGGCAATCCCGGTAATGGTCTTCTCCTTCAACCACTCCCCGATCATCTCCTCCTTCGCGGTAGCGAAGCGTGAAGAGTACGGTCAGGGTGCCGAGAAGAAGTGCTCCAGCATCCTGGCTCGCGCTCACGTGATGATGGTGCTGACCGTTATGTTCTTCGTCTTCAGCTGCGTACTGAGCCTCTCCCCGGCGGATCTGGCGGCGGCAAAAGAGCAGAACATCTCGATTCTCTCTTACCTGGCAAACCACTTTAATGCACCGGTTATTGCCTGGATGGCGCCAATCATCGCGATTATCGCTATCACCAAATCCTTCCTCGGCCACTACCTGGGCGCACGTGAAGGCTTTAACGGCATGGTGATTAAATCTCTGCGCGGCAAAGGCAAGAGCATTGAAATCAACAAGCTGAACAAGATCACTGCTCTGTTCATGCTGCTGACCACCTGGGCGGTTGCGACCCTGAACCCGAGCATCCTCGGCATGATCGAAACCCTGGGCGGTCCGGTTATCGCGATGATCCTGTTCCTGATGCCGATGTACGCGATTCAGAAAGTGCCAGCGATGCGTAAATACAGCGGCCATATCAGCAACGTCTTCGTTGTGATTATGGGTCTGATTGCTATCTCCGCTATCTTCTTCTCGCTGTTCGCTTAATTCCTCCCGCGCCGTCTTCGGACGGCGCACTCTTCTCCTCTGACGTAAAGCAACGGACGCATCATGATTAGCGTTTTCGATATTTTTAAAATTGGTATTGGTCCTTCCAGCTCGCACACCGTCGGGCCAATGAAAGCGGGTAAACAGTTCACGGACGATCTTATTGCGCGCGGAATGCTGCACGACACTACCCGCGTGGTTGTTGATGTCTATGGCTCCCTGTCGCTGACCGGCAAAGGTCACCATACCGATATCGCCATCATTATGGGCCTGGCGGGCAACCTGCCGGATAGCGTTGATATTGACGCCATCCCGACCTTTATCCAGGACGTAAACACCCACGGCCGCCTGCTGCTGGCCAACGGTGAACATGAAGTCGAGTTCCCGGTTGATCGCTGCATGAATTTCCATGCCGACAACCTGTCGCTGCACGAAAACGGCATGCGGATCACCGCCCTCGCAGGCGACAAGGCCATTTACAGCCAAACCTATTACTCCATCGGCGGCGGTTTTATCGTCGACGAAGACCATTTTGGGCAGCAGGACAGCGCGCCTGTCGCGGTCCCTTATCCGTATAAATCGGCAGCCGATCTCCAGCGCCATTGCCATGAGAGTGGTCTGTCACTCTCCGGCCTGATGATGCAAAACGAGCTGGCATTGCACAGCAAAGCAGAACTGGAGCAGCACTTTGCCAGCGTCTGGGAAGTGATGCGCGGCGGTATCGAACGCGGTATCACTACCGAAGGCGTTCTGCCGGGCAAACTGCGCGTCCCGCGCCGTGCTGCGGCCCTGCGCCGGATGCTGGTCAGCAGCGACAAAACCACCAGCGATCCGATGGCGGTCGTTGACTGGATCAACATGTTCGCGCTGGCGGTGAACGAAGAGAACGCCGCGGGTGGCCGCGTGGTCACGGCCCCGACCAACGGTGCCTGCGGTATCGTTCCTGCGGTGCTGGCCTATTACGACAAATTCATCCGTGAAGTGAACGCCAACTCGCTGGCCCGCTATCTGCTGGTCACCAGCGCCATTGGCTCGCTGTATAAGATGAACGCTTCGATCTCGGGCGCGGAAGTGGGCTGCCAGGGTGAAGTGGGCGTGGCCTGCTCCATGGCGGCGGCGGGTCTGGCAGAACTGTTGGGCGGTAGCCCGGCGCAGGTCTGCATCGCGGCAGAAATCGGTATGGAGCATAACCTGGGTCTGACCTGCGATCCGGTTGCCGGTCAGGTGCAGGTGCCCTGTATCGAACGTAACGCGATAGCCTCCGTGAAGGCGGTTAACGCCGCACGTATGGCGCTGCGCCGTACCAGCGAGCCGCGCGTCTGCCTCGATAAAGTGATCGAAACCATGTATGAAACCGGGAAAGACATGAACGCCAAATACCGCGAAACCTCTCGCGGTGGCCTGGCGATGAAGATTGTCACCTGCGACTAAGCCTGAAAAAGGAGCCTTGTTTTGCGAGGCTCCTTCCCGTTCTTCCCGCCTCTCGTAGTTTCATTCCGCCGACGGTGTTACCCTTAATCCACTGGATATAAGAGGGATTATCTGTGGCTGTTCATTTACTTATTGTCGACGCGCTGAACCTTATCCGCCGTATTCACGCGGTACAGGGTACGCCCTGCAAGGATACCTGCCTGAATGCGCTGGAGCAGCTTATTCGCCACAGCCAGCCCAGCCATGTGGTCGCCGTGTTTGATGATGAGGCGCGTAACAGCGGCTGGCGTCATCAGCGTCTGCCGGATTACAAAGCCGGACGTGCGCCGATGCCGGACGATCTGCACGCCGAAATGCCGATGATACGCGCCGCCTTTGAGCAACGCGGCGTGCCCTGCTGGGGCGCTCAGGGCAACGAAGCCGACGATCTCGCTGCCACTCTGGCGGTTAAAGTCGCCAGCGCCGGGCATCAGGCCACGATTGTCTCGACGGACAAAGGCTACTGCCAGCTGCTTTCCCCCACCATCCGCATCCGCGACTATTTCCAGAAACGCTGGCTTGATGCCCCCTTTATTGCCGCTGAGTTTGGCGTATCGCCCCAGCAGCTGCCGGATTACTGGGGGCTCGCGGGGATCAGCAGTTCAAAAGTGCCGGGCGTGGCGGGCATTGGCCCGAAAAGCGCGGCTCAGTTGCTGACAGACTTTCAGGATCTGGAAGGGATTTACGCGCGTCTGGATGAGGCGCCGGAAAAATGGCGTAAAAAACTGGAGGCCCACAAAGAGATGGCCTTTATCTGCCGGGACGTGGCGCGATTGCAAACGGATTTACAGCTAGACGGGAATTTGCAGCAGCTACGGTTAGATCGAGTATGAATGTTTGCCCGGTGGCGCTACGCTTACCGGTCCTGGGGGGACGAGTGTTGTTGTAGGCCCGGTAAGCGCAGCGCCACCGGGCGTTATATACGTTATCGCTCGTCGCGACGTCCACCTACGGCAGCCCACCAGCGGCGCACGTGCACCGTCACCTCTTCGCGGTCATGGTACAGCTGACGCGCCTGGATCTCGGCATTAATGCCATGCTCCTGAAGTTGGGTCTGAATGTACGCCAGGTTCTGGGAAACCTCTTCGTAGCGTTTTTTCATCGGCAGCTTGAGGTTGAAGATCGCCTCGCGGCACCAGCCGTTGACCAGCCAGGTCGCCATCAGCGCCGCCACTTTCGCCGGTTTCTCCACCATGTCGCACACCAGCCAGGTGATGTTATTGCGGTTCGGACGATAGCGGAAACCGTCTTCACGCAGCCAGGTCACCTGGCCGGTATCCATCAGACTTTGCGCAATCGGGCCGTTATCAATGGAGTAGACCCACATGTTGCGTTTCACCAGCTGATAGGTCCAGCCGCCCGGACAGGCCCCCAGATCCACCGCATACATGCCGTTTGCCAGACGCTCATCCCACTCGTCGGCCGGAATGAAGATATGGAACGCCTCTTCCAGCTTGAGGGTGGAACGGCTCGGCGCATCGGAAGGGAACTTAAGGCGCGGGATCCCCATATAAAACGGCGAGTTGTTAGTCGTATAAGAATACCCGGTGTAGCAACAGCCCGGGGCGATAAAGAAGACATGCACCACCGGACGCTTTGGCGTCTCGTAGTTGGTCAGTACGCCGCTGTCACGCAGCGCAGCGCGCAGCGGCACGGTGAATTTACGGCAGAACTTCATCAGCTCTTTGCTTTCGTTGGTGTCTGCAACCTCAACGCGCAGTTCACCGCCCTTCTCCACCACGCCCTGCAGCATACCGGCGATAGGGGTAATGCGATCTTCTGGCGGCAGATCCTGCAGCAGCTCGCTGGCGACAAACATCTGGCGGGCAAAAATCAGCGAGCTGAACGGCAGGTCGCGAACCAGTTTATCCGCGTCTTCTGGCTGATAGCATTCGAAAACAACATAGCCCGCATTCTCTTTAACACGAGCAAAACCAAAGACTTCGCGCTTCGCGGCTTTATCAGTAATTTCCGCGGCACACTCTTTTTCAAAGCCCGGGCGACAATATAAGACAACTTTATTCATGAACAACGCCCTTGCGTTTCAGACGGAACGAACCGATTAACATTAAAACCCACCCGACCAGGAAGCTGACGCCACCTACCGGGGTAACAAACGCCCACAGGCGTAAATGCGACAGCGCAAGGCAGTAGAGGCTACCGCTGAACAGCACGGTACCCAGCGCCATAAATACGCTGCTCCAGTAAAACCAGATGCTGATGCGACGCTGCATCGCCACCGCCAGTCCGAAGATCGCCAGGGTATGAAACGCCTGATATTCCAGACCGGTGTGGATCCAGCCCATCTCGACCACACCCAATGATTTACGTAATACATGTGCGCCAAAGGCGCCCAGCGCAACAAAAATAAAGCCACTCACCGCGGCAAAAATCAGCATAAAACGGCTGGTCATGTTTTTGTCCTGAAGTTATGCGCGTCCTGCGCGCAAAAGTATTTACTCGTACCTGAAGCGGAATTTTTCTTGCTCGTTGGCCGCCTTTGCCAGGATCCACTGGCGAAACGCGGCTATTTTACCCAGTTCTGCCTGACTGTCATGACAAACCAGATAAAATGCGTTCTTGCTGACCAAAACATCATTAAAGGGGCAAACCAGGCGGCCTGCCTCAATCTCGGACTGCGCCATCACGTTGTTGGCCAACGCCACGCCCTGTCCGTGGATGGCAGCCTGTAACACCATCGCGCTGTGGCTGAAGATGGGGCCCTGCTGCACATTTATATGGTTAAGACCGAGCTGGCGGGTATAAGTTTGCCAGTCGCGGCGAGAAGCATCGTGTAAAAGCGTGTGCTGCGCCAGATTCTCCGGCGCTTTTAACGCTTTTTCGCCTGTTAAGAGTAGTGGCGAGCAGACCGGCAGCAAATATTCTGCGTACAATTTTTCGACGCGCAGGCCCGGCCAGTTACCGCGGCCATAAAAAATCGCGACGTCGACATCGTCTGCCAACTTGTCTTCCTGACGGTCGACCGCCTGGATTCGAACGTCGATTCCCGGATAAGCTGAGTTAAAGCTGGAGAGCCTCGGCACCAGCCACTGAATGGCAAAACTGGGTAAAAGACTGACCGTCAGGGCCCCTTTCGCACTCCGCGCCTGTAGCTTACGGGTGGCCTCGGTGAGCTGAGAAAATATCTCTTTAATATCCTGAAAATAGCTCTGCCCCTCTTCCGTCAGAAGCAGGGAACGGTTGCGGCGGCGGAACAGCTTGAGGCCCAGAAAATCCTCGAGGGACTTGATTTGATGACTTACTGCGGCCTGAGTCACAAAAAGCTCATCGGCCGCGCGGGTGAAGCTTAAATGGCGCGCGGCAGCATCAAATACACGTAATGCATTAAGTGGTGGTAATCGCTTGGACATGGTTATCTGGCTTAGATGTTAACGGCTTTTAACAAACAGGAAACAACGTTTAACCTATTAGTTTTTTTTATCTGAGCCATTATAAATTGTCCGTTGAGGAACTACCAGCAAATACCTATAGTGGCGGCACTTCCTGAGCCGGAACGAAAAGCTTTTTTTGGAATGCGTGTTCTGATGGGCTTTTGGCTTACGGTTGTGATGTTGTGTTGTTGTGTTTGCAATTGGTCTGCGATTCAGACCACGGTAGGAAAACTACCACCTTTTCACTTCCTGTACATTTACCCTGTCTGTCCATAGTGATTAATGTAGCACCGCCCAATTGCGGTGCTTTTTTTTGTCTGCTGTATCCTTACTTGTTCAGCTCAACCATCTCTTTCACATCACTGCGGTTGATCTGCTGTTTGTTCCCGTTCGCATCCTTATACGAGATCATACCGGTATCATTATCTGTCTGCGGCTTACCTTCTGACACGATGGAGCGGCCGTCATTGGTGTGCATCACGTAGTTATTACCAGAACAGGCGCTCAGGGCAAAAGTAAGCATACAGGCAGAGGCAATTGCGATAGTCTTTTTCATTTTCTTCTCCTTTAGCAATAAATGCTATTCAAAGCGTGTTTTATAACAGGCTAAAACATTCTCCAGACACACTTTCAGCATAACCTGCTTCGTCTGTTGCGCCAGGATAAACAGACAATTCCGATAGAGATCAACCTCCTTGCCCTGCCGGGGAAATTGCGCGACGATCTGATCATCACGAAGAGGAATTCCATGAACGCATTCAGCCCTGCCCATTTTCGCGCGCAGTTTCCGGCGCTGGCCGATGCTGGCGTCTATCTCGATAGCGCCGCAACCGCCCTCAAGCCTCAGGCGGTGATCGAGGCCACCCACCAGTTTTACAGCCTGAGCGCGGGCAACGTGCATCGCAGCCAGTTTGCCGAGGCGCAACGCTTAACCGCGCGCTACGAAGCGGCGCGGGATCAGGTTGCCCGTCTGCTCAATGCCGAAAGCGGTAAAAACATTGTCTGGACGCGCGGGACAACCGAAGCCATCAACATGGTGGCGCAATGCTACGCCCGCCCGCGCCTGCAGCCGGGGGATGAGATTATCGTCAGCGAGGCGGAGCATCACGCTAACCTCGTGCCCTGGCTGATGGTTGCCGAACAGACCGGCGCGAAGGTGGTGAAGCTCCCCCTGGGCGCTGATTTGTTGGCAGATGTCGCCCGCCTGCCTGAATTTATCACCCCGCGCAGCCGCATCCTCGCGCTGGGGCAGATGTCTAACGTAACCGGCGGCTGCCCGGATCTCGCCCGCGCTATCAGCCTCGCCCATGCCAGCGGGATGGTGGTGGTGGTGGATGGCGCGCAGGGGGTAGTGCATTTCCCGGCGGATGTTCAGCAGCTGGATATCGACTTCTATGCTTTCTCCGGACACAAACTGTACGGCCCGACCGGAATCGGCGCGCTGTATGGCAAAGCGGCGCTGCTGGAAGAGATGACCCCGTGGCTCGGCGGCGGCAAGATGATCACCGAGGTGACCTTCGACGGCTTCAAAACTCAGGAAGTGCCCTATCGTCTGGAAGCCGGAACGCCAAACGTCGCGGGGGTCATTGGCCTGAGCGCGGCGCTGGAGTGGCTGGCGGATATCGACCTGCAGCAGGCGGAGAGCTGGAGTCGCGGGCTGGCGACGCTGGCAGAAGAGGCGCTGAAACAACGCCCCGGTTTTCGCTCATTCCGCGTGCAGGATTCGAGCCTGCTGGCGTTCGATTTTGCCGGCGTCCATCACAGCGACATGGTGACGCTGCTGGCGGAGTACGGCATCGCCCTGCGCGCCGGTCAGCACTGCGCCCAGCCGCTGCTGGCGGCGCTGGGCGTTAACGGCACGCTGCGCGCCTCGTTTGCCCCCTATAACACCCAAAGCGATGTCGACGCGCTGGTTGCCGCCGTCGATCGCGCCCTTGCTTTACTGGTGGATTAATGACAAGCCCAACTCTGGCCGGACACCCGTTCGGCACCGTCATCACTGAAGAGACGTTAAAACAGACCTTCGCCCCGCTAAACCAGTGGGAAGATAAATATCGCCAGCTGATCCTGTTGGGCAAACAGCTGCCTGCGCTGTCCGATGAGCTTAAGGCCCAGGCGAAAGAGATCCCCGGCTGTGAGAACCGCGTCTGGCTTGGGGTCACGCGTATTGGGGATAAGCTGCATTTTTATGGCGACAGCGAAGGACGTATTGTTCGCGGCTTGCTGGCCGTGCTGCTGACGGCCATTGAGGGGAAAAGCGCCGCACAGATCCTGGGCGAAAATCCGCTGGACCTGTTTGATGCACTGGGGCTTCGCGGCCAGCTCAGCGCCTCGCGCAGCCAGGGGCTGACTGCGCTCAGTGAAGCGGTGCTGGAGGCGGCGCGTCAGGCCTGACGTTCCGCCTTCGCCATCATCTTTTTCAGGGCATGAGACACGGCGATAAAACCAAAGCTCGCGGTCACCATGGTGGCCGCGCCAAACCCGGAGGCACAGTCCATCCGTTTTGGCCCTTCTGCGGTACTCTTCATGGCACACACCGAACCGTCCGCCTGCGGGTAGACCAGCGCTTCCGTTGAAAAGACGCAGTCGATGCCCAGCTTGCCCTTACTGTTTTTCACCACGCCAAAATCGCTTTTCAGGCGCTCGCGCAGCTTAGCCGCCAGCGGATCCTGAATGGTTTTCGCCAGGTCAGCCACCTGGATCTGCGTCGGGTCAATCTGCCCGCCCGCTCCGCCGGTGGTCACCAGCGGCACTTTATTGCGACGACACCAGGCGATGAGGGCCGCTTTCGGGCGTACGCTGTCGATGGCGTCAATCACGTAGCTGTAGCCGGCGCCCATGTATTGCGCCACGTTATCGGCAGTCACGAAATCATCAATCACGGTGACGCGACATTCCGGGTTGATCTGGCGAATGCGCTCCGCCATCACCTCTGACTTTGCCAGCCCGACGCTGTCGCGCAGGGCGTGGATCTGCCGGTTGGTGTTGGTGACGCAGACATCATCCATGTCGATTAGCGTAATGGCGCCGATCCCGGTTCGTGCCAGCGCTTCCGCCGCCCATGAACCCACGCCGCCAATACCGACCACGCAGATGTGTGCATCGGCAAACAGCTGCAGGGCTTTTTCACCATATAAACGCGCGGTGCCACCAAAACGCTGGCGCCAGGCTTCGCTCATTACCACAGACATAAGACCTCAGATGTAAAAAGGGTGAGAGTTGCCCCTCACCCCGGAAAACATAGCGTCAATATTACCACACTCAGCCGCTAAACACGTTGCCCGCGCCTGCTGCGGATTTCAGCACCCATACGCGTCCGTAATGGTTATACCAGCCTGCACGGTGGCCGGCATCGGCACCAATGCCCTGATAAATATCGAAGTGCTGGCCTTTAATCGCGCCGCCAACGTCCAGCGCCACCATCAGACGCAGCTCGTACTGGCCGCTGAACTTGCCTTCATTATTCAGCAGCGGGACTTCTGCCAGCAGCGTGGTGCCCGGCGGGATCACCGTCTTGTCTGAAGCCACCGACGCACGGCCAATCAGCGGTACCGCGCTTGCCCCTTTCACCGGCGCAAAGTTTTGCGGTTTAAAGAAGACAAACGACGGGTTCTGCTCCAGCAGCTCGCGCACCTCATATTCGCTGTGCTTCTCGCCCCACTCGCGGATCGCCTGCATCGACATATCTTCGCGTTTCACTTCCCCACGGTCGATCAGCACCTTACCGATACTACGATACGCATGGCCGTTCTTGCCGGAGTAGCTAAAGAAGTTAAGCGGGCTGCCGTCACCAAAATCGATATAGCCGCTGCCCTGCACGTCCATGATGAAGTTATCCATCAGCGAGTTGCTGTAGGCGAGGACATAGTTGTCGCTCAGGGCACCCGAGTAGATTTCGGCGCGGGACGGCAGGCGGCCGCGTTTTGGCGGCATGCGGTAAATAGGATATTTGAACTCACCCTGTGCGGTATGGCGCGCCTGCACCACCGGGGTGTAGTAGCCGGTAAACTGGACGTTACCGTAGTTGTCGGTGCCTTCCATCTGCCAGGCGTCGATACCGTACTGGCGCATGGTGCGGGTATCGCCCCCGGCACGTAACCAGTCCTGCACGGCGTTATAGACGGCGTTCTGCGAGCCATACAGCCGCGGCGACGCGGTGCGGATCTGGTTTACCTGCTCCGCGAAGTCTCCGCCATTAATAGGCGCGCCCACGGCGTCCGGCTGGTTCACTAAAGAGAAAGGCTGGGTCAGTTTCCCGTCTTTATATTGCTGACCGCGATCGGTCGGTTTGGAGGAACAGGCAGCCAGAATAGCTACTATCGCGCCCGTCATCAGATACTTCGCCCAATGTCCTTTCATATATCCCATCTATAAGTTGCCCGATTCTGCGCACCGAAGATAACAAACCGGCAGGGGTATTGAAATGCGATTACCTTCCCTCACGCAAATTTTGCGCAAAAAACAGTCTAACTGTCGTTATTGCGGGCAACACAACGCCTAATTTGGTGATTTTTACGAAAAAGGGTTGCAACAAAAAGTCAGCAGAGTATAGTGCGCTTCCACGGACGCGGGGTGGAGCAGCCTGGTAGCTCGTCGGGCTCATAACCCGAAGGTCGTCGGTTCAAATCCGGCCCCCGCAACCAATTAAAATTTGATGAAGTATCTTCTGCAAAGCAGAAAGACGGACGCGGGGTGGAGCAGCCTGGTAGCTCGTCGGGCTCATAACCCGAAGGTCGTCGGTTCAAATCCGGCCCCCGCAACCAATCAAATTTAAAGAAGTACAAGCAGTACGGTGCCGCGGGGTGGAGCAGCCTGGTAGCTCGTCGGGCTCATAACCCGAAGGTCGTCGGTTCAAATCCGGCCCCCGCAACCAACACTTCTGAAAACAATAAACACCCTTTCGGGTGTTTTTTTGTTTTTGTCGCCAGCCCACCCGTAGGCCCGCGCAAGCGCAGCGCCGCCGGGCTATGGTGAGGTTATCCGCGTCTTGCCAGCGTCGCCCCATCCGAGAAGTAAGCCTTAATCCCTGACAGTATCGACTCTGCCACTTCCTGCTGGAACTTCGCCGTCTTGAGTTTGCGCTCCTCTTCCACGTTACTGATAAACGCGGTTTCCACCAGAATCGACGGGATATCCGGCGCTTTTAACACCGCAAAACCGGCCTGCTCAACGCTGTTCTTATGCAGCTTGTTCACATTGCCGAGCTTACCCAGCACCGCTTTGCCAAACTTCAGGCTGTCGGTGATGGTCAGCGACTGCACCATATCGAACATGGTGTGGTCGACGTAGCGATCCCCGCTCTTTCCCACCCCACCGATAAGGTCAGAGGCGTTCTGGGTATCAGCAAGATAGCGTGCGGCGGTACTGGTCGCCCCTTTTGTGGAGAGGGCAAACACCGATGAACCGCTCGGCTGACGGCTGGTAAAGGCGTCAGCATGGATGGAGACGAACAGATCCGCGCGCTGCTTTTGCGCTTTCGCGACCCGCACCTTCAGCGGAATAAAGACATCTTCGTTACGCGTCATGTACGCGCGCATATTGCCTTCCCGGTCGATCAGGGACTTCAGGCGACGGGCGATCTGCAGCACCACGTCTTTTTCCCGCGTCCGGTATTTGCCTACCGCGCCGGAGTCCTCTCCGCCGTGCCCAGGATCGAGCATGATCACAATCGGGCGATCGCGCCCGGCTTTGCCCGGCTGCGGGCCGCTTTGCGCTGGCGGCACCTGTTTTTCGAGATCGCCTTTATTGTAATCTTCCAGCAGGGCCAGCAACGGATCCTGAATATCGGTCGCGTTGGCAGGATAGAGATCCATCACCAGACGCTCTTTAAAGCCCGCCACCGGTGCCAGGGCAAACAGCTGCGGTTTCACGTTCTGCTTAAGTTCAAACACCATGCGCACGGTTTTCGGATCAAACTGCCCGACCCGCGCGGACTTGATGAAAGGATCGTCGCCGCGGATCTGGGCGCTCATTCCCTTCAGTACCGAGTTAAGATTTACGCCTTCGATATCCACCACTATCCGTTCCGGGTTGCTCAGAGCGAATTGCTTATAGTTCAGCACCCGGTTCGACTCGACCGTCACGCGTGTATAGGTCGACGATGGCCAGACACGCACCGCGACGACCTGACTGACGGCGGCAAGTCCTACCTGACTGACGCTAAGCAACCACATTGCTCCGGCCCCTTGTAACAGGCGGCGACGACTTAATGCTTTACTGGATCCCGACATGCTTCTCCCGAGCAAAGATATCGAATAACTTTTCATAACGTCCAAATTGACCGAAAACTTTAGCGAATGATGCATAACCTGTCATCCATAAAAGGGTAAACAATCATGCGTTAACGATAACTTCGCTGAATCTTTTCTTTGCTTCGCAGGAAATTTTGGCTTGCGCGCAAGGGCATATTCGAATAAAAATACAAAAATTACGAATAAACATTCATTGAGGGGTTATGCCGTGGTGAAGGAACGTAGAATCGAACTGGTCCAGGGATTCCGTCATTCTGTTCCCTATATCAACGCCCACCGGGGAAAGACGTTTGTCGTCATGCTGGGTGGCGAAGCCATTGAGCATGAAAATTTCTCCAGCATAGTCAATGATATAGGCCTGCTGCACAGCCTGGGGATCCGCCTGGTGGTTGTTTATGGCGCCCGCCCGCAGATCGAACAGAATCTGGCCGCGCACCATCACGAGCCGATCTATCACAAGCATACCCGCGTTACCGACGCCAAAACGCTGGAGCTGGTTAAGCAGGCAGCCGGTCTGCTGCAGCTGGATATCACCGCGCGCCTGTCGATGAGCCTCAACAACACCCCGCTGCAAGGGGCGCACATTAACGTGGTCAGCGGTAATTTTATTATCGCCCAGCCGCTTGGCGTGGATGACGGTGTGGATTATTGCCACAGCGGACGTATTCGTCGTATTGATGAAGAGGCCATCCATCGCCAGCTCGACGGCGGTGCGATTGTGCTGACCGGCCCGGTCGCCGTCTCCGTCACCGGCGAAAGCTTTAACCTCACCTCCGAAGAGATTGCCACCCAGCTGGCGATCAAGCTTAAGGCTGAGAAAATGATCGGCTTCTGCTCCTCTCAGGGGGTGACCAACGAGCTGGGGAATATCGTCTCCGAGCTGTTCCCGAACGAAGCCCAGGCGCGCGTCGACGCGCTCGAGGCGCAGGGTGATTATTACTCCGGCACCGTGCGTTTTCTGCGCGGCGCAATCAAAGCCTGCCGCAGCGGCGTGCGCCGCAGCCACCTGATCAGCTATCAGGAAGATGGTGCCCTGCTGCAGGAGCTGTTCTCTCGCGACGGCATCGGAACGCAGATTGTGATGGAGAGCGCGGAGCAAATTCGTCGCGCCACCATCAACGACATCGGCGGCATTCTGGAGCTTATCCGCCCGCTGGAGCAGCAGGGGATCCTGGTGCGTCGCTCCCGCGAGCAGCTGGAGATGGAGATCGACAAGTTCACGATTATTCAGCGTGATAACCTGACCATCGCCTGTGCGGCGCTCTATCCCTTCCCGGAAGAGAAGATCGGCGAGATGGCCTGCGTGGCGGTGCATCCTGACTACCGCAGCTCGTCGCGCGGCGAAGTGTTGCTGGAGCGAATTGCTCTCCAGGCACGCCAGATGGGGCTGAGCAAGCTGTTCGTGCTGACCACCCGCAGCATTCACTGGTTCCAGGAGCGGGGGTTCAGCCCGGTGGACATTGATTCCCTGCCGGAAACCAAGAAAGAGATGTATAACTATCAGCGTCGTTCTAAGGTGCTGATGGCGGATCTGGGATAAGCTCTTCCCTCTCCCATCAGGTTTAGGGATCACCACAATAAATATTGGCACGGTCTGCCCCCTCTCCATTCAGGGAGAGGGCTGGGGTGAGGGGGAACATGCGGCTGTGGTGGTGGTTCCGTTCACTGTATCTTTTGTGCTTCTCTGTCAGCTCCGTCACCCGTGAACGTGCTAAGTGGGCTCGCCGCCGCCCCCTTAGCAATCCCGGCTCCCGGCAAAGAAAATCGCCGCTTCGCGGTGCACTCAGCTTATTCCCGCAGGCTTTTGGGTCGGGTACCAGCCTGCATCCATGCAGGCTATACCCTCTCGGCGCGTCCCTGCGCCTCGCCCCGGCCTGCGGTCAACGCTTCGCCGATTTTCAGCCGAACGAGGCAGTCGCTTTAAGTCATTTATTATCCTGAAATTATTTCATCGCATCAAACATACGAAAATTACTGGGGATTCTTCAACCCATTGGGAGAAGGAATAATCACAGGGTCTCAAAAATCGCACTCAGGCCGCTGCGCCGCTCTGTACGGGTGGTGACGGCCTGGGTCAGCACGCCTTCATCTGCATACAGCGACAGCCGCCGACGGGCGCGGGTAATGGCGGTATAGACCAGCTCGCGGGTGACGACCGGGGAGATCTGGTTAGGTAAAATCAGCGCCGCATGATCGAACTCAGAGCCCTGGGATTTATGCACCGTCATAGCCCAGGCGGTTTCATGTTCCGGCAGGCGGCTGGGCTGGACCGATTTCACGCTGCCATCGGGCATCTGGAACCAGACGCGCAAACCCTGGCCGCGATCCAGCGCAATGCCAATATCGCCGTTAAACAGCCCCAGCGCGCTGTCGTTGCGTGAGATCATCACCGGCCTTCCCTCATACCAGCGCGAAGGCGGCTGGCGACCAATCCGCCGTTTTTGCGCCAGCACCTGCTCCAGCCTTTCGTTAAGTCCGGCAACGCCAAATGGCCCATCCCGCAAGGCACACAGCAACTGGAAGCCGCCAAATGCAGCCAGAATGTCTGCTTCGGAGGCCTGCTGCTGCACGCTGTCCAGAAAGTGTTGATACCCCTGCAGGGCATCTTCGAGCATCACCAGATACTCTTCCCCGCTCTGAAGCTGTTTTTTCTCGATATCACTGAATTTGCCGTCAAATACCGAGCGGATAGCGTGACGATCGCCGCGGTTGACCGCCGCCGCCAGCTGTCCGATGCCTGAATCGCTGCCGAAACGGTAGCTTTTTTGCAGCAGGCACAGGCTGTCGCGCAGCGCACCCGCCACCGGGCTGACGTTGCCCTCCATCTCGCATCCCGTCATGCTGGCGAGCTCCTGCGCGCGCTGGACGGTAAATCCGGCGCTGGCCCAGGTACAGATGTCTCCCAGCACCGCGCCCGCTTCGACGGAGGCCAGCTGATCGCGATCGCCCAGGAAGATCACCCGGGCATGAGGCGGCAGGGCGTCGATCAGGCGGGACATCATCGTCAGGTCGATCATCGAGGCTTCATCCACCACCAGCACATCCAGATGCAGCGGATTTCCGGCATGGTAGCGCAGGCGCTGGCTGCCCGGCTGCGCGCCGAGCAGACGGTGCAGCGTGCTCGCTTCCGTCGGGAATCGCGTACGCTGAGCGTCGGTCAGGGGGAGTTTTTGCAGGGCACCGCCCAGAGATTCGGTCAGGCGCGCGGCGGCTTTACCGGTCGGTGCCGCCAGGCGAATACGGCATTTCTGCTCTCCCGCCATCTGGATTAACGCTGCCAGCAGGCGGGCAACGGTGGTGGTTTTACCCGTACCCGGCCCGCCGGAAATCACCGAGATGCGCCGCGTTAACGCGACCGCCGCGGCCACCTTTTGCCAGTTGACGGCTTCATCAGAGGTGAACAGCGCGTTCAGGGTACGCTGAACGTCGGCGCTGTCATGAGGCAAAGGCTGGTTGGCTTCGCTAAAGAAGCTGGCCACCGCCCGCTCGTAGCGCCACATCCGGTTGAGATAGAGCCGCTCGCCGGTCAGCACCAGCGGCGTCGGTTCATCCCCGGTACTCACCGCGCGGGAGCGCAGGAGCGTGGCTTCCCAGTCCGGCTCTTCGTCAAACAGGGCAAAGCAGGGCTGTAACGCGGCGCTTTTCGCCTCGGCCCGCAGTCGCGACAGCGGCAGGCAAACGTGCCCTTCTCCCGTATCACGGCTTAAAACTGCCGCCGCCAGCATCACCGCCGGCTCGTCGTTACCGGCCACCATCATCGCAAACTGCACATCCAGACGACGCAGCACGCGCTGCTCTACGGCCTCCAGCAAGTGTTCCTGCATCGTCATTGTGTTAGCTCCTCGTTACTGGCTGAAAACAGGCTATCCATTTGATCAATTAACGCTTCATCCGGGCGGGTGGCAAAGCAACCGGCACCCGGCGAACTGCCATCCACCCCACGTAAAAACAGGTAGATCACCCCACCGAAATGCTGTTGATAGTCATAGTCGGCAATACGGTGACGTAAATAACGGTGCAGCGCCAGGGTGTAGAGCTGGTACTGCAGATCGTAGCGATGGGACTGCATCGCCCTGGCCATGGCCTGCGGGGTGTACGCTTCGCTGTTTTCCCCCAGCCAGTTGGATTTATAGTCCAGCAGGTAGTAGCGGCCATTGTGGCGGAACACCAGGTCGATAAAGCCTTTCAGCATGCCGCGCACCTGACGAAAATCGAGCGGTGGGCAGCCCTGCGACAGGGGATCGTACTCGCGGATCAGTGCATCCAGCGCATCGGCGGTGAGCGGTCCGGCCACGGGCAGATAAAACTCCATCTCAACCTGTTTATCAGCAGCCTTTAGCCTGCTCAGCGAGATGCCCTCCTCATTGAGCGGGGTCTCCAGCACCTGGGCGATCCAGCGGGTCAACACCGGCTCCCAGTGGGCGTCATAGCCCCCTTTTTGCAGCATCTCCAGCACCCACTCCGGGGAGACGGGCTGCGTAAAATCGAGCGCTTCAAACAGGCTGTGTAAAAAGGTCCCCGGCGAGGCCCCGCGCGGGAACTGGTGCGGGGTCAGCTCAGGCTGCTGCGGCACATCGCCGGTGCCCGAGGCATCAACGTCGAGGCGCGGCATCAGATCCTGGGCGATACTGTGCCCGTTCTGCTGTAACCCGGAATAGCTGGTAACCCGCCAGTCGTCGAACAGGGAGCGGGCCACCTGCCGCGCCTGCAGATCCGGCATTACCGGCTCCGGCATGTGCCAGCGGGCGGTGTCTGCCACACCCGCAAGCTGCAGCGCGATGTGGTCGTTGCAGAGCGCCTCCAGGCACTGGCGCAGACCGGCGGCGTCTTTCGGCTCGCCGCGCTGGATCAGACGCCCGAGCGCGCTCAGGTGAAAATCGCTGTCGCCAGATTTTTCACCCCGACGGCGGAACAGCGGCGCCACGCCTAAGCTGCAGTGCCACACCGAACGGGTTAACGCCACATACAGCAGACGCAGATCTTCCGCCAGCCGCTCGGCCTCGGCCAGCTCCACGCTGTCGTCGGCCTTGCTGAGGTCGAGCACCGCTTCAAAGGTTTTACGATCGTGGTAAAAGGCCTGATCCTGCACCCGGTAATTGGCAATAAAAGGCAGCCAGACCAGGGGGTATTCCAGCCCTTTCGATTTGTGAATAGTGACGATTTTGACCAGGTGCTTGTCACTTTCGAGACGCATTTGCTGGCTTGAAGCATTGCTGTTTGGCTCGGCGATGTGCTGCGCCAGCCAGCGCACCAGGGCGTACTCGCTCTCAAGCTGCGCGCCCGCCTCCTGCAGCAGTTCGCTGATGTGCAGAATATCGGTCAGGCGGCGTTCGCCTCCGGCGGTGGCCAGCATATTTTCAGCGATGTTGCGCTGGGTCATGATGTCGCGCAGCATCGCCATGACGCCCCGCTTCTGCCAGCGTTCACGGTAGCGGGTAAACTCCTCTACCGCCTCATCCCAGAGAACCTCACTGTTATTCAGCGTATCGATATCCTGGGCGTTAAGACCGAGCATGGCGCTTGCCAGCGCGCTGCGCAGAGTGCTTTCACGCTCCGGTGCCAGCACCGCCTGCAGCAGCCAGAGCATCTCCTGGGCTTCCAGCGTTTCAAACACGCTGTCGCGGTTTGAGAGATAGACCGAAGGAATGCTCAGCAGGGTCAGCGCATCGCGGATCAGCGCCGCCTCCTGGCGGCTGCGCACCAGCACCGTAATGTCCGACGCCTTCACCGGCTGGGCGTCATCGCCCCGGTGCAGGATCGCTTCGCCGCGCACCCCGGCGCTAAGCCAGTCGCGGATTTGTGCCGCGCAGTGCTGGGCCATAAAGGTCTGGTAATCCCCGACGCCGCACCCCTCGCCCTCCATCAGCCAGATGCTCATCGCTGGCTGGAAGTCGCCCTTATACTCGAAATGCAGCGTGGCGTTCCTCGGGGCGGATTTGACCGGTAAAAAAGGGATTTCCCGGAACATGAAGGCGTCGTTCATCTGTGAGAAGAGTGTATTCACACTGTCGACCATGCCGGGCGCCGAGCGCCAGTTGGTGTCCAGCGTGTAGTGCGCGGCCACTTCGCCACGCGCTTTCATATAGGTGAAGATATCCGCCCCACGGAACGCGTAGATCGCCTGTTTCGGGTCGCCAATCAGCAGCAGTGCAGTATCAGGCTGCTGACGCCAGATGCGGCGGAAAATGCGGTACTGCTGGGGATCGGTATCCTGAAATTCGTCGATCATCGCCACCGGAAAACGACCCCGGATAGCGGCGGCCAGCGCCTCGCCATTGTCGCTGTTCAGGGCTTCATCAAGACGGCTGAGCATATCGTCAAAACCGAGTTCGCCGCGACGGCGTTTTTCGCGCGCCACCGTTTCGCGGATCTCTGCCAGCGCGCGGGTAATCATTAGATCGTTAAGGGTCAGCGGCTCTGCCAGCAGGGTGTCGATGGCGACAAACAGCGGGTGTTCAGGCACCTCGCCGCCCGCTTTCGTGCGCTCAGCAAGGAACGACTGGGAGAATTTTTCCAGCGCGTCAGGCAGCTGATAGCTGTGCTTCTCTTCCTGAGCCCAGGCGGTGATGCGCTCGATATACTTTGCCTGATTGCCGCGGTTAAACTTGCGCCGGTCGATGCCGGAGCGCTCAATCACCGCCTCGATTTCTGCCACGCTGTCAGACCACTGCTGTTTCATGGTGGCAATTAGGCCGACGATTTTCTCATGGCGGGACGCCAGCGTTTCGTCCGCAGGCGGAGCAGATTTAATGACCGGGGCTTCCCCCTGAAGATAGCGATCGATGGCCCGCAGCAGCTCCTCCGGGCCTTTCCACAATCCGTGTACCGCTTCGGCAATGTCGCGTGGCAAGGGATAACAGTGGCGACGCCAGAAGTCGGCGCATGCCTGGTAGCGCAGCTGGGATTCATCTTCGATCAGCTGTTGCTCAAAGAGCATGCCGGATTCAAAGGCGTTCAGGCTGAGCATGCGCTGGCAGAAGCCGTGGATAGTGAACACCGCGGCCTCATCCATCTGCCGTTCCGCCAGCAGCAGCCACTGGGCCGCCTGCTGTTTATCGTTAATCTCTTCCAGCAGGCTGGCGTACAGCGGGTTATCCGTGCTCTGTCTCAGGCAGGCGATGCGCAGTTCATGAATATTGGAGCGGATACGGCCGCGCAGCTCTTCCGTCGCGGCTTCGGTGAAGGTCACCACCAGCAGCTCTTCCACGCTGAGCGGGCGGCTGAAGGCTGCGCTGCCGCCCAGGCCGAGCAGCAGTCGCAGATAGAGTGCCGCGATGGTGAAAGTTTTTCCGGTTCCCGCTGAGGCCTCTATCAGTCGCTCCCCCTGTAACGGTAAACGTAAGGGGTTAAGGGACTCAGCGGTATCGGTCATTCGTTCTTACTCCTGGGCAAAGATTGCTGCAATGCGCTCACGCTCTTCCATACCGTCCAGCCTGCAGGCGGGGCGACGTCGGCTTTTTTACTCTGGCTACCGGAAACCTGTGACAGGATAGCCATCCCCTGCGGGGCAACCACCGCCTGGTGGAAGAAGTCGGCCACTTTCTGTGGCGTGAGCTGTTTTATCTCGGCCACTACTTTATCACGCGAATCGAAGCGCATATTACCCCGATCAAAATCTTTGCTGATCTTTGACGCTTCTTCAGCCAGCGTCTGCGGCGGCTGCATCATCTGGGTAATGACCGCCTGCTGGATCTGGGCAAACTCTTCTGGCTTCATAGCGCGCAGCTTCGCTTCCGCCTGCGGGAAGAAGGCCTGGAAACGCTGCCAGAGATAATCCGGCTGTTTATCACTGCTCTGCAGCAGGAAGCCCATCCCCCACTGGCGGCCAACGTTCATCGAGAAGGCAAAGACGGCATAGCCCAGTTGCTCTTCGGTACGTAACTGGGTGTAGAACCAGGGCTGCACGATTTGTCCGAGCATGGCGCTGTATGCCGAGCTGGCGTATTCGTCATAGCCGGTCGGGACAAAGACCGCTGCCAGCGCGGAATCCGTGCTGCTGCCTGCTTTGTCGAATATCACGTTCTGCTGTTTTTCGACCAGCACGTCCTGGTTACGACACCATTCAGTCCCCTTCGCACCCAGCTGTGTACGCACGTCCCGCGCCAGGGTTTTCGCCTGATCTTCGCTCATGTTGCCCACGACCAGGAACTCCGGGCGGGCGTTGGTTTTCAGCGCGGCACGATAGGCCATCACCTCGTCGAGGGTGATGGACGGCAGCAGCGCCCGGCGCTCTTCGCGCTGGAAATAGGGAACCTGGGAGAGCATCTGCACCGGCATGATGGCCTGGTCGAAGGCTTTGCCTTTTTCGGCGGAGTCCATCATCTGCGCATACCAGGATTTCGCCTGCTCAAGCTGCTCCCCAGTGGCGGTGTAGCTGAAATAGCCTTCCAGCAACGCCTTGAACAGCTGCGGCAGACGCTGGGTGTAACCGTTGGCGTTCAGCATCAGGCCATTGTTGGCGTTGGTTGAGAAACCGATCCCGCCTACCGCGGCCTGGTTGCTGAGCTGATCCAGCGCGATACCCGCCAGATAGTCATTCAGCGCGAACATCACCTGATTTTTAGCAGTGTCCATCGCCGCAGGGTTACGCAGCACCATGCTGACGTTAGCTTTCGGCTCGCTGGCGAAATAGCGGCTGGGGGTATAGACCACGCGCAGGTCAGGTTCATCCACAATCAGCTGCGGTTTTGGATACTCTTTTGTGGGCTTGATCAGGGTGAAATCATCCGGGATATAGGGGTTCACCTCCGGCAGCTTGAGGGCGATGCCAGCGGCTCTCTTCTGCCAGTCGGCGAAAGTTTGCTCGCTGATTTTGTCCACCTGGTACTCGGCATTCACAAAGTAGGCCGTTTTGTTATGCGGCTCGTTCGGGCTGATATACCAGATACGGGCGTTCTGCGGCGTCATCATCGCCAGGCGGGCTTTAACGGCATCAGCATCGTATTTATCGGCGATGTTGACCGCATCCAGCGTATGCTCAACCGGCACGCGGATCATAGTGTCCGCCAGCCACTCGACGTAGTCCATATCGCGGGTGATGGAAGGATAACGGAAGTCGAGGTCCAGCACGTGCGCCAGTTCGTCGAAGTAGCGTTTATCCACGCCTTTATCGCGCAGCAGCGAGAGGTAGCTGAAAATCGCGGCGACAACCTCGTCGCGATGGGCCAGCCCTTTATCGGTTAAGGTGGCGGAGATCGCCAGCACACCGCTGTTGCCGTTGACGACAGGATCGGAGTCCGCGCGGATACCTTCCACCAGCCCCTGCTTTTGCAGCCAGTCGGAGAGCGTGTCCGGGCTCCGGTTGCCAATCAGATAGTTAACCAGTTCGTCGGTTTTGCTGCGAAACTGCGCAGTATTGTTATCAATACGGAATTCAACGCGCAGCACCTTACGCGGCATCGCAGGAACATAGTGAATGATTAACCCTTTCTGGGCGTCGGTGACCACCGGAACGGTAGTTTCCGGGCGGGTAATATTTTTATTCGGCACGCGACCATAGGTCTGGGCCGCCAGCTGCGCCAGTTCCGGCAGCGGCTTATTGCTGTACACCACGGCCTTCATCAGGTTAGCGGAGTAGTATTTGTCGCGGAATGCGTGCAGTGCGTCGAGCACCGGGCTGCCCGGTTTATCGCTCAGCGTCTCAAGGTTACCGCCGGAGAAGCGAGAGCCGGGGTGCGCAGGGTTGATGGTTTCGGCGCTGACCTGCGCCATACGCATACCGTCCCGGGTACGCGCCAGCGTCAGCTCCGAGTTAACGGCGTTGCGCTCACGATCGGCATATTTTTTATCCAGCAGCGGCGCGGCAATGGCGTCCGCAAGACGATCGACTGCACCTTCCAGCGCATCGTTTTCGACTTCCAGATAAAAAGCCGTCCGGTAGGGCGCGGTGCTGGCGTTATGGCTGCCACCGTGCATTTTTAAAAATTCGGCCAGGCTGTCAGGCTGCGGATACTTCTTTGAGCCCATCAGGGTCATGTGCTCAAGATAGTGCGCCAGTCCCGGATGGGATTCCGGATCTTCCAGCGAGCCCACCGGCACCACCAGCGCCGACAGTGACTTTACGGCCTGAGGGTCGGAAACCAGCAGCACGACCATCCCGTTATCGAGGCGGATCGCCTGATAGTCACGGGTGTCTTTATCACTTTTGCGGATCGTTTCCTGAACGGGTTGCCAACCGGTATTTGCCTGACTGAGGGGGGCCCAAAGAGCGACGAACAAAACCAACGATTTCAACAAGGTGCTGCCTGGCATTCACTACCTCTTCATCACGGACATCATCATTAACAAGCTTCGTGCCGGACAAGCCAGCATCTCTTTGTTTTGGTACATCAGTCCATGACAAGATGCGCATCATAAATGAATGCCCATCCCTGTGCAATTTTTATACAAATGTCAGGACTGATTAAATTTATACAGCGGCAACAGGTAGCGTCGGGCCTCGTCGGTAATCGCCTCAAAGTACTCAGGTTCAAGGGTTCGCCATAAGCGTTGATACCAGACGTCGTCACCCTCGCCACTGACCATCATGTTGCCTTCGTAGGCCTGCAAAAATTTACTGCGCGCTTTTTGCAGGGTTGCGTCATCCGTTAACATGGCATCATTTGTGGCGTCGTAACAGGTTTTAATCCACGCCCCCCCACTTTCTGGCAGCAGCAGCAGAGGCTTATTCATCCCCTGCAGATAACCCTCAACCAGCTGCGACAGATAGTTCATTGCCTGTTCAGCGGGAAGCGCCGGGAAGCGCCATTCGCCGTCTTTACGTACAAACAACCGGCTCTCACCTTCGCCACCGCTCGCACAGTAGACAAGGTGTTCCAGCCAAAGTTGCAAACCTTGTGAAACGCTGAGCATCGACGGCCGCCAGCGCAGCAATCCGTCAGGCTGCACATGCTGCAGCCAACCCGTCAGATTGATACCGTTGCAGTGGAGATCGATCTCCATGCTCGTACCAGGCTGACGGCACTCAATCACCCGGCCTGCCAGCGCCTGCATCTCCTGACACTGGGCGTCCCAGACGATCTCACCGAAGGCGCCATACGGCAGTTGTCCCGCAGCGCGATAGTGCCGGAACAGCTTCTGGGCATCCTCCTGCTCCACCAGCGCATTCAGCAGCTGCTGGTTAAGCTGATAGCGGCTTAAGCCATCCAGCGTAAACGGCTCGGCATCCGGGATCTCGCTCTCCTCGGAGCGGAAGTTCACCTGCAACCGCATCTGGAAAAAGGCCCGCACCGGGTGAGCCCAGAAGCGCTGAAGCTGCTCGAAGGGGACGGTATCGATCGCTAACGGCTTCAGGGTCTGGATAAAGTCGCCATGGGCAACCCCTTCTCTCTTCGCGGCAGGCAGCCATTCCCGGGCGTAGCTCTGCTGCTCGTTGTCCTCGTAGTTAACGGCATCAAACGGCATACGGCTGTGGCAGCAGGTGATATGCGCTTTTACGCGCTTTTCGCTTTCGTCACAGTTGAGCTCTTCATCGCCCGGCAGATAGTGGCTTTGGCCGATGTAGTCCACCAGTTCCTGCACCAGCACGGAGGGGAAACGCTCGCTATTATCCTGAATCGAGCGGCCGATATAGCTGATATAGAGCTGCTGTTGCGCGGAGATCAGCGCCTCAAGGAACAGATAGCGGTCATCATCGCGACGACTGCGGTCGCCGCGCTGCGCATTCTGACTCATTAAATCAAAGCCCAGCGGCGCCAGCGCGCGCGGGTAAATACCGTCGTTCATGCCCAGCAGGCAGACAACCTTAAACGGAATGGAACGCATCGGCATCAGGGTGCAGATATTCACCGGCCCGGCGAGAAAACGCTGGCTGATACGTTCCTGATCGAGACGCTGGGTGAGTTCATCCCGCAACAGCGACAGGGGTATCGCTTCGCCATAATGCGAGGAGATACCCTCGTCGATAATGGCCTGCCACTGCTGCTCGATTAACGCCATTGCCGCTTCGGTTTCCTGGTCCGGCAGGAAGAAATCATTGAGCATCTCCCGGCACACCGGCATCCACTCGTCAAGCGGACGGGCCTTCATCAACTCCCGACGCCAGCGATTAAGCTGCATCAGGAGCGAAGCCAGGTGCCCGACCAGTTCGGCGATTAAGCCGCTGGATTCGTCATAAGGCAGAACGGCATTCCACTCTCCCTGACTGCTCTCCATGGCGTAGCCGAGCAGCATACGCGTAAGACCAAACTGCCAGGTGTGCTGACCGGTGACAGGCAGCTCAAACTCCTGCACGTTGTCATCGTCCATCCCCCAGCGCACGCCCGATTCGTTGACCCACTGGCGCAGGTAGCGCAGCGCGTCCTCATCAATATCAAAACGGGCAGCCAGCACCGGCACATCCAGCAGAGCCAGTACATCTTCCGGAACGAAGCGGCTGTCCGGCAGGGAAAGCAGGCTGACAAACGCCTGCAGCGCCGGGTGAGACTGGCGAGCACGACGGTCTGAGATCGCAAACGGCAGATAGCGATCCCCCGTGGCACTACCAAATACGGCTTGAATATAGGGGCTGTAGCTGTCGATATCCGCCACCATCACCACGATATCGCGCGGCGTCAGGTTAGGATCGTCTTCCAGCATCGCCAGCAGTTTATCGTGCAGTACTTCCACCTCACGCTGCGGGCTATGGCACAGGTGAACGGTCACGCTGCGATCGTCAGGATCGAGCAGGCGCTTGCTGTCGCTACGGGAAAACTCTTTGGCGGTGATCCCTGTAACCGCGCGGTTATCCAGCTCCAGGATGTCCCGCTGGACGTTGTGCAGAATGCTGTCCGGACTGACATCCGCAAAGGCGTCGACATCCCCCTCGCCGGAGGCGGTCATCTCCGAGAGCATGTAGATATAGTCGCGCCCCAGCTTGCCCCAGGAGGCCAGCAGCGGGTTCGGTAAGTTCTGTATACCCTGTTCGTCAAAGAGCTCAGACGCCGTCTCGCTGTCCTTAAAGAGCGGCACCGTGCCCTCGTCAAACAGGCGGCGACGCTGGCGGGTCACCATACGGGCCAGCCAGCGGGCATCCTGAATATCCCCCCAGTAATGGCGACAGGGATTGGTAAACAGAATATGGATGTCGATGTGCCTGCCCAGCGCATTCAGCGCTTTCAGGTAGATCGGCGGCAGGGCTGATATGCCGCAGATAAAGACCCGGGACGGCAACCCGGCGGGCGTCTCAGAGGCGGATTCCAGGGTCGCGATAAAGCGATCATAGAGATTCGCACGGTGCCACTGCGGCTGGCCCAGCTGTTCAGTATGCTCAACCAGCGCTTTCCACAACGGTGCCTGCCAGATTTGCGCCTGGTCGAGGCCGTCGACAAGCTCGCCCGCTTCCCAGCGCGTTAACCACTCCGGCCGGTAGACCAGATACTGGTCGTACAGATCCGCCGTCCTCGACGCCAGCTGGAACAGTTTTCGTTTATCGGTATCGTCATTCAGGTAGTGGCGCAGCATGACGAACTCGTCATGGGTCAGCATCTCAGGCAGCAGCGACATCAGCTTCCAGCTCATGCTCTGTTTGTTGAATGCGCTCTGTTTTGGGATCTCCGGCAGCACGCGGACAAACATATCCCAGATAAAGCTGGCCGGCAGCGGGAAATCAATGTTGGCGGCGATACCAAACTTTTGCGAAAGGGACATCTGTAACCACTGCGCCATACCGGTGCTCTGAACCAGGATCATCTCCGGTTCAAAGGGATCGTCGAGCCGCTGCTGTTCGACAATAAACTCCATCAGTGCTTCCAGCACATCAAGACGGTTTGAGTGGTAGACCCTTAACATCGCTGCTCCCAACTACTGGCTAACCGGGCAGTGCAGGCGCGTCATTTGACCCTGCCGACCCAGAGGAGAAATAAGTTTGACCGAGATGCTGACACATCCAGCCTGTGTTGTCTGCATCCTGTTTACCTGCCAGCCGGCGGGAACATCCCCGGCGCTCAGCTGTGACTGTGCGTGAACATAACGCCAGAGCTGGCGATACTGCTCAAGGGTGACAAACCGACTGGCTAAAACACGATGGTAACCCGCCAGCGCGGTGACGACCAAGACCATCAGCATCATCGCCAGCAGGACTTCCACCATGCTGAACCCCTTCTGTCTGGCTACGGTTGCTGACATAACGCCCTCTCCTTTATGGGACAAAAATCGCTCCAGCCGTGCGGCGAAAAACGTACGCCGTCTGCCGTTACCTCGCCCTGCCGCCACAGCGTGATGCTGTCGCTGCTGGCGATAAGCAGCGCGCGTGTTTCTATCAGGCGCAAACAGACCCGCCACGGCTGTTGCGGATGCTGCTGGCATGCGTAGTCCCCCTGCGTTTGCCAGTCGAGCGTTCTCCCCCACTCCAGCGCGGACTGAGCTATCGCCTGATGCTCTGTCGCCTGGCGCTCTGTACTAACGATACGCGCCAGTGAATCAAGCTGCTGATTAAGCCCGGCCAGCATCAGGCTGCCCAGAATTAACAGCAGGAGCACCAGCGCCAGCGACGACATTCCCCGCTCACGGCTCACAAATTAAATCCGGTCACGATGTGGTGCGCCTCAACGCCGCCATCGCGCTTCCCCTTAACGGAAGCCGCCAGCGTCAGACTCAGCTCCGGCGCAAAGCCCGCCCGTGTCATACGTTGCACCTGAAAACGCAGCACTCTGATCCTGTCGGGATCGGTCATCCTCTCCCACCCCTTCCCTTCGCAGTGCGTCGCGCCGCGCAATGTTTCCAGCGCGCCGCCGCTCAGGCGAAAACCGGTCTGTTCTGCCGCGGCCGCGGGAGTTGTTTCCCAGCGGCCGTTGCTGTTTTCGTCCCACTGCACAATGACACATTCTCCACCCTGCCCAATTTTCAGCGCCTCACCAACGCACTCGCCTGCACAATATCCGGCGCGCTGCAGATGCTTACCGATGCTGCTTACGCGTAGCCAGAGCTCTTCTTCAAGCTCCTGCTGCTTCGTCAGCGCAGTGACAGACTGCTGTAGGGCGGGCAAAAACCGCGCGGCGCTCAACAGCAGCACGCTGCTTATCGCCATGGCTATCAGCACTTCCGTCAAAGAAAATCCCTGCTGCTTCAGCGACACGCGAACTCTCCCTTGCCGTTGCACATGCGGATACGCCCCCACGAGGAGATGACGATCAGCCACTCGCCCGCCTGGCTTTGCAGTCTTACTCGTCCGGCCCAGGCGGTATCCCGTAAACCATAAAACCCCAGCGCAGGCGTTAACTCGGTGATGCTGATATTTCCCCACTGCGGAATAAGCACAAAGGCGCTGTCTGCCCGACACTCAGCCATATCCGTCTTTAACAGGCACCACCGTTTTCCATCCTGTTTCAGGGTGACGACATGGTCACGGTTATTGCGCCAGGCATCATTGCGTAGCACCACCAGATAATCCCGCACCTGGCGCGCCGTCTGCCATAGCTGCTGTTGCCGCTGCCAGCTCCGCCAGCCGTACAGCCCTGCCGCGCTCAGCGTCATGATGAGCGAGAGGGCGATCAGCATTTCCATGAGGGTGAACCCCTTTTCCTTTTTCATGGCGGCAGTGTGCCGTGATGAGATCAGCAATTCGAGAGGCAGTTAGGCGATTTACGAGGCGCTTTCCGCGCTTTTTTAGGGGTTGCAGCGCGTTGCATTTCTTGCGGAAACAGGCTCGCAGAACGCGAAAGCAGGCATAAAAAAACCGGCGCAGAGGGCGCCGGTTGTGTCAGGATTGCAGCATCAGATGGCTACAGGGGCTTTGATCCCCGGATGCGGGTCGTAACCTTCGATTTCGAAATCTTCAAAGCGATAGTCGAAAATGGAGTCCGGTTTACGTTTGATAACCAGCTTCGGCAACGCACGCGGCTCGCGGGTCAGTTGCAGATGGGTCTGCTCCATATGGTTGCTGTACAGGTGGGTATCCCCGCCGGTCCAGACAAAATCCCCCACTTCGAGGTCACACTGCTGAGCCATCATATGCACCAGTAACGCGTAGCTGGCGATGTTGAACGGCAGGCCGAGGAAGACATCGCAGGAGCGTTGATAGAGCTGGCAGGAGAGCTTGCCATCCGCCACATAGAACTGGAAAAACGCGTGGCACGGGGCCAGGGCCATTTTATCCAGTTCGCCCACGTTCCAGGCCGACACAATAATACGGCGCGAGTCTGGATCGTTTTTCAGCTGGTTCATCACGGTGGTGATCTGGTCGATGTGGCGGCCATCCGGCGTTGGCCAGGCGCGCCATTGCTTGCCGTATACCGGGCCCAGGTCGCCATTTTCGTCCGCCCATTCGTCCCAGATAGAGACGTTGTTCTCACGCAAATAAGCGACATTGGTATCGCCCTGCAGGAACCAGAGCAGCTCATGAATAATTGAGCGTAAGTGGCAGCGCTTGGTTGTGACCAGCGGAAAACCTTCCTGCAGGTTGAAGCGCATCTGGTGCCCAAAAATGGAGAGGGTACCGGTGCCGGTACGATCGTTTTTTGGTGTGCCCTCATCGAGCACTTTTTGCATCAGTTCAAGATACTGTTTCATGATTCCTCAGGAGACCTGTTGCTGTGGACGACGATACGCCCAGACCATCATTGCAATACCCGCGACGATCATCGGTACAGAGAGGATCTGCCCCATGCTGATGTACTGCACCCACGCACCGGTAAACTGCGCATCCGGCTGGCGGAAGAATTCAACGATGATGCGGAACGCGCCATACCCAATCAGGAACAGGCCAGACACAGAGCCCGTCGGACGCGGTTTACGGATAAACAGGTTCAGAATGATAAACAGCACGACACCTTCCAGCGCCATTTCATACAGCTGCGACATATGGCGCGGCAGGACGCCGTAGGTATCGAAAATCGACTGCCATTCCGGGTGCGACGGCAGCAGCGCCAAATCTTCAGCACGAGACTGCGGGAACAGCATGGTAAAGGATACGCTCGGATCGACGCGGCCCCACAGCTCACCGTTGATGAAGTTACCGAGACGACCTGCCCCCAGACCAAACGGGATCAGCGGCGCAATAAAGTCAGCAACCTGGAAGAAGCTGCGTTTGGTGCGTTTCGCGAAGATGATCATCACCAGGATGACGCCAATCAGGCCACCGTGGAAGGACATCCCGCCGTCCCAGACGCGGAACAGGTAAAGCGGATCGTTCATGAAGACCGGGAAGTTGTAAAACAGCACGTAGCCGATACGACCGCCAAGGAAAACGCCAAGGAAACCGGCATACAGCAGGTTTTCCACTTCGTCTTTGGTCCAGCCGCTGCCAGGACGTTTGGCGCGACGGCCAGCCAGCCACATGGCAAAAACAAAGCCGACAAGATACATCAGTCCGTACCAGTGAAGCGCAACGGGTCCTACTGAGAAAATGACCGGATCAAACTCCGGAAAATGCAGATAGCCACTGTTCATCTGTCACCACAAGATGTTGTTATTCCGCTGAAAGTGGACAGCGGTAGCGAAGCGCGCAGAGGAATACCCTGCGCTCCAAAGTTGCGAATCATAGCACAAGCGAGCGTGGAGGTTGCGCCGGAGATGTAAAAGATGTGTATAGGGGGTTGTATCCCTCTGCCCGAAGGTCGAGGGATACCCGGGGCTTAACGCCCGCCGCGGATCAGCCCGCCCATGCCGCGACGTTCCATAAAGGCCGCCACCTGATGACGCACTTCCGTCGCCAGCTGTGCTTCAAGGCTGCGCTGCGCCAGCTGCTGGGCCTCCTCATAGTCAATATGGCGCAGCAGATACTTCACGCGGGCCACAGATCGACCGTTCATGGAGAGGTGGCGGAAGCCGAGGCCAATCAGGATCGCCACACACATGGAGTCGCCAGCCATCTCACCGCATAAACGCAGGTCGATACCGTTCGCTTCCGCCTCGCGGGCAATCATCGCCAGCGCACGCAGCATCGCCGGATGCAGACTGTCGTAAATGCTCGCCACCCGGGTGTTGTTGCGATCCACCGCCAGCATGTACTGGGTAAGGTCGTTGGTGCCCACCGAAATAAAGTCGACGCGAGCAGCCAGCTGCGGAAGCATAAAGACCATCGACGGAACTTCCAGCATCACGCCGATACGCGGTTTCGGTATTTCGTAGCCGATCATCTCTTCGACTTCACGCCCGGCACGTTCAATCAGACGACGAGCCTCATCGATCTCATCAATGCTGGTGACCATCGGCAGCAAGATACTGAGGTTGCCGGTCGCCGCATTGGCACGCAGCATGGCGCGCACCTGGATCAGGAAGATCTCCGGCTGATCGAGGGTGATGCGGATCCCACGCCAGCCCAGGCACGGGTTCTCTTCGCTGATGGGCATATAGGGCAACTGTTTATCCGCGCCAACGTCCAGGGTACGTAACGTGACCGGTTTGTCGTTGAACATCTGCAACATGCCCTGATACTGCGCGACCTGCTCCTCCTCAGAGGGGAAGCCGCTTTGCAACATAAACGGGATTTCCGTGCGATAGAGACCGATGCCATCGATGCGGCTGCCGAGCTTCTCTTCGTGTTCCGGACTTAACCCGGCATTGAGCATCACCTTGATCCGCTCACCGCTTTTTAGCGCGGCGGGCTGGTTAACGTCATCTTCCGCCAGGCGGCTCAGCTCGTTCTCTTCGCTGATAAGCTTTTGATATTCCTGCAGCAGGACCGGTTCAGGATCGACCAGCAGCTCGCCGCGATAGCCGTCAACCACCAGCGTTCGCCGGTGCAGCGCAGAGGGCTGAATATCAGCGCCCATAACGGTCGGGATCCCAAGCGCGCGCACCATAATGGCGGCATGGGAGTTGGCAGCACCGTCGCGGACCACGATCCCGGCTAGCCTGTCCTGCGGCAATTCCGCGAGCGTGGTCGCAGAGAGCTCATCCGCCACCAGCACAAAGCGCGGTGGCCAGGTATTGGCCCCCTGAATGGTGTCATCGAGATGGAACAGCAGGCGCTGACCTAAAGTACGCAGATCCCCGGCACGCTCTTTCAGATAGCCATCGGTCAGGGCGGCAAACTGTTCGGCGAATTTTTCGATGATCTTTTTGACCGCCCACTCCGCCACGGAGCCACGGTCGACTTCGTCAAACAGTTCCCGGCGCAGTCGGGCATCGGACAGCAAGTGCGAGTAGAGATCGAAGATCGCCGCCGTCTCTTTTTGCGCGCCGGCAGCAAAGCGCTTGCTGTAGCGGCGAAACTCGTTAGCGGCCTCTTCCAGCGCGCCGGTCAGGCGTTCGCGTTCAAGGGCTGTGTCTAGCGTCGAGGCTTCGTAAACCTGCTCCATCAGCGGCAGCGTGGCGTCCATCCAGCCTTCTGCGATCGCCACACCGGGTGAGGCCGGTAAGGCGCGAATGCGCGTCTGCCGGTACTGACCAAAGAGTGCAGCAAGCTGAGACTGGGAGAGGATCGCCGCCATTTGCGTGGCCAGCGTAACGAGGAAGGACTCTTCGCTTTCGTCGTACTGACGCAGTTCACGCTGCTGAACCACAAGCACGCCCAGCAATTGACGACGCTGGATAATCGGCACGCCGAGGAAGGCGCGGAAGCGCTCCTCTTTTACCGAGGGGATATATTTAAAGCTGGGGTGCTTTTGCGCATCGGCAAGGTTGATGGGTTCAGCCAGACGCCCGACCAGACCCACAACGCCTTCATCAAACGCCAGCGCAACGGTACGGCCACGCGGTTTTTTTAATCCGCGCGTGGCCATAAGGTAGTAACACCTGCGGTCGTGATCGGCCAGATAGACCGAACAGACCTCGGTTTCCATCGCAAGGCAGATATCCGTGACCAGAATATCCAGCGCCTCGTTGAGCCGTGGGGCACTGGCCACCTTCTCGACTATTTCGCGCAGGCGGGTGAGCATAATGTGCGTAGCTTAACCTCTTTTACGTCGCCAGGCAGGTGCGCTCTGCGGCTTAGGAGGGGCCTCCTGAAGCATCATTACGGCACTTGCGAACTCTTTCATTACCCTGCGGTAAACGTCGCGCTTAAATGACACGACCTGACGAACGGGATACCAGTAGCTGACCCAGCGCCAGCCATCGAATTCCGGCGTGCTGCTGGTTTGCATATTGATATCCGCATCGCTGCTCACCAATTGCAGAAGAAACCATTTCTGTTTCTGGCCGATACATACCGGCTTTGTGTCCCAACGCACCAAACGCTTCGGTAACTTGTAACGCAACCAGTTGCGGGTCGAAGCCAGAATGCGGACATCCTTGCGGCTTAAGCCAACTTCTTCGAACAGCTCCCGATACATCGCTTGCTCTGCGGACTCTCCCGGGTTAATCCCCCCTTGGGGAAATTGCCAGGAGTGCTGACCATATCGCCGGGCCCACATTACCTGACCCTGGCGATTACAAATTACGATACCTACATTCGGGCGGTAGCCATCGTCATCAATCACCGGACTACCCCAAAACTAAACCTTATATATAAACGATTGTTTCACACTCCAGAGAGGCGGTAAACCACTCTCTTTGTGGCCTGGAGCCTAATAACATTTGAATAACTCACAATTATCAGCTGAGTTATAAACAGATGACCGCTCAAAAGGGCAATTTTATTCACTTTTTCTGTGGATAGAGTTGTGAAGAAGTGTGGAATTACCGATGGACAACCCAGATCACTCTGAATATTGCAGAGATTAGCGATTTTTACAACTCTCTATATTTCATGTAGTTAAATTATGAATTGTGTGAAATACACAGCATAGTGTGATGCAGGTCACCAGAAAGATCCTGGAGCTGATGAAAGATCGAACAACGTTGATTTTATCCACAGATTGTGCCAATAAGTTAGGCACATTTTGTCTGATTTTTCGATTTTCGTCCCACGTCAAGGCTGTAAATGGAAACAGTAGTAGGGGTTATTCCCAGTTATCCCATTTTTCTGTGGATAAGTGGGTGTAAGATCCTGTTTATTGTCAGTGACCAGTTTTGGACAACCGGGATATCCACTTAGCAGCATAGCGAACAAAAGTAATAAAAATACATATAAATCATTCACCTGGCGCATGCAAAAAGAAAAAGATAAACTCTCACTGTGCGGTGGAAAACTGCTGTTCATTTTTTAACCAAAAGGCAATAACCATGCTCCCCCTGGCTCCCCTGACTTCTCCCCCTGCATCCGAAGCGGTGTTACTGCAACAAGCGCAGCGCCTGGCGGGATACTCGCTGGGTGAACTCGCCGCTCTGGCTGGCCTGCCCATTCCTCCCGATCTCAGGCGTGATAAAGGATGGACGGGCGTGCTGCTGGAGCTATGGCTGGGGGCCAGCGCGGGCAGTAAACCTGAACAGGATTTTGCCGCATTGGGTGTTGAGCTGAAGACCATTCCCATCGACAGCGCGGGCCGCCCGCTGGAGACAACGTTTGTCTGCGTGGCACCGTTAACCGGCAATACGGGCATCACCTGGGAGAGCAGTCACGTACGCCATAAGCTGAAGCGCGTGCTGTGGATCCCGGTCGAGGGGGATCGCGCGATCCCACTGGCCGATCGCCGCGTCGGAGCGCCGTTGATCTGGAGCCCGGACGAAGAGGAAGATCGTCAGCTGCGTCTGGACTGGGAAGAGTTAATGGACATGATCGTGCTGGGCCAGGTTGAACGCATCACCGCCCGCCACGGCGAAGTGCTTCAGCTACGGCCAAAAGCCGCCAACAGCAAAGCCCTCACCGAAGCCATCGGCGCGCGTGGCGAACCGATCCTGACGTTACCCCGGGGTTTTTATTTGAAAAAGAACTTCACGGGGGCGTTGCTGGCGCGTCATTTTTTACTGAATACGTAACTTTTTAAACGGAATCTTGCCGTTTATCACATATTTGCCTGTTTTTTCAGATTTCACCGCTTTCAGAAAACCCTCTGCGGAGTTATTACTACACTAAGATGAGATAAGAGCCAGGTGGAGGTCATAAAGATGAAAAAATGGGCAGTAATAATCTCGGCTGTTGGTTTAGCGTTTGCCGTTTCAGGTTGTAGCAGCGATTACGTCATGGCGACAAAAGATGGTCGCATGATCCTGACCGACGGCAAACCCGAAGTCGACGATGATACCGGGCTGGTCAGCTACCGCGATCAGCAGGGTAACAATATGCAGATTAACCGCGACGAAGTTTCCCAGATTATCGAAAGATAGTAAGAAAGGTCAGCAGTTTGCTGGCCTTTTGATTTTTCGCTTCCTCTCTGTCATGTTTATATTCCTTTGTCGGGAGTTTCCTGACGCAGTTAACATGTCTAATAAGGAAGCCGGCTATGCATTATCACCGTATCCCCCATAGCGCTCTTGAGATAAGCCAACTGGGGTTGGGCACGATGACATTTGGTGAACAAAATAGCGAAGCCGATGCCCATGCACAACTCGATTACGCCGTCAGCCAGGGCATTAACCTGATTGACGTGGCAGAGATGTACCCGGTCCCACCGCGTCCGGAAACCCAGGGATTAACCGAAACTTACGTCGGCAACTGGCTGGCAAAACGCGGTAACCGCGAAAAGCTGGTGGTGGCCTCCAAGGTCAGCGGACCGTCCCGCAATAACGACAGCGGCATTCGCCCGAATCAGATCCTCGACCGTAAAAACATTCGCGCCGCGCTGGACGCCAGCCTGACGCGTCTGCAGACCGATTATCTTGACCTCTATCAGGTTCACTGGCCGCAGCGCGCAACAAACTGCTTTGGCAAGCTGGGCTACAGCTGGAGCGACAGCGCCCCCGTCGTTACGCTGCTGGAAACGCTGGAAGCGTTAACTGAGTGCCAGCGTGCGGGCAAAATCCGCTACATCGGCGTCTCTAACGAAACGGCGTTTGGCGTGATGCGTTATCTGCACCTGGCGGACAAACACGATCTGCCGCGCATTGTCACCATTCAGAACCCGTACAGCCTGCTGAACCGCAGCTATGAGGTGGGTCTGGCGGAAGTGAGCCAGTATGAAGGCGTTGAGCTGCTGGCGTACTCCTGCCTCGGCTTTGGCACCCTGACCGGTAAATATCTGAACGGTGCAAAACCAGCGGGCGCGCGTAATACCCTGTTCAGCCGCTTTACCCGTTACAGCGGTGAGCAGACGCAAAAAGCAGTGGCGGCCTATGTGGATATCGCGAAACGTCACGGGCTGGATCCGGCGCAGATGGCGCTGGCGTTTGTACGCCGTCAGCCGTTTGTTGCCAGCACCCTGCTGGGCGCGACCACCATGGAGCAGCTGAAAACCAACGTCGAAAGCTTCCATCTGGAGCTGAGCGAAGAGGTGTTAGCGGAGATTGAAGCGGTGCATCAGGTGTATACCTACCCGGCCCCGTAAAAAAAGCAACGTAGGTCGGGTAAGGCGTAGCCGCCACCCGACAAGTCGCTCCGATGCCGCATAATCGCCCGGCGGCGCTTTGCTTGCCGGGCCTACAAGGACAAAGGCGGGGTGTTGTAGGCCGGGTAAGGCGTAGCCGCCACCCGGCAATGTATCACCGCCGACGCTGCCACACCCACAGTGCCGCAATCGCCAGCGCAAACAGGCCGCCAAACCCGACGCCAATGCCCACCACCGGCACACCCACTTTTACCGCCAGCGAGTAAAGCCCGAGCATCAGCAGCATGGCGGCGTTTTCGCCGAGGTTTTGCACTGCAATGGCGTTCCCTGCCCCGACGGTATGCTTCCCGCGCTCCTGCAGCAGCGCATTCAGCGGCACCACAAAGAAGCCGCCGCAGATCCCCATCAGGAACAGCAGCGCATAGGCGGGTAACAGCGCATGTTGCAGGGCAAAGATCAGTACCATCACACCAATCAAAATCCCGGCGGGCATGCAGCGGGCCACGTTTTGCAGCGTCACCAGTTTCGCCGCCGCCCCGGCACCCAACACGATCCCCACCGCCACCATGGCGTTGAGATAGGTTGGCGTGGCGTTATCGGTGATCCCCAGCGCCGTCGGCACCCACAGCACCAGCAGGAAGCGCAGCGTGACGCCCGCACCCCAGAACATGCTGGTACCCAGCAGCGAGAAGCGGGTTTCGCCGTTATGCCACAGCACGCGGCAGGCGTTAAAGAAGCTGGCGGTCATCGGCGTAAAGCGCCAGGACTGTCCCGGACGCGCCGCCGGCAGTTTCGGGATAAACAGGTTGGCGATCACCGCCCCGGCATACATCAGGGCGCAAACGCCCAGCGCCGCCAGCACGTGCCAGTCGGCAAGCACGCCGCCCGCCATCGAACCCAGCAGGATCGCCGCAATGGTCGAGGCCTCCATCAGCCCGTTAGCTTTAACCAGCTTATCTCCGGTGGTGAGCTCCCCCAGGATGCCGTACTTGGCCGGTGAGTAGGAGGCCGCTCCGATCCCCACCAGCGTGTAGCCAATGAACGGATTCACGCCAAAGCAGATGCTGGCCGCCCCCAGCAGTTTCAGGCTGTTGGCAAACATCATCACCCGCCCTTTGGCGAAACTGTCCGCCACCTGGCCGACAAAGGGGGCAAAAAGGATGTAAGCGCCCACAAACACCATCTGCAGGATCGGCTGGCTCCAGTCCGGGTAAAACTGAGATTTCAGCAGCGCCAGAGTGGCAAACAGCAGCGCGTTATCACCAAAGGCAGAGAGGAACTGGGCGGCGGTTACCGCCATCATCCCTCTCGACCAGATGGAGGTGTTAGTGGGTACTGACTCACTCATTATGCGACTCCGCCTGATCAACCATGCCTTTGAGGGTGACAAAGTCCGGTTTACCGCTGCCCAATACCGGAAGTTGCTTGAGATAACGAATATCGCGCGGCACGGCCAGCTCAGGGATGCCATGTTCACGCGCATGCTGCAGAAGCTGCTCGCGTTTCAGCTCGCTGTCGGTGGTAAAGAGCACCAGCGCTTCACCTTTGCTGGCATCGGCTTTCACCGCGGTGGCGTGCATTTTGTCAGGCGATACGGCCATCGCCAGCTGTTCGACCATCTCCAGCGACACCATTTCACCGGCGATTTTGGCGAAGCGCCTGGCGCGGCCCTGGATCTGCACGTAGCCCTGCTCATCAAAGCGCACGATATCGCCGGTGTCGTACCAGCCGGTTTCCACTTCGCCGTTGATGTTTTCCGCCGTCGGCGCTTCCAGCACCCCCGGGTTTTCCACCCGCAGGTAGCCGTTCATGACGTTCGGCCCTTTCAGCTGCAGGCGTCCGCCCTCTTCAATACCCGGTACGGCCAGCAGACGCGCGTCCATCCCCGGCAGAATGCGCCCGACGGTGCCGGGTTTTGCCGCCATCGGCACGTTAATGGAGACCACCGGCGCGCACTCGGTCACGCCGTAGCCTTCCAGAATGCGCAGGCCAAACTTGTCCTGCCACAGCTGGCGGGTGCTCTCCTGCAGTTTTTCCGCCCCGGCCACCACGTAGCGCACGCGATGGAAATCATACGGATTGGCAAAGCGGGCGTAGTTGCCGAGGAACGTCGAGGTGCCGAAGATCACCGTGCAGTTACGATCGTAGGTCAGCTCCGGTACGATGCGGTAGTGCAGCGGGCTCGGGTAGAGGAACACCTCGGCACCGGTCAGCAGCGGCGTGAACAGCCCCACCGTCAGGCCAAAGGAGTGGAACAGCGGCAGCGCCGACATAAAGCGATCCCGGGCGGTAAAATCGGCGATGGTTTTAATCTGTTCGACGTTAGCCAGCAGGCTTTTATGGCTGTGAACCACCCCTTTCGGATTCCCCTCCGAGCCGGAGGTAAACAGGATCACGGCCGCATCTTCCGGCTGCTGCTTCACCTGCGCCAGATGCGGCGCCAGCAGGTGGGCAAAAATCCACAGCTTGTCACCGGCGGTCACTTCCGCCTTAAGATCTTCGAGGAATACCCAGCGCACCTGGGTGAGCTGCTCCGGCAGATGCCAGAGTTTGCCTTTATCGAGGAAGGTGCGGGAGGTGAACACGGTGTTGATCTGCGCGGCGGTGATGGCGCTACTGAGCCCTTTCACCCCTGCGGTGTAGTTGAGCATCGCCGGAATACGACCGCGGGAGACGGCACCAAAAATAACTGCCGCGCTAATCCCTGCGTTTGGCAACATCAGGCCGATCTTCTCCCCTTGCTGGCTGTATTTCTCAAGGATGCGGCCAACAAACAGCGTTTTGGTCAATAGCTTGCGATAGGTATCGGGGGCAAAATTAATGTCGTCGATGCAGTTCTTCTTCGCCCCGTAACGGTACATCGCCGACAGCAGCGATTCATACAGCGTTTCGCGCGGGCGCACCGCCATCCGGGCTTCCATCATGATCTGGTGGAGCATCTCACCGGCGATTTTACGCCGGTCGCGGGCGCGTGGCGCGTCGGGCATCGGCAGGGTGGTTGGTGGCAGCAGGTGAAGGGTGATGCGCGGGAACATGCGCTGTTTTACCAGCCCTTTCAGGCGGCTGAAAAAGGTAAGCTCCGCGCCTTCAATACGCAGCGGCACCACCGTCGCCCCGGATTTCGCCGCCACGAAGCCTGCGCCATCATAGATTTTCATCAGCGAGCCGGTGATCGAGATCCGTCCTTCCGGGAAGATCACCACCGGACGCCCCTGGCCAATCAGACGCACCAGATGTTTGATCATCATCGGTTTGGTCGGGTCGAGCGGAACGAAATCAATGAGTTTTGTCAGCCAGCGCATGTACCACTGCTGGCTCACGGAGGTGTAGACCGCAAACACCGGGCGCACAGGTAAAAAGAGCGCCAGCAGAATGCCGTCTATAAAGGAGACGTGGTTAGGAGTAATAAGAACACGTTCCGCGTGCAGTGCATGGGTGTCGCCAGTCAGACGGACGCGAAACAGAATTCGAAATAAGGTGCGGAAAAACCCAAATAGCATGTCAACTTCCTTTGCCTTTCAATGAGTAGGGTTACGGTAAATTGTGGCAGATTACACGAGAAGTGCGGTGGGAGCGACAGCCGGATAGAGACAAAAAAAAACCTGCGCATCTGCGCAGGTTGGTGCAAGAGATGAGTACGCAGTACGTACTAAGAATTCTCACCAATCAATACCTCTGGGATCTCAACTGTAGCAACGGGGGTTAATTCCCTGCCAGCAGACAATCGCAACAGCCTGAGGCAAAGTGTAACCAAAGATTCAAATTCACCCGCGTCTGTCACGCTTCGCTGTGTAACGATTACACACTTTCAGATTACGTTTATCACCTTTGTGAATTGCCTCACCGCCCTGCGCTTGAATACACCTCACTTTTCCGCAACACTATTTGATGTGTAAACGCTTACCCCAACAAGAAGGTAGAGAATGGCGACTATTAAGGATGTGGCCCGAATGGCGGGTGTTTCCGTCGCCACGGTTTCGCGCGTTATCAATAACTCCCCTAAAGCCAGTGAAACCTCCCGCCAGGCGGTGCTGACCGCCATGGAGTCCCTGAACTATCACCCCAACGCTAACGCCCGCGCGCTGGCTCAGCAGTCCACCGATACCGTCGGGCTGGTGGTGGGCGATGTCTCCGATCCCTTTTTCGGCGCGATGGTGAAAGCCGTCGAGCAGGTCGCCTACCAGACCGGCAACTTCCTGCTGATCGGCAATGGCTACCACAATGAGCAGAAAGAGCGGCAGGCGATTGAACAGCTGATCCGCCATCGTTGCGCGGCGCTGGTGGTGCATGCCAAAAAGCTGTCGGATGAGGAGCTGGTGCATCTGATGAAGCAGATCCCCGGCATGGTGATTGTGAACCGCATTATTCCCGGCTACGAGCAGCGCTGCGTGGCGCTGGACGATCGCTATGGCGCCTGGCTTGCCACCCGACACTTGATCCAACAGGGGCATACCCGCATCGGCTACCTCTGCTCTAACCATCCCATTTCCGACGCCGAAGACCGGCTACAGGGTTACTACGATGCGCTGCGCGAAAACGACATTCCCTGCAACGATCGCCTGGTCACCTACGGGGAACCCGACGAGCGCGGCGGCGAGCAGGCGATGACCGAGCTGCTGGGGCGCGGACGTAACTTTACGGCGATCGCCTGTTACAACGACTCGATGGCCGCCGGGGCGATGGGGGTGCTGAACGATAACGGGATTGACGTGCCGGGGGATATTTCGCTGATCGGCTTCGATGACATTCTGATCTCGCGCTACGTGCGACCGCGCCTGACCACGGTGCGCTACCCTATCGTCACCATGGCGACGCAGGCGGCGGAGCTCGCGCTATCCCTGGCGGATAAACGCCAGCCGCCGGAAATCACCCACGTCTTCAGCCCGACGCTGGTGCGTCGTCACTCCGTTGTGCCGCCGGCCGAGTCGGCCAGCGAATAGCGGTAGAGATGCACGGTTTTGTCCGGGTATTCCAGACCGTCGCCGATGTAGTGCCAGCCGTAGCGCTCATAAAAATCGCGGCAGGCGGACCAGAGATGCAGCTCGCGATACCCGAGCCCTGCGGCATGGGCTTGAACGTGCCGCTGTAATTTCCCCGCCAGCCCCTGCCCGCGCGCGGCGTCGTCAACGTACAGCGCCGCCAGCCAGGGACAGAGATCCTGGCGAGTGATTAGATCGCAGCGCCATAGCCCCACCGTGCCGAGCAGGCGTTCGCCCTCGGTGGCAATAAAGGTGAGCGGCAGCGCGCCAGGGGTCTGGCTGTGGTTCACAATGCTTTCGAAAAACGCGCGCGGCACGCCGTCGCCAAAGGCCTGCCACTGCCAGTCGATCACCTGCTCCGCGTGCTGCGGGGCGGCGTACAGCGGCTGGATATTCACACCGGCTTCCCCTGAAAAATAGGTACCGAATCAAACAGATAACCGTCAAAGTCCGGGGCGTCCTCGTCGGAGAGCTCCAGCAGGCTCTTTTTGACATTTTCCAGATGCTGGAACATCGCCTGCCAGGCCCCCATTACGTCGCGACGGCGCAGGGCGGCGAGAATGGTCTGACGGTCGCCCAGCCACTTCAGGCGGTAAGCCCGGCTGGCAATGTGGGCATTAAACTGCTGCCAGAGCGGGCTGCTGTCCATGTTGTGCCAGACGCTTTCGACGGTCGCCAGCAGCATCTGATTCTGCGTGGCCCCCGCCAGCACCAGATGGAACATCTTGCTGTTGTCCTGGCTGTTGTCGTTGGCGGCGATGGCCCGCTGCTCCTGCTCGATGATGCGGCGCAGGTTGTCGATGTCCGCCCGGGTCGCCATCTTCGCAGCAAAGGCGGCGATGTTGCTTTCCAGCAGCTGGCGCGCCTGCAGGATCTCGAACGGGCCGACGTCGCTTGTTAACAGGCGCTCTTCCTCGTTCTCGTGCTCTTCGGGTATGCGCATCACGTAGACCCCGGAACCCTGGCGAATATCCACGGTGCCCTGCAGCTCCAGCATCAGCAGCGCCTCACGCACGATGGTACGGCTGACGCCGTAGGTTTCCGCGATATTGCGCTCCGGCGGCAGACGTGAGCCCACGGGATAGTGCCCCTGGATGATCTGGGCGCGTAAATCCTCGCCAATCTCCTGGTACTGCTTCTTTTCCGCCGGGACGACAGCCTTATCCACGTTATCACCTGTACTCTGAGTTAATGCGCGGGCCGGGCATCCTCCCGGCCAGTTTGGGCACTATGTTAGCAGAATCGTCGCGATCTTCGCCTACTTCCATTCATCGTCGATGGTCAGGGTCAGCACGCGCTCATCGCGCAGTTGCCGGAACCAGCTGGCCGATTTTTTGGCGCGTCGGGCACGATTGTTCGCCAGATCGATCTCAATCAGACCGTAGCGGTTTTTAAAGGCGTTCATCGGCGAGACGTTATCGGTGAAGGTCCATAGCATGTAGCCGTGACAGTTGGCCCCCTCCTCCCGCGCCAGCAGCGTGTAGTAAAGATGTTCGCTGATGAAATTAATGCGGTAGTTATCCTCGATCACCCCGTCGCTGTTGCGGTACTGGCCTTCGTTTTCGACCCCCATTCCGCTTTCAGCAACGAACCAGTCGATGTTGCGATAGTCATTTTTGATACGCATCGCCATGTCGTAAATGATGCGCGGGGCGATCTCCCACCCGCGGGAGGTGTTCATCCGCCGCCCCGGGAGTTCAAACGGTTCGTAGTAGTACGCCGGATGGAACGGCGTGTCGGGATGCCAGGCCCGGGACGGGGCCTTCACCCGGTGCGGGTAATAGAGGTTGATCCCCAGTTCATCGACGGTGTTGGCGGCAATCAGGGCCAGCTCGTCGTCGCTGTACTCCCACTGCACCTGATGTTTTTCCAGCAGGGTGAAGAGCTCCTGCGGATAGCGTCCGTGCACCAGCGGGTCGAGGAACACCCGGTTGTAGAACAGGTCGTAAATCTCCGCGGCCTTTACGTCGTGGGCGGCGCGGGAACGGGGATAGGTCACTTCCGGGTTAAGAATGCAGCCCACCGTGCCGCGATAGCCCTTCTCGCGGAACAACTTCACTACCTTCGCCGTCGCCAGCACCTTGTGGTGGTTCCACTGCATCCAGGTGTGGGTATTCTGCTCATAGGGCCAGCGCAGGGCGTCAAGGTAGACCCGGGTCTGGACCACAATCGGCTCGTTAAAGGTAAACCAGCGCGTCACCACATGGTGATAGCGGGCAAAGACCTTTTCGGCGTAGCGGGTGAACAGCTCCACCACGTGCTTCGATGCCCAGCCGCCGTAGGTTTCCAGCAGGGTCCCCGGCAGCTCGTAGTGTTCGAGGCAGATCATCGGCTCAATGCCCTGACGGTGCATCTCGGCGAACAGGGCGTCGTAATACGCGGCGTACTCCTCATCCACCGTCGCGTTTTCATAGTCGGTGAGAAAACGCGACCAGTTGATGGAGGTGCGGTAGTGGGTCAGCCCGGCCTGCTTCATCAGCGCCACGTCTTCACGGAAACGGTTGATGAAATCGGTCGCCACCGCCGGGCCGTAGCCGTTATGCCACACCTGACGATCGTTTTTGTACCAGAGGTCGATCCAGGAGTCCTGCCCGGCTTTTTTGCCGCTCCAGCCCTCGGTTTGCCAGGCGGAGGCCGCCGCCCCGAGGATAAAGTCCCCGGGGATAGTCATCTTTTTAATGCTCATGCGTTATTCGTCGCCTCCTGATTTGCGGCCTGAATCGCGGCCTGTTCCGCACGGCGTGATGCGATCTTCACGAACGGCAGATAGATAAGCACGGCGGTGATGATGCAGATACCCTGGGTGATCACCGCCCCCATCGAACCAGCGGTTGAGAGCCAGGCGTTGATCAGCGGCGGCGTGGTCCAGGGCACCATCACCACGGCTTTGCCGGCAAAACCGGTGACGGTGGCGAAGTAGCCGATGGAGCCGGTCACCAGCGGGGTGATGATGAACGGGATCGCCAGAATCGGGTTGAGCATGATTGGCATACCGAAGATCACCGGCTCGTTGATGTTAAAGATCCCCGGGCCAATAGAGAGCTTGGCGATCTCCTTCATCTCTTTGCGTTTGGTGCCGATCATCACCGCGATCAGCAGGCCGATGGTTAAGCCCGAACCGCCGATGCTCATGTACACATCCCAGAACGGCATGGTGATAATGTTCGGGATCTCTTTGCCCTGCTCAAAGGCGCTCATGTTGACGGTGATCGCCCCCAGCAGCAGCGGCTCGCGGATCGGTTTGATCATCTGATTGCCGTGGATCCCAATCACCCAGAACAGCTGGGCGACGAACATCAGCAGCAGAATGCCCGGCAGGCTTTGCACTACGCGCTCCAGCGGCTGCTGCACCACCTGGTATACCGCATCGTAGAGGTACATGCCGGTGACCTGATGGAACACAAAGCCGAAGGTGGCGATGGTGGTGGTGGTGATGATCGCCGGGATCAGCGCCGAGAAAGAGGCCGACACGTTAGGAGGGACGGTGTCCGGCATCTTGATTTTCAGTCCCGGACGCCCCTCCAGCCAGCAGTAAATCTCCACCGACAGGATGGCGATAAACATGCCGAGGAACAGGCTGCGGGTATCAGAGAACTGGCGCAGGAGCACATCTTTGACCATGTGCATTTCGCCATCAACCATCATCTCAACGGTAGTGGGGGTTACGCAGATAAAGCAGATCACCGCCAGCAGGCCGGGGAACAGCGATTTGATGCCGTTAATACGCCCGAGCTCAATACCGATCAGGAACACGGCCCCGATATTGAGGAAGTTAAGCGTGGCGTAGTTCAGGGCGCTGGTGATGGGTTTCAGCGCGGCCAGAAAAGAGAGCGACTGGAAACTGGCTAAGCCGTTCTTTGGATCCAGCACCATGTTGGAGATCAGCACCGAAAATGCGCCAACAATGATGACCGGCATTAAGGTGATGAAGGCGGACTTTATCGCCATGATATAGCGATAACTGTTGAACTTCGTGGCGAAACTGCCCAGAGAGTTGATCAGTTTTTCCTGTAATGCCATGGGGTAATACCTCAGTAAAAGGGCCTTTATTGGGATAAGGTGTTCAGCCGGCTTCTATTGGCATACCAAAAATAGCTTCTGGTGAAGATTTGTTCTGTGATTAAGCTCCCAACGCGGTAAGAGGTATCCCGGAGTGCGAATTATCGCTACTTTGGTATGCCACTTTTACCCGGTACGCTACCCGTAACCAGAAAGCGTGATCCTGATGGGGGTTTTCCCTCTCCCGCCCGGCTTATGCCCCTGAACGTCTGTGATAAACTTCGGTGCATAACGTGGAAGCAGGAATAACGAATGGCAACAATGCTGGATGTCTCACTGCGCGCGGGCGTGTCGAAAGCCACGGTGTCGCGCGTACTGAACGGCACAGGTCAGGTAAAAGAGAGCACCCGTCAGCAGGTGTTTAACGCGATGGAAGAGCTGGGCTATCGTCCCAACTTCCTGGCGCGATCCCTGGCGAACCGGACCAGCAACAGCATTGGTCTGGTGGTCTCGACCTTTGACGGTTTTTACTTTGGTCGCCTGCTGCAGCAGGCCTCCCGACAGACTGAAACGCACGGGAAGCAGCTGATTGTCACCGACGGTCACGACACCCCGGAGCGGGAAGAGGAAGCGGTGCAGATGCTGGCCGACCGCCAGTGCGATGCCATCGTGCTCTACACCCGCTATATGAGCGAAAAAGCGATCATGAAGCTCATCAACAGCGTGCAGATGCCGCTTATCGTCATCAACCGTGACGTCAGCCAGGCGCGGGAGCGCTGCGTGTTCTTCGAGCAGCAGGAGGCAGCCTTCAACGCGGTGGAGTATCTGATAAGCCAGGGCCACCGGGAGATCGCCTGCATGACCGTGCCGATCCACACCCCTACCGGTAAGGCGCGACTGATGGGCTATCGCCAGGCGCTGGAAAAGCACGGTATTCCCTGGGATGAAAACCGGGTGAAGTATGGCGATTCGGGGATGACGCGCGGGTACGAGCTGTGTCAGGAGCTGCTGAACGAGAAGGTGCCGTTCAGCGCCCTGTTTGCCTGTAACGACGATATGGCGCTGGGCTCGTCGAAAGCGCTGCACCAGGCGGGGCTGCGCATTCCTGAAGACGTGTCGCTGTTCGGCTTCGACGACGCGCCGTGCGCGAAGTGGCTGGAACCGGCGCTCTCAACCGTCTACCTGCCTATCGACAACATGATCACCACCGCTATCGATCAGGCCATCCGGCTGGTAAAAAGCGAGCCGATCGAAGCGATCCCGCCCTTTACCGGCACGCTGGTGTTACGCGATTCGGTGGCGACGGGACCCTGGTTCGATCAGAACAGTTCGAGGGCAAGCAGTTCCTGAATGGTCTGGCGGCGGCGGATCAGACGCGCCACGCCGTTATCAAACAGCACTTCCGGCAGCAGCGGACGGCTGTTGTAGTTGGATGACATGGACGCGCCGTACGCGCCGGTATCGTGCAGCACCAGGTAATCACCCGGTACGACCGGCGGCAGCGCGCGGGTTTCCACTTTCCCGCCCTCCTGCTGGGTAAACACATCCCCGGATTCGCACAGCGGACCGGCCACCACCGTTTCCACTAAATCAGCCTGGGTTAAATCGCGGCCGTCGGCGGCCAGCGCCGTAATGTGGTGATAGCTGCCGTACATCGCCGGGCGCATCAGATCGTTAAAGCCCGCGTCGATCAGCACGAAGTGACGGCTGCCCATCGCCTTCACGCTGCGCACCTGGGATACCAGCACGCCGGATTCCGCCACCAGGAAGCGGCCCGGTTCGATCTCCAGTTTCACCGCATGGCCCAGATGGGCGGCAATTTTGTCGCGCGCGCCGTTCCACAGGCCGTAGTAGTGATCGGTATCGATCGCCTCTTCCCCTTCGCGATAAGGGATCGATAAACCGCCACCGGCGGAGATCGCCTCCAGATCCTGACCAAACTCAACCACCTGGCGCACCATCGCGCCGCATACCTGCTCAAGGTGACCGTAGTCCACGCCGGAGCCGATGTGCATATGAATTCCCACCAGCTTCAGGTTGTAGCGCTGCAGAACTTCCAGCGCGGCAGGCAGATCGCTGTACCAGATGCCGTGTTTGCTGTTCTCGCCGCCGGTGTTGGTCTTCTGGCTGTGGCCGTGACCAAAGCCCGGGTTAACGCGCAGCCAGACGCGGTGGCCCGGCGAAACCTGACCCAGCTGTTCCAGCATGTCCACGGAACCGGCGTTGACCGGGATCTGCAACTCGTGCACCCGGGCCAGGGTGGCGCTGTCGATCAGGTCAGCGGTAAAAACAATCGCATCGCTGTCGGCCTTGGGATCGTAGCCCGCCGCCAGCGCACGCTCGATTTCACCCAGCGACACGGAGTCGACCTTCACCCCCTGCTCGCGCATCAGGCGCAGAATATGGATGTTGGAGCAGGCTTTCTGGGCAAACCGCACCACGTCAAACTGATGCAGGGCCGCAATTTTGTCGCGAATAATCTGCGCGTCGTAAACCCAGACGGGGCAGCCAAACTCCGCAGGCAGGCGCAGCAAATTGTTGGCATTGAGGCAGGTATCGGTGTTGTTCAGCGGGCGTGGCATGGTGCTCTCCGGGAATTCAATTTTTTATGATTACGCCACAGCGTGAAGAGAATAAAAAATATCGTTTTATCGCCAGTCTATGCAAAAATGATATGGCTTAGCTCAACGAGGTCGCCGCCATGCCCGCTGTGAATTTACGCCATATCGAGATTTTCCACGCCGTGATGACGGCGGGGAATCTGACCGAAGCCGCGCGTCTGCTGCACACCTCCCAGCCGACGGTGAGCCGCGAGCTGGCGCGCTTCGAGAAGGTGATCGGCCTGACGCTGTTTGAACGCACGCGCGGGCGTTTGCACCCGACGGTGCAGGGGCTGCGTCTGTTCGAGGAGGTGCAGCGCTCCTGGTACGGGCTGGATCGCATCGTCAGCGCCGCCGACAGCCTGCGCGAGTTTCGCCAGGGGGAGCTCTCCATCGTCTGCCTGCCGGTCTTCTCCCAGTCATTCCTGCCTGCCCTGCTTCAGCCGTTTCTCGCCCGCTACCCGGATGTGAATCTCACCATCGTGCCGCAGGAGTCCCCCCTGCTGGAGGAGTGGCTCTCGGCCCAGCGCCACGATCTCGGCCTGACTGAAACCCTCGCCACCCCGGCGGGCACTGCCCGCCACGAGCTGCTGTCGTTAGATGAGGTGTGCGTCCTGCCTGCCGGACATCCGCTGGCTGAAAAAGCGGTGCTGACGCCGGGGGATTTTCAGGGCGAGAACTACATCAGCCTGTCGCGCACCGACAGTTACCGGCAGCTGCTGGACCAGCTTTTTGCCGAGCATCAGGTGAAACGGCGGATGGTGGTGGAGACCCACAGCGCGGCATCAATCTGCGCCATGGTGCGGGCGGGAGTAGGGATTTCGGTGGTGAACCCGCTGACGGCGCTGGATTATGCCGACAGCGGAATTGTGATCCGTCGCTTCAGTATTTCGGTGCCGTTTACGGTGAGCCTGATCCGCCCCCTGCACCGCCCGGCCTCGGCGCTGGTGGACGCCTTCAGCGCGCATCTGCAACAGGGGCTGGCGGCCCTCACCGGCCCGCTGGAGCAGCTGCTGGCCTCGCCCGTTACGAAAGCATAAATTCCACCGCATCGGCGGCGTGGATCGCGGCGGTATCAAACACCGGGATCGGGCTCTCATCCGCCGGAACCAGCAGGCCAATCTCGGTGCAGCCGAAGATCACCCCCTGCGCGCCTCGATCGGCCAGTTTCTGGATCACCTCAAGATAGTAACGGCGTGACGCCTCGCTGAAGGTGCCGAGACAGAGCTCGTCGAAGATAATCTGATTGATACGCGCCCGGTCCGCTTCGTCCGGGATCAGGCTCTCAATGCCGTACTGCGCCGTCAGTCGTCCGCGGTAGAAATCCTGCTCCATGGTGTAGCGCGTGCCGAGCAGCGCCACGCGGTTCATGCCCGCCGCCGTGATCGCCCGGCCCGTGGCATCGGCGATATGCAGGAACGGCAGCGAACAGCGGGTTTCAATCTGCTCCGCGACTTTGTGCATGGTATTGGTACAGAGCAGAATGGCCTGCGCCCCTGCTCCCTGCAGGCCCAGCGCCGCAGTCGCCAGGATCTCCCCGGCCTTTTCCCAGTCGCCGCTGGACTGGCAGGCTTCGATCTCATGGAAATCGACGCTGTGCAGCAGCAGGCTCGCCGAATGTAATCCCCCGAGGCGCTGTTTTACCCCTTCGTTGATCAGACGATAATATGGAATGGTGGACTCCCAGCTCATTCCCCCCAACAGGCCAATCGTTTTCATCGTGCTCTCCTTTCCGGTTTCATCCAGTGAAGCAAACTTGTGATCGAGTTTCCAGTTCTCTGGTTCGACATTTCCTTTTAGCCCTCTCTGGGATAAATTAAATGAAACGATGTTTCACTATATAACAGGACATGAGCATGTTTATTTTCCACAAAGAGACGCAGCTTGAAGATCTGGGTAACGGCGTGACGCGCCGCATTCTGGCGCACGACGGCAAAATGATGGCGGTTGAGGTTAATTTTGAACAGGGCGCCGTTGGCCCAATGCATAACCATCCGCATGAGCAGCTGACCTATGTTTTGTCCGGCGAGTTCGAATTTACCATCGGTGAAGAGAAACATGTCGTCACCGCCGGGGATACGCTTTATAAGGAGCCGCATATTATGCACGGCTGCGTTTGCCTGAAACCGGGCACCCTGCTGGATACCTTTACGCCGGTGCGTGAAGACTTCCTCAAATAAATGAAAAAGGCGATGCTCCGGCATCGCCTTTTTTATGCTTAAGCGCAATTTCGCGTTATTTCAGCCGTTAATCATTCAACAAGTTAATTATATCCTCGCTAGCTTAATTGCCATGTTACAGATTTGCTACAAATATTAGTAGTTTGTATCTACCGCCAATAATTTCCAGAATACCTGAGCAAAGTCCTCTGTTTAGCCGGTTCTCTCCACCTTGCTATTCCGCGCAAACCGATAAAAATGCCACCCATCTCACCTTATTGAAACGCTGTTTCGACCTTGATCACATTTCCACTATTTATCGAATGACGTGGATTTTAATCGCAATAAAATAAATTAAAACGACGTTTTACAATTTGAAAACGATGGTTCATAAGTTTTAAAAAATTGAAACACCGGCTTGCACCAGGCGTAAAGATTCCGTTTTAAACCCTTAATTACCAGGTAGGTATGTATGAATGAAAACAAGATGCTGGGGCTGGCGTGGATATCACCCTACATAATTGGGTTGATACTTTTCACCGCCTTCCCCTTTGTCTCATCGTTCTTCCTCAGTTTCACTGAGTATGATTTGATGAGCCCGCCGGTATTTAACGGCATCGAAAACTATCGCTACATGTTTACGGAAGATACCCTCTTCTGGAAATCCATGGGCGTGACCTTTGCCTACGTATTTTTAACTATCCCGCTGAAGCTGGCCTTCGCGCTGGGTATTGCCTTTGTTCTGAACTTTAAATTGCGCGGCATCGGCTTCTTCCGTACCGCTTACTATATTCCGTCCATTCTCGGCAGCTCCGTTGCCATCGCCGTTCTGTGGCGTGCGCTGTTCGCCATTGATGGCCTGCTTAACAGCTTTATTGGCGTGTTTGGTTTTGACGCGGTGAACTGGCTTGGCGAGCCGTCCCTGGCGCTGATGTCCGTCACCCTGCTGCGCGTGTGGCAGTTCGGCTCCGCGATGGTAATTTTCCTCGCCGCCCTGCAAAACGTACCGCAGTCGCAGTACGAAGCCGCCATGATTGACGGCGCCTCTAAATGGCAGATGTTCATGAAAGTGACCGTGCCGCTGATCACCCCGGTTATCTTCTTTAACTTCATCATGCAGACCACCCAGGCGTTCCAGGAATTTACCGGTCCGTATGTTATTACCGGCGGTGGACCAACCTACTCCACCTACCTGTTCTCACTGTACATCTACGACACCGCATTCAAGTACTTTGACATGGGTTACGGCGCGGCGCTGGCCTGGATCCTGTTCCTGGTGGTTGCTGTCTTTGCCGCTATCGCCTTTAAGTCTTCGAAATACTGGGTCTTCTACTCCGCCGATAAGGGAGGCAAAAATGGCTGATATTCAACAACTCTCCACGGCGAGAAGCATCGCAGAGCGTGAAGTGGCGCGTACCCAGCGTCGTGAAAAAATTAGCGCCGGCATTCGCTATGTGATCCTGCTGTTTGTTGGCCTGCTGATGCTCTATCCGCTGGTGTGGATGTTCTCGGCGTCGTTCAAACCGAACCACGAGATCTTCACCACCCTGAGCCTGTGGCCGGCACACGCCACCTGGGACGGCTTTGTAAACGGCTGGAAAACCGGTACCGAGTACAACTTCGGCCATTACATGCTGAACACCTTTAAGTATGTGATCCCGAAAGTGATCCTGACCATTATCTCCTCCACCATCGTGGCGTACGGCTTTGCCCGCTTCGAGATCCCGTGGAAGAAGTTCTGGTTCGCGACGCTGATTACCACCATGTTGCTGCCAAGCACCGTGCTGCTGATCCCTCAGTACCTGATGTTCCGTGAAATGGGCATGCTGAACAGCTATATGCCGCTGTACCTGCCGCTGGCCTTCGCCACGCAAGGGTTCTTCGTCTTCATGCTGATCCAGTTCCTGCGCGGCGTACCGCGTGACATGGAAGAGGCGGCGCAGATTGACGGCTGTAACTCCATTCAGGTGCTGTGGTACGTGGTCGTGCCAATCCTGAAGCCAGCCATCATCTCCGTGGCGCTGTTCCAGTTCATGTGGTCAATGAACGACTTTATCGGGCCGCTGATTTATGTCTACAGCGTGGATAAATACCCGATTGCACTGGCTCTGAAAATGTCCATCGACGTCACCGAAGGTGCGCCGTGGAACGAAATTCTGGCAATGGCGAGCATCTCCATTCTGCCATCCATCATTGTCTTCTTCCTGGCACAGCGCTACTTCGTACAGGGCGTAACCAGCAGCGGAATTAAAGGTTAAGAGGGAAATATCATGGCTGAAGTTATCTTCAACAAACTGGAAAAGGTTTACTCCAACGGCTTCAAAGCGGTACATGCTATCGACCTGAAAATCGCTGAAGGGGAGTTCATGGTCATCGTCGGCCCGTCCGGCTGCGCCAAGTCCACCACCCTGCGTATGCTGGCCGGTCTGGAGACCATCAGCGGCGGCGAAGTGCGCATCGGCGAAAAGATCGTTAACAACCTCGCGCCAAAAGAGCGCGGGATTGCGATGGTGTTCCAGAACTATGCGCTCTATCCGCACATGACCGTGCGCGAAAACCTGGCCTTTGGCCTGAAGCTGAGCAAGCTGCCGAAAGCGCAGATTGAATCCCAGGTTAACGAAGCGGCAAAAATCCTCGAGCTGGAAGAGCTGCTGGACCGTCTGCCGCGCCAGCTCTCCGGTGGTCAGGCCCAGCGTGTGGCCGTGGGCCGTGCGATTGTGAAAAAGCCAGACGTGTTCCTCTTTGACGAACCGCTGTCCAACCTCGACGCCAAACTGCGTGCGTCGATGCGCATCCGTATCTCCGACCTGCACAAGCAGCTCAAGGCCTCCGGCAAACCGGCGACCACCGTCTACGTGACGCACGATCAGACCGAAGCGATGACCATGGGCGACCGCATTTGCGTGATGAAGCTCGGCCACATCATGCAGGTGGATACCCCGGACAACCTGTACCACAAACCGAAAAACATGTTCGTGGCCGGCTTTATCGGCTCACCGGAGATGAACATCCGCGCCAGCAGGCTGGTGCAGGAAGACGGTCAGCTGGCGCTGACCATCGGCAACCAGACCCTGCCGTTAAGCGCTGAGCTGAAAGAGAAAGTCGCCAGCTACGCCAACCAGGACATTTTCTACGGCATTCGCCCTGACTTTGTCTCTATCTCCGACGAGCCGTTTGCCGAAGGGTGCTGCACCGGCGAAATGGTCCGCGCCGAGAACATGGGCCATGAATTCTTCGTGTACCTGAAAGTTGGCGAGTATGAACTGACAGCCCGAATCCCTTCCGATGAAGCTAAGCCTATGATCAACAAGGGTCTTCACCGTAAGGTTTACTTTAAGTTCGATATGAATAAGTGTCATATTTTTGACGCAAAAACTGAACAGAACATCTCTCTTTAATGGAGTTATAAAAATGAAAAAAGTGCTTTTAAGCGCCGTTATCTCCGCTACCTTTGGAATGAGTGCCCTACCCACTTTTGCTGCGGACAGCACCGATTTGCGTATGTCCTGGTGGGGCGGCAATGGCCGTCACCAGGTCACCCTGAAAGCTCTGGAAGAGTTCCACAAACAGAACCCGGATATTAACGTTAAGTCGGAATACACCGGCTGGGACGGTCACCTGTCGCGTCTGACCACGCAGATTGCGGGCGGCACCGAGCCGGACGTGATGCAGACCAACTGGAACTGGCTGCCGATCTTCTCGAAAACCGGCGACGGCTTCTACGATCTGAACAAGATGAAGGACGTGATCGACCTGTCTCAGTTCGATCCCAAAGAGCTGCAGTCCACCACGGTGAACGGCAAGCTGAACGGTATTCCGATCTCCGTGACCGCGCGCGTCTTCTACTTCAACGATGAAGCCTGGAAAAAAGCGGGCGTAGAGTACCCGAAAACCTGGGATGAGCTGATGGCGGCGGGCAAAGCCTTCGAAAGCAAACTGGGCAAACAGTACTACCCGGTGGTGCTGGAGCACCAGGATACCCTGGCGCTGCTGAACTCTTACATGATCCAGAAGTACAACATCCCGGCGGTGGACGAGAAGACGAAGAAATTCTCCTATACCAAAGAGCAGTGGGTTGAGTTCTTCCAGACCTACAAAAAGCTGATCGACAGCCACGTAATGCCGGACACCAAGTACTACGCGTCGTTCGGTAAGAGCAACATGTATGAGATGAAGCCGTGGATCGAAGGTGAATGGGGCGGCACCTATATGTGGAACTCCACCATCAAGAAATATTCCGATAACCTGAAGCCACCAGCAAAACTGGAGCTGGGCAGCTACCCAATGCTGCCGGGCGCAACGGATGCCGGTCTGTTCTTCAAACCAGCCCAGATGCTCTCTATCGGTAAATCTACCAAGAACCCGGAAGCGGCAGCGAAAGTCATCAACTTCCTGCTGAACAGTAAAGAAGGCGTTGAGACTCTGGGTCTGGAGCGTGGCGTACCGCTGAGCAAAGTGGCGGTGAAATACCTGACCGAAGACGGCACCATCAAAGAGAACGATCCGGCGGTTGCGGGCCTGCGTCTGGCGCAGTCTCTGCCAGCCAAACTCTCCGTATCGCCCTACTTTGACGACCCGCAGATCGTGGCCCAGTTCGGTACTTCTCTGCAGTACATCGACTATGGCCAGAAAACCGTCGAAGAGACTGCAGCTGACTTCCAGCGTCAGGCTGAACGTATTCTGAAACGCGCAATGCGCTAATTCTCTTACGTTATCAATACCCTACCGCCCAGGCGGTGGGGTATTTTTTTATTTGAAGGAACATACTATGAAAGGAAAAATCATTCCCCTGAGTTTTCGGACCCGTCAGGACAGTGAAACCGGACACGAGGTGATCCGCCTGACGCCACCGCACATCATCTGTCACCGTAACTACTTTTATCAGAAATGTTTTACCCAGGACGGCAGCAAGCTGATCTTTGGCGGCGCCTTCGAAGGCCACTGGAACTACTACCTGCTGGATATTGCCCGCCAACAGGCGACCCAGCTCACCGACGGCGCCGGCGATAACACCTTTGGCGGCTTCCTCTCCGCAGACGATCGCTCTCTGTGGTACGTGAAAAACAGCCGCGAGCTGCGGCGCGTCGATCTCGAGAGTCTGGAAGAGTACGTGGTGTATGAGGTGGATGACGAGTGGGTGGCGTACGGCACCTGGGTGGCGAACTCAGACTGCACGAAGCTGGTGGGCATCGAGATCAAAAAAAGCGACTGGCAGCCGCTCACCGACTGGAGCAAGTTCCGCGCGTTTTACTTCACTAACCCGGAATGCCGCCTGATTAATATCGACCTGCAAACCGGCGAGCGCCGGGTGATTTTGCAGGAAAAACGCTGGCTCGGGCACCCGATCTACCGCCCGTTTGACGACAACACCGTGGCGTTTTGTCACGAAGGGCCGCGCGATGCGATCGATGCCCGCATGTGGCTGATTCACGAGGATGGGAGCAACCTGCGCAAGGTGCGCCAGCATGCCCAGGGCGAAAGTTTTACCCACGAATTCTGGGTGCCGGACGGCTCAGCGCTCTATTACGTGGCGCACAAGGAGAACGATCCGCAGCGCTATCTGTTCAGCGCCGATCCCGCCACGCTCGAGAATCGCCAGCTGATGGCGATCCCGCCCTGCTCCCACCTGATGAGCAACCACGACGGGTCGCTGATCGTGGGCGACGGCGCACCGCACAACACCGGCGATATCAGCCTGAACGATCCCTTTATCTGGGTGTTCGATATTCAGAAAGGGACGCAGACCGCCATCTGTCAGCACAATACCAGCTGGAAAGTGCTGGATGGCGATCGTCAGGTGACCCATCCGCATCCGTCGTTTTCGCCGGACAATAAGTGGGTGCTGTATACGTCAGATGAAGAAGGCATGCCGGCGCTGTATCTGGCGCAGGTGTGAAAAAAGCCGGGTGGCGGCTACGCCTTACCCGGCCTACAAAAGCGTCGCCGCCAGGCAAAAAAAAACCGCTGCCCATGGGCAGCGGTTTTTTATCAATGCGCTGGATTAACGCGCCAGCCAGCCGCCGTCAACCGCTACGGTGTAGCCGTTGATGTAGTCAGATGCGCCGGACGCCAGGAACACAACCGGGCCCATCAGATCGCTTGGCAGACCCCAGCGACCCGCAGGGATACGCTCGAGGATTGCCGCGCTACGCTCTTCGTCAGCACGCAGCTGCTGGGTGTTGTTGGTCGCCATGTAGCCCGGCGCGATAGCGTTGACGTTGATGTTGTGCTGCGCCCACTCGTTCGCCAGCAGACGAGTTACGCCCATTACGCCGCTTTTGGAAGCGGTGTAAGACGGGACACGGATGCCGCCCTGGAAGGAGAGCATAGAGGCGATGTTGATGATCTTGCCGCCGTTGCCCTGGGCGATAAAGTGCTTCGCGGCCGCCTGAGACATGAAGAACACGCTCTTGATGTTCAGGTTCATGACGTCGTCCCAGTCCTGCTCGCTGAAGTTGATCGCGTCTTCACGACGGATCAGACCGGCGTTGTTCACCAGAATGTCGATTTTACCGAATTCAGCCACCGCACGATCCAGCAGCTCAGGGATCGCGTCGATTTTACGCAGGTCAGCGGTCAGGCTCAGGAAACGGCGGCCCAGCGCGGTTACACGCTCGATGGTCTCCTGCGGCTCAACGATGTTGATACCCACGATGTCGCAGCCCGCTTCTGCCAGACCCACCGCCATGCCCTGGCCGAGGCCAGTGTCGCAACCGGTCACAACCGCAACTTTACCCTGCAGAGAAAATGCATCCAGAATCATTTTTAATCCTTATCTTTCAGCGCCTGAACGAACAGGCAAGTTTATGCTTAACTGTCCGCGACTAGCGCAGATCCTTAACGGCAACGTGGTCCATATCATCGAAGACCTGGTTTTCACCTACCATGCCCCAGATGAAGGTATAGGCACGCGTGCCTACGCCGGAGTGAATAGACCAGCTTGGAGAGATGACTGCCTGCTCGTTATGCATCACGATATGGCGCGTCTCCTGCGGCTGACCCATCATATGGAATACGCAGGCGTCTTCTTCCATATTGAAGTAGAAGTACACTTCCATGCGGCGCTCGTGGGTATGGCACGGCATGGTGTTCCACAGGTTGCCCGGCTCAAGCTCGGTCAGACCCATGCTGAGCTGGCAGGTTTCCAGCACATCAGGAACGAAGTATTTGTTGATGGTGCGGCGGTTGCTGGTGAGGTTGTCACCGAGCGTGACCGGAGAAACTTCTGCCGGGGTCACTTTTTTGGTTGGATACGTGGTGTGTGCCGGGGCGCAGTTATAGTAGAACTTCGCCGGTTTGCTGCTATCGACGCTGGCGAATACTACTTCCTGCGCGCCTTTACCGACGTACAGGGCATCACGATGGCCAATTTCATAGCACTGACCGTCAACGGTGATGGTGCCCGGGCCGCCAATGTTAATCACGCCCAGCTCGCGACGCTCCAGGAAGAAGCTGACGCCCAGCTGTTTGCCCACTTCGCCACCGACAGAGACCGTTTTGGCAACCGGCATGATGCCGCCAACGATGATGCGGTCAATGTGGCTGTACACCATGGTGTATTCATCAGCGACAAACACTTTCTCGACTAAAAACTCATCACGCAGCCCCTGGGTATCCAGCGTTTTTGCATGCGCGCTGTGGATGCTTTGTCTGACTTCCACATTAACCTCCAGAATTTATCGGCCCCGAAGGCCTGGATAATTAACAAAACGATGTTCCGTTTTCATGATGGGCACATATTATCTGCTGTGAAATGGGTTTTCAATTACATTCAAAACGATGTTTCACTTTTTCTGCAAGTTAATCTCAAAATTGCAGTTGCGATCACGATTGTCAGGGAGTTGACAACGCTTTCTTTAAACATTTTTTTAATTCTTTAGCGTTAATTTTTATAATAAACAATCAGTTATGAAAGGTTTAAAAATTAATGACCCGATGAGATAAAACTCAACGAATTTAACGAATTTGATGAGTCAGCGGGGTTTTCCTTCAGAAGTGCGCCACCAGTCACACACACTGAAACGATGTTTTGATATTTTAACACCCAGTTTTTAAACTCATATTTTACCGATCGGACCGCAGGCGCGATCCTGCCGTCGAATTCAAGGAGTGCATCATGGCAAAAGGTATGCGGGTCAAACTGAACTACGAGGTCAGTCGCGATCCGGATACAGGCGTGGAAGTGACCCGCCTGACCCCCCCTGAAGTTACCTGTCATCGTAACTACTTCTACCAAAAGTGCTTTTTCAACGATGGTAGCCACCTGCTGTTTGCCGGTGAATTCGATGGCCACTGGAACTACTATCTGCTGGATCTGAAAAACGCCGAAGCGGTGCAGTTAACCGAAGGCGCGGGTGATAACACCTTCGGCGGCTTCCTGTCGCCGGATGATAAATCCCTCTATTACGTTAAGAATGATCGCACTCTGCGGGAAGTCAATCTGACCACCTTTGAAGAGCGCGAAGTCTATCGCGTCAGCGACGACTGGGTCGGCTATGGCACCTGGGTGGCGAACAGCGACTGCACCAAACTGGTCGGTATCGAAATCGCGAAAAGCGACTGGACGCCGCTGAACGACTGGAAAATCTTCCACGACTTCTTCCATAAAGGGCCGCACTGCCGCCTGCTGCGGGTCGATCTGCAGACCGGTGAAAGCAGCGTGATCCACGAAGAGAAAAACTGGCTCGGTCACCCGATTTACCGTCCGTTTGACGACAATACCGTCGCGTTCTGCCATGAAGGTCCGCACGATCTGGTGGATGCCCGCATGTGGATGGTCAATGAAGACGGCAGCAACGTGCGTAAGGTGAAAGAACACGCCGAAGGCGAAAGCTGCACCCATGAATTCTGGGTCCCGAACGGCTCGGCGCTGGTGTATGTCTCTTATCTGAAAGGTGAGCAAGGGCGTACCGTGTACAGCTTCAACCCGGATACCGGCGAGAACAAAGCGGTAATGAAGATGCCAGCCTGTTCGCATCTGATGAGTAACTTTGACGGCACGCTGCTGGTAGGTGACGGTTCCGGTACCCCGGTGGATGTGAAAGATACCAGCGGCTACACCATCGACAACGATCCTTACCTGTACGCGTTTGACGTGGCGAAAGAGGCTTACTTCCGCATCGCGCGTCACGATACTTCCTGGGCAACCGTGGCCAACAGCCGCCAGGTGACCCATCCGCACCCTTCCTTTACCCCGGATGATAAAGCGGTTCTGTTTAGTTCTGATAAAGACGGCAAACCTGCTCTCTATATTGCGAAGCTTCCTGAGCAACCTGAATTATTGCGTGAATAAATGTTAGTGTTTGTGTTCCTGTAACTGGCCTTGCCCTCCTTTATGGAGGGCTTTTTTTATTGTCCGCTTTTATCAGCACCGCCAGATAACAGATATAAAAAAACCGGCTCATAAGAGCCGGTTTATCCCGGAGGTACTGCTTGTTATCAGAATGAATATGCAACGCCGACACGCAGACGGGTCTGACGTTCATCGGTCTCTTTCACACCGACGTTGCCCACTTCGCCGTACGGTGCCCAGTTTTTATCAATTTTGTACGCCAGCTTGACGTTATATTCCTGGGAGTAATCTTTGTTATTATTACGAATCGTCCCTTCGGAGCTTTTCGCGTATACGTAGTTAAGCTCGGTACGCCAGTCGCCCATTACCCAACCTACCCACGCATCACCACGGTTAACTTTATCATCGTCTTTATTCGAGCTTGATGGATAACGGGTGTAGTCATAGCGATAACGGGCTGCGACATAGAAGCCATTATCAAAGCTATATTGCGCGTGCAGATAGGGTTTATAAATGGTGAAGCTGTCTTTACTTTCGAGCGTAAAACCTGGTGTTAACGCAATGTTCTGGTTGGCTTTCCAGCGCCAGCTGATCTGATCTTCGTGACCGTTACCCACCACATCCGCAAATGGCTGGTCAGCTTTATCGCCGCCTGATTTCCATTTTGCTTCTACAGAAAAACCAAAACCATTTTCGAAACGGTGCGAAACCGCAACACGGTCTGCGTTCGAGCCGCTATCGATGTATTCGTGACGCAGATCCACGGTGACAGCCTGAGCTGCGAAAGAAGCGCCAATAAGTGAAGCAAGGACCAGAGATTTCTTAAACATGGAAAAACCCTCGTTTAAAATGATGTTTCGTTTTTATGGAATTGCATTTTATTTTTTTAAATACGTAATTTTAGTGATCATGATCGTAATTATTTGTTTCATTTTTTTTGGCAAAGCCAGCCGTGAGCAATATCAACAAAAGAGGAGTTTTAAGGGGAATTTAACGGATCGCGATCACACTAAATCGTTATTAGCGATTCAGTGAATGCGTTAAATATTTCGAGGGTGTTTGAGAATTGACTTACAAGGGTAAAAATATGACGGGGGTCACAAACAAATAAGCCTCCGGGGTCGGAGGCCTGTTTTGGTTGATATATATCAACGCGATTATCTTTCTATGGCTAATGCCACGCCCTGTCCGCCGCCGATGCACAGCGTTGCCAGCCCTTTGCGAACATCGCGTTTCACCATCTCGTGCACCAGCGAGACCAGAATGCGGCAGCCCGATGCGCCGATAGGATGGCCCAGCGCGATGGCGCCGCCGTTGACGTTGACCCGGCGTTCATCCCACTCCAGCATTTTGCCCACCGACAGCGCCTGAGCCGCAAAGGCTTCATTCACTTCGATCAGATCAACGTCCGCCAGCTGCCAGCCCGCCCGCTCCAGACAGCGGCGCGTGGCGTGTACCGGGGCGATGCCCATTAAGGCAGGATCGACGCCGACGCTGGCAAAGGCTTTGATCCGCGCCAGCACCGGCAGATTCAGCGATTCAGCTTTGCTCTCGCTCATCATCATTACCGCTGCGGCCCCGTCGTTAATAGAGGAGGCGTTCCCGGCGGTGACCGAGCCGGTGAGCTCAAAGGCAGGATTGAGCAGCGCCAGCCCTTCTGCGCTGGCGTCGGTGCGCGGCTGCTCGTCGGTATCCACCAGCAGATTCTCCCCGCCGGGCTTCTGGGCGACAACCGGCACAATCTCGTCCCGGAAGCGGCCTGCGTCGATAGCGGCCCGGGCCTTATGCTGGGAGCTCAGCGCGTAGGCATCCTGCAGTTCGCGGGTGATGCCATATTCACGCGCCAGGTTTTCTGCGGTGACGCCCATATGGTAGTCGTTGAACGCGTCCCACAGGCCGTCATGCACCAGGCTGTCGATGAGCTGGCTGTTGCCCAGCTGCGCCCCGGTGCGGCTGTCGGTCAGCACGTGCGGCGCGCGGCTCATGTTCTCCTGGCCGCCCGCGATCACCACATCGGCTTCGCCGCACTGGATCGCCTGGGTCGCCAGATGCAGCGCCTTTAAGCCGGAGCCACACACGTCGTTGATGGTAATGGCAGAGACGGTGTTGGGTAATCCTCCCTTTAGCGCGGCCTGGCGGGCAGGGTTTTGCCCGGCACCGGCGGTCAGCACCTGACCGAGGATCACTTCGTCGATCTCGTGTGCCTCAATGCCGCTGCGCTCCACCAGCGCGCGCACCACCACGCTGCCTAATTCCACTGCCGAATGGCGTGAAAGCGCTCCCTGGAAACAGCCGATTGCGGTACGCAATGCACCCACTATCACGACGTCTTTCATCTCTACCTCTGTGCAAAATGACACCGCCCATAGTAGAGGGTTGTTATCAACTAATGATGTAATTGTTTAAAAAAAGTGAGTTTTATCACAAAGAATCCGTGAGCCCGGATTAACGCCCCGTGATGTATTCACGCAATTGATAATTTTCACGGTAATTATTAGATAACTCGTTGGCATTACCGACGACGTGACGATAAGTTAGGAATGCAAACACGCGTTAACACTGGAGTAACAAATGTCCGACTGTATCATTCCAGAAATAAAAGAATCAGAAGAAGAGATCATCGCCATCCGTCGTCATTTACATGCCAACCCCGAATTAAGCCTGGAGGAGTTTAATACCAGCAATCTGGTGGCCCGCCAGCTCGAAGGCTGGGGCTACAAGGTGACGCGGGAGATCGGCAAAACCGGCGTGGTCGGCACGATCGCCAAAGGCCAGGGGACAAAATCCATCGGCCTGCGCGCCGACATGGATGCCCTGCCGATCTTCGAAGCTACCGATTTACCCTGGGCCAGCACCGTGCCGGGCAAAATGCACGCCTGCGGTCACGACGGCCACACGGCCATTTTATTAGCCGCCGCGAAATACATCGCCTCCGACGCCTGCCAGTTTAACGGCACCGTGCACCTTATCTTCCAGCCTGCCGAAGAGGCCATTGGCGGCGCGGATCTGATGATCAAAGACGGGTTGTTCGACCGCTTCCCCTGCGATCGTATTTTTGCCCTGCACAATATGCCTTACCTGCCGACCGGGAAATTTGGCTTCTTTGAGGGCAACTTTATGGCCTCCGCCGATACCGTCAAAATCACCCTGAAAGGGTACGGCGGGCATGGCGCGCATCCGGAACGCACCGTGGATCCGATTGTGACCGGCGCGGCCCTGATCATGTCCCTGCAGAGCATTGTGGCGCGTAACGTGCCGCCGGGTGAAACCGCGGTCGTCACCGTTGGCACCTTCCAGTCGGGCATTGCCTCCAACGTGATCCCGGACAGCGCGGTGATGGAGCTGACGGTACGTTCGATGAAGCCGGAGATCCGCGACCTGCTGATCCGCCGTATTCAGGAGCTCACCGATTTCACCGCCCGCAGCTACGGTGCCACCAGCGAAGTGGAGATCTACGACTCCTACCCGGTGCTGGTGAACGATGCGGAACAGACCGCCTTTGCCCGCCAGCTGGCCGTGGAGTTCTTTGGTGAAGATGCGGTACTCGACAGCGTCTCCCCGTCCAACGGCAGCGAAGATTTTGCCTTTATGCTGCAGCAACGTCCGGGAAGCTACTTCCTGCTCGGTAACGGCGTGAAAGGGGAAAAAGGCGGCTGCATGGTGCATAACCCCGGCTACGACTTCAATGACGAGATCATCACCACCGGGGCCTCCTTCTTTGCCCGTCTGGTTGAAAACTATTGCCGTTAAGACAGGGACAGACTAATGAAAAAATACCTTTTACCGCTGGTGGCACTGCTGGCTGCCTCATCCGCCTTCGCGGCAGAGACTAAAGAGCTGCGTTTTGGCGTGGATCCGACCTTTGCCCCGTTTGAGTCCAAGAACCCGCAGGGCGAGGTGGTCGGGTTCGATATCGATCTGGGCAATGCCATCTGCCAGCAGCTGCAGGCGAAATGCGTCTGGGTTGAAAGCAATTTCGACGGCATCATTCCGTCCCTGAAGGCGCGTAAGTTTGATGCCATCCTTTCGGGGATGTACATCACCGACAAACGCAAAGAGCAGATTGCCTTTAGCGACAAGATCTACAGCGGCCCGGCCTTCCTGGTGGCACGCAAAAACACGCTTCCCGGCAACAGCGTGGATCAGCTCAAAGGGAAAACCATCGGCGTGGAGCAGGGTTCCGCTCAGGAGACCTATGCCAACGAGCAGTGGCGCGGCAAGGGCGTTAACGTGGTGGCCTATCAGGGTGCGGACCAGGTGATTCGCGACCTGGAATCCGGGCGTATCGATGGGGCGGTGCTCTCAGGGGTGATGGCGGATTATAGCTTCCTCAGCCAACCGCAGGGCAAAGAGTTTGCCTTTGTCGGCGGTGCGTTGCAGGACGACGCCCTGTTTGGCGCCGGGGCGGCCATCGGTCTGCGTAAAGAGGATGAGCAGCTGCGTAAGGATCTGAACGGCGCTATCGCTGCGATCCTCGCCGACGGCACCTATAAAAAGCTCGCCGCGAAATACTTCAGCTTCGATATCTATACCGGCAAATAGCGTTGTTCCGCCCTTCACTGGCTGAAGGGCGGTGATTTCCAGAACTGCGTTAAGGGAGGCGAGTCGCCGTTTAACGGGTCCCGCTCAGGAAACGGCAGCGCAACGATGCGCGCCAGTATCGCTGGGGTCGCCGCCTGCTTGCACAGATCGAACTCCATGCCCGGCGGATACGCCCCTACCACCAGAAAATCGAGGGAGGCTGATAAGCGGCAATGTCCGGTTCCCGCAGGCAGTAACAGTGCATCCCCCGCTTCCACCTCCATCTCTTCCCCGCCAGGCCCGCCAATGACCAGCCGCGCCGATCCCCGGGCAATGCCGAGCACCTCATGTGCGGTGGAGTGGTAATGGTGATAATCGAAGATCCCATCGCGCCACTGGGGCGGCCAGCCGTTGTCGGCGAAGCGTTGTTCAAACTGGGTGGCAATATCGCCATCCGTTATCACCCCTTTATAGATAAGCACCGGCAGATGGGGATTATTCGGCACCCAGTCTTTCGCTGAGAGCATCAGCACCCGGGGCGTAATGGTATCTTTAGCGGTCATGGGTTTTCTCAGTCAGTGATGAAACTCAGTTAAGTGTAGTGCGTTTTTATTTCACTACCGCTACAGCCTTCATCACAGCGGATCCGCTGTTTGCTGCAGATAATGGCGCAGCCAGTTGCCTGCCGTTCCCGGTGGGGAGCGTTTATTCCACAGCAGATCGATCGCCACCGAGCGCGGCCAGCCCGGCACGTTGAGCTGCACCAGCGCTTTTGCGGGGGCGAATTCCTCCACCAGCGCACAGGGCAGCGCGCACCAGCCGAAGCCCTGCACCGCCATGCTGAGCAGCATCAGGTAGTTGGGCGCCGACCAGACCGGCCCCTGCGCCAGCACCGGTTCCCGCTCCAGATAGGTGTTCAGGCGCAGCTCCCGCCAGCCGTGCAGCTCATCGGCTTCAAGGCGCTGTTGCCCGGCCAGCGGATGGCTGGCCGAGGTGTAGATTGCCATATGGGTTTGCATCGGCAGGCGAACGGCGGCGATGTCGGTGGGATAGCTCTCCCGCGCCTCGGTAAGGCCGATTTGCGCCCGCTCTTTTTGCAGCAGGTCGATGACGTCCTCCTCTTCGCCAATCAGACATTCGAATTCGGTATGGGGGAAACGCTCATCAAAACGAAACAGCATATCCTCCAGCACGTCCGGGTGCAGGGTATCGGAGAGGACAAAGGTCAGCCGCGCTTCGGTCTCTTCGCTGAGGGAGACCGCCAGTTCATCCAGCCGGGCGCTGGCGGCCAGAATCGACTGAACATAGCCCAGCACCTGCTTCCCCTGAGCGGTAAGCACCGGCTGGCGGGCGCTGCGATCGAACAGGGCGAAGCCCAGATCGTCTTCCAGATGGGCGATGGCGGTACTGATAGTGGACTGGCTTTTACGCAGGCGGCGGGCTGCGGCGGAGAACGAGCCCGCCGCCACCGTCTCGACAAACGCGGTTAAGGCTTCAGGTGAGTAGCGCATGATGTATCTACTTTATCGATGGGATCTAACTTTTATATATCAGTTTAAACGATAAAAATAGCCGCATTATTTGCCCATCCTGGCATGTTTTGAGGTAAGACGTTATGCAGCACAACGATGTTCAGCGCAGAAAACTGCCGGAACGCATTTTCCACGCCGTCTGTTTTGAAGGTATCGCCACGGCCATTCTCGCCCCGACCACCGCATGGCTGATGCAGCGCCCGGTGCTCGAAATGGGTGGGTTAACCATTATCCTCGCCACCACGGCGATGATCTGGAACATCATCTTTAACGCTGTGTTTGACAGGCTGTGGCCACGACATGAGGTGCCCCGCACCGCGAAAGTCCGCGCCCTGCACGCGCTTGGCTTTGAGGTCGGGTTCATCTTTATCGGCGTCGGCATTGTGTCGCTGGTACTGGGCGTGAGCCTGCTGCAGGCCTTCACCCTGGAGATCGGCTTCTTTATCTTCTTCCTGCCATACACCATGGTTTATAACTGGGCGTATGACACTCTGCGGGATCGCATTATGAAGCGACGCCAGCAGCGCCAGGCTGCCACGTACTAATCCCTCCGGCCGGAAATGCTTTCCGGCCAGCTTCCCGTAGCGTCAACTGCGACCCCAACCCATCATTATGGTAAAATAGTCTCCTTTTTGTTGGTTTTATAGTTGATACGTTTCTCTCATGTCGAAAATCTGGTCTAAAGAAGAGACCCTCTGGAGCTTTGCCCTGTATGGCACGGCCGTGGGCGCAGGAACCCTGTTTCTGCCCATCCAGCTAGGGTCTGCGGGCGCTGTCGTCCTGTTTATCACCGCCCTTGTGGCATATCCATTCACCTACTGGCCCCACAAAGCGTTATGCCAGTTCATCCTGAGCGCAAAAACCAAAGGTAGCGAAGGGATCACCGGCGCGGTCACGCACTACTACGGGAAGAAGATCGGCAATCTGATCACCACGCTCTATTTCATCGCCTTTTTTGTGGTGGTGCAGATCTATGCCGTGGCCATCACCAACTCCCTGACGGAACAGCTGGCGAAGCATATGACGGTAGACACCACCGTGCGGGTGCTGGTGAGCCTCGGCGTGGTGCTGGCATTGAACCTGATCTTTCTGATGGGGCGGCACGTCACCATCCGGGTGATGGGTTTTCTGGTCTTTCCGCTCATCGCTTACTTTCTGCTGGTGTCACTCTATCTCACCCAGAGCTGGCAGCCGTCGCTGCTTACCAGCCAGATGGCCTTCGATCAACATACGCTCCACCAGGTGTGGATCTCCATTCCGGTGATGGTGTTTGCCTTCAGCCATACTCCGATTATCTCGACCTTTGCCGTCGATCGGCAGGAGAAATATGGCGATGCCGCGATGGGCAAATGCACCCGCATCATGAAAGTGGCCTACCTGATTATCTGCCTGAGCGTACTGTTCTTCGTCTTCAGCTGCCTGCTGTCGATCCCCCCGTCGTACATCGTCGCCGCCAAAGAGCAAGGTGTGACTATTCTCTCGGCACTGTCCATGATGCCCTCCTCCCCCTCCTGGCTTGGGATCTCCGGGATTGTGGTCGCCATTGTCGCCATGTCGAAGTCGTTTCTCGGGACCTATTTCGGGGTGATTGAGGGGGCCACCGAGATGGTGAAGTCCGCGTTAAATCAGGCTGGGGTGAAGAAAAGCCGGGCCTTTAACCGGGCCGTGTCGGTGATGGGCGTATCCTTGATCACCTTTGCGGTATGCTGCATTAATCCCAACGCCATCTCGATGATCTACGCCATCAGCGGGCCGCTTATCGCCATGATCTTGTTTATCATGCCGACCCTGTCGACCTTCCTCATTCCGGCCCTGAAGCCATACCGCTCCGTCGGCAATGTGCTGACGCTGATTGTCGGGGTGCTGTGCGTGTCGGTGATGTTTATCGCTTAAGAGAGAACCTGCAGCAGGCTGCAGGTTCAGAATCAGGCGCGGATATCGTCGTATTCGCGGGTGTTATCAAATTCATGTTTGGCGAACGGGCACAGGGGAATGATTTTGCGGTTTTCAGCGCGCATCTTTTCCACGACCTTCGCCACCAGCTGTTTGCCCACGCCCTGACCTTTCAGGCTGGGATCGACATCCGTATGCTCGATAATGCTGAGATGCTCGCCGGTAGGAACAAAAACGATCTCCGCGACCTGATTGCCTTCGGCATCGTTCACGTAAAACTTGTTATGGCCTTCCTGAATTTCCATGGTTTCTCGCTTATTTGTGGCGGTATTTGAGTGCGCCGCTTGGGCAGGAGTCGATCACACGCACAACCGTATCGACATCCACTTCATCGGGGATGATCCACGGCTTACGTTTCAGGTTGAAGAGCTTAGCGCTGCCGCGCACGCAGTTTCCCGAGTGCTGACAGATACCGGTGTTAAAGTAGACGTCAATTTTCTCACCGGTATAGGCCCGGTATCCCGCTTCCAGCAGTTCGTTATCCATGACATTGCCTCTGTTGTTATTATGGGGTCCGGGAACAAGCATAGCGCGATATTATCATTCAACCTACTGAGACAGTGCTAATTTTAAAAGCTTATGACCGGACCTCACGAGACGAATTCCAGTGGCGAGCATACGGAATATTTAAAAATAAACAACATTACTCTGCAATCTGCCTATCCAGACGGGATAATTAACGCTGTTTTTCAGCAATACAGGTCAGATAATGAGAACCATACCATCCTTCATACTGTTATTCAGTATGATTTCAGTCAGCGGTTGTAGCACGCCGACACCAGACAAAGTAGAGCAGATTAACCGAATGCACATTCCTTTAGTGCTTCCTGGTGCAAAAACGCTACCTGTCCCGACATCACATATCGCCTCGCTGTACAATACCAATAAACAGGATATTGCTACGCTTACCGATACGATAAAAAAACAATATTTACAGGATGTAAAACAGAAAGAGATATTCGAAATGGATAGCGATGTGCAGCCAGTCTACACATCCCTTTCCAGATTAGAAGCATTAGCCATGATGAATCAGCAATACCTTAAAGAAAATAATGAAACAGGGTTGGAGCAGATTCAGATCGTGCTAAAACCGGTTCTGGCAGGCTAATCCCCAATATAAAAAAACCCGGCAGTTAAGTGCCGGGCTTGTACGCAGAGTCATGGCTACAGGTACGTCAATCGTTCTGGCCAAAACGATAACTCAGCCCGGCCGTAACCGTACTAACGTCAGCGCTTACCCCAATCTGATTGGCATTACCTACGTTGCTTACCCATTGATATTCAAGGCGTCCTGCCCAGTTTTTGTTGAAGGCATACTCGGTGCCCACAGCAGCCAGCGGACGAACACCGGTTTCAAAGCGATTATGACCGCTTACATCAGATTCCGCCCGGTATCCCATTGCCCCGGCCCGGCCATACAGGTCCCACTCTGGCGTGATGGCATAGCTCGCTTTCAGGGACATCTGGATCCCCTGACTTTTCAGTGTGGCTCCGGCGCCGCTGTGATGACCTTTAATCTGCATGTTACCTAAATAGTCGTAGCCACCTTCGACAGCCAGCCACGAGTTAATCTGGTAACCGGTGTAAATTCCACCACCTACGTTGTCATGGTCTACGTCAAAATGGTTTGAGCCACTATTATTATCCAGCGCTTTGCTACCTGTACTGGCATCGAAATAGTGTGACCAACCGAACTTTCCACCACTGTACCAGGTTCCGGCATCGCCCGCGGCAAACGCTGCGGTAGTCGTGAAAGCACTTACGATAATTAAAGCAACAACGGTCTTTTTCATAACAATCTCGTTTAAACTTACTGGAGGTAAATTTCGTTATTTATTTCAGTAGGCAAACGATATACAAAAACCGCTGTCAGGTTAATTATCATTCTGTTTAAAATTAAATTTTCAATCAAAAATTTTCGGGTAACGCCTTTATTTCCAGGAGATAACCGCCACGTTTGAAGCCAATATAGCCCTCTTTTTTCAACGCGGAGATCACATTCAATACACTGCTGCGCGAAAGTAGCGTTCTGTCCTGAATATAATCCAGAATTGATGTTCGCATGCGCGTCTGTTCCGGCAGCGTTATCATCTCCAGCAGATGGTTACGTATTACCGAATAGGTTCGTTGTTGCACGACTAATGCATCACGGTAAAACAGATAAGCGGTATGGTACGAGAGCACCGCGGCAACGTCCTCCCACAGCCCCTGCTGGCAGATGATCTCAGCCGCCAGTTTTGCATCAATCCGTAACATTGTTGATTCAGATTCGGTACGCAAAATATGGCCTTTCGTCGGCTGGATCATCTCTGCAATGCCAAAAAGATGCGCTTCATACACGGTGACAATCAGCAGCCCATCGGAGGCACGCAGTATGGAGAGCTCCCCCTCAAGAAAAAAGTAGAGCTGGGGACGGCCTTTGTAGTTCCAGGTCATTCTTTTGCGCGGGATCACCTGGATTTTATCAGCAATGGGCTCAAGCGCAGTCAACAAACGCTGCATGGAATTTTCAGGACGTATGGGTGACATAAGATGCATAGTATTACCTGATAGCTTTGCATCACAGCCAGATTAGCCTCTGGAGCAAACCTGTAAGTTGCGCGGTGCGGCCTGATTCGCCTCTGCAGCACCCTGACTTTGATGCAGATTTAAAACACTTTCCGATATTCAGATATAGCAATATCTCTACGGCGGGTAAAATTTATGTTGTTTATTTTTAAATTTTTTACAATGAGCAAGGTCGGGAGGTGGGGAGCTTGTTCGAAGATTGTAAACTGTTGGTAAGCATATATCAGGTGGCAAAACGCTGGAGTAGATTCGATAATCTGGACAATAAAACCCACCATTTCAGTTGCGCATAATTAATTTCTGCTTTATTCCCCCCCCCCGCGCTTACATTAACTTACGGCCACTGTCAAAATGTATTGATGCGATAACCACTATTTCCTGACCATTATTATCCTGGAGCGGATATTGTTGGCAACGCTCATTGTTTTATACTTCAAACATCCCTTATAAATCGCAAAAAAGGTAAGGTCACTATAGCAGAGATATAAAGGTTTAAGTTTAAAGCAGCGCCCCTCACAGGAGTGAGGTTGTGAGTAAATTAAATTATTATATAAGGATATAAAATGATTAATCAGTTGAAAAAAGTAGCACTGCTTGTGGCTGTAGGGATTTTACCTTGTGCTGTTTTTGCAGCACCTACAGTGACTTTCCAGGGCGAGGTCACCGATCAGACTTGTTCTGTCAATATTAACGGACAAACAAACTCTGTCGTGATGCTGCCAACCGTCGCCACCGCTGATTTTGGAACGACGCTGGCAAATGGGCAGAAAGCGGGTCTCACGCCATTCACTGTTTCCGTTAGTGGATGTACTGCGCCTGAGGCCGATCTTAATATAAAGACTAAATTCCTGGGATATGATGTTGATGTCTCTTCAGGGGTGCTGGGTAACCGCGCGACAGATAATGCTGCTGTTGGTTACGGTATTCAGTTAACCGCTTCCAGCGATGGAACTAACCCTGTCATCCTTTCTGGTCCAACCTCTGTTAGCGGTCTGGTTCTGAAAGCAACTGAAACGTCAGCAAGCCATGATTTTGGTGCGCAATATTATGTGGTCGATGCTGCTTCCGCCAAGCCAGGTAAAATCACTGCTGTTGCAGAGTATACCCTGAGCTATTTCTGATTGTTCTGAACTGGCTGGAGGAAGACTTCCAGCCAGAATTCCGCCGCACATTTATTAATAATTCAGGAGAGCGTAACATGCGCACTTATTCCACTTTGCTGGTTACGCTTTTTTTAATTCTCAGCCAGAACGCTTTTGCCAGCGTGGTAATGACTGGCACCCGAATAATCTATCCAGCCCAGAACCGGGAAAAATGCGTTCAGTTAAGAAACCAGGATAGTCTACCTTATATTGTCCAGATTGAGACGGACAAGGGTCAGAAAAATAGTGCTTCAGAGGATGGCGATTTTGTTATTACGCCACAAATATTTCGCATGGAGCCTAAAGCGGGACAGTCGGTGCGTTTGATGTACACAGGTAAAAATTTACCTCAGGATCGTGAGGCGATTTTTTATATGAATTTCACCCAGTTACCCGCCACTAAAACAGCAAATCAAGGCAGTAATCAACTGGTCCTCTCCATAACAAACCGCGTAAAAATATTTTATCGTCCTCAGGGAATAACCGGTCGCCAGGGCGATACCGCGAAGAATCTTACCTTCGCGCTGAAAGGGAAAAACATTCAGGTGACAAACCCTGGAGGCTATTTTGCCGTTATTCGCCGGGCCAGCCTGATAATTCAGGGCCGCGAAGTCCGCCTGGCGGATTCGGTAATGGTCGCCCCTAAATCCTCCAGTGAATGGTCGCTTTCCACTCCCGTAAAAAGTCTTAAAGGCGCGCGTTTACGGCTGACGTTAGTGAACGACTACGGCATGGATACCGTCAGTGAAAGGGTGCTGTAAAAAAAGAGCAGCACGCATTATTTCGCACAGGCGGATAACGCAAATGAAATACGTTGTTATTTTATGTGCTGTTATCGCTTCTGTTCCTGTGGCGCTGGCGGCTGGCGGTCCTGATGACTCATCAGCAGACGATTATACTTTTGAACCCGCCCTGTTTCGCGGGGGGAAATTCAGTCAGGCTACCCTGGAGCAGTTTACACGGAAAGACAGTATTGCCGCAGGCATCTACAAAGTAGATGTCTATGTAAACACCCGATTTATCGACACCATGAGCGTCGAATTTGTTAACGATGCAGACAATAGCGTCGCCCTCTGCCTGTCACCGGAACTTTTCAAAAGCGCCGGAATTAAATTTGATCCGCAGGCATCCGCCCACGCCAAAACCGATAAGGGCTGTTTTTTATTCAGCCAGGCGGTGAAAGGCAGCAGTGTCGATATGAATATGGCCGAGCTGCGCCTGAATCTTAGCGTGCCGCAAACGGATATGAGCAACGATGCGCGCGGCTATGTTAACCCTGACGATTTAGACGTCGGCAGTGCGATGGGGTTTGTCAATTACATCAGTAACTACTACCACGTCTCCTATTCCGGGGAGAACACCAACGATCAGGATTCCGCGTGGTTATCCCTGAACGGCGGGCTTAATCTCGGCAAATGGCAGTACCGACAAATATCCAACCTGAACTGGAGCCGGGATAGCGGCAGCGACTGGCAAAACATTCGTCGCTATCTGCAAAGACCGCTGCCGAAGATCGGCAGCCAGATGATGATGGGCCAGCTCGTGACTTCAGGGCGCTTTTTCTCCGGTATGAATTACAAAGGCGTCAGCCTGGCGAGCGACGATCGCATGCTGCCTGATTCCATGCGAGGCTATGCACCGGTGATCCGCGGCGTCGCATCCAGCAACGCTAAAGTATCGGTGCGTCAGAATGGCCAGGAAATTTACCAGACCACGGTCGCTCCCGGCGCATTTGAAATTACCGACCTCTACCCTACCAGCTATAGCGGCGACCTTGATGTAGAAGTGACCGAGGCCGACGGCTCCGTCAACCGGTTCAGCGTCCCGTTTTCTGCGGTTCCCGAGTCCATGCGCGCGGGCGTTTCTCGCTACAGCGTTGAGATGGGGAAAACGCTCGATAGCGGCGATGAATCGGCTTTTAGCGATCTCACCTGGCAACGTGGTTTAAGTAACAGCGTCACCATGAACAGCGGGCTGCGCCTCGCAGATGCTTATCAGGCCGTGATGCTGGGCGGGGTTTACGGCAGCTGGTTTGGCGCACTGGGAATGGACATGACCTGGTCGCATGCCGAACTCCCGGATACGGGCTATATCAGCGGGGGAATGGCGCATCTCTCCTGGAGCAAAACGTTTCCGGCAACGGACACCACGGTGTCACTTGCTGGCTATCGCTATTCCACCAGCGGCTACCGGGATCTCACTGATGTCCTCGGTGTACGCCAGGCCGCGAAAACAGGCGAAAGCTGGGAGTCCACCACCTACAGCCAGCAGTCCCGCTTTGAGCTCTCCCTGAATCAGAACCTTGGGGAGCTCGGGAGCGTGTTCCTGTCAGGCTCAACCCAGGATTATCGCGATGGCCGCAGCCGGGATACGCAGCTGCAGTTTGGTTACAGCAAAAGCTTCATGTACGGGATCGGCGCGAACCTGTCCATCTCCCGTCAGCAGATGGGGGATTATGACGACAGTGGCACCATGGAGACGGTGACATCGCTGTCTGTCTCCATCCCGCTGGGCACTACCGATCCGCGCGCCCCGACCCTGAGTAACTCCTGGACCCACTCCACCAACGGCGGGGATCAGTATCAGAGTTCGGTCTCCGGCATGCTTGATGAGAAACAGACGACCAACTACGGCATCAACGTGAGTCGCGATCAGCAGTACAAGCAGACCGTAATCAGCGGGAACCTGCAGAAGCGCCTGGCCGATACAACAGTAGGGCTGAATGCCGCGCAGGGCCAGGGATACTGGCAGGCGTCCGGCAATGCCCAGGGCGCGATGGCTATCCATTCGGGTGGGATCACATTAGGCCCCTATCTGAGCGATACCTTTGCCCTGGTTGAAGCGAAAGGCGCCGAGGGCGCCCAGGTATACAACTCTCAGCAGGTAACCGTCGACGGCAATGGCTATGCGCTTATCCCTGCCGTCACGCCGTATCGCTACAACCGGATAACGCTCGATCCGCAAAATATGGATGGCGATGCCGAGCTGGTCGATAGCGAAAAACGAATTGCACCGGTTGCAGGGGCGGCCAGCAAAGTGGTGTTCCGCACACGTCGCGGCACGGCGCTGTTGATCAAATCGCGCTTCCCGGACGGGGAAGTTTTGCCTCTTGGGGCCGATGTCCTGGATGACAACGGCAACATTGTCGGCATGACCGGTCAGGGCGGGCAGATCTATGTTCGCAGTGAACAAACCAGTGGGCGGTTTACCGTGCGCTGGGGTGAGCAGCCCAGCGATCGCTGCTACCTGCCCTTTACCATCGCCCACGCCGAAGCCGGGCAGCCCATGGTCAGATTAACGTCAGTATGTTCAGGTTAAGGTTCAGGAAGTGATGATGAAAAAAAACAGAGGATTGCTACTGAAACTCTGCCTCGGCCTTGCGCTGCTCCTGAGTGCCATGCCCGGATGGAGTCGTTGCACTAAGACCACTAAACTGCAAACGGAGGACGGCTATACGGCGATCATTCCGTTCGGAAAAATCAACCTGACGGATACGTATTTCGTTCCGGTAGGCTCCTTACTGGGAAGCGTCGTGGTACCGCCCACAAATTACACCTATGGCGGCTCGACGGGCTCGACGGTGCTCTGGGAGTGTGACGAGGCGGATCTCGCAAACATCTATTTCCTGGTGGCGACCAACGGTGATGACCGGGTGGGCGGCTACTATGACATTGGTACTAATGATGGGCTGACGGACGTCTATGCAACCTGGTTCGCTTACGTTGGGTTACGTCAGACCATGGCGGGCATAACGCTAAAACGCACCTGGCAGAAAATGCCCGTTACCTCGTGGGCCACCACCTCAGCAGGGAAAATTCAGATTCGCCTCCAGGATATCCCGCCGCTGCAGGCCGAGCTGTACCGCATTAGCACCTTACCAGGAACGTCGGCTAAATCAGCCTATTGTGGAAACAATAATACTGATGGTTCTGGTCTGGCCTACGGCAAACCTACCGGCAAGGTATACAGCTGCATACAACCGAACGCCTACATTCAGCTTTCCGGCGATCCCTCTGTTTCATTTGCTTTCGCCCACGATGAGGTCGGGGAAGATAGCTCTACAGATTTTAGTTTCTGGGGAGCAGATAACGGCTTTGGCTATGGGATGCGTACCGGCAGCTCCATTTACAGCAACCCAACCTGCGTGGCCCGCAGTGCGGATCCAATAGTCCTTCTGCCGACAATCTCTACCGCCGAGCTGGAAGCCGGGATGGGGGCAAGCTCGTCGTTTTCGGTGCAGGTTGAGTGCAGTGATTCGGCTAAGTCCGGGGTGGCCGATACGCAGACGGCGATGGGTTTCCAGGTTTCTGAAGGCGCCTATGCCGCGGCGCAGTCCCTGGGACTGGTCAACAGTAGCGGCGGCGTGAGCGCACTGGTGTCGGATAACTATAACGCCCCGGATATGGCGAAAGGGGTAGGTATTACGCTGGCAAACAGTGCTAATCCGGGACAAACCCTTAACTTTGTCGGCCAGCCTGGTATAGCAACGCTTAAGCCGGGCGGAAACAGCGCGGGCTGGTACCCGGTGTTGCAGGGCGCTAAAGCGATGGGCAGCGTCACGAGCGGCTATACCTATTACACCTACTCCTTTATCGCCACGCTAAAAAAACTGAGCGGCAAGGAGATAACGCCAGGTAAGGTGCATGCGACGGCGTATGTGCTGGTGAAAATGCAATGATGAAAAGGTCTGTTCTCTGGCTTCTGTGCCTGCTGTTCTCATCCCCGCTGCATGCAGGGATTATGGCTGCCGGCACGCGGGTAATTTATCCGGCGGGCAAGCGGGAGCAATCGCTGATGCTGGTGAATACCAATAAGTATCCGGTGGTCGTGCAGAGCTGGGTGGATGACGGCACAGGCGATCCGGAATCTGCCGCCGCGCCTTTTGTCGCGCTGCCTGCGGTGTTTCGTCTGAAACCGGGAGAGCGTCAGGGGTTACGGCTTATCTACAATCAGGATCCTTTGCCCCACGATCGTGAGTCCGTTTTTTGGATCAATCTTTATGAGATCCCTCCCCTGTCGGCAAAAAAGGCTGAATCTGCACGCCTGACGGTGGCGATGAATACGCAAATGAAGCTGTTCTGGCGCCCAAAAGGTCTCACCATGACGCTGGAAGAGGCGGTGAAAAAGCTGGCTTTTCGTCTGGTACCCGATGGCAAAGGCTGGGCGGTTGAGTGCAATAACCCTACACCGCTGAATATCTCGTTTACCTCGCTTGCTCTGTTAAAGGGTACGCATGAACAGAAGGTCACCCAGCAACCCGATATGATGATCAGAACATTCAGCACGCGGCGTTATCCGCTGGATGCGGTTAAGGGCATGCCGGACGGATCGCGACTGCGTGTTCGATATTTAAATGACAGCGGGGTATCGGTAGAAAAAATGGTTTCGCTGCAGCAATAGAGTGGGTTAGCTGCGGGATAAGTTCTTGCATAGAAAGAGGTTCTGGAGCGGGCGAAGGGAATCGAACCCTCGTATAGAGCTTGGGAAGCTCTCGTTCTACCATTGAACTACGCCCGCTTTGAGGTGCGTAAAGCATTATAGACCTTACGCCCCTTCTGACAAGACTCCCGCGCGCTAACCGGCGATAAAATAACCACTTAGCACTTCGGTTTACCGCCCGGCGCGGGTAGATAGCGTACCGGATCGATAGCCGTCGCCCGATAGCGGATCTGGAAATGCAGCGCCACGGTATTGGATCCGGTACTGCCCATAGTGGCGATCTTCTGTCCGGCCTTCACGTTTTGCCCGTTATTCACCAGCATGGTGTCGTTATGGGCATAGGCGGTGATGTAATCCTCGCCATGCTTAATCATGATCAGGTTGCCATAACCGCGCAGCTGATTGCCGACGTAAACCACCTTCCCCGCATCGGAGGCATAAACCGGTGCGCCACGGGTGCCCGCGATATCAATGCCTTTGTTTCCCCCTTCCGCGGTGGAGTAAGGAAGCACCACTTTACCGCTGGCAGGCCAGACCCAGCAGCGCTGGCCGACAGGCGGCCAGGAGGATTTAGGCACGACGTAAGAAGGCGTGACGGCGGCGGTTTTCCCGCGGCTCTTTGAGGAGGATTTTTTGGCCGTGGTGCTGGTGCCGTTAACCTTCAGCTTTTGCCCCACTTCGATGGTGTAAGGCGGAGAAATATTGTTCAGGCGTGCCAGATCCTTCACGCTGGTGCCGGTCGCACGCGAGATGCGGTACAGCGTATCGCCGCGTTTAACGGTATACACACCAGAATCCGATGAGTTACTGCCCGCACATCCCGCCAGCAACAGGGCCAGGATCAGGCAAAACAGAGCAGAAACAGGGTTTTTCGTCGGGCTTCCTGCAAACAAAACAGTTCCTCGTCAACGTGAATGGCCGCGCTATCATAGCAGCCTCACCCCGGATGCCCAAGAGCACCCTATGCGACAAACAGTTTTGTGACGATTACGCTATAATCGCCGCGGCCTGGCCGTGCTGAACTTAGCGGATAACAAGTCAGTATCGCCCGGCGATTTCAGCACGGGAGTGATAATGGGTACACACGAACACGTCATTTTGGTTAACGACCACGGAACGGCTATCGGAACAGCGGAAAAATACGCCGTACACACCTCGCACACCCCTCTTCATCTGGCTTTCTCCTGTTGGCTATTCAACGACAAAGGGGAAACGCTGGTCACGCGTCGCGCCATGAGTAAGAAAGCCTGGGCCGGCGTCTGGACCAACTCGGTTTGCGGTCATCCGCAGCAGGGTGAAACCCTGGAGCAGGCGATGATCCGCCGCTGTCGCTATGAAGTCGGCACAGAAATCGCCGGGATCGCACCGGTCGCCCCGGCATTTCGCTACCGCGAAACCGATCCTTCCGGGATTGTCGAAAATGAGATCTGCCCGGTTTTTGCGGCGCGTGCCGTCAGCGATCTGGTGATTAATCGCGACGAGGTGATGGAACATCAGTGGGTAAAACTGGAGGCACTGCTCGGCGCGCTGGAAGCCACACCCTGGGCGTTCAGCCCGTGGATGGTTATGGAAGCCCGGGCTGCGAGAGAAGCATTACTTCACTTCGCGGCCAACGCGAAGCAATAAAAAAGCCCCGACGCGTAACACGTCGGGGCTTTTTAGCAACAGTGGCTTATTTTACCGGACGCATCGCCGGGAACAGGATCACGTCGCGGATGGTGTGGCTGTTGGTAAACAGCATCACCATACGGTCGATACCAATACCAAGACCTGCAGTTGGCGGCAGGCCGTGTTCCAGCGCGGTCACGTAGTCTTCGTCGAAGAACATCGCTTCGTCGTCGCCCGCCGCTTTCGCATCAACCTGATCCTGGAAGCGCTGCGCCTGGTCTTCTGCATCGTTCAGCTCGCTAAAGCCGTTGCCGATTTCGCGGCCACCGATGAAGAATTCAAAGCGGTCAGTGATTTCCGGGTTCTCGTCGTTACGACGCGCCAGCGGAGAAACTTCAGCCGGGTATTCGGTGATGAAGGTAGGCTGAATCAGGTGCGCTTCGGCCACTTCTTCGAAGATCTCGGTCACGATACGGCCCAGACCCCAGCTCTTCTCAACCTTGATACCGATGCTCTCAGCGATCGCTTTCGCGGAGTCGAAGTTATCCAGATCCGCCATCTCGGTTTCCGGACGGTATTTCTTGATTGCTTCGCGCATGGTCAGCTTAACGAACGGCTTACCGAAGTCGAACACCTCGTCACCGTATGGCACTTCGGTTTTACCCAGAATATTCTGCGCCAGGGTACGGAACAGGGATTCGGTCAGCTCGATCAGATCTTTGTAATCCGCGTAGGCCATATAGAGTTCCATCATGGTGAACTCTGGGTTATGGCGTACGGAGATACCTTCGTTACGGAAGTTACGGTTGATCTCGAATACGCGATCGAAACCACCGACCACCAGACGCTTCAGGTACAGTTCCGGCGCGATACGCAGGTACATGTCAAGGTCCAGGGCATTGTGATGGGTGATGAATGGACGCGCGGACGCACCGCCCGGGATCACCTGCATCATCGGAGTTTCGACTTCCATAAAGTCGCGGCCAACCATGAACTGGCGGATACCGGCCATGATCTGGGAGCGAATTTTAAAGGTGTTGCGGGATTCATCGTTTGAGATGAGATCCAGGTAACGCTGACGATAGCGCGCTTCCTGATCCTGCAGACCGTGGAATTTGTCCGGCAGCGGGCGCAGGGCTTTGGTCAGCAGACGCAGCTCGGTGCAGTGAATGGACAGCTCGCCGGTTTTGGTTTTGAACAGCTTGCCTTTCGCGCCCAGGATATCGCCCAGGTCCCACTTTTTGAACTGCTCGTTGTAGATGCCTTCTGGCAGATCGTCGCGAGAAACATACAGCTGAATGCGGCCGCCAACGTCCTGTAGCGTAATGAAGGACGCTTTACCCATAATACGGCGGGTCATCATGCGGCCTGCAACGGCGACTTCAACGTTCAGCGCTTCCAGCTCTTCGTTCTCTTTATCGTCGAAGTCAGCGTGCAGTTGGTCTGAGGTGCGATCGCGACGAAAATCGTTCGGGAACGGCACGCCCTGCTCGCGCAGTGCAGCCAGCTTCTCGCGGCGGGTTTTCAGTTCATTGTTAAGATCGGCTACCGCGTCAGCGCCCTGTGCGTTTTGTTCAGACATGTTGGTTCCTCATAACCCTGCTTTCAAACTTGCTTCGATAAATTGGTCCAGGCTGCCGTCCAGCACCGCCTGCGTGTTACGGGTTTCGACACCGGTACGCAGGTCTTTGATGCGGGAGTCATCAAGGACGTAAGAACGGATCTGGCTGCCCCAGCCGATGTCAGATTTGTTATCTTCCATCGCCTGTTTCTCAGCATTTTTCTTTTGCATCTCCAGCTCATAAAGCTTCGCTTTCATCTGCTTCATGGCCTGGTCTTTGTTTTTATGCTGCGAACGGTCGTTCTGGCACTGTGTTACCAGCCCGGTAGGAATGTGGGTAATACGCACCGCAGATTCCGTACGGTTAACGTGCTGACCACCCGCACCGGAAGCGCGGTAAACGTCGATACGCAGATCTGCCGGGTTGATTTCGATGTCGATATCGTCGTCCACTTCCGGATAGACAAACGCGGAACTGAACGAGGTATGACGGCGACCGCCGGAGTCAAACGGGCTCTTACGCACCAGGCGGTGAACGCCGGTTTCAGTACGCAGCCAGCCGTAAGCGTAATCGCCAATAATCTTGATGGTGACAGATTTCAGGCCTGCCACTTCGCCTTCAGACTCTTCGATGATCTCAGTCTTGAAGCCGCGGGCTTCAGCCCAGCGCAGATACATACGGGTCAGCATGCTGGCCCAGTCCTGTGCTTCTGTACCGCCGGAACCGGCCTGGATATCCAGGTAGCAGTCGGCGCTGTCGTACTCGCCGGAGAACATACGACGGAATTCCAGCTGCGCCAGCTTCTCTTCCAGCACGTCGAGCTCTGCGACGGCTTCGTTGAAGGTCTCTTCGTCGTCGGCCTCAACGGCCAGCTCCAGCAGCCCGGAAACGTCATCCAGACCCTGCGCCATTTGATCCAGCGTATCTACGATAGCTTCGAGAGAGGAACGCTCTTTACCCAGCGCCTGTGCGCGTTCAGGTTCGTTCCAGACGTCCGGCTGTTCCAGCTCGGCGTTTACTTCTTCAAGACGCTCTTTCTTGGCATCGTAGTCAAAGATACCCCCTAAGAACGTCAGAGCGCTCTGTGAGGTCCTGAATGCGGTTTTTTACCGGATTAATTTCAAACATGGTCTGTTTTCTTTTATGGACGAGTCAAAATGCGGTGTAAGGGCGGAATTGTACCGGATTCACGCCCTGTTTTATAGCGGAATAGTGATGCTAAAGTGGCCAGATATGGTCGATGATGATTTGCAGGGTGCGGTTGCCGCGAAACTCGTTGATATCGAGTTTATAGGCCAGTTCGACTTCACGTACGCCGTTGTCCGGCCAGATAGCGGTATCGACGTTAAAGGCGATGCCGTCCAGCAGCGGGCCACCGCCCACCGGTTCTACCATCACCTTCAGATGACGTTCCCCCACCAGACGCTGCTGCAGCAGGCGGAAACGCCCGTCAAACAGCGGCTCAGGGAACATCTGTCCCCACGGACCGGCATCGCGCAGCATCTGCGCCACCTCCATGGACATTTCAGCCGGGGCTAACGGGCCATCGGTAACCACTTCACCCTGTAACAGGGCAGGATCCAGCCAGTCGGTAACCAGTTCGCTGAACAGACGCTGGAACTGGTCGAATTTCGCCTCCTCCAGCGACAGTCCCGCCGCCATAGCATGGCCGCCAAATTTGAGCATCAGCCCTGGATGCAGCGTATCAAGACGCTCCAGCGCATCGCGCATGTGCAGCCCCTGAATGGATCGACCAGATCCTTTCAGCGTGCCGTCTCCGGCCGGAGCAAAGGCGATCACTGGACGGTGGAAACGCTCTTTGATGCGCGAGGCCAGAATCCCCACCACGCCCTGATGCCACTCGGGATGATACATCGCCAGCCCGCCGGGCAGCGTATCGCCGCTGCGCTCCAGCTTTTCGCACAGGGTCAGGGCTTCGGCCTGCATCCCCTGCTCGATCTCTTTGCGGGTCTGGTTCAGGGCATCCAGCTCGTTGGCCAGCACGCGCGCTTCGCCGATGTTGTCGCACAGCAGCAGCGCCACGCCCACCGACATATCATCCAGCCGCCCTGCGGCGTTCAGACGCGGTCCCAGGGCAAAACCCAGGTCGCTGGCCGCCAGCCGCTGCTGATCCCGGTTGGAGATCTCCAGCAGCGCCTTAATGCCCGGACGGCATTTCCCCGCACGAATGCGGTTTAAGCCCTGCCAGGTCAGAATACGGTTGTTGGCATCCAGCGGTACCACGTCCGCCACGGTGCCCAGCGCCACCAGATCGAGGAATTCAGCCAGATTAGGCGCCGCAATGCCCTTCGCCTCAAACCAGCCTTCATCACGCAGCCGTGTACGCAGGGCCAGCATCAGGTAGAACGCGACCCCCACCCCCGCCAGCGATTTCGACGGAAAGTCGCAGTCGCGCAGGTTAGGGTTAATGATTGCTTCCGCCGCCGGCAATGTATCGCCGGGCAGATGGTGATCGGTGACCAGCACCGGGATCCCGAGCGCATGCGCCCGATCGACACCAGCATGGGATGAGATCCCATTGTCCACGGTGAGGATCATTTGTGCGCCGCGGGCATGGGCCTGATCGACCACTTCCGGGCTCAGGCCGTAGCCATCCTCGAAGCGGTTCGGCACCAGGTACGAGACGTTATCGCACCCCATCGCCCGCAGGCTGAGCACGCTCAGCGCGGTACTGGTGGCGCCATCGGCGTCAAAGTCCCCTACCACGATAATGCGCGTCCCTTCCCGCAAGGCGTTGTACAGCAGCTCCGTGGCGCGCTCGACGCCGCTCAGCTGCTGCCAGGAGAGCATGCCCTTTACGCTGCGCTCAAGGTCGTCTGCATTTCGCACGCCACGGCTGGCGTATAGCCGACGCAACAGCGGCGAGAGTTCTGCGGGTAGCGCAGCGCTCTCGTCCACTTCACGACGACGAAGTTGTGTCGAAGATTTCACGCGAATTATTTACCGCCAAACTGTTTCTGGTGCGCGTCGAGGAACTCTTTCATCTCTTTCGGCCCCTGGTAGCCCGGCACGACGTAGCCGTTGCTCAGCACGATTGCCGGCGTACCGGTCACGCCAAACTGCACGCCCAGCGCGTAGTGATTAGCAATGTCGATATCACAGGAGGCAGGCTGAACGCCTTTGCCGCTCATGGCGTCATCAAAGGCTTTGTTGCGATCTTTCGCACACCAGATGGCCTTCATATCCTGCTCAGGCTGGCTCTGCACGCCCGCACGCGGGAAGGCGAGATAACGCACGGTGATCCCCAGCGCGTTGTAATCTTTCATCTCTTCATGCAGCTTGTGGCAGTAGCCGCAGGTGATGTCGGTAAACACGGTAATGACATGTTTTTCCTGCGCCGCTTTGTAGACGATCATCTCTTTTTCCAGCGCGTTCAGGTTTTTCATCAGCATCTGGTTAGTCACGTTAACCGGCTGCGCGCCGCTCACGTCGTACAGCGGCCCCTGGATAAAGTGCTTACCGTCTTCGGTTACATACAGCACGCCGCTGTTGGTCAGCACCGTTTTCATACCGGCTACGGGCGCAGGTTGAATTTCACTACTGGTGACGCCGAGCTTCGCCAGAGACTGTTTGATGGCCGCATCGTCAGCATGCGCCAGACCGGTTAAAGATGCTGCCAGCAGAGAGAACAGCACTAAAGACTTTTTCATATGGGTTCCTGTTACAAGTCATCACTCACGCGCGTGGGTGATGCTGTTGGTGTAGCTGCCGCAGGCGTTCCGTCGCGACATGCGTGTAGATTTGCGTCGTTGAGAGGTCACTGTGACCAAGCAGCATCTGGACCACGCGCAGATCGGCGCCATGGTTCAGAAGATGGGTCGCAAAAGCGTGACGCAGAACGTGCGGCGAAAGTTTTTCACTGTCGATACCTGCCAGTGTGGCGTAATGTTTGATGCGATGCCAGAAGGTTTGACGCGTCATTTGCTGCGCACGCTGGCTGGGAAACAGCACGTCAATGGAGACACCGTTCAGCAACCACGGACGGCCATGCTGAAGATAGTTCTCCAGCCAGTAAACCGCCTCTTCGCCCAGCGGCACCAGACGTTCTTTATTGCCTTTACCGATCACCCGCACCACGCCCTGGCGCAGGCTGATATCGCTCATCGTCAGCCCCACCAGTTCAGACACGCGCAATCCTGTGGCGTATAGCACTTCAAGCATCGCTTTATCGCGTAACTCCAGCGGTTGGTCAACCACCGGCGACTGTAATAATCTCTCAACTTGTGCTTCGCTGAGATCTTTTGGCAGACGCTGAGGCAATTTTGGCGACGCCAGCGCCGCGCTGGGATCGTCGGAGCGTAATTTCTCGCGATACAGGTGCTGAAACAGACGCCGCATGGCGCTTAACAGCCGTGCGGAGCTGGTGGCTTTATATCCCCCTTCCATTCGCTCGGCAAGCAGGGCCTGCAAATCGTCGCTTTGCGCCGTGGCAAGAGAGAGGCCGCGATGGTGTAACCATGCCACCAGCATAGCCAGATCGCGTCGGTAGGCGCTAAGGGTATTCTCGGCAAGATTCTTCTCCAGCCAGAGCGCATCGAGAAACTGTTCGATGAGTGAGAGATCCTTTTCCACGTCCGCCTCTTTCGTTCTGCAATAGGGCATTATGCCTGAATGGGTGTTGTTTCTGGTACACTACTCGCAAAGTCATAGCAAGTATTGAGACATTTTAGCGATGAATATTGGTCTGTTTTATGGTTCCAGCACCTGCTACACCGAGATGGCCGCAGAGAAAATTCGCGACATTATCGGCCCGGAACTGGTCACCCTGCATAACCTTAAAGACGATGCCCCATCGATGATGGAGCAGTATGACGTGCTCATTCTGGGCATCCCGACCTGGGATTTCGGCGAACTGCAGGAAGACTGGGAAGCCATCTGGGATCGGCTCGATTCCCTGCAGCTTGAAGGCAAAATCATCGCGCTGTACGGCATGGGCGATCAGCTGGGCTACGGCGAATGGTTCCTCGACGCGCTGGGTATGCTGCATGACAAGCTGGCACCGAAAGGGGTGACGTTCATCGGTTACTGGCCGACAGAAGGCTATGAATTTACCAGTAAGAAACCGATCATCGCCGACGGCCAGCTGTTTGTCGGACTGGCTCTCGATGAAACCAACCAGTACGACCTCAGTGAAGAGCGCCTGCAGAACTGGTGCGAGCAGATCCTCGGTGAAATGGCGGAGCAGTTCAGTTAAACCGCTATCGCCCCTGCGTCGGCTGCTGTGAAATCATCCGACGCAGATCCCGCCACTCCCCTTCTTCCATACTGTCTGCCGCCAGCCATAAATGATGGCAGCGTTGTCCTGCGCCTTTGCGCAAGCGCAGCATCATGCCGGAATTGAGCATCCACGGCGTGCCGACAATCTCCCATTCGTTGCCCAGCCAGTGCAGCCGGGAATCCATGAACAGTTTGATTTCACCCTGGCGGGCGTTAATGCGCCGCTGGCTGCGTACGCTATCAAACACCACCAGCGACAGCAGTATCAGCCATAACGGGGTGTAGCTCAGCGGCCACGGCATCAGCAGAATGAAGGCCGCGACCAGGCCGTGGAGCAGAAGAGACATCCACTGGGAGCGCCACGAGACGCGTAGATCAGATTGCCACAGGACCACGTTCCCGATTCCGTGTCTGAATTAAAAGCACCATCCGTTGCAGTTCGGTGTCGGCGGGTTCGCCGTGATTCATCAACCAGTTGAATAAGTCAGGATCGTCGTTCTCCAGCAGGCGGATAAAGAGCTGCTTATCCTCATCGCTCAGGCTGTCATATTCGTATTCGAAGAACGGCATGATGGAGATATCGAGTTCGCGCATGCCGCGACGGCATGCCCAGTGAATGCGGGCTTTGTTATTAATGTCCATGTCTGGTTCCTGCATAACGTTGAGTTCAGGCAGTGTTCCGTTCGTACCGGCTGCGAAAGGCGCTCTACCGGGATGAAACGGCCTCTAGTGTAACGTGTTTTTTGCTGTTTCATTACTGGAATATTACGTTCCTGGAGCAGGCTTCCACAAAAAACCACAATAAATAAGCGTGTTCATCTGTTTTGCGTGGCGTTACGCAGAATAGCCTGAGGGCACGAATAGCCTGTTGAAACCGCTTGCAATGGCGACAGTCTCTTTTACCATTAGGCATTATCAAAGCGTTAAGCAATTCAGGACATCAATATGGCATTTACACCGTTTTCTCCGCGCCAGCCTGTCGCCTCTGCGCGTCTGCCGCTGACGCTTATGACCCTTGATGACTGGGCGCTGGCGACCCTCGTCGGCGCAGACAGCGAAAAGTACCTGCAAGGCCAGGTGACCGCTGATGTCAGTCAGCTGACCGAACACCAGCACCTGCTGGCGGCGCACTGCGATCCGAAAGGCAAGATGTGGAGCAACCTGCGTCTGTTCCGCCGTCAGGACGGTTTCGCCCTTATCGAACGCCGCAGCCTGCGCGACGCACAGCTCGCCGAACTGAAAAAGTATGCGGTGTTCTCCAAAGTCACCATTGCCGCCGATGACGAACTGGTGCTGCTGGGTGTGGCGGGCTTCCAGGCGCGCGCTGCGCTGAAAAATCTGTTCAGCGAACTGCCTGATGCAGAAAAACAGGTGACCACCGACGGGGTCACCTCCCTGCTGTGGTTTGAACATCCGGCAGAGCGCTTCTTGTTGGTGACCGATGTCGCCACCGCCGAGCGCGTGACCCAGGCCCTGCGTGGCGAAGCGCAGCTGAATAACAGCCAGCAGTGGCTGTCGCTGAACATTGAAGCGGGCATCCCGGTGATCGACGCCGCCAACAGCGGGCAGTTTATTCCCCAGGCGACCAACCTGCAGGCGCTTGGCGGTATCAGCTTTAAAAAAGGCTGCTACACCGGCCAGGAGATGGTGGCACGCGCGAAGTTCCGCGGCGCCAACAAACGCGCCCTGTGGTATCTGGCGGGTAAAGCCAGCCGCGTACCGGAAGCCGGTGAAGATCTGGAACTGAAAATGGGTGAAAACTGGCGTCGTACCGGCACCGTGCTGGCTGCCGTTCAGCTCGACGATGGTCGCCTGCTGGTTCAGGCCGTGATGAATAACGATATGGAGCCGGACAGCGTGTTCCGCGTGCGCGAGGATGTGAACACTCTGAGCATCGAGCCGTTGCCGTATTCGCTGGAAGAGTAATGCTGTTAGTGCCGGATGCCGGGTGGCGAAGGTAAAAGCAAAACGGTAACCCAAGGTTACCGTTTTTTATGTTTGCTCCCTCTCCCTGTGGGAGAGGGTCGGGGTGAGGGCATCAGGCCGCACATTACAATCAAACCTGCCCGACGTACAAATAGATCGCCAGGAAATGGCACACGCTGCCGCCCAGCACAAACCCGTGCCAGATCGCGTGGTTATAGGGGATGCGCTTACAGACGTAAAAAATGACCCCCAGCGAATAGACCACGCCACCCACCGCCAGCAGCGTCACGCCGCCCGCCGCCAGTTTTACTGCCAGCTGATAGACCACTATCAGCGACAGCCAGCCCATCGTCAGGTAAGTCACCAGCGACAGGACCTTAAAGCGGTGCGCGATAGTGAGTTTAAACAGGATCCCCAGCAGGGCCAGGCTCCAGATAACAATCATCAACCCACGCGCCAGCGGCGAATCCAGCCCGACCAGCAAAAATGGCGTATAGGTTCCGGCAATCAGCAGATAGATGGCGCAGTGGTCGAATTTTTTCAGCCAGATCTTGGCCCGCTGATGAGGAATGGCATGGTAAAGAGTGGACGCCAGGAACAGCAGGATCATACTCCCGCCATACAGGCTGTAACTGGTGATCGCCAGCGCGCTGGCATTGGTGTCGACGGCCTGAACCAGCAGCAACACCAGCCCGACAATGCCAAACACCAGGCCGACTCCGTGACTAATACTGTTGGCTATTTCCTCAGCCAGCGAATATCCCTGTGTGGTTAATGGTTTGCTAACCATAGATAACTCCGGGAAAACAAAAGTGAATAGTGCATCGCTGACTATGCTAACTGAGAATGATTCCAGTGAACACCTGTTAGCTAAAATAAATATCGTCTAAAACTTTATTTATGACAATCATAGGTTTGAGTGATTATTTCAGCTAACGGGCGTTCACATCAAACCTCAAAGACATTTAAAATCAATAACATAAAACTGTTGCTGGTCAGGGTAAATTTCTGTAATCACCCCCTTCAGTTCGTCCAGGGTCATGTTCTCCTGCTGAGCATGATTTTCCGTTAATGTATCAAGCGTTACCGTCGAGGTTGCTGTGACTTCGATGGTGCAAAAATAGCCGTCATCCTCATAGCGCCCTACCCGCAGCACGTCACCCGCGCTGAAATGTGATTCGCTTTCATCGCGAATGGTGATGGTTTTACGTCCGGCCAGAATGTCATCCTGAAAACGCTGAAAAAAAGTAATGTCGTTTGGCTGCATGTTATTATTCCCTGAAGATGAAGTCTGATGAGTGAGTTTAGCCACTGTGAGCATGTTCTCCCATTCCGCCATTGCCAGTCTCAATAATCTGGAGATGATGGTCTACAACACCGTCATCAAAAACCGCGATCGGGTGATGTACATGACCATACGCGAACTGGCGGATGCGGCGGGAGTGTCCACCACCACCGTGCTGCGCTTTTGCCGCAAGCTGAACTGCGATGGCTACTCTGAATTCCGCGTGCGGTTTAAATTATATCTTGAGCAGAACGAACCGCAGCAGGCTAATTTTGGCGCCAGTGAGATTATCAGTTTTTTCAAGAGTGTAAATAACGACGAATTTGACGCGCTATTAAATGAAGCGGTGGAAATTATATTATCCTCCGAGCGTATTATCTTTGTCGGGGCAGGTACGTCCGGCTCGCTGGCGAAATATGGCGCGCGTTTCTTTTCCAATATTGGAAAATTCAGCAACCATATCGACGATCCTTATTTCCCGGTCACTAATGATATGGCGAAAAACGCGCTGGCTATTGTGCTCTCGGTCTCGGGCGAAACCGAAGAGATCCTGCGCTTCGCCAGCCAGTTCAGTCTGCATCACTGCAAGGTGCTCTCTATCACCAGCCACGAGCACTCGCGTCTGGCTAAATTAGCGGATTTCAATCTCTCCTGGCACGTGCCGCAAACGCGTATTGGCGGCGTGTACGATATTACTACCCAAATTCCGGTCGTTTATATTCTCGAATCGCTGGGACGTAAACTGGCGAAGAAATTAACAGAATAAAACACCCTGTTTTTTCGGTGTGACAAATTACAATTCCGGCGAATTGTTATATCGTGACTTTTTATTTCCCTTTGTTAGACTCAAAAACAATAGTAATAAATGAGATTAGCAAAGATGAAAAAACTCACCTTACCAAAAGACTTTTTGTGGGGCGGCGCGGTTGCGGCGCATCAGGTTGAAGGCGGCTGGAACAAAGGCGGCAAAGGCCCGAGCATTTGCGACGTGCTGACCGGCGGCGCGCACGGCGTACCGCGTGAAATCACCCAGGAAGTGGTTGAGGGTAAATACTACCCGAATCACGAAGCCATCGACTTCCACGGCCACTATAAAGAAGACATCAAGCTGTTTGCCGAGATGGGCTTCAAGTGCTTCCGCACCTCCATCGCATGGACCCGCATCTTCCCGAAAGGTGATGAAACCCAGCCTAACGAAGAGGGGCTGAAGTTCTACGATGACATGTTCGATGAGCTGCTGAAGTACAACATCGAGCCGGTGATCACCCTCTCCCACTTCGAAATGCCGCTGTATCTGGTGCAGGAATACGGCGGCTGGACCAACCGTAAGGTGGTGGATTTCTTCGTTAACTTCGCCGAAGTGGTGTTTGAGCGCTACAAGAGCAAGGTCAAGTACTGGATGACCTTCAACGAAATCAACAACCAGCGTAACTGGCGCGCGCCGCTGTTCGGCTACTGTTGCTCCGGCGTGGTCTATACCGAGCATCAAAACCCGGAAGAGACCATGTACCAGGTGCTGCATCACCAGTTCGTGGCCAGCGCCCTGGCGGTGAAAGCGGCTCGCCGCATCAACCCGGAGATGAAAGTCGGCTGTATGCTGGCGATGGTGGCGCTCTATCCGTTCTCCTGCAAACCAGAAGACGTGATGTTTGCTCAGGAATCAATGCGCGAGCGTTATGTCTTTACCGACGTGCAGCTGCGCGGTTACTACCCGTTCTACGTGCTGAACGAGTGGGAACGTCGCGGCTTCACCATCAATATGGAAGCGGGCGACGAGCAGATCCTGCGTGAAGGCACCTGTGATTATCTCGGCTTCAGCTATTACATGACCAACGCGGTGAAAGCCGAAGGCGGCACCGGGGATGCGATCTCCGGCTTCGAAGGCAGCGTGCCGAACCCGCACGTTAAAGCATCTGACTGGGGCTGGCAGATTGACCCGGTGGGCCTGCGTTACGCCCTGTGTGAACTGTATGAGCGCTATCAGAAGCCGCTGTTTATCGTGGAAAACGGTTTTGGTGCCTACGATAAAGTGGAAGAAGACGGCAGCATCAACGATGACTACCGCATCGACTACCTGCGCGCGCACGTGGAAGAGATGATAAAAGCGGTCACTTACGACGGCGTGGATCTGATGGGCTACACCCCGTGGGGCTGCATCGACTGCGTATCGTTTACCACCGGCCAGTACAGCAAACGCTACGGCTTTATCTATGTGAACAAGCACGACGACGGCACCGGCGACATGTCCCGTTCACGCAAAAAGAGCTTTAACTGGTACAAAGAGGTCATTGCCAGCAACGGCGAGACGCTTTAATTATCCCCTCACCCCGCCCTCTCCCCAAAGGGGCGAGGGAGAAAAGACCGCACCGAGCAGTACCCTCTCCCCTATGGGGAGAGGGTTAGGGTGAGGGGTAATTTATTTCCCGCCCGCTAACTCAATAAAACTCCCCGTCACGTACGAGGCTTTCTCGCTCAGCAGCCAGACAATCGCCTGCGCCACCTCTTCCGGCTGACCGCCGCGCTGCATCGGCAGCATCAACTTCACCCGATCCACGCGCCCGGGTTCACCGCCGGAGGCATGAATTTCGGTATAAATCAGCCCCGGACGTACGCAGTTCACGCGGATACCCTGCGCCGCCACTTCCAGCGACAGCCCGGTCGTGAGGGAGTCCACGGCCCCTTTCGATGCTGCATAATCCACATATTCCCCCGGCGCGCCGAGTCGCGAGGCCGCAGACGACACATTGACGATCGCCCCGCCTTTCCCGCCGTGCTTCAGCGCCATGCGTTTCACCGCTTCACGACAGCAGAGGAAATACCCGGTCACGTTGGTGGCCAGCACGCGGTTAATCCGCTCGGCGGAGAGATTTTCGATGGTGCTCTGCTCGAACAGAATACCGGCGTTGTTGACCAGGGCGGTGAGGGGCTCGCCTTCGCGGTCGAGGCTTTCGAACATGGCCATAACCTGGGCCTCGTCGCTGATGTCCGCGCGCAGGGCAAAGGCCTTGCCGCCCTCTTCGACAATCTGATTGATCACATCGGTGGCGGCTTTGATGTTGTGGTGATAATTCACCGCTACGGTGTAGCCTTCACGTGCCAGTTGAAGCGCCGTCGCTTTGCCGATCCCGCGGCTGGCGCCGGTTACTAATGCTATTGCCATCTACAACCTCCGGATAAAAAAAGCCGGGTGACGCTTGCGCTTACCCGGCCTAGAGTATGGCAGAGAGTTACTGGTATTCGCTCATCGGCACGCAGGAGCAGAACAGGTTACGGTCGCCGTAGACGTCATCAAGACGCTTCACGGTCGGCCAGTACTTGTTAGCAACGCCTGCCGGGAAGACCGCCAGCTCGCGGGAGTAACCGTGGTTCCACTCAGCCACCAGCTCGTGCTGGGTGTGCGGAGCGTTCACCAGCGGGTTATCTTCCAGCGTCCATTCGCCATCCTGAACGCGATCGATCTCCATGCGGATCGCCAGCATCGCGTCGATAAAGCGGTCCAGTTCGGCTTTGCTTTCAGACTCGGTTGGTTCCACCATCAGCGTACCTGCAACAGGGAACGACATGGTCGGGGCGTGGAAGCCGTAGTCGATCAGACGCTTGGCAATGTCCAGCTCGCTGATGCCGGTCTGCTCTTTCAGCGGACGAATATCGAGAATACATTCGTGCGCCACGCGACCGTCACGGCCGGTATAGAGTATCGGATAGGCAGACTTCAGACGCGTAGCGATATAGTTGGCGTTCAGGATCGCCACCTGGCTTGCCTGCTTCAGCCCTTCTGCGCCCATCATGCGGATATACATCCAGCTGATTGGCAGAATGGACGCGCTACCGAACGGTGCCGCAGAGACTGCGCCCTGACGGGTGAGCATGCCTTCGATCTGCACCACGCTGTGACCCGGTACGAACGGTGCCAGGTGCGCTTTCACGCCGATTGGACCCATGCCCGGGCCGCCACCGCCGTGCGGAATGCAGAAGGTTTTGTGCAGGTTCAGGTGCGACACGTCCGCGCCGATAAAGCCTGGGGTGGTGATGCCCACCTGGGCGTTCATGTTGGCGCCATCGAGGTAAACCTGGCCGCCATACTGATGCACGATCTCGCACACTTCACGGATGGTCTCTTCATACACGCCGTGGGTGGACGGATAAGTGACCATGATGCAGGAGAGCTTATCGCCGGTCTGTTCCGCTTTCGCACGCAGGTCGGCCAGGTCGATGTTACCGTTCTTATCGCAGGCCACAACCACCACTTCCATCCCTGCCATCTGGGCCGATGCCGGGTTGGTGCCGTGGGCAGAACTTGGGATCAGGCAGATATCGCGATGGCCTTCGTTGCGGCTCTCGTGGTAGTGGCGGATGGCCAGCAGGCCCGCGTATTCACCCTGTGCGCCGGAGTTTGGCTGCATGCAGAGTGCGTCATAGCCGGTCAGTTTTACCAGCCAGTCTGAGAGCTGGTTGATCATCTGATGATAACCTTCCGCCTGGTCAGCCGGGCAGAACGGGTGCAGCTCAGCGAATTCCGGCCAGGTGATGGGGATCATCTCGGCAGCGGCGTTCAGCTTCATGGTGCAGGAGCCCAGCGGGATCATCGCCTGGTTCAGGGCCAGATCTTTACGCTCCAGGGAGTGCATATAGCGCATCATCTCGGTTTCGCTGTGGTAGCGGTTAAAGACCGGATGGGTCAGGATCGCATCGTCACGCAGCATGCTCTGCTGGATGGAGCGGCTGTCGTGCGCCACCTCTTTATCGAGCGCGTCCACATTCAGGCCGTGGTCGTCACCTAGGAGGACGTTGAACAGCACCTGCACATCGTCACGGGTGGTGGTTTCATCCAGGGTGATGCTGACCGCATTCAGGATGTCGCTGCGCAGGTTGATCTCAGCTGCTTCAGCGCGTGCCAGCACGTTCGCTTTGTCGGCCACTTCAACGCACAGGGTGTCGAAGAAGTGCGCGTGACGCAGTTTTTGACCTTTCTGCTGCAGGCCGCAGGCCAGAATATCGGCCAGGCGATGAATACGGCCGGCGATACGCTTAAGGCCAGCCGGGCCATGATAGACGGCATACAGGCTGGCGATGTTGGCCAGCAGTACCTGAGAGGTACAGATATTGGAGTTCGCTTTCTCACGGCGGATGTGCTGCTCGCGAGTCTGCATCGCCATGCGCAGGGCGGTGTTACCGGCCGCATCTTTCGATACGCCGATAATACGACCTGGCATGGAGCGCTTGAATTCATCTTTTGCGGCGAAGAAGGCCGCGTGAGGACCGCCGTAACCCATCGGCACGCCGAAGCGCTGCGCAGAGCCGAAGACGATGTCCGCACCCTGCTTGCCCGGCGCGGTTAACAGCACCAGCGCCATGAAATCGGCCGCCACGCTGACGACAACTTTGCGCGCTTTCAGCCCGGCAATCAGCGTGCTGTAGTCATGCACTTCACCGGTGGTGCCAACCTGCTGCAACAGCACGCCGAACACATCCTGGTGATCCAGCACTTTATCGGCATCATCAACGATCACCTCAAAGCCAAACGTCTCTGCACGGGTACGCACCACGTCCAGGGTTTGCGGGTGAACGTCGGCCGCGACGAAGAAGCGGTTTGCGCCCTTCAGCTTGCTGACGCGTTTTGCCATGGCCATGGCTTCTGCAGCGGCGGTGGCTTCATCCAGCAGCGAAGCCGAGGCGATGTCGAGACCGGTCAGATCCAGCGTGACCTGCTGGAAATTGAGCAGCGCTTCCAGACGCCCCTGAGACACTTCCGGCTGATAAGGGGTATAGGCCGTGTACCAGCCCGGGTTTTCCAGCATGTTACGCAGGATCACCGGCGGTAACTGCACGTTGGTGTAGCCCATGCCAATGTAAGACTTAAAGCGCTTGTTCAGGCTGGCAATGCCTTTCAGTTCCGCCAGCGCGGCGTATTCAGTGGTCGATTCCCCCACCTGCGGCGGCGTGGCGAGCTGAATATCCTTTGGCACAATCTGGCCGATCAAGGCGTTGAGCGAATCCGCGCCAACCGTCTTCAGCATCTCCTGCTGTTGCTGAGCATCCGGCCCAATGTGACGTTCAATGAAGGCGCCACGGTTTTCAAGCTGGCTTAAAGTCTGTGTCATGAGCGATGGTTCCTGAAACGTGCAGTGAATCGTAGTTGTCTGTAACTCTGTTACCCGGTGGCGCTAACGCTTACCGGGCCTACGTTGTCTCGCCTCTCCCTGAATGGGAGAGGGAGAAAACGCTTATTCGTCTTCTAACAGTGCTTCATAGGCTGTTGCATCCAGCAGGGCGGCAACTTCCGCTTCGTCGCTGGCTTTGATTTTGAAGATCCAGCCTTCGCCGTAAGGCTCGCTGTTGACCAGCTCCGGTGAGTCGCTCAGCGCGTCGTTAACCGCCACGATTTCGCCGCCGACCGGAGCATAGATGTCAGATGCCGCTTTTACGGACTCGGCTACCGCGCAGTCGTCGCCTGCGGTGACGGTCGCGCCCACTTCCGGCAGATCCACAAAGACCATGTCACCTAACAGCTCCTGAGCATGTTCGGTGATCCCAACGGTATAAGTGCCGTCGGCTTCTTTGCGCAGCCACTCATGTTCTTTGCTGTATTTCAGTTCTGCTGGCACATTGCTCATTGAATTTCTCCTGATAAAAATAATTAGGCGACCGGTTTACCGGCGCGAACAAAAATCGGTTTGGTCACGCGGACCGGCATTTCGCGGTTGCGGATCTGCACCACGGCAGTCTCGCCAATGCCCGCCGGAACACGCGCCAGAGCAATACTGTAACCCAGCGTCGGAGAGAAGGTGCCGCTGGTGATAATGCCTTCGCAGTGGTTGCCGTTCGCATCGGTGAAACGTACCGGCAGCTCGCCGCGCAGGACGCCTTTTTCGGTCATCACCAGGCCAACCAGCTGTTCGGTGCCCTTCTCGCGCTGCATTTCCAGCGCTTCACGGCCGATAAAGTCGCGATCGGCAGGTTCCCAGGCGATGGTCCAGCCCATGTTGGCCGCCAGCGGAGAGACGCCTTCGTCCATCTCCTGACCGTATAAATTCATACCGGCTTCCAGACGCAGCGTATCGCGCGCGCCGAGCCCCGCCGGTTTAACGCCCGCTTCCACCAGCGCACGCCAGAAATCGGCCGCTTTTTCGTTCGGCATCGCAATTTCATAGCCCGCTTCACCGGTGTAGCCGGTGGTCGCCACAAACAGATCGCCCGTCTGCACGCCAAAGAACGGCTTCATGCCTTCGGTGGCCTGACGCTGCTCATCGCTGAACAGGGAGGCCGCTTTTGCCTGCGCGTTTGGGCCCTGCACCGCGATCAGCGACAGATCGTCACGCACGGTAATGTCGATGGCGAAGGGTTCTGCGTGTTGGGTGATCCAGGAGAGGTCTTTTTCGCGGGTGGCGGAGTTAACAACGAGGCGGAAGAAATCATCAGAGAGGTAATAGACAATCAGGTCGTCAATCACGCCGCCGGAGGCATTCAGCATGCCGGAGTAGAGCGCTTTACCCGGCTTTGTGAGCTTAGCCACGTCGTTTGCCAGCAGATAGCGTAAAAACTCCCGGGTGCGGCTGCCGTGGAGATCGACAATGGTCATGTGAGAGACGTCGAACATACCGGCATCGGTGCGCACCGCATGATGCTCATCAATCTGCGAACCATAATGCAGCGGCATCATCCAGCCATGGAAATCGACCATGCGTGCACCGCACAGGGTGTGTTGTTCGTACAAAGGCGTCTGTTGAGCCATCTTATCCTCGTTGAATGAGCAGGGCTGTCTTGCGTTTCAAGGTGAAAAAATCACCACAAAACCCGGCATCGGCATCGCTCCCGGACGCCGACGCAAACGTTCTCTTTCCTCTGAACTTACCACCGAAAACGGTGGTTAACCATAAGGCAAAATGGGTCATCACATTAGCTTATGGTCAAAAAAGCCAACAAAGCGTACAGAGTTATTCACTATAAAAATGCGAAACGTTCCGCACAAAAGCAAAGTCAACAGCCTGGAGTTGAGCACAGGATGATATTTACTGCGGAAAAACGCGCGGAATTTCCGTAACATAAAAACAGCCAGATTAGATAATCTAATGCGAAAAAGTCAGTGAAATTAGATTATTTCAAACGAGGGGAATTTCCCGGCCCACAGGCCGGGGGAAGAAAGTGTGATGGGGGTCTGGTTTACTGAAGCCAGTCCGGCAGATCGTTAAGCCCCATCGCCTGACGCAGAAGTTGAGGTTTAACGCCTGGAAGGGTATCAGCCAGTTTCAGGCCGAGGTCGCGCAGCAGTTTTTTCGCCGGGTTCGCCCCGGCAAACAGTTCGCGGAACCCCTGCATACCTGCCAGCATCATTGCCGCGCTGTGTTTGCGGCTGCGCTCGTAGCGACGCAGATAAAGGTGCTGACCAATATCCTTGCCTTCGCGATGCAGTCGGCGCAGTTCGTCCACCAGTTCGGCGGCATCCATAAAGCCCAGGTTTACGCCCTGCCCGGCCAGCGGATGAATGGTATGCGCCGCGTCGCCCACCAGCGCCAGACGATGCGCGGCAAACTGGCGCGCATAGCGGCCGGTCAACGGGAATACCTGACGCTCGCTTTCCACGGAGCACAGCCCCAGCCGGTTATCAAACGCCACGCACAAAGCCTGATTGAACTCCTCGGCTGACGCCTCCTGCATCTGCTGGGCCTTCTCGGGCGCCAGGGACCAGACGATCGAACAGAGATGCGGATCGCTGAGCGGCAGGAAGGCCAGAATGCCGTCATTGTGGAAGATCTGCCGGGCCACGGCCTGATGCGGCTCCGCCGTGCGAATAGTGGCGACCAGCGCATGGTGGCGATAGTCCCAGTACGTTAGCGGAATGTCGGCTTTATTTCGCAGCCAGGAGTTTGCGCCATCGGCCCCCACCACCAGGCGAGCGGTGAGCATGTCTCCGCTTTGCAGGGTAATAAAGGCGTCGTTTTCACCCCAGGCGACCTGCTGCAGCGCAGCAGGCGCAATCAGCGTAACATCGCTGCACTGCTGCGCTTTCTGCCACAGAGCATGGTGGATGACCGCATTTTCAATGATATGCCCGAGATGGCTGTAGCCCATGCTCTCGTCATCAAACGCGATATGCCCGAAGCTGTCTTTATCCCACACTTCCATCCCGTGATAACAGCTGGCGCGTTGGGCGATAATCTCCGACCAGACGCCGACGCGGGTCAGCAGCTTTTCACTGGCGGCGTTGATCGCCGAGACGCGTAGCTCAGGCGGCGCGTCGGGAGCGACAGGCTGCGGCTGCTTCTGCTCCAGCACCGCCACGCGCAGACCGCTGCCCTGCAAGCCGCAGGCCAACGCCAGTCCTACCATTCCGCCACCGACAATGGCGACATCAACATTCTGCACTTTGTTTACTCCTTAGCGAGCGACCCAACCAAGCGTCCTCTGTGCCAGCACATCTCGTGCCGGAATGAATAGTTCCATCGCCATCAACCCTGCGTTACGGCCCGCCACCAGCGGTGCCCAGCGATTGGCAAACAGATGCACCAGCCCATCGGTTACGCCGATGGTGGCCTCTTTATCGGCCTGGCGTCGTTTCTGGTAATGGCATAAGACCGGGTAGGCACCGCAATCCTGCTGTTGCGCAAACGCCTGGGCCAGCGTTTCGGCCAGGGTCATGACATCGCGCAGTCCGAGATTAAAGCCCTGCCCGGCGATGGGGTGTAACGTCTGGGCCGCATTGCCCACCAGCGCGACGCGATGGGAGACAGACTGCGACGCCGTGGTTAACGCCAGGGGATAAAACGCCCGCTTGCCGGCATGGGTGATACGTCCCAGCCGCCAGCCAAAGGCTTTTTGCAGTTCGGTGCAGAAGCGTTCATCAGACCAGCTCTGCACCTCATCCGCACTCTCCAGGGGATGGCACCAGACCAGCGAACTGCGCCCCTGGGACATCGGCAGCATGGCCAGCGGGCCGTGCTGAGTAAAACGTTCAAAGGCGCGCCCCCGGTGCGGCTCGGCGGTGGCGACGTTGGCAATCACCGCCAGCTGATGGTAAGGCTGCTGTTGCCACTGGATCCCACACTGCTGGCCGAGTGCCGAACGGGAACCGTCGGCGGCCACCAGCAGCTGTCCGTCAAGCGTCGTGCCGTCATCCAGGGTGACGCTCACCGCGTCTTCGCTGCGGGTAAAGCGCTCCACGCGCGCGGGGCAGTGCAGGGTTACGCCTGGGGCCTCTTTTAACAGACGGAACAGGCGCAGGCCCACGTCGTACAGCTCAACCACCTGCCCCAGCGCATCAATACGGTAATCCTGCGCCTCAAGGGTAACAAAGCCGGCATGGCCCCGGTCGCTGACATGAACGGTTTCGATGGCCGTGGCGCAGTCGGCTATGGCCTGCCAGATGCCGCTGCGTGCCAGCTGCTGACAGGTGCCCTGCGCCAGGGCGATAGCGCGTCCGTCAAATCCCGGATGACCGGTCGACTGTGGCGCAATGGCCTCGACCAGATGAACCGGAAGTTTGCCCTGGGTCAGGGAGGAGATCGCCAGCGCAAGCGTAGCTCCCGTCATGCCTCCGCCAACGATGATGATGCTCATGGGCGTGCCGCCGCCATCAGCGCCTCAATCTCGTCGGCATTTTTCACCACCGAAGCGGTCAGGTTCTCGTTGCCGGTTTCGGTGATGACAATGTCATCTTCGATACGAATGCCGATCCCGCGATACTCCGCAGGCACATCGGCATCCGGGGCGATATAGAGTCCCGGCTCAACGGTCAGCACCATGCCCGGCTCCAGCACGCGGGAACGTTCCGGGCCGTAGACACCCACATCATGCACATCCAGCCCCAGCCAGTGGCTCAGGCCATGCATAAAGAAGGGACGGTGCGCGTTTTCGGTAATCAGCTGTTCGACATCGCCGTGCAGAATACCCAGCTCCACCAGGCCGCTAATCATGATGCGCACCACTTCGCCGGTGACTTCCTGAATGGAGGTGCCCGGGCGGAACAGCATCAGGGCGGTGTCCAGCGAGTGCAGGACGATGTCGTAAATGGCGCGTTGGGCAGGTGTGAATTTGCCGTTCACCGGGAAGGTGCGGGTGATATCCCCGGCATAGCCTTTATATTCGCAACCGGCATCAATCAGCACCAGATCGCCATCGCGCAGTTCGGACTCGTTTTCGGTGTAGTGCAGAATGCAGCCATTTTCCCCGCCGCCAACAATCGTGTTGTAGGCCGGGTAGCGCGCGCCGTGGCGGGTGAATTCATGATGAATTTCGCCTTCGAGCTGATATTCGAACATCCCCGGACGGCATTTTTGCATCGCCCGGGTGTGGGCCAGCGCGCTGATTTCGCCTGCACGGCGCATCACGTCCAGCTCTTCCGCCGATTTAAACAGGCGCAGCTCGTGCACAGCAGGACGCCAGTCGGTAAGGGTTGCCGGAGCTTTCAGGTTTTGCCGGGAGCCTTTGCGCAGCTTATCCAGCGCGGCAAAAACGATCTCATCGGCCCAGGCATATTCACCCTGCGCGTGATAGACCACATCCAGACCATTCAGCAGTTGGTAAAGCTGCTCGTTGATCTCGCTGAACGCCAGCGCACGATCCACGCTCAGCTTTTCGGGCGCAGCCTGCTGGCCTAAGCGGCGACCAAACCAGATCTCGGCGGTCAGATCCCGGACGCGGTTAAACAGCACGCTGTGGTTGTGGGTGTCATCACTTTTAATCAGCACCAGTACCGACTCCGGCTCGTTGAAGCCGGTGAAGTACCAGAAATCACTGCTCTGGCGGTACGGATATTCGCTATCGTTACTGCGCGTGGCCTCCGGTGCGGCAAATATCAGCGCGGCGCTTCCCGGCTGCATTGTGGCCAGCAGCGCCTGCCGGCGGCGCAGATACTCTTGCTGAGTCATGACACCCTCCAGTCGTTGTTATTAGTGTAAGGTTGGTTTGCGCACTTCCGGCGCAGTCGGTTGGGTCCGCGTAAAGGTATCGTGGCAGAGCAGCGACGCAACGCGCACATACTCAATGATCTCTTCGAGGGACATCTCCAGCTCTTCCTGGTCTTCGTCCTCGTCGTAGCCCAGCTGCGCAATGTTGCGCAGATCGTCGATAGCTTCTCCGGCTTCGCCCGTCACCTTCTCAAGCTTAGGCTGCGTTACGCCCAACCCCAACAGGTAATGGTTGACCCATCCGGCCAGCGCATCGGCGCGATCGAACACGCTGACGTCATCGCCATCAGGCAGATAAAGCTGAAAAAGGAAGCCGTCATCTTCCAGCGCATCGCTGATTGCGCCATGCATGCTGCGCAACGCCTGGGCCAGATCGTGACCAAACGCCAGACCTTCGTTCGTCAGGTCGTGAACCAGCGGCAGCCATGAGCTGTCGCTGTTTCCACCACACAGCATCCCGCTGATCAGACCGTGCATTTCAGCCGGCGTTAAACCTACGCCCTGCTGGTTCAGTAACTGGCTAAGGTCGTTGTAGCCAGGCATTTCGTTCTGTATAGACATGCGCATTCGTCATCATTGGGAGGAATATTCATGGTATGCTACCACTTTGGACCCTGGTGAACCAGAATAGGGCTTGTATCTGCGCACCAGGGTAGCTATAGTGTCGCCCCTTCGCAGCCCCCGGAATCGGGTGTGAAGGCAGCGCAGTCAAACAGCAGGAAGGTGGCATGTCTGCACAACCCGTCGATATCCAAATTTTTGGCCGTTCGCTGCGAGTGAATTGTCCGCCTGAACAAAGGGATGCTTTGAATCAGGCTGCGGATGATTTGAATCAGCGGTTGCAAGATTTAAAAGAACGCACTAGAGTCACAAATACTGAGCAGCTGGTCTTCATTGCCGCGTTGAACATCAGTTATGAGCTGACTCAGGAAAAAGCGAAGACCCGCGAATACGCGGCGAGCATGGAACAACGTATTAAAATGCTCCAGCAGACCATTGAACAGGCATTGCTTGATCAGGGTCGCATTACAGACAGACCGGGGCAAAACTTTGAATAACACTTCATGGTCTACTATGGTAGAGTGACCCTGAAGGAAAAATTTCTCTGAGATGTTCGCATGCGGGCCAGTCCCCTGAGCCGATATTTCATACCACAAGAATGTGGCGCTCCATGGTTGGTGAGCATGCTCGGTTCGTCCGAGAAGCCTTAAAACTATGACGACACATTCACCTTGAACCAAGGGTTCAAGGGTTACAGCCTGCGGCGGCATCTCGGAGATTCCCTCACCTTTCTACCCAGCGACTACCATGACGCAACTTCCTGAAGTTACCTCTTCCCGTCAACACATTCGTCAGTTTATCCGTCAGCAGCGCAAAGCCTTAACGCCTGAACAACAAGCCCATTTCGCGCAACAAGCCGCGGCCCGCATGATGGCGTATCCGCCCGTGGTGATGGCGCACACAGTGGCCCTGTTTCTTTCCTTTGACGGCGAACTGGATACCCAACCGCTAATCGATGAACTCTGGCGCACCGGGAAAAAAGTCTATCTGCCGGTACTTCACCCTTTTAGCCCGGGTAATCTGCTGTTTCTGCACTACCACCCGCACAGCGAACTGGTGGTAAATCGTCTCAAAATCACAGAACCGAAACTGGACGTGCGCGACGTATTGCCGCTGGATCGACTCGACGTGCTGGTGACGCCGCTGGTGGCGTTTGATGAAAGCGGTCAGCGCTTAGGGATGGGCGGAGGTTTTTACGATCGCACCCTGCAGAACTGGCAGCAGTACGGCTTACAGCCCGTGGGCTATGCCCATGATTGTCAGGGCGTTGAAAAGTTACCGGTGGAGAAATGGGATATCCCGCTGCCTGCGGTGGTGACACCGTCGAAATTGTGGCAGTGGAGGTAAAAGCAAAACGGTAACGCCAGTTACCGTTTTTAGTTTTTGCGCCCTCTCCCCGTGGGAGAGGGACGGGATGAGGGCATCAGGCCGCACTAAACTCAGTAAAGCAGACGCGCGCGAATGGTGCCCGGAATGGCTTTCATCCCCTGCAGCGCTTTCTCTGCAACGTCCTCATCCGCTTCGATATCGATAACCACATAGCCCATCTGCGCGTTAGTTTGCAGGTACTGCGCGGCAATATTGACGCCCTGCTCGGCGAAGATTTGGTTAATGGCGGTCAGCACGCCCGGACGGTTTTCGTGGATGTGCAGCAGACGACGCCCACCGTGCAGCGGCAGCGATACTTCCGGGAAGTTGACCGCAGACAGCGTTGAACCGTTGTCGGAGTATTTGCTCAGCTTACCGGCCACTTCCAGACCGATATTTTCCTGCGCTTCCTGAGTAGAGCCACCGATGTGTGGCGTCAGGATCACGTTGTCAAACTCACACAGCGGCGAGGTGAACGGATCGCTGTTGGTCGCAGGCTCGGTCGGGAAGACGTCGATAGCCGCGCCCGCCAGGTGTTTGCGTTTAAGCGCGTCACACAGGGCCGGGATATCCACCACCGTACCGCGCGCGGCGTTGATCAGCAGTGAGCCCGGCTTCATCAGTGCCAGCTCTTCCGCACCCATCATGTTTTTGGTGGAGGCGTTTTCCGGCACGTGCAGGCTCACCACGTCGCTCATATTCAGCAGGTCGGAGAGATGCTGAACCTGAGTGGCGTTACCCAGCGGCAGTTTGCTTTCGATGTCGTAGAAGAAGACGTGCATCCCCAGCGATTCCGCCAGAATACCCAGCTGCGTACCGATGTGGCCGTAACCGATGATCCCCAGCTTTTTACCACGCGCTTCGAAAGAGCCGGAGGCCAGCTTATTCCAGATGCCGCGGTGGGCTTTGGCGTTGGCTTCAGGGATGCCGCGCAGCAGCAGCAGAAGTTCGCCGATGACCAGCTCCGCCACGGAACGAGTGTTGGAGAATGGCGCGTTAAAGACCGGAATACCGCGCTTCGCAGCCGCATTAAGGTCAACCTGGTTGGTGCCGATGCAGAAGCAGCCGATCGCCACCAGTTTTTCTGCCGCCGCAATAACGTCTTCTGTCAGATGGGTACGGGAGCGCAGGCCGATGAAATGGGCATCACGGATCGACTCTTTCAGCTGTTCGGTATCCAGCGCACCTTTGTGAAATTCGATGTTGGTGTAACCCGCCGCACGAAGGCTATCCAGTGCTTTCTGATGCACCCCTTCGACCAGCAGAAATTTAATCTTGTCTTTCTCCAGTGATACCTTTGCCATTTCCCCGACCCTGTCTGATTGTCTGAACTGTTGTTGTGCTGGATTTGAATCCGCTCCAGCCAACATATCAAAAAAAACTATTGCAGCAATATGAACGTTTGCGTCGGCACTCTGAAGAAATGTCATACAGCGTCAATTGGCAGTGAAAAATGCTGCGGAGAAATGAGAAAGCGGCAGGATCGTCAGTAGAGGGTTAGAAATGTGACACAAGTCACCGAATATCGCTTTTGCAAAAAAAGTTAGCGGGGGGAGGTTCCCCCCGTCAGATCATTTCACGATGGTTTTGACGCCATCGGCGGTGCCAATCAGCGCGACATCCGCGCCACGGTTGGCAAACAACCCTACGGTTACCACGCCTGGCAGGCTATTGATGGCATTTTCCAGCGCGACGGCGTCGAGGATCTCCAGACCGTGCACGTCCAGGATCACGTTCCCGTTGTCCGTCACCACGCCCTGACGGTATTCCGGGCGTCCGCCCAGCTTGACCAGCTCACGGGCAACCGCGCTACGCGCCATCGGGATCACTTCAACCGGCAGCGGGAATTTGCCGAGGATATCCACCTGCTTGGAGGCATCGGCGATACAGATAAACTTGTCCGCGACAGAGGCGATGATCTTCTCGCGCGTCAGCGCCGCGCCGCCGCCTTTGATCATCTGCATATGGCCGTTGATCTCATCCGCGCCGTCCACGTAAATCCCCAGACGGTCCACTTCGTTCAGATCGAAAACGGTAATGCCCAGGCTTTTCAGCTTTTCCGTGGATGCATCGGAGCTGGAAACTGCGCCCTCAATCTGGCCTTTCATCGTGCCCAGCGCATCAATAAAATGTGCTGCCGTTGACCCGGTGCCCACGCCGACAATGGTACCCGGCTGTACATACTGGAGAGCGGCCCATCCTACTGCTTTTTTCAGTTCATCCTGCGTCATGATCTCTTGCCCGTGGTGATTTTGCGTGACGCGCATTATAGAGCATTCACCTGCGCCATGTGATCTGCGAGGTCACCAATTTCGTCTGTATCAAACATAAATTTATGTCATAGTGCGAAGTATTGAATTATTTGGGAGTCAGCCAGAGCAATGAAACGTCCGGACTACAGAACATTACAGGCGCTTGATGCCGTTATACGTGAACGCGGATTCGAACGCGCAGCACAGAAGCTGTGTATTACCCAGTCCGCCGTTTCGCAACGAATCAAACAGCTTGAGAACATGTTCGGGCAGCCGCTGCTGGTTCGTACCGTGCCGCCGCGTCCTACCGAACAGGGACAAAAGCTGCTGGCGCTGCTGCGTCAGGTTGAGCTGCTGGAAGATGAGTGGCTGGGCGACGAACAGACTGGCTCCACGCCGCTGCTGCTGTCGCTGGCGGTCAACGCCGACAGTCTGGCAACCTGGCTCCTCCCTGCCCTCGCCCCGGTGCTGGCCGATTCGCCTATTCGCCTGAACTTACAGGTTGAAGACGAAACCCGTACCCAGGAGCGTCTGCGTCGTGGTGAAGTGGTAGGTGCAGTCAGTATCCAGCCCCAGGCGCTGCCAAGCTGCCTGGTGGATCAGCTGGGGGCGCTGGACTACCTGTTTGTCGGCTCTAAAGCCTTTGCTGAGCGCTACTTCCCGAACGGCGTTACCCGCGCGGCCCTGCTCAAAGCCCCTGCCGTGGCGTTTGACCATCTTGATGATATGCATCAGGCGTTTTTACAGCAGAACTTCGACCTGCCGCCCGGCAGCGTTCCCTGCCATATCGTTAACTCCTCCGAAGCCTTCGTACAGCTGGCGCGTCAGGGCACGACCTGCTGCATGATCCCGCATCTGCAGATTGAAAGAGAGCTGCAGAGCGGTGAGCTGATCGACCTGACGCCAGGCCTGCACCAGCGCCGCATGCTCTACTGGCACCGCTTCGCGCCGGAAAGCCGTATGATGCGCAACGTGACCGATGCGCTGCTGGCCCACGGTCATAAGGTTCTGCGTCAGGACTAATAAAAAAGCCGGGTCGCATAAACGCTGACCCGGCCTTGTCGCTGTATATCAAAACAAGACTTACGGTGCTTTAGTCGCCGTATCCTGCTGCTGATTTTGCTGAACCGGCTGGTTCTGCTGAGTCTGCTGCTGACCCTGAGCGGGCTCAAGCTGGAACACCACATCAACCTGATCGTCGAACTGAATCGTAGGTTGCTCGTAGGTATCCTGGGCAGAGACCGGCGCCGCTTCCGCTTTCATCATGCGCACCATAGGGCTCGGCTGGTAGTTAGAGACGTGGTAACGCACGCTATAAACCGGGCCCAGCTTGCTGTTAAAGCCAGCGGCCAACTGCTGTGCCTGACGAACGGCATCATCAATCGCCGCTTTGCGCGCTTCATCTTTATACTTCTCAGGTTGCGCAACACCCAGTGACACCGAACGGATCTCATTCAGGCCCGCTTTCAGGGCCCCGTCCAGCAGGGAGTTGAGTTTATCCAGCTGACGCACCGTGACTTCTACGGTACGTACCGCGCGGTAACCTTTCAGGATGCTTTTGCCATCCTTATAGTCGTAATCCGGTTGGGTACGCAGATTAGCGGAGTTGATATCTTTTTTACCGACGCCGTTCTGCTCCAGGAAAGAGAGATATTGCGCAACGCGGTCGTCTGCCTGTTTCTTGGCGGTGGCCGCATCTTTTGCCGCCACGTTCACTTCAATGGCTAAGGTCGCGATATCCGGGGCCGCATCCACGCTTGCGGTGCCGGAGGTCACAATGTGCGGGCTGTCAGGCAGCTCGCTGGCCTGCACGGATGCTGCGCCAAAACCCATTAATGCCGCCAGGGCGATTGCATTCAACTTCACTTTTATTCCTCCATGTTGCGAAGAGTGCCCATGTAACAGGGCGCATGCCAGCAAGCTTAGCGGCTGCTGGTCGAATGTCCATAAGACAACGCTTAGTAGAATAGTTCACGAATGTGATGAATCCCTTCTTTCGCCAGCTGGAAAGCAATAAACCACATCACCACGCCGACCAGACCATTAATAATGCGCTGGGCTTTGGCGGTGCGCAGGCGGGGTGCCAGCCATGCGGCGAGCAGCGCCAGACCAAAGAACCACAGGAAAGAGGCGCTCACGGTGCCCAGCGCGAACCAGCGTCTCGGCTCAGCGTCCAGCTGCCCTCCCAGGCTCCCCAGCACCACGAACGTATCCAGATAAACGTGCGGATTAAGCCAGGTCACCGCCAGCATGGTGATAATAATTTTCCAGCGCCCCTGCTTCATCACCTCGGCGCTTGCCAGCTCGATATTGCTGCCCATCGCCGTTTTCAACGCGCCAAAGCCATACCAGAGCAGAAAGGCTACGCCACCCCAGGTGACCAGCGCCAGCAGCCACGGGGACTGCATCAGCAACGCGCTGCCGCCGAAAATCCCGGCGCATATCAGCAGCATATCGCTCACCGCGCAGAGCAGCGCGATCATGATGTGATACTGACGGCGAATGCCCTGATTCATGACGAAGGCGTTTTGCGGGCCAAGGGGCAGGATCATCGCTGCGCCAATCATAAGCCCTTGAATATAAAAAGAGAACATGGAATTTAATCTCAGAAATGTGTCTTGAGGGCTGACTATACTGCGGGAGAATAATAAGAGGAAATGGATAATATTAATTGGCAATAAGAGAAGCTAATTAAACCCGGCACGCATTGCGCGTACCGGGTCAGGCAGAAAGGTTATTCCGCCGGTTCTTTCACACGCTTGAAGTTCACGTCCATCTGCGGATACGGGAAGCTGATGCCGTTGGCGTCAAAGTCACGCTTGATGCGCTCCAGCACATCCCAGTAGACGCTCTGCAAATCGCTGCTGTTGCTCCAGATACGCACCACAAAGTTAATGGATGATGCGCCAAGCTCGTTCAGGCGAACAGTCATTTCCCGATCTTTGAGGATGCGCTCATCGGATTCAATAATATCGGTGATCAGCTTTTTCACCAGTTCAGTATCGGAGTCATAACCGACGCCGATAAGGAGCTCATTTCGGCGAACCGGCTCACGGGAAAAATTCGTGATATTGCCGTCGATAACCTTTTTATTAGGCACGATGACAATTTTGCCGTCTGCTGAACGCAGCGTGGTGGAGAAAATCTGCACGTTCAGCACCGTACCCGCAGTGCCGCCGAGATCGACATATTCCCCGGAGCGGAATGGACGGAAGGTCACCAGCAGCACACCGGCAGCCAGGTTCGCCAGCGAACCCTGCAATGCCAACCCCACGGCCAGACCGGCGGCACCCAGTACCGCAATCACTGAGGCGGTCTGGACACCCACGCGCCCCATTGCCGCAATGAGGGTGAAAGCGATAATCGCGTAGCGCACCAGTGCCGAAAGAAAATCGGCGACGGTTGCATCGATATGACGCGCGAGCATTACGCGGTTAACGCCTCTGGCAACCGTACGTGCGACTATCATTCCCACCACGATAATGGCGATAGCCGCAGCAATATTGACGGCATAGCTGATCAGCAATGCCTGGTTACGCACCAGCCAGGAGCCAGCGTTATTGATGCTATCTACAACACCGAGATCTTCCATTTATCTTTCCTTATGCACATAAAAACCACAATACGCCATTCCACTGATGGAGTGGCAAGTGTGTAAAGGGTAAACAAAAAGGCTGGCTTTTGCCAAACAGATCACAAAAACAGGCAAGATAGCCAGTTGAAAAGACATAAAAAAAGCCCGCGATTAACGCGGGCTTCTGATGCTGTCAGCAGCTCAAATTACAGAACGTCAACCGCGTTCAGCTCTTTGAAAGCCTGCTCCAGACGCGTCACCATAGAGGTCTGGGCTGCGCGCAGCCATACGCGTGGATCGTAGTATTTCTTGTTCGGCTGGTCTTCGCCTTTCGGGTTGCCCAGCTGGCCCTGCAGGTAAGCTTCGTTAGTTTTGTAGTACTGCAGGATACCGTCCCAGGTCGCCCATTGGGTATCGGTATCGATGTTCATTTTGATTACGCCGTAGCTTACGGAGTCTTTGATTTCCTGGGCAGAAGAACCGGAACCGCCGTGGAAGACGAAGTTCAGGCTGTTGTGCGGCAGGTTGTGTTTCTTGGAAACGTATTCCTGAGAATCACGCAGGATGGTTGGCGTCAGAACCACGTTACCTGGTTTGTACACGCCGTGTACGTTACCGAAGGAGGCAGCGATGGTGAAACGTGGGCTGATTTTGCTCAGCTCGGTGTAAGCGTAATCAACGTCTTCTGGCTGAGTGTACAGAGCAGAAGCGTCCATGTGGCTGTTGTCCACGCCGTCTTCTTCGCCACCGGTGCAACCCAGTTCGATTTCAAGAGTCATGTCCATTTTGGCCATGCGCGCCAGGTATTTGGAGCAGATTTCGATGTTCTCTTCCAGAGACTCTTCAGACAGGTCGATCATGTGAGAAGAGAACAGTGGCTTACCGGTTGCAGCGAAGTGTTTTTCGCCCGCGTCCAGCAGACCGTCGATCCACGGCAGCAGTTTCTTCGCGCAGTGGTCAGTGTGCAGGATAACCGGAACACCGTAGTGCTCAGCCATCTGGTGAACGTGATGTGCGCCAGAGATTGCGCCCAGGATTGCTGCGCCCTGAGGAACGTCAGTTTTAACGCCTTTACCTGCGATGAACGCAGCGCCACCGTTGGAGAACTGAACGATTACCGGAGCTTTAACTTTCGCTGCGGCTTCCAGTACGGCGTTGATAGAGTCGGTACCGACGCAGTTAACAGCTGGCAGAGCAAAGTTGTTTTCTTTAGCTACCTGGAACACCTTCTGAACGTCATCACCAGTGATCACGCCAGGTTTTACGAAATCAAAAATTTTAGACATGTTGCGAGTCCTGTATCTTCGGCCTTGGAAAGGGGCGAGCTCTTAAAAGCGCGCTGAAAATTGGGCAGGTTTCCCTGCCCTAAAATGGCTTACTTCTTAGCGCGCTCTTCGAGCATGGCTACTGCTGGCAGAACTTTGCCTTCCACGAATTCGAGGAATGCGCCGCCGCCAGTGGAGATGTAGGAGATCTTGTCGGAAATACCGAACAGATCGATTGCTGCCAGGGTATCACCGCCGCCAGCAATGGAGAATGCTTCACTGTCTGCAATCGCGTTAGCTACGATTTCAGTACCTTTACGGAAGTTCGGGAATTCGAACACGCCAACCGGACCGTTCCACAGAATGGTTTTTGCATTCTTCAGGATTTCAGCCAGTTTCTCTGCAGAGGCGTCGCCCAGGTCCAGAATCTGCTCTTCATTTTTGATGTCAGAAACAGATTTCAGCTCTGCGGTTGCGGTTTCAGAGAACTCGGTCGCTACGCGAACGTCAGTTGGAACCGGGATGTCACAGGTAGTCAGCAGGCGTTTAGCTTCGCCAACCAGGTCTGCTTCGTACAGGGATTTACCGACGTTGTGGCCCTGGGCTGCAACGAAGGTGTTGGCGATACCGCCGCCCACAATCAGCTGGTCAGCGATTTTGGACAGAGAGTCCAGAACGGTCAGTTTGGTAGACACTTTAGAACCACCAACGATAGCAACCATCGGACGAGCAGGTTCTTTCAGTGCTTTACCCAGTGCTTCCAGTTCGTCTGCCAGCAGTGGACCTGCACAAGCAACGTCAGCAAATTTGCCGATACCGTGAGTGGAAGCCTGCGCGCGGTGAGCAGTACCGAAAGCGTCCATGACGAATACGTCGCACAGCGCAGCGTATTTTTTGGACAGGGTTTCGTCGTCTTTCTTCTCGCCTTTGTTGAAGCGAACGTTTTCCAGAACAACCAGTTCACCTTCAGCAACTTCAACGCCGTCCAGGTAGTCTTTAACCAGACGTACCGGGCTGGACAGTTTGTCTTTCAGGTAATTAACAACCGGCAGCAGAGAGAACTCTTCGTTGTACTCGCCTTCAGTCGGACGACCCAGGTGGGAGGTTACCATCACTTTCGCACCCTGCTTCAGTGCCAGTTCGATGGTTGGCAGAGAAGCACGGATACGCGCGTCGCTGGTCACTTTACCATCTTTAACCGGTACGTTCAGATCCGCACGGATGAAAACGCGTTTACCTGCCAGATCCAGATCGGTCATCTTAATTACAGACATGGTGAATCCTCTCGTTGATTCTTAAAGTTTTGCAGACGCAATACGCGTCTTACCTGAAACCTTGAGCGGCCATAGCTAACGTGGTGTCGAGCATCCTGTTAGCAAAGCCCCATTCATTATCACACCAGACCAGCGTTTTGATCAGATGCGCTCCACTTACGCGCGTTTGCGTGCCATCAACAATGGCGCTATGCGGATCGTGGTTAAAATCTACTGAGACCAACGGTAATTCCGTATAGTCAACTATACCATGAAATGCTTGCTGTGCCGCTTTTTGCAGCAACAGGTTGACCTCACAGGCTTTTACCGGTTTTTTCACGGTTACGCTGAGGTCGATTGCCGTCACGTTGATGGTGGGAACACGCACGGCGATGGCTTCAAAACGGTCTTCAAACTGGGGGAAAATTCGGGTAATACCGGCCGCCAGTTTGGTGTCCACCGGGATAATCGACTGACTCGCCGCGCGAGTGCGTCGCAGATCCGGGTGGTAAGCGTCAATGACCTGCTGATCGTGCATGGCGGAGTGGATGGTGGTAACCGTACCCGACTCAATGCCGTAGGCATCGTCCAGCAGTTTGATGACCGGAATAATACAGTTGGTGGTGCAGGAGGCATTGGAGACGATACGGTGTTCCGCGCGCAACTCATGATGGTTGACGCCGTAAACCACCGTGGCATCGAGGTCGTTACTGCCAGGGTGTGAAAAGAGCACTTTCTTCGCGCCGGCCGCCAGATGGGCTTCGCCGTGTTCGCGATTGCCGTAGACGCCGGTACAATCGAGGACCACATCAACGCCCAGTTCACGCCAGGGTAATGCGTCGATCGTCCGCTCATGAAGCAGACGAATCACGTCATCACCGACAAGCAGCTGCTCTCTCTCCTGACGAACGTCCCAGGCAAAGCGCCCATGGCTGGTGTCATATTTCAACAAATGCGCCATGCCTGCGGCATCCGCCAGTTCGTTGATGGCCACCACGGTAATTTCCGCCCGGCGTCCGGATTCATATAAAGCACGAACCACGTTACGTCCGATGCGACCGAAACCATTAATCGCTACGCGTACGGTCATAAGTCTCCTGCAAAGCTTTCCCTGACTTGAGGTGGCTGACAGAGTAATGCAGCAACGCTCTGAGGGGAATCCTTGCCTGTCACAAACTCCAACTGATTGGTCATTTGTCGAACATTTAGTCGACTGAAACGCTTCAGCCAGAATAAGCGAAACACGGAATAAAGGAAATGACTGTCCAGACCAATAAGCCAGCTATATGACTTGCGTCACATTTCTAATGGAATAATTAACGGTCTGGTTACAGGCTGGAGGAATAGTACATACAAAAAAGCCGGGTAATTCGCTTGCGATTACCCGGCCTGGTTTTCGTGCCATTTGTAGGCCCGGTAAGCGTAGCGCCACCGGGCAAAACAGCGATTACAGCAGTTCTTTCGCTTTCGCGACCACGTTCTCAACGGTGAAGCCGAACTCTTCGAACAGCTGCTCAGCCGGAGCAGACTCACCGAAGGTGGTCATACCGACGATAGCGCCGTTCAGGCCCACGTATTTGAACCAGTAGTCAGCGATACCCGCTTCGATTGCCACGCGGGCAGAAACGGCTTTCGGCAGCACGGATTCACGGTAAGCCGCGTCCTGCTTGTCGAAGGCATCGGTAGACGGCATGGACACCACGCGCGCTTTCACGCCTTCGCCTGCCAGCTGATCCCAGGCCGCAACGGCCAGTTCAACTTCAGAACCGGTTGCGATGAAGATCACCTGCGGCTGACCGTCGCAGTCTTTCAGTACGTAACCACCGCGGGCGATGTTCGCCAGCTGTGCTTCGGTACGATCCTGCTGAGCCAGGTTCTGACGGGAGAGGATCAGCGCGGTCGGGCCGTCCTGACGCTCAACGCCATATTTCCACGCTACCGCGGACTCAACCTGGTCACATGGACGCCATGTGGACATGTTCGGGGTCACACGCAGAGAGGCAACCTGCTCAACCGGCTGGTGAGTCGGGCCATCTTCGCCCAGACCGATGGAGTCGTGGGTGTAGACCATCACCTGACGCTGTTTCATCAGCGCAGCCATACGCACCGCGTTACGGGCATACTCCACGAACATCAGGAAGGTGGAGGTGTACGGCAGGAAACCACCGTGCAGGGAGATACCGTTGGCGATTGCGGTCATACCGAACTCACGCACGCCGTAATGGATGTAGTTACCGGCAGTATCTTCGTTGATCGCTTTAGAGCCGGACCAGATAGTCAGGTTAGAAGGCGCAAGGTCAGCGGAGCCGCCGAGGAACTCTGGCAGCCACGGACCGAAGGCTTCGATGGCATTCTGGGACGCTTTACGGCTGGCGATTTTGGACGGGTTAGCCTGCAGCTTAGCGATGAACTCGTTCGCTTTCGCGTCGAAGTCTGCCGGCATGTCACCTTTCATACGACGGGTGAATTCTGCCGCTTCCTGTGGGAAGGCTTTCGCATAGGCAGCGAATTTCTCGTTCCAGGCCGCTTCTTTTGCCTGACCGGCTTCTTTTGCATCCCACTGGGCATAGATGTCAGACGGGATTTCAAACGCAGGGTGTTTCCAGCCAAGCGCTTCGCGGGTCAGCGCGATCTCAGCATCACCCAGCGGTGCGCCGTGAGAGTCGTGCGTACCGGCTTTGTTCGGAGAACCGAAACCGATGATAGTTTTGCACATCAGCAGGGACGGTTTGTCGGTGACTGCGCGCGCTTCTTCTACCGCACGTTTAATCGCTTCAGCATCGTGGCCGTCAACGCCACGCACCACGTGCCAGCCGTAGGCTTCGAAACGTGCTGCGGTATCGTCGGTGAACCAGCCTTCAACGTGGCCGTCGATGGAGATGCCGTTGTCGTCGTAGAACGCAACCAGTTTGCCCAGCTTCAGGGTACCTGCCAGGGAGCACACTTCGTGAGAGATGCCTTCCATCATGCAGCCGTCACCCAGGAACGCGTAGGTGAAGTGGTCAACAATGTCGTGGCCCGGACGGTTGAACTGCGCCGCCAGCGTCTTCTCGGCGATCGCCATACCTACGGCGTTAGCAATACCCTGGCCCAGCGGGCCGGTCGTGGTTTCTACACCTGCGGTGTAGCCCACTTCCGGGTGACCCGGGGTTTTGGAGTGCAACTGACGGAAGTTTTTCAGCTCGTCGATTGGCAGGTCGTAGCCGGTGAGGTGCAGCAGGCTGTAGATCAGCATGGAGCCGTGACCGTTAGAGAGAACGAAACGGTCGCGGTCAGCCCAGGCCGGGTTCTGCGGGTTGTGGTTCAGGAAATCACGCCACAGCACTTCGGCAATGTCAGCCATACCCATCGGGGCACCCGGGTGACCGGATTTAGCTTTTTGTACAGCATCCATGCTCAGCGCACGAATAGCATTGGCAAGCTCTTTACGTGAGGACATTTTGACTCCAGATCGGATGTTGAAGGCCATACCCGTTTCGGCTTGACGACAGCGCGTTTTGGGCTACGCCAGAAAAAAGTGCCAACAATGTAACCCAAGCGACAAAGCATGTACATGGACCATTCTTTTGCCGCTTAAGAAATCTCCGGAACACGATCGCACGTTGCGCAATCTTCTCGCCCGGCTGGGTTTAAATTCCTTATAATTACTCCTGCACCCTTCTCCGGGGCGGCAAAACTTTCAGAATTTATCAATGTTAACGAGTACGGAAGCAACATAATGAAAATGCGTGCAATAGTGCTGGCTCTGGGAACGACGCTCCTGCTTAGCGGGTGTCAAAATATGAATTCTGGCGGCCTGTTGAGCTCCGGAGCAGAGGCGTTTCAGGCCTACTCCCTGACCGACGCCCAGGTGAAAACGTTAAGCGATGAGGCCTGTAAGGAGATGGACGGTAAAGCGACCATCGCGCCTGCTGACAGCACCTACGCTCAGCGTCTGAATAAGATTGCTTCGGCCCTCGGCGACAACATTAATGGCCAGCCGGTGAACTACAAGGTGTACATGGCCAAAGACGTCAACGCCTTTGCCATGGCCAACGGCTGTATCCGCGTCTACAGCGGGCTGATGGATATGATGAACGACAACGAAGTCGAAGCGGTTATCGGCCACGAAATGGGTCACGTTGCCCTCGGCCACGTGAAGAAAGGAATGCAGGTCGCGCTCGGCACTAACGCCGTACGCGTGGCGGCAGCCTCTGCCGGCGGCATTGTCGGAAGTCTCTCCCAGTCGCAGCTTGGCGATCTCGGCGAAAAACTGGTTAACTCCCAGTTCTCCCAGCGTCAGGAATCTGAGGCCGATGACTACTCATACGATCTGTTGCGCAAACGTGGCATTAACCCGTCAGGTTTAGCCACCAGCTTCGAAAAGCTGGCTCAACAGGAAGCGGGCCGTCAAAGCTCCATGTTTGACGACCACCCTGCCTCTGCAGAGCGTGCGCAGCATATTCGCGATCGCATGTCCGCAGACGGCCTCAAGTAACATCGATACACAGGCCGGGCAATCTGTCCCGGCCTCTGTCTTTATTACTCGCCTTTCTTCGCCGCCTGGATGTAGAGCATTTCCAGCGCCAGGGTCGCTGCGGCCAGGGCAGTGATCTCGGACTGGTCATAGGCAGGCGCCACTTCCACAACGTCCATGCCGACGATATTCAGATCCTTCAGGCCGCGCACCAGTTTGATGGCGCGGTCAGAGGTCAGGCCGCCGATCACCGGGGTACCAGTACCCGGGGCAAAGGCCGGATCCAGGCAGTCGATGTCGAAGGTCAGGTAGACCGGCATATCGCCGACGATCTGTTTCACCTGGGCCAGAATATCGTCCACGCCGCGATCGTTCACCTGACCGGCGTCCAGCACGGTGAAGCCGTTGTCTTTATCGAACTCGGTACGAATACCAATCTGCACGGAGTGGTTCGGATCGATCAGGCCTTCGTTCGGCGCGGTGTAGAACATGGTGCCGTGGTCGAATTCGCAGCCGTTCGCGTAGGTGTCGGTATGGGCATCGAAATGCACCAGCGCCATTTTGCCGAAGTGCTTCGCATGGGCGCGCAGCAGGGGCAGGGTCACGAAATGGTCACCACCGAAAGAGAGCATGCGCTTGCCGGCTGCCAGCAGTTTTTCTGCGTGGGCCTGCAGTTTTTCACTCATTTCACGCGCATCACCAAAGGCGTACACCAGGTCACCGCAGTCAACCACGTTCAGGCGCTCGCGCATGTCGAAGTTCCACGGGAAGCGATTGTGCTCCCAGGCCAGGTTGGTGGAGACCTGACGGATCGCCGCCGGGCCATGACGGCCACCGGCACGGCCGGACGTCGCCATATCAAATGGCACCCCGGTGATCACCCAGTCCGCGTCGCTGTCGTACGGCTGGAAGTTCATCGGAAGGCGTAAAAAACCAAAAGCGTTAGATACCAGAGAATTATCGTACTGATGCCCTAAAGTGCTCATGTCCTGACCTCTTTATAACGTCGGTGCATTAAAAATAGATGAAAAAAAATCCCCTCCGCGTCGTTAAACCCGACGAGGAAGGGATTGATTCGAATAGTGCCTGTTGCGGCGGATTATCGCCGCTATTTCATACGGGTTCAAGTGAGTATAGCAAACGCAATTCCGGCGAAATTTTATCGCCGGATGGCGGCTTCGCCTTATCCGGCCTACGTGTCGCGGCTTTGTAGGCCCGGTAAGCGCAGCGCCACCGGGCACAGGCGTTACTCGTCTTCCAGGTAAGTGTAACCGTACAGACCGGCTTCAAACTCTTCCAGGAACTGTTTCTGCAACGTGTCGTCCAGATCGGTCTTTTTCACCTGATCGCGGAACTGGGTCAGCAGCTTGTTCGGATCGAGCTGAACGTACTGGAGCATGTCCGCCACTGTGTCGCCCTCGTCAGAGAGTTCCACTTCCACGTTGCCGTCAGGGAAGACAAACACGTCAACCGCTTCGGTATCCCCGAACAGGTTGTGCATGTTGCCGAGGATCTCCTGATAGGCGCCAACCATAAAGAAGCCCAGCATTGGTGGGTTATCCGGATCGTACTCCGGCATTGGCATGGTGGTGGCGATACCGTCACCGTCAATGTAGTGGTCGATAGCCCCGTCGGAGTCACAGGTGATATCCAGCAGCACCGCGCGGCGCTCAGGCACCTGGTTCAGCCCTTCCAGTGGCAGAACCGGGAACAGCTGATCGATACCCCAGGCATCCGGCATTGACTGGAACAGCGAGAAGTTGACGTACATCTTGTCCGCCATACGCTCCTGCAGCTCGTCGATAATCGGACGGTGCGCGCGGTTGCTCGGATCGAGCTGTTTCTGCACTTCGTGACACATGTTCAGATACAGCTGCTCCGCCCAGGCGCGCTCCTGCAGGCTGAACGTCCCGGATGAATAGCCGATATGAATATCATGCAGATCCATCTGGCTGTCGTGCAGCCATTCGCGCAGCGAGCGGCGGGTGCCCGGCTCGTGCATCTCCTGCCAGGTTTCCCACATGCTTTGCAGAGAACGTGGGGCATCATCCGCTGGCGGCGTCGCTTCGCTGATTTCGCTACGCTCAACGCCGATGATGTTGGAGACCAGCACCGTGTGGTGTGCGGTCACCGCACGCCCGGATTCGGTAATTACCGTCGGGTGCGGCAGGCCGTGCTCTTCACAGGCATCGCCAATCGCCCAGATGATGTTGTTCGCGTATTCGTTCAGGCCATAGTTTACGGAGCAGTCGGACTGCGAGCGCGTACCTTCATAGTCCACGCCCAGACCGCCGCCCACGTCGAAGCACTGAATGTTCACGCCCAGCTTGTGCAGCTCAACGTAGAAACGGGCCGACTCACGCACGCCGGTGGCGATGTCGCGAATGTTGGCCATCTGCGAGCCGAGGTGGAAGTGAAGGAGCTGAATGCTGTCCAGACGACCACGTTCGCGCAGGATTTCCACCAGCTGCAGAACCTGGTTCGCCGCCAGGCCGAATTTGGATTTTTCGCCGCCGGAGGACTGCCACTTACCGGAGCCCTGGGACGCCAGACGCGCACGTACGCCGAGGCGCGGCACAACGTTCAGGCGCTCGGCCTCTTCCAGCACGATGGCGATCTCAGACATCTTCTCAATGACCAGATAGACCTTGTGGCCCATCTTCTCACCGATCAGTGCCAGGCGAATGTATTCACGGTCTTTATAGCCGTTACAGACGATCACCGAGCGGGTCATTCCGGCATGTGCCAGTACCGCCATCAGCTCCGCTTTAGAACCGGCTTCCAGTCCCAGCGGTTCGCCAGAATGAATTAAGGATTCGATTACTCGACGATGCTGGTTAACCTTGATCGGATAGACCAGGAAGTAGTCGCCGTTGTAGCCGTAGGATTCACGCGCGCGCTTAAAGGCGGCGTTAATGGAACGCAGACGGTGTTGCAGGATCTGCGGGAAGCAGAACAGAGCAGGCAGACGCTGCCCCTGCGCTTCACGTGCTTTCACCAGTTTGGCGAGATCGACGCGCGCTTCCGGTACGTCAGGATCCGGGCAAACGCTGATGTGGCCCAGTTCGTTGACGTCGTAGTAGTTATTGCCCCACCAGGCAATATTGTAAGTGCGCAGCATCTTGCTGGCTTCCTGGGAGCTCATCGCAACCTCCTGCATAGAACGTAGTACACCCTGTTCGCCCGCTGACGAAGGCGAAACAAAAGACATGTCGTCAGACATAGCGAACCTCAACTCTTACTATTCAGTGTAAAACAGTTGACTACTATCGCAGCGTCAATCTGCGATAACAACCCATTATCCGACCCGCTTTTCAGCACAGAATGCTGAAAGCCGGGGCGTGCGACCGGTTTCTTATTCATATCATTGTAAAACACGTATCCGAACTCTGTATGACAAGGTCCGGCGAAACCACGAGAAAACTCTTGTATTTACAAGAGCGCCCTTGTTCAGTCTTCACAAAGCGTAGTGCCAGCCCTTGAATCCTGAGAAGCGCCGAGATGGGTATAACATCGGCAGGTTTGCAGATTAGAAATGCGAATGGCGGGGAACATGTTCCGGCCTGAAAGGCAGAACTGAATTAGCGGAAAACGACGGTTCATTATCTCGTATCACCTCCACGCAAGCCTGATTAAACCCGCGACAAGTTAAAGCTAAAAGTTCACTGCTTTACCCGGCTGGAAGTGGCGACACGAAGAAACGTCGTGTGCTTTTTTGTATGAGCCGCGCGCCGCGTTTTATACCGACAAGACGGGGAAAATGCAAAATATAAATGCGCGCATTGCCAGCACCGTCAGCAAAAATTTCCAGCCGGGTTTTCAAGGGCGTAGGCACGCATTCAAAAAAAGCTGGAAATCGGGCGAAGAAGTGACCTAAAATAGCCATCCAGATGTTAATCCATCCATACTGATTAACACTCAGACTGCCAGTGTCATCGTCTGCAAGTCCTGGTGGAAAATACTGCCACGGCTACCCCACACGACAGTTTGAGCTAAACAAATTCTCCTTAGGTAAATTAAAACATGGCAAAACACCTGTTTACGTCCGAGTCCGTATCAGAAGGACATCCTGATAAAATTGCTGACCAAATTTCCGATGCGGTGCTGGATGCGATCCTCGAGCAGGATCCTAAGGCGCGCGTAGCCTGTGAAACCTATGTCAAAACCGGCATGGTCATGGTTGGCGGTGAAATCACCACCAGTGCATGGGTTGATATCGAAGAGATCACCCGTAACACCGTGCGTGAAATCGGCTATGTGCATTCTGATATGGGCTTTGATGCCAACTCTTGCGCCGTCCTGAGCGCGATTGGCAAACAGTCCCCGGACATCAACCAGGGCGTTGACCGTGCCGATCCGCTGGAACAGGGCGCGGGCGACCAGGGCCTGATGTTTGGCTACGCGACCAACGAAACCGACGTGCTGATGCCAGCGCCAATCACCTATGCTCACCGTCTGGTGCAGCGTCAGGCTGAAGTGCGTAAAAACGGCACCCTGCCGTGGCTGCGTCCGGATGCGAAAAGCCAGGTCACCTTCCAGTACGACGACGGCAAAATTGTCGGCATCGACGCGGTAGTTCTCTCTACTCAGCACGCTGAAGATATCGACCAGAAATCCCTGCAGGAAGCAGTGATGGAAGAGATCATCAAGCCGGTTCTGCCAACCGAGTGGCTGAACGCTTCTACCAAATACTTCATCAACCCAACGGGCCGCTTTGTTATCGGTGGACCAATGGGCGACTGCGGTCTGACCGGTCGTAAGATCATCGTTGATACCTACGGCGGCATGGCGCGTCACGGTGGCGGCGCATTCTCCGGTAAGGATCCGTCTAAGGTTGACCGTTCTGCAGCCTACGCGGCACGTTATGTTGCGAAAAACATCGTTGCGGCTGGCCTGGCTGACCGCTGTGAAATCCAGGTTTCCTACGCCATCGGCGTGGCAGAACCCACCTCTATCATGGTTGAAACCTTCGGTACCGAAAAAGTGGCAACCGAGCAGCTGACCCTGCTGGTACGCGAGTTCTTCGACCTGCGTCCATACGGCCTGATTCAGATGCTGGATCTGCTGCACCCGATCTACAAAGAAACCGCTGCTTACGGTCACTTTGGTCGCGAACATTTCCCATGGGAAAAAACCGACAAAGCCGCTCAGCTGCGTGAAGCTGCCGGTCTGAAATAATCGACTGACAAAGCTTTAATGAGGCCAGCCGCGTGCTGGCCTTTTTGTTTTTCTGCCCCATTACCCCTGTCTGAAAACGCTCTCACCGCGATAAAAGCGCAGCCCTTTCGGAATACTCTCTTTGTTTGTCTCGCCCCTCTCACATACTTTTACAGTATCCCATTCAAATCTTTACATTCAAAAAACATAAAACTAACCGGAGGGCTTGATGCCTGATAATAAAAAAAAGGGGCGGACGTCCAATAAGACGATGACATTCTTCGTCTGCTTCCTCGCAGCACTGGCAGGATTACTGTTTGGTCTGGATATCGGCGTAATTGCCGGTGCCCTGCCGTTCATTACCGATGAATTCCAGATCAGTTCCCACACCCAGGAGTGGGTGGTGAGCTCAATGATGTTCGGGGCGGCGGTCGGGGCGGTCGGCAGCGGCTGGCTCTCCTTTAAGCTCGGGCGTAAAAAGAGCCTGATGATTGGCGCGATCCTGTTTGTCGCCGGCTCGCTCTTTTCCGCCGCGGCACCGAACGTGGAAGTGCTGATTGCCTCCCGCGTGCTGCTGGGCCTGGCGGTGGGTGTGGCCTCTTATACCGCGCCGCTGTACCTGTCGGAGATTGCGCCGGAGAAAATCCGCGGCAGCATGATCTCCATGTACCAGCTGATGATCACTATCGGTATTCTCGGGGCCTATCTTTCTGACACCGCCTTCAGCTACAGCGGCGCATGGCGCTGGATGCTGGGGGTGATCATTATCCCGGCGGTGCTGCTGCTGATTGGCGTCTTCTTCCTGCCTGACAGCCCGCGCTGGTTTGCCGCCAAACGCCGCTTTAACGATGCGGAAAGGGTACTGCTGCGCCTGCGCGACACCAGTGCCGAAGCGAAGCGTGAGCTGGAAGAGATCCGCGAAAGCCTGCAGGTAAAACAGAGCGGCTGGGCGCTGTTTAAAGAGAACAGCAACTTCCGTCGGGCGGTGTTCCTTGGCGTATTGCTGCAGATCATGCAGCAGTTCACCGGGATGAACGTCATCATGTATTACGCGCCGAAAATCTTTGAGCTGGCGGGTTACAGCAACACTACCCAGCAGATGTGGGGCACCGTGATTGTCGGCCTGACCAACGTGCTGGCAACCTTTATCGCCATCGGTCTGGTGGATCGCTGGGGCCGTAAACCGACCCTGACACTGGGCTTCCTGGTGATGGCCGTCGGCATGGGCGTGCTGGGCACCATGCTGCATGTGGGTATCAACTCGCCGACCCTGCAGTACGTGGCCGTGGGGATGCTGCTGATGTTTATCGTTGGTTTTGCGATGAGCGCAGGCCCGCTGATCTGGGTGCTCTGCTCTGAGATCCAGCCGCTGAAAGGCCGCGACTTCGGTATTACCTGCTCCACCGCCACTAACTGGATCGCCAACATGATTGTCGGCGCAACCTTCCTGACCATGCTCGATACGCTGGGTAACGCCAACACCTTCTGGGTGTACGGCGGTCTGAACCTGCTGTTTATCGTCCTGACCCTGTGGCTGGTTCCTGAAACTAAACACGTTTCGCTGGAACATATCGAACGCAACCTGATGAAAGGTCGTCCCCTGCGCGAAATTGGCGCTCACGACTGATCCTTCCGGCTTCCTCCCTCGCGGAGGAAGCCCCTTGCACCGCCCCGCCGCACGTTTTATGCTCTGCCCCTATGAAAACACCCCGTCTCCCCATTGCGCTTCAGCAAGCCGCCATGCGCAGCCTGCGCGACAAACTGGCCCAGGCCAACCTGAAGCTCGGCCGGAACTACCCTGAACCTAAGCTGGTCTGGCAGCAGCGCGGCACCGCAGCAGGAACCGCCTGGCTGGATACGTATGAGATCCGCCTCAACCCCGTTTTAATGCTGGAAAACCAGCAGGCCTTTATCGACGAAGTGGTACCGCACGAGCTGGCGCATCTGCTGGTGTGGAAGCACTTTGGCCGCGTGGCGCCGCACGGCAAAGAGTGGAAATGGATGATGGAAGCGGTGCTGGGCGTGCCTGCTCGTCGGACCCACCAGTTCGAGCTTGATTCCGTTCGCCGCAATACGTTCCCCTACCGCTGCCAGTGTCAGCAGCACCAGCTCACGGTGCGTCGTCATAACCGTGTCGTGCGCGGCGAAGCCACCTACCGCTGCGTGAAATGCGGTGAACCGCTTATTGCCGGGTAAGCGGCAGAACTATCAGGAACATTCCTGATCTGCCTGATTGCATATAAGAACAACTTTCGTTACGTTGCGGGCTCGTTTTGACACGGAGTTGACGATGTCCCGTAATTTCTCTCTCGCGGTCGCGTTTCTGACGACGGCGTTCTCAGGCCATGCGCTGGCCGAAGGTATCAACAGTTTTTCTCAGGCAAAAGCCGCAGGCGTGAAGGTCAATGCTGACGTCGCGGGTGATTTTTACTGTGGCTGCAAAATTAACTGGCAGGGCAAAAAAGGGGTCGTGGACCTGGCGTCCTGCGGCTACAAAGTGCGTAAAAATGAAAACCGCGCCAGCCGCATTGAATGGGAACATGTGGTTCCGGCCTGGCAGTTCGGCCACCAGCGCCAGTGCTGGCAGGATGGCGGACGCAAAAACTGCGCCAAAGACCCGGTTTATCGCCAGATTGAGAGCGACATGCATAACCTGCAGCCCGCCGTGGGCGAGGTGAATGGCGATCGCGGCAACTTTATGTACAGCCAGTGGAACGGCGGCGAAGGCCAGTACGGCCAGTGTGCGATGAAGGTCGATTTCAAAGAGAAGCTGGCCGAGCCCCCGGCCCGCGCGCGCGGCAGCATCGCCCGTACCTACTTCTATATGCGCGATCGCTATAACCTCAACCTCTCCCGCCAGCAAACCCAGCTCTTCAACGCCTGGGATAAACTCTATCCGGTGACCGCCTGGGAGTGCGAGCGCGACGAGCGCATTGCCAAAGTGCAGGGGAATCACAACCCTTACGTCCAGCGCGCTTGCCAGGCGCAAAAGAGCTAACCTACACTAGCGGCAACTGTTTCTTTAAGTGTATACCCCTCACCCTGACCCTCTCCCCATAGGGGAGAGGGCATAGACCGAGCCGGGTCCTGCTATTTATGGAATTCTTTGACTATGCGCGTTCCCCGTATTTATCACCCTGAACCGATCGCCGCAGGCAGCGAGATTGCCCTGTCTGAAGAGGCCGCCAACCACGTGGGCCGCGTGCTGCGCATGGGTACAGGCCAGGCCATTCAGCTGTTTGATGGTTCAAACCAGGTTTTTGACGCGAATATCATCCGCGCCGATAAGAAAAGCGTGCACGTCAGCATCGTGCGTGGCGAAATCGACGATCGCGAATCTCCGCTGCATATCCATTTAGGCCAGGTGATGTCGCGCGGCGAAAAAATGGAATTCACTATCCAGAAATCGATCGAACTGGGTGTAAGCCTCATTACGCCACTTTTTTCTGAGCGCTGCGGCGTTAAACTGGATGCTGAACGTCTGAATAAGAAGCTCCAGCAGTGGCAAAAAATCGCCATTGCCGCCTGTGAGCAGTGTGGCCGCAATCGCGTCCCGGAGATCCGCCCGGCGATGGATCTTGAAGCCTGGTGTGCCGAAGAGGAGCAGGGTCTGAAGCTCAACCTTCACCCCCGCGCCAGCGCCAGCATCAACACCCTGCCGCTGCCGGTTGAGCGCGTGCGCTTGTTGATTGGCCCGGAAGGCGGCCTGTCGGCGGATGAGATCGCCATGACCGCACGCTACCAGTTTACTGATATTCTGTTGGGACCCCGCGTTCTGCGTACTGAGACCACCGCGCTAACCGCCATCACTGCCCTGCAGGTGCGTTTTGGCGATTTAGGTTGAAGCATTAACGGAGAAGACAATGATCAAGCTCGGCATCGTGATGGATCCCATCACAAGCATCAATATCAAGAAAGATTCCAGCTTCGCTATGCTGCTGGAAGCGCAACGTCGCGGCTACCAGCTCCACTATATGGAGATGAGCGACCTGTATCTGATTAACGGCGAAGCGCGGGCCCGCACCCGCATCGTCAACGTCGAGCAGAATTACGATAAATGGTATGAGTTCGGTTCCGAGCAGGATCTGCCCCTGGCCGAACTCGACGTCATCCTGATGCGTAAAGATCCGCCGTTCGACACCGAATACATCTACTGCACCTATATTCTTGAGCGCGCAGAAGAGAAAGGTACGCTAATCGTTAACAAACCGCAGAGCCTGCGTGACTGTAACGAGAAGCTATACACCGCCTGGTTCTCCGACCTGACGCCAGAGACGCTGGTGACGCGCAACAAAGCCCAGTTGAAAGCCTTCTGGCAGAAACACGGCGATATCATCCTGAAGCCGCTGGACGGCATGGGCGGCGCCTCAATCTTCCGCGTCAAAGAGGGTGACCCGAACCTGGGCGTTATCGCCGAGACTCTGACCGAGCATGGCACCCGCTACTGCATGGCGCAGAACTATATTCCGGCTATTGTCGACGGCGACAAGCGCGTGCTGGTGGTGGACGGCGAGCCGGTGCCTTACTGCCTGGCGCGTATTCCGCAGGGCGGCGAAACCCGTGGTAACCTGGCGGCCGGGGGTCGTGGCGAACCGCGTCCGCTGACCGAAAGCGACTGGGAAATTGCCCGCCGCGTGGGTCCGCTGTTAAAAGCCAAGGGGCTGATCTTTGTGGGTCTCGACATCATTGGCGACCGCCTGACGGAAGTGAACGTCACCAGCCCGACCTGCATTCGTGAAATCGAAGCTGAGTTCCCGGTATCTATTACCGGCATGCTGATGGATGCCATCGAAAAACGGCTGAAGCAGTAATAGCTCCCATATTTATACACACAGCCATTCATGTTGCATCAAGACGGCAAGCCTGAGGATCCCCAGGAGCATAGACAACTATGTGACTGGGGTCCGAAGGCGCAGCCAACGCAGAGGCAGCGTGAAGGGCGAAGTGTATAGTGACAGTATCGGGTTTTGTCCGCATACTGGGTGCTGTCGCTTTTTAAACCAGGAAACAGAACCTCTGACAATGAATTTACAGCATCACTTTCTTATTGCCATGCCTGCTCTCCAGGACCCGATTTTCCGCCGTTCCGTCGTTTATATCTGCGAGTACAGCGAAGAAGGCGCGATGGGGATTATCATCAATAAACCGCTGGAAAATCTTTCTGTTGAAGGCATTCTGGAAAAATTGAAAATTTCCCAGGACGAACGTGTGCCTGAAATTCGTCTCGACAAACCGGTAATGCTCGGTGGCCCGCTGGCAGAAGATCGCGGCTTTATCCTGCATACGCCGCCAGGTTTTTCCTCCAGCATCCGTATCTCTGACAATACCGTTGTGACCACCTCCCGTGACGTGCTGGAGACGCTGGGCACAGAAAAGCAGCCTGCCGATGTGCTGGTGGCGCTCGGTTACTCCTCATGGGAAAAAGGTCAGCTTGAGCAGGAGATCCTGGATAATGCCTGGCTCACCGCCCCGGCAGATTTGAACATTCTGTTTAAAACCCCGATCGCCGATCGCTGGCGTGATGCGGCTAAGCTGATTGGCATTGATATCCAGACCATGCCTGGCGTAGCGGGGCATGCCTGATGAGCGGCACGCTTCTCGCCTTTGATTTCGGCACCAAAAGTATCGGCGTGGCAATCGGCCAGCGCATTACCGGCACCGCTCGCCCATTGACGGCGCTGAAAGCGCAAAACGGCACCCCGGACTGGAACCTGATTGAACGACTGCTGAAAGAGTGGCAGCCGGATGTCGTCATTGTCGGCTTACCGCTGAATATGGATGGCACCGAACAGCCATTAACTGCCCGGGCGCGCAATTTTGCCAATAAAATTCATGGCCGTTTTGGGGTGGCGATCAAGCTGCACGACGAACGGTTAAGCACGGTAGAAGCCCGCGCCGGTCTGTTTGAGCATGGCGGTTTCCGCGCACTTAACAAAGGCAGCGTCGATTCCGCCTCCGCCGTGATTATCCTCGAAAGTTTCTTCGAGCAGGGTTACTGATCCCCCCTTCCCTTTGCCCGGTTCCCCGGGCAAATCACGTTTATTCCGCCAGCAGCGTGGCGTTGAGCGCGGTCAGTTCAGTAAGACGCGTCCGGACGCTCGCATCTTCAATATTCCACATACCGGCAAACGCCAGCGCGGCATGATGCGCGCCCACGGGTAGCGCCATCGACACTTCACCGTCGTCGTGATGCCAGATCACATGCCCCTGCTCGCGCTGCTGGGCCACATGTGGGGCCAGGTTTTGCCACTGCTCGGGCGTAAAGCGAGGGATTAGCGCTTCATCCGTTTCGCTCGCCAGCAGCGACATGCCAATCACCGATTGCCAGGCAGGCAGCATGTGGAAACCGGCCAGCGCCTGGCTGGTCTGGCTGCCGGGAACGGAGTGCCAGATATAGATAACCTGGTCTTCCCACAAAACCCCCAGCGCCACCACGATGTCGCGCGGCGCATGGCGCTCCAGCCGGGGCAGCGCACGTGAGAAGAGCTCAGAGCCACGGATGGACTGCGCCGCCAGGGCATGAATGCCAGGACCTGGAAGATAGCGACGATGATCGTCCTGCATGGTCAGGCCAATGGAGGCCATCGTCATCAGCAAACGGTTAACACGGGTGGTGTTAATCCCCATCAGTCGTGCGAGTTCACGGCAGCCGATGGCGCGGCCGCTGGAAACCAGATACTGCAGACAGCGAATGCCGTCGATAAGACTTTGGTTCGGTTGTGATGACATAGCCGCTTCAATCAGTGCAATCAGAAAGTCGATTTTAGCGCCCGTACCGAAGGAAACAAGGCCGCGAAGCCATTCTCTGCTGCCGCTAACGCATTACAGCCGCCCCTGCGCCCGGCGCTCGGCAAGGCTCTGATCGAAATTCTGCATGCCCGCCTGCTGCCCGGTCTGGATCACGCCGGGCAATTGCCAGGTCTTACCTTCGCGGATCAAATTCGCGGCGGCAGGGGTATTCACCAGCAGCTCAAACAGCGCGACGCGACCCTGCTGGTTATCCCTTTCGAGCTTTTGCGCCAGCACGGCGCGCAGGCTGCCCGCCAGCTGCTTACGTACCGGCTCTTTTTCCTGAGCGGGGAAGGCATCCACCAGCCTCTCTACCGCCTGAGCCGCTCCCCGGGTGTGCAGGGTCGCCAGCACCAGATGCCCCGTTTCGGCGGCGGTGAGCGCAAGGCGGATCGTCTCGCTGTCACGCAGTTCGCCCAGCAGGATCACATCCGGATCTTCACGCAGGGCCGCTCGTAGCCCGTCGGCAAACGACGGACAGTGCAGGCCAATCTCCCGCTGCTGTACCAGGCAGCGCTTGCTCTGATGGATAAACTCCACCGGATCTTCCAGAGTCAGAATATGCCCGTCGCTGTGGTGATTGAGAAAATCGACCATCGCCGCAAGGGTGGTGGATTTGCCGCTGCCTGTGGCCCCGGTCACCAGAATCAGGCCGTTATCGTTGGTCAGCAGCTCGGGTATCGCCCGCGGCGTGCCCAGGGTTCGCAGCTGCGGACACTGCTCTGCAAGCAGCCGCAGCGCCAGCGAACAGCCTTGCGTATGGGCAAAGGCGCTGGCCCGCAGCCGGTGGTGCTCCAGCGCGACGGCAAAATCCACCTGTCCCTGGGCGCACCAGGCTCCCTGCTGCTCATCGCTGAGCCAGCTTTTTAGCAGCATGGCGACATCCGGTCCCGGAAAAGGGGCGAATTCCATTTTCCCGCGCCGCCGCCAGCGTGGTGGCGCGTTACTGCACAGGTGTAGATCCGACACGTTATGCTTTACACTAAGGGCCACAATTTCTTCCATATCCATTTAATGATCCCCGGAAAATGAACGACATTGCGCATAACCTGGCACAGGTCAGGGACAAAATCTCAGCCGCAGCAACGCGTTGCGGCCGTGCTTCAGAAGAAGTTACGTTGCTTGCAGTCAGTAAAACCAAACCTGCGAGCGCCATCGCAGAAGCGATTGACGCAGGCCAGCGCATGTTCGGTGAAAATTACGTGCAGGAAGGGGTGGAAAAGATTCGCCACTTCCGGGAAGCAGGCGCCGCGGATCTGCAGTGGCACTTTATTGGGCCCCTGCAGTCGAACAAAAGCCGGCTGGTGGCGGAGCATTTCGACTGGTGTCATACCGTCGATCGACTGCGCATCGCCACCCGTCTGAGCGAACAGCGCCCGGCAGAAATGCCACCGCTTAACGTGCTGATTCAAATCAATATTAGCGATGAGAACAGCAAATCCGGTATTGCGCTGGAAGCGCTTGATCAGCTGGCGGAACAGGTGGCAGCCATGCCTGGCCTTACGCTTCGCGGGTTAATGGCGATCCCGGCCCCGGAGTCAGATTACGACAGGCAGTTTGCCGTAGCCCGGCAAATGGCTGTAGCATTTGAGGCGCTTAAAACACGCTTCCCAACGGTCGACACGCTTTCACTGGGCATGACGGACGATATGGCTGCCGCGATTGCAGCTGGCAGCACCATGGTGCGCATCGGGACAGCTATTTTCGGCGCGCGCGATTACACCCAATAATAAGGAAACCTGAGGAACGCCATGAAGACGTTGACCTTCCTGCTCTCAACGGTCATTGAACTGTATACGATGGTGCTTTTGTTACGCGTCTGGATGCAGTGGGCCCGTTGTGATTTTTATAACCCCTTCTCGCAGTTTGTCGTGAAAGTCACCCAACCGATTGTCGGGCCGCTGCGCCGGGTGATCCCGCCGATGGGGCCTATTGACAGCGCCTCTCTGCTGATTGCGCTGATCCTGTGCGTGGTAAAAGCGATCGTGCTGTTTATGGTCATCACCTTCCAGCCGATCATCTGGATCGCAGCGGTGTTGATCCTGATAAAAACCATCGGCCTGCTGATTTTCTGGGTGCTGCTGCTGATGGCGATCATGAGTTGGGTAAGCCAGGGCCGTAGCCCGGTGGAATACTCCCTGATTCAGCTCGCCGACCCGCTGCTGCGCCCGATTCGTAATCTGCTGCCAGCCATGGGCGGGATCGACTTCTCCCCGATGATCCTCGTGCTGCTGCTGTACGTCATCAATATGGGTATCGCTGAACTGCTGCAGTCCACAGGCAACGTGCTGCTGCCGGGGCTGTGGATGGCGTTATGAGTGCGGTCAGCACTTGCGCCGACGGGCTGGTTTTACGGCTGTATATTCAGCCGAAAGCCAGCCGTGATTCGATTATCGGGCTGCATGGCGACGAAGTAAAAGTCGCCATCACCGCGCCCCCGGTGGACGGCCAGGCGAATGCCCACCTGGTGAAGTATCTGGCTAAGCAGTTTCGCGTCGCGAAAGGCCATGTGCTGATCGAGAAGGGTGAACTGGGACGCCACAAGCAGGTCAAAATTCTTAATCCGCAACATATCCCGACGGAAGTCGCGGCACTGATACAACAGGATTAACACATGCAAAAAGTTGTTCTCGCTACCGGTAACGCCGGTAAAGTGCGCGAGCTGGCCTCGCTGTTAAATGATTTTGGTCTGGACGTGGTTGCCCAGACCGAGCTGGGCGTGGACTCTGCCGAAGAGACCGGCCTGACGTTTATCGAAAACGCCATTCTGAAGGCGCGCCATGCTGCGCAGGTCACCGGCCTGCCGGCCATTGCCGACGACTCCGGTCTGGCGGTGGACGTGCTTGGCGGTGCGCCTGGAATTTACTCCGCCCGCTATTCCGGCGTCGATGCCAGCGACCAGCAGAACCTTGAAAAGCTGCTGGACGCGCTTAAGGACGTACCGGACGAACAGCGCCAGGCACAGTTCCACTGCGTGCTGGTCTATATGCGCCATGCCGAAGACCCAACGCCGATTGTCTGCCACGGCAGCTGGCCGGGTGTCATCGCCCGCGAGGCAGCTGGCAGCGGCGGCTTTGGCTATGACCCGATTTTCTTTGTCCCGACCGAGGGCAAAACCGCTGCGGAACTGACCCGCGAAGAAAAAAGCGCGATCTCCCACCGTGGACGCGCCCTGAAACTGTTACTGGAAGCATTACGTAATGGCTAATTTGCCACCCCTGAGTCTTTATATTCATATCCCGTGGTGCGTGCAGAAATGCCCGTACTGCGATTTCAACTCGCATGCGCTGAAAGGCGAAGTGCCTCATGACGATTACGTTCAGCATCTGCTTGCCGATCTGGACGCCGACGTCGCTTACGCGCAGGGACGTGAAGTTAAGACCATTTTTATCGGTGGCGGTACGCCGAGCCTGCTCTCTGGCCCGGCGATGCAGACGCTGCTGGATGGCGTGCGTGCGCGCCTTAATCTGGCAGCGGATGCAGAAATTACCATGGAGGCCAATCCGGGAACGGTTGAGGCCGACCGTTTTGTGGAGTATCAGCGCGCCGGGGTGAACCGTATCTCCATTGGCGTGCAGAGCTTCAGCGAGCCGAAGTTAAAGCGTCTGGGCCGAATTCATGGCCCGGATGAGGCGAAGCGCGCCGCCCATCTCGCGACCGGGCTGGGGTTACGCAGCTTCAACCTCGACCTGATGCACGGCCTGCCGGATCAGTCTCTGGCAGAGGCATTGGACGATCTGCGCCAGGCCATTGAGCTGAATCCGCCGCACCTCTCGTGGTATCAGCTGACCATTGAGCCGAACACGCTGTTCGGGTCGCGCCCCCCGGTACTGCCTGATGATGACGCGCTGTGGGATATTTTCGAGCAGGGCCACCAACTGCTGACCGCCGCCGGTTATCAGCAGTACGAAACCTCGGCCTATGCAAAGCCGGGCTATCAGTGTCAGCACAACCTGAACTACTGGCGTTTTGGCGACTACCTGGGCATTGGCTGTGGCGCACACGGCAAAGTGACCTTCCCGGACGGGCGTATTCTGCGCACGGCCAAAACGCGCCATCCGCGCGGCTATATGGAAGGACGCTATCTTGAGCGCAGCCATGATGTCGAAGCCGCAGATAAGCCGTTCGAGTTCTTTATGAACCGCTTCCGCCTGCTGGAAGCCGCACCGCGCGCGGAGTTTACGCTGTATACCGGGTTAGCGGAGTCGGTGATTCGCCCGCAGATTGACGAGGCGCTGGCGCAGGGGTATCTGACCGAGTGCGCAGATTTCTGGCAGATCACCGAGCATGGCAAACTGTTCTTAAACTCCCTTCTCGAGCTATTCCTCGCCGAAGAATCCTGAAGCCTGATTCAGGATTTTGCATCCCGTTCTGCTGGCTGAGGGAAAAGCTGGCAGAGTGTGGGGATGGAAAAATCAAAACAGCTACGAATAAACATGACGCCAGAAGAGGTGCGCCTTTGGTATCTACTTCGGGGACGGCATTTCTATGGCTTCAAGTTTCGCCGCCAGATGCCGGTTGGTTCTTACATCGTTGATTTTGCGTGCTTTAAGGCCCTATTAATTGTTGAACTGGATGGTGGACAGCATCAGGATGATGAAAAGTACGATCTACGCAGAACGGCTTATCTGAATTCGCGTGGCTGGCGTGTGATTCGGTTCTGGAATAACGAATTCAGGGCGAACGAAGAGGGCGTATTGATGGTTATTCTGCAACATCTGCAATGCCTGATTCCCTCACCCTAACCCTCTCCCCATGGGAGAGGGAACTCGTACTCCCTCTCCCATGGGGAGAGGGCCGGGGTGAGGGGCCCAGACCGCACCAACCTACTTCAGCGATCCCACCAGCCCCTTGCGGCTCTCTTCCAGCGAAACCACCCGTTTACACACGTCTTTACCGAATTTCTGGAAATCCGCTTCCTGGTTTTTCCATTCGTTCTGAATAGAGGTTTGCAGACCGCCCAGGCTACCCAGCACGCCCTGCAGCGGGTTGCCGCCGCCCTTCAGCACCGCTTTGGCACCCATCTCGTTAATGCTGTCCTGCAAAATGCCGCCCATCGCCTGGTTCACCAGCTGCTGCCCGTCGGCGCGCACCTGATCGATCGCCTTGTAGTGGAACGTCAGGCCATCGGTACGATGCTCAATAATGCGGTTCATCTGCTCTTTTAACTGCGCGTCCAGTTTGGTCAGGCGCGAGCGCATGTTGCTGCTCTCCCCTACCTCTTTAGCGATGATCTTATCCAGCGCGACGCGGCCTTTTTCCACGCGGGTCTGCGCGCCTTCGTCGATCCACGGCAGCGCGCTGCGCAGATCGGCCTGGTAATCTTTCGCCTGTTCACGTTGGGCGGCGCTGAGCTGGTACTGCTTGCCGTTGAACATCACGTTGCCATCAGGGGTGATCACCAGATTGCCGTTCTCACCTTTTACCTGCACGGTTTGCGGACTGAGGATCACATCGTCGCGCGGCGTGACTTCGCATTTGTACTCTGCGTGAGCAGTCAGAGCCGTGGTCATTAAAGCCGCAGCGAGCAGCGTTTTGCGCATCATATCTTCTCCCTCATACAAAATGGGCCAGCAATTGCTGGCCCCTGATGCTCTATTAGTCCCACCAAATGTCGAAAAGTTCGCTGATGCGCACCTCTTCGAATTTGTGGTCTTCCAGCCACTTACGCACGATGGCCTGGTGTTCTTCGGTGCACTGGCCGATCTCCTGTTTGCAGATCAACCCTTCCCACGCCAGGTAGCCGCTGCCGTCAAACGCCAGCTTGTTCGGCTCGATCACTTCATTGATGAACGCATCCACGTCTTCATCAATTTTTTCTACGCTGGTGCCTTCCGGGAAACGCCATGCAACCGAAAAACCAATTTCCTGAAACTCGTCGATGTGCATTTTCTTACGCAGACGACGGCTACGGTTCTTTGCCATTATTTCACCCTCTCGAACATTAAGTCCCATACGCCGTGACCAAGACGATGGCCACGCTGTTCAAATTTGGTTACCGGACGTGATTCAGGACGCGGCACATAGTCGTTGCTCTGCGACTGGTTTTTATACCCGTCGAGACCTGACATCACTTCCAGCATATGTTCCGCATACTGTTCCCAGTCGGTCGCCATGTGGAAAACACCACCCAGCTTCAGCTTGCTTTTGACCAGTTCGGCAAACGGTGCCTGAACGATACGGCGTTTATTATGACGCGCTTTGTGCCATGGGTCAGGGAAAAAGAGCTGAACCATGTTTAGAGAATTGTCAGGGATCATCTTGTGCAGCACTTCTACCGCGTCGTGACACATGACGCGCAGGTTCTCGACGCCCTCTTCATGGGCCGTCGCCAGGCAAGCGCCTACGCCCGGTGAGTGTACCTCAATACCGAGGAAGTTCTGCTCCGGGCGCGCTTTGGCCATCGTGACCAGCGAAGCGCCCATACCGAAACCGATCTCCAGCGTAATCGGCGCATCGCGGCCAAAGAGTTCAACAAAGTCGAGCGGCTGTTCGGTGAACTCAACGCCCATCACCGGCCAGTAGTTATCCAGCGCGTGCTGCTGCCCTTTTGTCAGGCGCCCCTGACGGCGGACAAAGCTGCGAATACGGCGCAGCGGGCGGCCGTTTTCATCGAATTCCGGTGATATGACGTCGTTTTTCATAAAAGAGTAGTCTGCTTGTGAGAATGTTCGGGAAACGGGCATTATCCAAAGTTAATGACCGGATGCAAGCATGGGAAAGATCCGGTTTACAGCCGCATGCCGCTGTGCTGCAATCTGCGTCCCTGATACCGCAAAGCGAAGACCATGCAAGCCTCTCAATTTTCAGCCCAGGTGCTGGACTGGTACGACAAATACGGGCGTAAAACCCTGCCCTGGCAAACTGAAAAAACACCGTACAAAGTATGGCTCTCAGAGGTGATGTTGCAACAAACGCAGGTCGCGACGGTTATCCCTTATTTTGAGCGCTTTATGGCGCGTTTCCCGACGGTCACCGATCTGGCTAACGCCCCGCTGGACGAAGTGCTGCATCTGTGGACCGGGCTGGGCTATTACGCCCGCGCCCGCAATCTGCACAAAGCCGCCCAGCAGGTGGTGTCGCTGCACGGTGGCATCTTCCCCGAAACCTTCGATGAAGTGGCCGCCCTGCCGGGCGTCGGTCGCTCCACCGCCGGGGCGATCCTCTCCCTTTCTCTGGGCAAACATTTCCCTATTCTCGACGGCAACGTGAAACGCGTGCTGGCGCGCTGCTACGCCGTTGGCGGCTGGCCGGGCAAAAAAGAGGTGGAAAAACGCCTGTGGGAAATCAGTGAAGCGGTGACGCCCGCCAGAGGGGTTGAACGTTTTAACCAGGCGATGATGGATTTAGGGGCGATGGTCTGCACCCGCTCGAAACCTAAATGCGAACTTTGCCCGCTCAATCATCTGTGCGTGGCCTATGCTAACCAGTCGTGGGCGCAGTATCCCGGTAAAAAACCGAAGCAGACCCTGCCAGAGCGTACCGGCTATTTTCTGCTGATGCAGCACGAGAAGACCGTGTACCTCGCCCAGCGTCCTCCAAGCGGATTATGGGGCGGACTGTTCTGCTTCCCGCAGTTTGAGGATGAGGCCGGACTTCGCGACTGGCTGGCGCAGCGCGGCATTAGCGCCGATACTCTTGTGCAGCTCACCGCGTTTCGCCACACCTTCAGCCATTTCCATCTGGATATTGTGCCGATGTGGCTTCCCGTGTCCTCATTCACGGCGTGCATGGATGAAGGCAGCGCTCTCTGGTATAACTTAGCGCAACCGCCATCAGTGGGTCTGGCGGCTCCCGTAGAGCGCCTGTTACAGCAATTACGTGTCGGAGCAACGGTTTAGCTCCGGGCGACAAAGAGGAATCAGTATGGCCAGAACAATTTTTTGCACCTTCCTGCAACGTGAAGCAGAAGGTCAGGACTTCCAGCTTTATCCGGGCGATCTGGGTAAGCGCATCTATAACGAGATCTCAAAAGAAGCGTGGGCGCAGTGGCAGCACAAGCAAACCATGCTGATTAACGAGCGCAAGCTCAATATGATGAACGTTGAACACCGTAAACAGCTCGAAGAAGAGATGGTCAATTTCCTGTTTGAAGGGAAAGAGGTGCACATCGAAGGTTATACGCCGCCAGAAAAATAATACCCAGCGTCTGATGCCGGGTGGCGCTACGCTTGCCCGGCGAAAACAGCCCCGGAACAAACACAACACGCACTCCCGGAATGATGAAAAAATTTTTAGCGCTTGCTCTTGTTGCACCGTTACTTGTTTCGTGTTCCTCCAGTAATAAAGGCGATAGCTATAACGAAGCCTGGGTAAAGGACACCAACGGTTTTGACATTCTGATGGGGCAGTTCGCCCATAACATCGAAAACATATGGGGTTTTAACGAAGTTCTGATCGCCGGTCCAAAGGACTACGTTAAGTACACCGACGGCTACCAGACCCGCAGCCACATCAACTTTGACGAAGGGACTATCACCGTCGAGACCATCGCCGGAACCGATCCTGCCGGACGACTGCGTCAGGCGATCGTTAAAACCCTGCTGATGGGTGACGATCCGGGCTCTATCGATCTCTACTCCGACACCGACGATATCACTATCTCCAGAGAGCCGTTCCTCTATGGTCAGGTGGTGGATCAGACCGGCCAGTCCATCCGCTGGGAAGGCCGCGCCAACAACTTTGCCAACTATCTGCTGCAGACGCGCCTGAAAAGCCGCAGCAACGGCCTGCGCGTGATCTACAGCGTGACCATTAACCTGGTGCCGAACCACCTCGATAAGCGTGCGCATAAATATGTCGGGATGGTACGCCAGGCCTCGCGTAAATACGGTGTGGATGAGTCGCTGATCCTGGCGATTATGCAGACGGAGTCGTCGTTTAACCCTTACGCGGTAAGCCGTTCCGACGCCCTGGGCCTGATGCAGGTTGTGCAGCACAGCGCCGGCAAAGACGTGTTCCGCTCGCAGGGGCGTTCCGGCACCCCGAGCCGCAGCTATCTGTTCGATCCCGCAAGCAACATCGATACCGGCACCGCCTATCTGGCGATGCTGAATAACGTTTACCTGGGCGGCATTGATAACCCGACCTCGCGTCGCTACGCGGTGATCACCGCCTATAACGGTGGCGCAGGCAGCGTGCTGCGCGTCTTCTCCAACGATAAAATCAAGGCGGCGAGCATCATCAACAGCATGTCGCCGGGGGATGTTTATCAGACCCTCACCACCCGTCACCCTTCCGCAGAATCCCGCCGCTACCTCTATAAGGTCAATACGGCTCAGAAGAGCTATCGTAGAAAGTAGTGTGACTTTTTTTACCCTCTCCGTTGTGGAGAGGGTAATCCTTCATTCCTGACCGCCCGCCTTATCCATACGAAATTGTTATTTGCATCACAATCCAAACTGCAAATTAATGTGGATTGCATTTTTTTGCGGGAGGTAACAAAACATAACGCCACTCGCTGATAGAATTGCATCAAATCCAAAACCCAAATGTTTCTACACCAACATACAGCCCGCTCTCTTGTGAGGAAAGTAACATGAACCTTAAGCTGCAGCTTAAAATCTTGTCGTTTCTGCAGTTCTGTCTGTGGGGGAGCTGGCTGACCACGCTCGGCTCCTACATGTTTGTCACGCTCAAATTCGACGGTGCCTCTATCGGCGCTGTCTATAGCTCTTTGGGCATTGCCGCTGTCCTGATGCCGACGCTGCTCGGGATCGTGGCGGACAAATGGATAAGCGCGAAGTGGGTCTATACGCTTTGTCATCTGGTGGGGGCAGGTACGCTGTTTATGGCGGCCGAAGTCACCACGCCAGGGGCGATGTTTATGGTGATCCTGCTTAACTCGCTGGCTTATATGCCAACGCTGGGGCTTATCAACACCATCTCCTACTACCGTCTGAAAAACGCCGGTATGGATATCGTGACCGACTTCCCACCGATCCGTATCTGGGGCACCATCGGCTTTATCATGGCGATGTGGGGCGTGAGCTTCGCAGGCTTCGAACTGAGCCATATGCAGCTCTATATTGGCGCTGCGCTGTCTCTGGTGCTGGCGCTGTTCACCCTGACGCTGCCGCACATTCCGGTCTCTAACCAGCAGAAAAACCAGAGCTGGAGCTCCATGCTCGGCCTGGACGCTTTCGCGCTGTTCAAAAACAAACGCATGGCGATCTTCTTCATCTTCTCCATGCTGCTGGGTGCGGAGCTGCAGATCACCAACATGTTCGGCAACACCTTCCTGCACAGCTTCGATAACGACCCGATGTTCTCCGGGAGCTTTATCGTTGAACATGCCTCGGTGATGATGTCGATTTCCCAGATCTCCGAAACGCTGTTCATCCTGACCATCCCGTTCTTCCTGAGCCGCTATGGCATCAAGAACGTTATGATGATCAGTATCTTCGCGTGGATGCTGCGCTTTGGTCTGTTCGCCTACGGTGACCCGTCAGCCTTCGGTACCGTGCTGCTGGTTCTGTCGATGATTGTCTACGGCTGCGCCTTCGACTTCTTCAACATCTCCGGTTCCGTGTTCGTGGAAAAAGAGGTTCGTCCGGAAATCCGCGCCAGCGCCCAGGGCATGTTCCTGATGATGACCAACGGCTTCGGCTGTATTCTCGGCGGCGTGGTGAGCGGCAAGGTTGTGGAGATGTATACCACTAACGGTATTACTAACTGGCAGCCGGTGTGGCTGATCTTCGCAGGCTACTCACTGGTACTGGCTTTCGCGTTCATGGTGCTGTTCAAGTACAAACATGTTCGTACCCCAACAGGTGCGCAAACCGTCGCGCATTAATCGGTTAAGTCCCCCTCCCTGCGGAGGGGGATTTTTTTTTACTTCAGGACGTAGCCGTATAAACGCTTGATCCCGTCCGCATCCTTCTCGCTGTATACCCCCTGCAATTCCGGTGAAAAACCGGGCAGCAGATTGACGCCCTCTTCCAGCGCCAGGAAGTAACGCTGCACCGCGCCGCCCCAGAGTTCACCCGGCACCACGCACAGCACGCCCGGCGGGTATGGCAGCGCCCCTTCCGCCGCGATGCGCCCTTCGGCTTCGCTAATGCGCACCAGCTCGACGTTACCGCGAATAAAGGCCTGGTTAGCATCCTGCGGGTTCATCACCACGGTGGGCAGGCTCTCTTTGCGGAACATCGCCTTCTGCAGATCTTTCACGTCAAAGCTGACATACAGATCGTGCATCTCCTGGCAGAGCTGGCGCAGCGTGTAGTCGCGGTAGCTCACCGGATATTTGTTCCAGATGGTCGGCAGAACATCCGCCAGCGGGGTATCGTCTTCGATGTGCTGCTCAAACTGGGCCAGCATCGCCACCAGCTGCGCCATTTTTTCGGCGCTCTCCGCCGGGGTCAGCAGGAAGAGAATGGAGTTGAGATCGCACTTCTCCGGGACAATGCCTTTCTCACGCAGGTAGTGCGCCAGAATGGTCGCCGGAATACCAAAATCGGTATATTCCCCGCTTTCGGCGTCGATGCCCGGCGTGGTCAGCAGCAGTTTACAGGGGTCGACAAAGTATTGCTGGTCGGCATAGCCCTCAAAGCCGTGCCATTTCGCCCCCGGTTCAAAGCTGAAGAAGCGCAGCTCGCTGGCAATCGCGTGGGTTGGGTGATCCTGCCACGGACGTCCGGCCACGACCGGCGGGATAAACGGCTTAATCATCTTACAGTTGGCAATAATCGCCTTGCGCGCTTCAATGCCCAGCTCAACGCACTCTGCCCACAGCCGACGCCCGCTCTCCCCTTCGTGGATCTTGGCGTTCACGTCGAGGGCCGCAAACAGCGGGTAGAACGGGCTTGTAGAGGCGTGCATCATGAAGGCGTTGTTGAGCCGCTTATGCGGGCAGAAACGCGCCTGGCCGCGGATATGGTTATCCTTTTTATGGATCTGCGAAGTCTGGGAGAACCCGGCCTGCTGTTTGTGCACCGACTGGGTGACAAAGATCCCCGGATCGTTGGCGTTCAGCTCCAGCAGCAGCGGCGAACTGTCCGCCATCATCGGGATAAACTGCTCGTAACCCACCCACGCGGAGTCAAACAGGATGTAGTCGCAGAGCTGGCCAATCTTGTCGATCACCTGGCGGGCGTTATAGATGGTGCCGTCATAAGTGCCGAGCTGGATCACCGCCAGGCGGAACGGACGCGCTTCACGGGCTTTTTCCGGAGCGACTTCACGGATCAGCTCCCGCAGGTAGGCCTCGTCAAAACAGCGGTCATCAATGCCGCCAATAAAGCCAAACGGGTTGCGCGCCGCTTCGAGATAAACCGGCGTGGCACCGGCCTGAATCAGGGCGCCATGGTGGTTGGACTTATGGTTGTTGCGGTCGAACAGCACCAGATCGCCACGGGTCAGCAGCGCATTGGTCACCACCTTGTTGGCGGCCGAGGTGCCGTTGAGAACGAAGTAGGTTTTGTCGGCGTTAAACACTTTCGCCGCGAACTTTTGCGCATGTTTGGCGGAACCTTCGTGGATCAGCAGATCGCCAAGCTTCACGTCGGCGTTGCACATATCGGCACGAAAGACGTTCTCACCGAAGAAATCGAAAAACTGACGCCCTGCAGGGTGCTTCTTAAAGAACGCGCCGTGCTGGTGCCCCGGACAGGCAAAGGTGCTGTTGTCCATCGCCACGTACTGAGTGAGGGTGTCGAAAAACGGCGGCAACAGGTTCTCTTCGTAGCGACAGGCGGCGGCTTCCAGCTCTAACCACTCCTGCGCTTTGCCGTCGATCACCGCATCGACACCCGCAGGGGCTTCTACAGGCTCTGTTGAGAACATATAGACAGGCAGATGGAAACCGGTGCGTTTCAGTAACGCGAGGATGCCGCTGTGACTGTCAGCGACGGTAATGACGACTGCCGCCACATCCGTAAAATCTGTGTTATCCAGCGTCACCACTTCCCGGTGCGTGGATAAGGCGGACGCCAGCTCGCGGCTGACGGCAATTTTCATTGATTTCATAAGCGCAAATACCCGTGCAAGGCGAGAAAAAGCCCCGGACAGGGAGTCCCCCTGCCCAACGAATGTGTCTGACCGGAGTTCAGCTCCGACCGCCAGACATCAGTAAAAACAGAACGCGTCTGGTTTTACTGTTGTCCTGCAGTGAGCCTGCGTTACCCTCACCGCATGGTGAGCGTAGAATAAGATGTGTCGATACGGCCAGCCATTCGCACAGCGAGAGAAGATCTGTTCATGGGCGGCCCCGTATCTGAGAGAAGAAAATTCGCGCAATAATGTCACCTTTCATAAGGTGGTGCAAGAAGGAATCTTTATGCAAAATACGTCATTACATTTGGCGATTACTCACTGAAAAGAGTAATAATAATGCAATATCAATGAGTAAATAACAGGAGTTCGCAGTGGTTATTGGACCATTTATTAACGCAGGTGCGGTGCTGCTGGGCGGCGTGCTGGGCGCCGTGCTGAGCCAGCGATTACCGGAGCGTATTCGCTCCTCCATGCCCTCGATCTTCGGCCTGGCCTCACTAGGTATTGGTATTCTGCTGGTCATCAAGTGCGCCAACCTGCCGGTAATGGTGCTGGCAACGCTGCTTGGAGCGCTGATTGGCGAGTTTTGCTATCTGGAGAAGGGTATTAATGGTGCCGTCAGCAGAGCGAAAAATCTGCTCTCGCGGGGTAAACAGAAAGGCGGCGGTCACGACGCGTTTATCCAGAACTATGTGGCCATCATTATTCTGTTCTGCGCCAGCGGTACGGGGATTTTTGGTTCGATGCAGGAAGGAATGACCGGCGATCCGAGCATACTGATCGCGAAAGCCTTTCTCGATTTCTTTACCGCCACCATCTTTGCGACCACACTCGGTATTGCCGTCGCCGCCATCTGCGTGCCGATGCTGCTTATCCAACTCGCCCTGGCAACCTGCGCCACGCTGATACTGCCGCTGACAACCCCGGCAATGATGGCTGACTTCACCGCCGTCGGTGGCCTGCTGCTGCTGGCGACGGGTTTGAGGATCTGTGGGATCAAGATGTTTGCGGTGGTGAATATGCTGCCTGCGCTGGTGATCGCCATGCCGCTCTCTGCCCTGTGGACTGCGTTTTTTGCCTGATATTGCAGCGAAATGGCGACAGAGTGTGCGGTCAGTAGCGAAATTAACAAATATCGTTGACGGCAGAGGGTAGATCGGGTTTAATGCGCCCCGTTGCCCGGATAGCTCAGTCGGTAGAGCAGGGGATTGAAAATCCCCGTGTCCTTGGTTCGATTCCGAGTCCGGGCACCACTATTTAAAGAACCCGCCCAAAAGGCGGGTTTTTGCTTTTGCAGAACCGAACTTTCATCGCTCTCTATTAACTCTTCTTTAATGGCCCTAAATTTGCTACCCATACGCGTTGCGAAGGTTTTAACTTCTGCAACACAGTCCTGCGTCTATCTGGCTTCTTATGGCCGTCCAGACACTATACAGTCAATGATTAAGAGCGCCCTTCGCTAACAAACGGCGTTACGCCTTTTTCGCGCTGTAGACTTCTTCCCCAGAGAAGGTCGGTTCAGCCCAGAAGTTGATATTGAACTGGGCGTCATCCGTCATCTCAATACGGTGCCAGTACTGCGGTGGGCTGGTCGCGAAGTTACCTGCGTTAATCACAACCTTCACTTCTGGTTCTGTTGCCTCTGCGTTCGCGAAGCCGTAATAGGTTACGGTCCCTTCCATCACACAAAGCTGCCCAAAGATGCCAGCTGCGGTATTGTGGTGGCTCAGAAGCGCTGCAGGAACGTTATCTTTAGTGAAGAAGGGAGTTGAACGTTTGATTGTCCAGTTTTTGGGGATTCTTTGATGGCTCATAATGACCTCCGACTTAAAACATGCATTTAAATTACATGTTTATGATAAGCCTGTAAAGCCCATTTGATAATAACTCTCATTTCTATTATTAATGGAGGATATATGACAGAGAATTGTTTTTTGTAGGCCCGGTAAGCGCAGCGCCACCGGGCAGGACGGGCACAAACGCAAAAAGCCCGTCCTTGCGGACGGGCTCTTGG
>NZ_VCBB01000010.1:0-301900 GCF_005843915.1 Enterobacter sp. MF024 | reverse complement strand
CACATCCGCCGTGTCGATGGAGGCGCATTATAGGGAGTTCTTCGGCACTGACAAGCGGAAAAAGACAATTTTATTTCAACCGCTCATCTTTTCGCCATAACGTCTATTTTTGCTGCTTTTTGATGGTTTCTGGCAGTGCTGCAAGGCTGTTAATGACGCAATCCGCTGCGTTTTCTGCTTCTGGCGTAACAGGTTTGCCGGTGCGTACCAGAATTTTATGGCCTACACCTGCTGCGGCAGCTGCCTGCATATCTTCCAGTTTATCGCCCACCATATATGAAGCGCTCATATCTATATGAAGGAACTCTTGCGCGGAGATGAACATACCCGGGTGCGGTTTACGGCAGTCACAGGTCTGACGATACTCTTCTACTGTGCCTTGTGGATGGTGCGGACAATAATAGATACCGTCCAGGTCAACGCCACGATCGGCCAGGGACCAGTCCATCCATTCTGTTAAGGTCTCAAACTGTGCTTCGGTGAATTTACCGCGCGCGATGCCTGACTGGTTGGTAACCACCACCAGCGCAAAACCCATCTCTTTTAATTCACGCATGGCTTCTATTACGCCATCGATGAATTCAAATTCGTCTATCTCATGTACATACCCATGATCGACATTAATTGTGCCGTCACGATCGAGAAAAATTGCGGGTACTGATTTTGCCACCGGTTTGCTCCTGAAAAGGGATGTCTGCTTAGTATCTCATGTTTCACTGCGCAAGAAAGTGCTCATCGCGCAGAGTTGGATTGATTTAGACGTCTGGATGCCTTAACATCCGTTTTGTTGACGGTCATCGCCCGCATCAGGCAGCAGAAAATGCCACGGCTAACTTACATACGATAAAAATAATCTAATGATTAAACTTTCGAATATCACCAAAGTGTTCCAGCAAGGGAACCGTACCATTCAGGCGTTGAACAACGTTAGCCTGCATGTTCCGGCTGGACAGATTTATGGCGTCATTGGCGCCTCAGGTGCAGGTAAAAGTACGCTCATTCGTTGCGTTAACCTGCTTGAACGTCCGACCGAAGGTCACGTTCAGGTGGATGGCAAGGAACTGACTACCCTTTCCGAATCAGAACTGACTAAAGCTCGCCGCCAGATTGGCATGATTTTCCAGCACTTTAACCTGCTCTCCTCGCGCACCGTGTTTGGTAACGTTGCCCTGCCGCTGGAGCTGGACAATACGCCAAAAGACGAAATCAAACGCCGCGTGACCGAGCTGCTGGATCTGGTCGGTCTGAGTGACAAACATGATACCTTCCCGGCGAACTTATCCGGTGGACAAAAACAGCGTGTGGCCATTGCCCGTGCCCTGGCCAGCAACCCGAAAGTGCTGCTCTGTGACGAAGCCACCAGCGCCCTGGATCCCGCAACTACCCGCTCGATACTGGAGCTGTTGAAGGACATTAACCGTCGCCTGGGACTGACCATTCTCCTTATTACACACGAGATGGATGTCGTTAAACGCATCTGCGACTGCGTGGCAGTGATCAGCAACGGGCAACTGATTGAGCAAGACACCGTAAGCGAAGTGTTCTCTCATCCTAAAACCCCCCTGGCGCAACAATTCATTCAGGCCACCCTGCATCTGGATATCCCGGAAGACTATCTGGCCCGTCTGAAAAGCCAGCCTGAAGCCAACAGTGTTCCGATGCTGCGGATGGAATTTACCGGCAAGTCAGTGGATGCACCGCTGCTGTCCGAAACCGCCCGCCGTTTCAATGTGAATAACAACATTATTAGCGCGCAGATGGATTACGCCGGTGGCGTCAAGTTCGGCATCATGCTGACTGAAATGCACGGCACGCAAGAAGATACGCAGGCTGCTATCGCCTGGCTGCAAGAGCATCATGTAAAAGTTGAGGTACTGGGTTATGTCTGAGGCAATGATGTGGTTGCTGGCACGCGGCGTATGGGAAACGCTGGCGATGACCTTCGTATCCGGCTTCTTCGGTTTTGTCATTGGTCTGCCGGTAGGCGTGCTGCTGTACGTTACCCGTCCGGGTCAGATTATTGAGAACGCGAAACTGTACCGCACGCTCTCTGCGCTGGTGAACATCTTCCGTTCCATTCCCTTCATTATTCTGTTGGTCTGGATGATTCCATTCACCCGCGTTATTGTGGGCACGTCCATCGGCCTGCAGGCCGCTATCGTTCCCCTGACCGTGGGCGCAGCACCCTTTATCGCCCGTATGGTTGAGAACGCGCTGTTAGAGATCCCGTCGGGCCTGATTGAAGCCTCTCGCGCTATGGGTGCGACGCCGATGCAGATCGTACGCAAAGTCTTACTGCCTGAAGCGCTGCCGGGTCTGGTCAATGCGGCCACCATCACGCTGATTACCCTGGTAGGTTACTCTGCGATGGGCGGTGCTGTCGGTGCAGGCGGTCTGGGTCAGATCGGTTATCAGTATGGTTACATTGGCTACAATGCTACCGTCATGAATACCGTGCTGGTTCTGCTGGTTGTACTGGTTTATCTCATTCAATTCTCTGGCGATCGCATCGTCCGGGCTGTTACGCACAAATAACGTTACACAACACAAACTCGACGAGTTAAGGATAAAAACATGGCGTTTAAATTTAAGACCTTTGCTGCGGTAGGCGCGCTGATCGGCTCTCTGGCACTGGTAGGTTGTGGCCAGGACGAAAAAGATCCAAACCATATCAAAGTAGGCGTTATCGTCGGTGCGGAGCAGCAGGTTGCAGAGACGGCAGCAAAAGTGGCGAAAGAGAAATATGGCCTGGACGTCGAGCTGGTTACGTTCAACGATTACGTTCTGCCTAACGAAGCGCTGAGCAAAGGCGATATCGATGCTAACGCCTTCCAGCACAAACCATACCTGGATCAGCAGATCAAAGATCGTGGCTACAAGCTGGTTGCGGTAGGTAATACCTTTGTTTACCCAATCGCAGGCTACTCCAAAAAAATCAAATCATTAGAAGAGCTGCAGGACGGTTCTCAGGTGGCGGTACCTAACGACCCAACTAACCTTGGCCGTTCCCTGCTGCTGCTGCAGAAAGTGGGTCTGATTAAACTGAAAGACGGTGTTGGCCTGCTGCCAACCGTTCTGGACGTAACCGAGAACCCAAAAAACCTGAAAATTGTTGAGCTGGAAGCGCCACAGCTTCCACGCTCTCTGGACGATGCGCAGATCGCCCTGGCGGTTATCAACACCACTTACGCCAGCCAGATCAACCTGACCCCAGCGAAAGACGGTATCTTTGTAGAAGATAAAGATTCTCCATACGTTAACCTGATCGTTACCCGCGAAGACAACAAAGATGCGGAAAACGTGAAGAAGTTCGTCCAGGCCTACCAGTCTGATGAAGTTTACCAGGAAGCAAACAAAGTCTTTAACGGCGGCGCAGTTAAAGGCTGGTAATCTGACCTTTGTGTAATATCATTCAGGACGGGCGAAAGCCCGTCTTGTCATTTATGCAGGCAACTGATTCAATATCTGACGATTTGATAATTCATTGAGGAAACATTATGCGTGCTTTACCGATCTGTCTTTTAGCACTGATGCTGAGCGGCTGTTCTATGCTAAGCAGATCTCCTGTTGAACCTGTTAAAAGCACAGCAACCCCGCCAAAAGTGGAGCCTGAGAAGCCAAAAGCGCCACGTCCTGCGCCGGTAAGGATCTATACCAAGGCTGAAGATTTAGTGGGTAAACCGTTCCGCGATCTGGGTGAAGTTTCCGGCGATTCTTGCCAGGCCACCAACCAGGATTCTCCTCCCAATATTCCCACTGCGCGTAAACGCATGCAGATCAATGCCTCTAAAATGAAGGCCAATGCGGTTCTGCTGCACAGCTGCGAGGTGACCAGCGGTACACCTGGCTGCTACCGTCAGGCCGTTTGCGTAGGCTCTGCCCTTAACGTCTCGGCGAAATGAGTGCTTTCCAGTTCGAGCAGATAGGCGTTATTCGCTCGCCGTATAAAGAGAAGTTTGCCGTGCCGCGCCAGCCCGGGCTGGTAAAAAGCTGTAGCGGCGAACTTCACCTGCTCGCGCCTTATAATCAGGCCGATGCCGTGCGCGGACTGGAAGCGTTCAGCCATCTGTGGGTGCTGTTTATCTTTCATCAGACCATGGCTGGCGGCTGGCGCCCTACCGTGCGCCCGCCTCGTCTCGGCGGTAATGCCAGGATGGGCGTATTTGCTACACGCTCGACGTTTCGCCCGAACCCTGTCGGCATGTCGCTCATCGAGCTGAAAGGCATTCGCTGTCTGAAGGATCAGGTGATCCTCGAGCTCGGCAGTCTGGATCTGGTGGATGGTACGCCCGTGGTGGATATCAAACCGTATCTGCCCTTTGCCGAAGCCCTGCCGAATGCGCGCGCCAGCTACGCCCAGCAGGCTCCTCAGGCTGATACGCCGGTCTGGTTTAGCGATGCGCTTCTCCCACAATTAATCCAGCTGGAAAAGCGCTACCCTCGCCTGCGGGAATTTATTGTCGACGTGCTGGCCCAGGATCCCCGTCCGGCCTACCGCAAAGAGGAAGAAGCCGGAAAAACCTACGCCGTTCTGCTGCTGGATTTTAACGTTCGCTGGCGGGTCACAGCGGCGGGCTTCGAAGTGTTTGCCCTCGAACCGCAGTAATTTTATCCTCTTCTCTTTTGGCATCTTTGCCACACTGGTAAACTAAACCACTTTTTTTGTGTCAGGCTGCCGATCAGCCTGTTCCACTCTTCGAAATGGAACCGTAACAACATGCGTACTAGCCAATATCTGCTCTCCACTCTGAAGGAGACACCTGCCGACGCCGAGGTGATCAGCCACCAGCTGATGCTGCGCGCCGGGATGATCCGCAAGCTGGCCTCCGGGTTATACACCTGGCTGCCGACCGGCGTGCGCGTCCTGAAAAAAGTCGAAAACATCGTGCGTGAAGAGATGAACAACGCCGGTGCTATCGAGGTGTTAATGCCGGTAGTTCAGCCTTCTGAGCTATGGCAGGAGAGTGGACGCTGGGAGCAGTATGGTCCGGAACTGCTGCGTATTGCCGATCGTGGCGATCGTCCCTTCGTTCTCGGCCCAACGCATGAAGAAGTGATTACCGATCTGATCCGTAATGAGCTGAGCTCCTACAAGCAGCTGCCGCTCAACTTCTTCCAGATCCAGACCAAGTTCCGTGACGAAGTTCGCCCACGCTTTGGCGTTATGCGCTCTCGCGAGTTCCTGATGAAAGATGCGTACTCTTTCCATACTTCTCAGGAGTCTCTGCAGGAGACTTACGACAAGATGTACGAAGCGTACAGCAAAATCTTCTCCCGTATGGGTCTGGATTTCCGCGCTGTGCAGGCTGATACCGGTTCTATCGGCGGTAGCGCATCCCATGAATTCCAGGTGCTGGCACAGAGCGGTGAAGACGATGTGATCTTCTCTGACTCCTCTGATTACGCTGCGAACATTGAGTTTGCTGAAGCACTGGCGCCAAAAGCGCCGCGCGCTGCTGCAACCGAAGAGATGAAGCTGGTTGATACGCCAAACGCGAAAACCATCGCCGAGCTGGTTGAGCAGTTCAACCTGCCGATCGAAAAAACGGTCAAAACCCTGCTGGTGAAATCGACCGAAGGCAGCGCATACCCGCTGGTTGCCCTGCTGGTACGTGGCGATCACGAGCTGAACGAAGTAAAAGCAGAGAAACTGCCACAGGTTGCAAGCCCGTTAACCTTCGCAACGGAAGCGGAAATCCGTGCCGTCGTGAACGCCGGTCCTGGCTCCCTGGGCCCGGTGAATATGCCAGTTCCTGTCGTTATTGACCGCACTGTTGCCGCGATGAGCGACTTCTCCGCAGGCGCGAACATCGATGGTAAACACTACTTCGGTATTAACTGGGATCGCGATGCCGCGACCCCAGAAGTGGCGGATATTCGTAACGTGGTAGCAGGCGACCCAAGCCCGGACGGCAAGGGTACCCTGATGATCAAACGCGGTATTGAGGTCGGTCATATCTTCCAGCTGGGTGATAAATACTCCCGCGCCATGAACGCTGCCGTTCAGGGTGAAGATGGTCGCAATCAGGTTCTGACCATGGGCTGCTACGGTATTGGGGTAACGCGTGTGGTTGCTGCCGCTATCGAGCAGAACTACGACGAGCGTGGCATCGTCTGGCCGGACAACATTGCACCGTTCCAGGTCGCGATCCTGCCGATGAACATGCACAAGTCATACCGCGTTCAGGAGCTGGCGGAAAAACTGTACAGCGAGCTGCGTGCGCAGGGTATCGAAGTGCTGATGGACGATCGTAAAGAGCGTCCAGGCGTGATGTTTGCTGATATGGAACTGATCGGTATTCCACACACCGTGGTCATCGGCGATCGTAACCTCGACAACGACGAGATCGAGTACAAATATCGTCGTAACGGCGAGAAGCAGATGATTAAAACCGGTGACGTACTGGATTACCTGGTAAAAGCCATCAAGGCATAAGCCACAAAAAACCCCGCTGATGCGGGGTTTTTTATTTCAGCTATTTGCTGTCGCAATTTTTGCCTGCTTCAAAGCGGGCGTCGCTGTCCGGTACCAGCGTTTTGACTCGCTCGCCGCTGTCCGGGTTAGCCTCAAAGGTAAAATGCCCGTCCACAGTGAGCAGCACCGGTTTGGTATCACTCCCGCGCGCCGCCGCGTAATCCCGTTCCAGCTGGGCGTTATTCGCCACGCTCACCTTTTTGCCGGTGGCGCAATCGGTAAAGATCGCCGCATCGGCCATATAGAAGTACATGCCGCGCATCGCCATCGGCGTTGCTGGCAGTGCAGCGGTTACCGGTGCCAGGGTGTAGTTAAACTGTGATTCTATGGGATTTCCCTGGATGTCGAGCATCTCCAGCCCTTCGCCTTTGGCGCGGAAATAGCGCTTTTCGCCCTTCGTATCCGTCAGCACCAGCTTATCGGCCGTTCGCGCCCAGGTGCCGTAGCTGGCAAAAGAAGAAGGCGCTTTTGCCCCCTGATAATGTTGATTCATTACCCAGGTACCGTCTTTTTCCAGGAACAGTGAGGTCTCAATACCTTCGCAGTCGGCGCAGGGTAAAACGCCCCGCCAGCTCTGCTGCATCGGTTTTAACGCCTCTTCGTGGGTCGGCTCAAGAACCTGCATCTCTGCGCGGTTATGACACCCCATCAGGACGAACAGCGCGCTGGCTGCCACCACTGAAAATATCGCTGTTTTCACTTTAGATTCCTTATCTCAACCACCTGTTAATCCTGAGGGCGTCGAACTTTGCCACGCAGTGCTTTGACGGTCGATTTTTGTGATTTCGAAGCCAGACGGCGCTCTTTCGATGCACGTGTCGGGCGGGTTGCCCGACGGCTTTTTTGCACTGCCGTTAACTCCTGTATGACCGCCACAAGCCGGGCAAGCGCGGCTTCCCGATTCATCTCCTGGCTGCGGTACTCCTGCGCCTTGATGATAATCACGCCGTCACTGGTGATCAGATGATGGCTGGCGGCGAGCAGGCGTTCTTTGTAATACTCTGGCAGGCTGGAGGCCCGAATGTCAAAGCGCAGATGAATAGCCGTTGAGGTTTTATTCACATGCTGGCCCCCCGCTCCCTGGGCGCGGATCGCGGTGATCTCGACTTCATGATCGGGAAGGCTGACGCTTCGGGACAGGACAATCATGACCGGGACTGCCAGGCTTCCGGATGAATTTCCAGATTATTCTCAGCATCCGACAACCAGATGGCGCCATCCTGAATCGTCGCCTGCAGATTCATGGTCCGTCCGGCAAAGGCACTCAGTTTAGCGAGCTGTTCATCATCCAGGTACCAGACGGACAGGTTGTCGAACTGGGCACACTTATTCTTGTTCTGCTGCCACCAGATCTCCGCTGCGCGGTTGTTGTAGGTAAAGAGCGCCACCTCAGCAGACTGGGTGCAGGCTTTCTTAATGCGACGTTCATCCGGCAGGCCCAGCTCAATCCACAGATCGATGCCCAGATGATCGTTGAGTAGCCAGGCTTCCGGCTCGTCTTCCGCGCTTAATCCACGGGTAAACTGCAGACGCTCATTGGCATACTTAATCCATGCCAGCAGGCGCAGCATCATGCGCTCCTGCGTTTCGGAGGGATGACGCGCCAGCGTCAATGTCGCATCCAGAAACTGATTGCGGTCTAAATCCGCTACATTGACCGCGGCTTTGTAAATTGTCGCTTTAAGCGCCATGAGAGAACTCCTTTCGAATCAGGTGCGCATTGTAGCGAAATCTCCGCCAAAAGGCTGTTACAGGCTTAAGAATGTCTCTGACATCAACCTGCTGATATTGCTTAAATGAGTATGGTATAGTCACCTTGCTAAACCGGGTTTATCTTCGTAGGCTTAAAGGTATCTCACAGTAAAGTCAGTGCGCTGGCAGGAGGGGATGTGAATAATTATTGTGAGCTAATTCGCAAACGGTATGCGGAAATTGCCAGCGGCGATCTGGGGTATGTCCCCGATGCGTTGGGCTGTGTATTGAAAGTTCTGAATGAAATGGCGTCGGATGACACGCTTTCAGAATCGGTCAGAGAAAAAGCAGCATATGCTGCTGCGAATTTACTGGTGAGCGATTATGTCAATGAATGATACATACCAACCAATTAACTGCGATGACTACGACAATCTCGAGCTCGCCTGCCAGCATCACCTGCTTCTGACGCTGGCGTTAAAAGATGGCGAAGTGCTGAAGGCAAAGGCCAACGATCTGGTTTCCCGAAAGAACGTGGAGTATCTGGTCGTGGAAGACGGTGGCGCAACGCGCGAACTGCGTCTCGATAAAATTGCCAGCTTCAGCCATCCCGAAATCGGCACCGTTGTGGTGAGCGAGTCCTGATCCTGTGTAACGGGCAGCCTGCTGCCCGTTACGTTTCCCATTCCAGCTGTACGCCCTGCTCCGCTTCAGCCGCCCCTTCCCGCGTAACAAACACACCTGCAGCAGCTACCAGCGTTTCGCCGTAAAACAGCAATGGCGTGGTATCCCGACGCCAGGGCGCAACGTTAAGTTCCTGCCAGATTTTTTTGATCTTTCGACCACCGTTTCGCCCGATGATGTGCAGCGTGCCGCTGGCGCGAAAGCGCACCGTTACCGGCTCATCCGGTTGCGGCAGTCGGAGATTGCCGCCTGCGCTGAGGTAAAGCCTACCCAGCCCTTCCGGCAGGCACAGCGGCTGGTGAACAGAGGGCCAGTCGATAACGCGTTCAGCCAGAGAGGGATGGTATTTCACCCACCACAGCTCTCCCCGAAAGCGCCTGATTTCACCTTCGCCAGAACGCAGTCGCGGCGTCGCATCTTCCCGGGCCAGCGCCACCTCATCCCAGAGACGAGTAAGCATGGCGCGCGACGGCATTAACGCCCCGTGCAGAGCCAGCCATCTGCGCAGAAGCGCAGCACGACGCACCGCGCTCATCGTCTGCAGCGGTGCGATAGCCAGCGCCCCGTCTTTCGAAACCAATGTCATTAGCTCGCCTGCCAGCAGTTCATCCAGCAACTGCTCCTGCTCGGCGCACAACGTGGCGCTGCGGGACGTGGCCTCTGCAAAATGCGGCCAGCGCTCTGCCAGCAGCGGCAGGACGCGCAGGCGCAAAAAATTGCGGTCATAGCTGTCGTCCTGGTTGCTTTCGTCCTCAATCCAGCGCAGATCCCAGCGCTGCGCCCATGCCTGCAGCGATTCACGCGTCTCGCCGAGAAGGGGACGGATCTGTTCGGTATCGGCAAAACGCGCCCGTGCGGGCATGGCAGAGAGCCCTGCCGGGCCGCTGCCGCGCTTCAGGGCCAGCAGGAAGGTCTCACACTGATCGTCGAGATGTTGCGCCGTCACCAGCGCTTCGCCCGGCAGAAGGGCATCAGTAAAGGCGGCATAACGCGCTTTACGCGCCTGCGCCTCGAGCCCCAGCCCCTCTTCTGCCAGCGTCACCCGGACCACGATCAGCGGGATATTCCATTCATGGCAGAGATGCTGGCAATGAGCGACCCAGCTGTCGGCGTGTGGGCTCAGACCGTGATGAATATGGATAGCGCGCAGCTCGAGGCCGGGCTCCTGCTCACGCCAGAGCTTGAGCTGATGCAGCAATACCGTGGAATCCAGGCCACCGCTAAATCCCACCAGCAGTCGGCGGTAAGGGTGAAGGGCTCGCTGAAGTTCGGTTGTGGTCATCGTCGTCATTTATACAGAAAGGTGCCCGGCACGTTACCGGGCATTCCCTGGCGAGGCAAGCGTTACTGCTGATAGAGCTCCAGCGGCAGGCCATCAGGATCGTTGAAAAAGGTGAAGCGCTTCCCGGTGAAGGGATCGATACGGATGGCCTCACACTTAACGCCGTGGGATTGAAGGTGCTCTACCGCCTGGTCAATATCATCCACGCTGAACGCCAGGTGGCGTAAACCGCAGGCTTCAGGTCGGGACGGACGCGCCGGCGGGAACGGGAACGAAAACAGCTCAATGACATACTGGCCATTCAGCGCCAGATCACCCTTCCAGGAATCACGCTCTTCACGATAAAACTCGCTCTGCAGGGTGAAACCCAGCGTATCGCAGTAAAACGCCTTACTCACGGCGTAGTCGGTGGCAATAATTGCAATGTGATGAACCTGCTTTAAACCCAGCATAGCCTCTCCTTATTGGTGTGCCTGAACGTTATATCCGAATCCCCGTGCCGCGCAAGGGGTCATGGCGCTTTTAAGACCCGTACCCTATAGATGCCGTTTTCATCCCGTCTGGCACCGTGGATATCGGTTTCGAAGCCTGGATAATGACGGCCAATCGAGCAGAGCATGAGCAGGAAATCGAGCACCGCCCTGCTCTTCTCGGTGATCATCTCGCCGGGCATCAGCAGCGGCACGCCGGGGGGATAAGGCAGGATCATATTGGCCGAGACCCGCCCGACCAGATCCTCCAGATCGACCGTTTCCACTTCTCCTTTCACCTGACGCTGCCAGGCATGGTGCGGGGTGAGCTTCATCTCCGGCAGGACATCAAACGCCTGTAGCATCAGCCGCGGCAGATCGTGCTGACGAATGAGCTTGTGGATCCCTTTGGTCAGATCCTGGATACGCATGTTGCGGTAAAAATCAGGATCCTCGGCATAGAGATCCGGCAGCATGTTCCTGACCCGCAAATTGAGATCGTAGGCGCGCTTAAATTCCATCAGGCCGCGCAGCAATCCCATCGCCCGGGTTTTGTCGATGCCGATACTGAACAGGAACAGCAGGTTATACGGCCCGGTTTTTTCGACCACCACGCCGCGCTCATCGAGGAATTTAGCTACCAGCGCCGCCGGGATCCCCTCTTCGCTCATTTCCCCCTGCTCGTCCATTCCCGGCGTCAAAATGGTGACTTTGACCGGATCGAGGAACATATGATCCGCATCGGCATCGCGAAAGCCATGCCAGCTCTCGCCCGGTGCGACAGGCCAGCATTCGGCTTCATCAATCTCGTCCGGCTGCCAGATATCGAAGAACCAGCCGTCGGCCTCATCCTTAAGACGCTGGACCTCTTTACGGAAATGCAGCGCGCGCTCAACGGAGCGGTTTATCAGGCGCTTACCGGGATTGCCGCGCAGCATCGCCGCGGCGGTTTCAATCGAGGCCACCAGCGGATAGCTGGGTGATGTGGTGGTGTGCATCATAAAGGCTTCGTTGAAGGTATCTTCGTCGTACTCACCTTTAATGTGGATCAGCGAAGCCTGAGAAAACGCCGCCAGCATTTTGTGCGTAGACTGGGTTTCAAAGAACACTTTTCCCGGCAGACGCTCACCGCTCATTCCGCTTTTACCGGCATAGATCGGATGGAAATTGGTATAGGGCACCCACGCCGAGTCGAAATGGATTGAGGGCACATCCAGGGTCTGTTTCACCCAGTTAGTGTTATACAGCAGGCCGTCGTAGGTGGAGTTGGTGATCACCGCATGCACCGGCCAACTTGCTCCAGGGACTGCAGCCACTTTGCGTTCAATGGCGGCATGGGAAAACTCCCGGCGCGGGATCCCGCCCAGAATGCCCAAAGCATTTCTCGTGGGCGACAGCCAGAGCGGAACGACATCGCTCATCATCAGCAGGTGCGCCAGAGATTTGTGGCAGTTGCGATCGATAAGCAGAGTGCTGCCGTCGGGGGCGGCGTACATGCCGACGATCTTGTTCGATGTCGAGGTGCCGTTGGTCACCATATAGCTCTGCTCGGCACCAAAAGTACGGGCAATATACTCTTCGGCCTCGAGATGCGGGCCGGTATGATCCAGCAGCGATCCCAGCTCCGTCACCGAGATCGACACATCCGCTTTCAGCGTGTTCCCGCCAAAGAAATCATAGAACAGACAGCCCACCGGGCTTTTCTGATAAGCCGTCCCTGCCATGTGCCCCGGCGTACAGAAGGTATACTTGCCCTCTTTCACATAGGTGAAAAGCGCGCGGGTAAACGGCGGAGTGATGGTATCCAGGTATTCGCCGGTGTATTGCTGAATGCGGGTAGCAATATCCTCTGCAATCCCCAGAGAATACTCAAAGAACCACAGCGCCATCCGCATATCATGGGCGCTGACATCCATCGTGGAGTGGGTATTGATAAAGGCGTACAGCGGCAGGTATTCGTTGAGCTGGTTGATGTCGCTGCATAATTCCAGATCGTACTCGTCCCAGTCGAAAATGACGCCGCAGATACGGGGGTTATGTTCGATAAACTTCAGTAAGTCGGCGCTGTTTTGCGGCCAGATAAGTTGAAACCCGCGCGATGCCAGCGCCTGCTCCAGCTCCTTGATGGGTTCGTCTTTATAAAAGACGCCGTGCGGCCCCATAATGGCAATGATGTTCACGGTTTACCTCCTTGAAAAACATTAGCTAAGCATAGTTGAGGTAAACAACGGGTATAAAAAAAGCCGCAACACTGTGCGGCTTTTAAGATTATTGCGTAGCTTAGGCGTAGCCGTAGCTCATCAGACGCTGATAACGGCGGTTCAGCAGATCTTCTTTGCTCAGCACGTCGAGGTCTGCGAGGTCAGCCAGCAGCTGCGCCTTCAGAGACGCGGCCATAACTTCCGGCTTACGATGCGCGCCACCCAGCGGTTCCGGGATAACGGTATCGATCAGCTTCAGCTCTTTCAGGCGCGGGGCGATAATGCCCATCGCTTCCGCAGCCAGCGGCGCTTTGTCGGCGCTTTTCCACAGAATGGACGCGCAACCTTCCGGAGAGATAACGGAATAGGTGCTGTACTGCAGCATATTCACTTTATCGCCCACGCCAATCGCCAGCGCACCACCGGAGCCACCTTCACCGATAACGGTACAGATAACCGGTACACTCAGACGCGACATTTCACGCAGGTTGCGGGCAATGGCTTCAGACTGGCCGCGCTCTTCAGCGCCCACGCCCGGGTAAGCACCTGGGGTGTCGATAAAGGTGATAATCGGCATATTGAAACGCTCGGCCATCTCCATCAGACGCAGGGCTTTACGGTAGCCTTCTGGTGCTGGCATACCGAAGTTGCGGCGAATTTTTTCTTTGGTTTCGCGCCCTTTCTGGTGGCCAATGATCATCACCGGACGACCGTCGAGACGAGCAATACCGCCAACGATAGCTTTATCGTCAGCGTATGCGCGGTCACCTGCCAGTTCGTCGAATTCATCAAACGCCAGGCGGACATAATCCAGGGTGTACGGACGCTGAGGATGGCGAGCCAGCTGGGCTACCTGCCATGCGCCGAGATCGGCAAAGATTTTGCGCGTCAGTTCTACGCTTTTTTCACGCAGACGATGCACTTCTTCGTCGATGTTAATATCCAGTTTTTCATCCTGACGGCCCACGGCAGTCAGAGAATCGATTTTCGCTTCCAGCTCTGCAATCGGCTGTTCGAAATCAAGGAAATTCAGACTCATAGTATTCCTGTATTAGTCAAACTCCAGTTCCACCTGCTCCGAACCAATGAGGCCACGGAGATCGTTAAGTAAACGATCGCTCGGAGAGACACGCCACGACGCACCAAAGCGCAATCGTGCACGCGCATCCGCCCTCTGATAGTAGAGATGTACTGGAATGGTCCCCGAGCGGTGGGGTTCCAGAGACTGACGGAGTCGGTTTAAAAGCTGGTCATCAATTTGCCTGTCCGTCAGCGAGATAGCAAGCCCGCGAGCATATTTTTCCCGGGCTTCGTCAATGTCCATCACTTCGCGGGCGGTCATTTTAAGCCCCCCGCTGAAGTCATCAAAGCTGACCTGTCCGCTGACGATAAGTATGCGGTCTTTTTCCAGCAACTGCTGATATTTATCCAGAGCGTCGGTGAATAACATCACCTCCAGCCGCCCGGAACGGTCATCCAGCGTACAGATGCCGATACGATTGCCGCGCTTGGTGACCATAACCCTCGCGGCAATGACGAGCCCCGCAGCCGTGGTAATCTTACCACGTTCTGTCGGATGCATGTCTTTCAGCCGGTAGCCTCCGACATAGCGCTCAATTTCTTTAATGTACTGATTGATCGGGTGCCCGGTCAGGTACAGACCCAGGGTTTCGCGCTCGCCATCCAGCACCGTCTGTTCCGGCCACGGCTGACAGCTGGCATAGGACTGTTCGATCTGCTCCGGCTCTTCGGCCAGCACGCCGAACATATCAGCCTGACCAATGGCTTCGGCTTTTGAGTGCTGGTCGGCGGCCTTCAGGGCGTCGGCCAGCGAGTTCATCAGCGCCGCGCGATGCGGCCCGAGACGGTCAAACGCCCCGGACATAATCAGCTTTTCCAGCACCCGGCGGTTAAGCTTTTTGATATCGGTGCGGGCGCACAGGTCAAACAGCTCGCGGAAATAGCCGCCCTGATTACGAGCTTCGATGATGGCTTCAATCGGGCCTTCACCCACGCCTTTAATCGCGCCGATACCGTAAACGATCTCGCCATCGTCGTTGACGTGGAAATGGTACTGCCCGGAGTTGATGTCCGGCGGCAGGATTTTCAGCCCCATGCGCCAGCACTCGTCCACCAGCCCGACCACCTTCTCGGTGTTGTCCATATCGGCGGTCATTACCGCGGCCATAAACTCAGCCGGATAGTGCGCCTTCAGCCACAGCGTTTGATAGGAGACCAGCGCGTAGGCTGCGGAGTGTGACTTGTTGAACCCGTATCCGGCGAATTTTTCTACCAGATCGAAGATTTTCATCGCCAGTTCGCCGTCAACGCCGTTTTTCTTCGCCCCTTCTTCGAAGGTGCCGCGCTGCTTGGCCATCTCTTCCGGCTTTTTCTTACCCATCGCACGACGCAGCATGTCCGCGCCGCCCAGGGTGTAGCCAGAGAGCACCTGGGCAATCTGCATAACCTGTTCCTGATACAGGATGATGCCGTAGGTCGGCTCCAGTACCGGTTTCAGGCTTTCGTGCTGCCACTGCACATCCGGATAGGAGAGCTCTTCACGGCCGTGCTTACGGTCAATAAAGTTATCTACCATCCCTGACTGCAGCGGCCCCGGACGAAACAGCGCCACAAGGGCGATCATATCTTCGAAACAGTCAGGCTGCAGGCGCTTGATCAGATCTTTCATGCCGCGGGATTCAAGCTGGAAGACCGCCGTGGTCTCCGAGCGCTGCAGCATATCAAAGCTTTTCTTGTCATCGAGCGGGATCGCGGCGATATCAATCGGCTCCAGGCCCTGTTTGGCCCGGCGCGGGTTGATCATCTTCAGCGCCCAGTCGATGATGGTGAGCGTACGCAGGCCGAGGAAGTCAAACTTCACCAGACCCGCGTATTCCACGTCGTTCTTGTCGAACTGGGTGACCGGGTGCGAGCCGGTTTCGTCGCAGTAGAGCGGCGCAAAGTCGGTGATTTTAGTCGGGGCAATAACCACGCCACCGGCGTGTTTACCGGCGTTACGGGTGACCCCTTCCAGCTTGCGCGCCATGTCGATCAGCGCTTTGACCTCTTCATCCGCCTCGTAGATCTCCGGCAGCTGCGGTTCCGCTTCGAACGCTTTCGCCAGGGTCATGCCCGGATCGGGTGGCACCAGCTTCGAGATGCGATCGACAAAGCCGTACGGATGCCCCAGTACGCGGCCCACGTCGCGGATAACCGCTTTTGCCGCCATGGTACCAAAGGTAATGATCTGCGATACCGCGTCACGACCGTACATGTCCGCCACGTGTTCAATAACCTGGTCGCGTTTCTCCATACAGAAGTCAACGTCGAAGTCAGGCATCGAGACACGTTCCGGGTTCAGGAAGCGTTCGAACAGCAGGTCAAATTCCAGCGGATCGAGGTCGGTAATTTTCAGCGCATAGGCCACCAGCGAGCCGGCACCGGAACCACGGCCCGGTCCTACCGGCACGCCGTTATCCTTCGACCACTGGATAAACTCCATAACGATCAGGAAGTAGCCGGGGAACCCCATCTGGTTGATCACCTGGAGTTCAATATCCAGACGTTCATCATATTCCGGGCGCTTCTCGGCGCGAACGGCCGGATCCGGGAAGAGGAATTCAAGACGCTCTTCCAGACCCTCTTTCGATTTCATGACCAGGAAGTCTTCGGTGGTCATGTCGCCGGTCGGGAACTGCGGCAGGAAGTATTCGCCCAGACGGACGGTGACGTTACAGCGCTTCGCGATCTCTACGCTGTTCTCCAGCGCTTCCGGGATATCGGAAAACAGCTCGCACATCTCCTCTTCGCTGCGCATATATTGCTGCGGCGAATAGTTGCGCGGACGTTTCGGATCGTCGAGGGTAAAGCCATCGTGGATTGCGACGCGAATTTCATGGGCGTCAAAATCGTCGGCATTGATGAAGCGCACGTCGTTGGACGCCACAACGGGCAACCCTTGCTCCTCTGCAAGCGCCACCGCGGCGTGCAGATAGTTTTCTTCATCCGGACGGCCGGTGCGGATCAGCTCCAGATAGAAGCGATCCGGGAAGTACTCTTTATAAAAATCGACGCACTGCTCCACCAGCGCGGTGTTACCGCGCAGCAGGCATCTGCCGATGTCGCCCATCCGGCCACCGGAGATAAGCAGCAACCCTTCATTCAGCTCCGCCAGCCACTCGCGATCGATCCACGGGCCCTGCGGGCCGTAGCCGCGCTGATAGGCACGGGAGATCAGCAGCGTCAGGTTCTGGTAGCCGGTGTTATTCATCGCCAGGACGGTGATTTGCGTCATTTCATCGGCGAGCAGTTCGCTCTGAACGTGAAAATCGGCACCAATCACCGGTTTCATTCCTGCGCCATGCGCCGTTCCGTAGAACTTCACCAGACCGCACAGGTTAGTGAAGTCGGTGATCGCCAGCGCAGGCATGCCAAGCGCGGCCGCCTTTTTCACCAGCGGCCCGGTTTTCGCCAGCCCATCAATCATGGAATAGTCGCTGTGCACCCGCAGGTGTACGAAACGTGGTTCAGCCATCTTCAGATTCCGCGTTACTTATTGGCGTCTTGATTCAGGACATCAGTCCCAGTGCGCGTTTTACCGGTCCAAAACTGCGGCGGTGGTGCTCAGTTGCGCCGTGTTCTGCCAGTCTTTCCAGATGGAAAGGGGTAGGATACCCCTTATGCTGGGCAAAGCCATACAGGGGATAAGTGAGATCCAGCGCGGCCATTTCGGCATCGCGCGTGACTTTAGCGATGATCGAGGCGGCGCTGATTTCGGCTACCCGGCTGTCGCCCTTTACCACCGCCAACGACGGCATGGGCAGCGCCGGACAACGATTACCGTCAATCAGCACATACTCCGGCACCACGCTCAGCCCGGCTACGGCACGCTGCATCGCCAGCATAGTGGCATGCAGAATGTTCAGCTCGTCGATCTCATGCGGTTCCGCACGCCCAACGCTCCAGGACAGTGCTTTCTCTTTGATTTCATCGAATAACGCCAGGCGGCGCTTTTCGGATAATTTCTTCGAATCATTCAGACCGATTATCGGCCGGGCAGGATCGAGGATCACCGCGGCAGTCACTACTGCCCCCACCAGCGGGCCACGTCCTACTTCATCCACACCCGCCACCAGATGGGTGTGAGGGTAAACAAATTCCATCATTTCGCTAACTCCAGCACCGCGTCAGCTGCCTGCTCGTCGGCATTGCAGCGGATCTGCTGATGCAGTTCCCGGAATGTGTCATGCATTTCGTGGCTGGTTTTGCCGTCTGCCAGCAGCGGCAGCAGCGCAGCGGCTAAGGCCTGCGGCTCGCACTCATCCTGCAGCAGCTCTTTCACCAGCTCGCGGCGGGCAAGCAGGTTGGGCAGGGAGACGTAATCCGTTTTCACCAGCCGTTTTGCCAGCCAGAAGGTAAAGGGCTTCATACGATAGCCTACGACCATCGGGCATTTCGCCAGCATGCACTCCAGCGCAGCAGTGCCCGATGCCAGCAAGGCGGCATCGCTGGCCACCATCGCTTCACGACCTTTGCCATCTAAAAGATGAACATGCAAATCCGGGGCGACCTCTGCCTTAATGCGCTCAAACTGCTCGCGGCGTTTGGCATTTACCAGCGGCACGACCACTTCCAGGTCAGGGTAAGTCTGACGCAGGATTTGTGCGGTTTTCAGAAAATCAGCGCTGAGCATTTCCACTTCTGCACCCCGGCTCCCCGGCAGCAGGGCCAGACAGTGGGCGTCATGCGGAATGCCAAGCTGGTCACGTGCGGCATTTTTATCGGGATCAAGCGGCATGGCATCGGCCATGGTGTGACCGATAAAGCGGCACGGAACGTTGAATTTATCGTAAAACGCTTTTTCGAAAGGCAGGAAGGCCAGTACCAGATTCGTCGATCTGCCTATTTTGAAAACGCGTTTCTGTCGCCACGCCCAGACGGACGGACTGACATAGTGGATGGTTTTGATCCCCTGCTTTTTCAGATTACCTTCGAGGGTAATATTGAAATCAGGTGCATCAATACCCACAAACACATCGGGCTGAAGCTCGGTAAAACGACGCGTCAGATCGGCGCGGATATGCAGTAACCGGCGCAGGCGACCCAGCACCTCAACGATGCCCATCACCGCCAGCTCTTCCATTTCGTACCAGGCTTCACATCCTTCAGCCTGCATCAATGGACCGGCAACGCCGACAAAGCGCGCATTGGGAACGCGCGCTTTGAGCGCTCGAATCAGACCTGCACCAAGAATATCGCCGGAGGTTTCTCCGGCGACAAGGGCGATCGTAAGCGGGCGACTATCAACCATTAACGAATCAGACCACGAGTTGAGCGTGCGAAGAACTCCACGAACGCGTTCACCTCAGGATGCTGTTTCGCCAGTTCGGCAATTTCCGGCTTAGCCTCTTCCAGCGTTTTACCGTTACGGTACAACTGCTTGTAGGCGTTACGGATTGCCATAATCGCTTCACGGCTGAAACCGCGACGCTTAAGGCCTTCGATGTTAACGCCAAACGGCGTCGCATGGTTACCCTGCGCAATCACATACGGCGGGACGTCCTGCGCCACGCCGGAGCAGCCGCCGACCATCACGTGCGCACCAATGATGCAGAACTGATGGACTGCGGTCATGCCGCCAATGATGGCATGATCGTCAACTGATACGTGTCCCGCCAGCGTTGCATTGTTGGCGAGAATACAGCGGTTACCAACGGTACAGTCATGCGCGATGTGCGCGTTGACCATAAACAGGTTATCGCTGCCCACCTTCGTCAACTCACCACCCTGTACTGTGCCACGATGAATGGTGACGCTTTCGCGAATGCGGTTACGATCGCCAATTTCCACACGGGTTGGTTCGCCAGCATATTTCAGATCCTGGTTAACTTCACCGATGGAGGCGAACTGATAGATCACGTTGTCGCGGCCAATGGTCGTATGACCATTCACAACGACGTGAGATTTCAGTACGGTACCCTCACCAATTTCGACATGGGGTCCAACAATACAAAATGGACCAATGTGGACGTTAGCGCCGATAACGGCACCCTCTTCCACAATGGCGGTTGGATGAATAAAGGCGGTTTTATCAATCACGTATCAGGCCTCCCGGCTACGCGCACACATCATGGTAGCTTCGCAAACAACTTTGCCGTCAACCAGAGCTACGCCTTTGAAGCGAGTCAGGCCGCGACGCGTTTTTTCAAAAGTCACTTCCATGATCATCTGATCACCAGGCACAACCGGGCGCTTGAAGCGCGCTTCGTCGATACCTGCGAAGTAATACAGCTCACCCGGCTCCAGTTTACCAACGCTTTTAAACGCCAGAATACCGGTAGCCTGAGCCATCGCTTCCAGGATCAATACGCCCGGGAAGATAGGCTTCCCAGGGAAATGCCCCTGGAAGAATGGCTCGTTTACAGAAACATTTTTCACTGCGCGCAGAAAACGACCTTCTTCAAAATCCAGCACACGGTCTACCAGCAAAAACGGGTAGCGGTGCGGCAGAAGTTCTAAAATCTCTTCAATATGCAGAGTATGAGTGTCAGTAGTCAAAATACTCTTCCTGTCAAAATATCTGAATGGCAATAATAACACGGCCTGCCGGTTTATAAGAAAGCCGACAGGCCGGGAAGTGTGCGTTAAACGGGTGAACGCTTAGTCTTGTTGATCGATTTTGCGCTCAATGGCCTTGAGGCGCTTACTCATATCATCAATATTCATCACCAGGGCGGCAGTTTTACGCCACACCTTGTTAGGCTGCAACGGAATACCTGAGGAGTAGACACCCGGTTCGGTGATAGGACGCATAACCATGCCCATACCGGTAACCGTGACCTTGTCGCATATTTCCATATGCCCGTTAATTACGCTGGCACCGCCAATCATACAGTAACGGCCAATCTTCAGGCTGCCAGCCATAATAACGCCACCGGCAACCGCAGTATTGTCGCCAATCACAACGTTATGTGCAATCTGGCACTGGTTATCGATGATAACACCATTACCGATAATCGTATCATCAAGCGCACCACGGTCAATTGTCGTGCAGGCGCCGATTTCGACGCGATCACCGATGATCACCCGGCCAAGTTGCGGGATCTTAATCCAGTTACCACGATCGTTGGCATAACCGAAACCATCCGAACCGATGACGGTGCTGGACTGGATCAGGCAATTTTCGCCAATTTCGATCTCATGATAAACAGAGACATTGGCCCACAGGCGAGAGCCTGCACCAATTTTTGTTTTTTTACCGACGAAGCAACCGGCACCAATCACCACGTTATCGCCCAGCACCACGTCTGATTCGATAACCGCATTTGCACCAATTGATACGTTGTTACCCAGCTTCGCCGTCGGGTCAATCACCGCACTGGGTGCGATGTTTTGCGCCGGCTGCGGCGTGGTATCCAGAATTTGTGCCATACGGGCATACGTCAGGTAGGGGTTCTTCACTACCAGCGCAGCACCTGCGGCAAACGGCAAATCGTCCTGCGTCATGACGACAGCAGACGCCTGGCAAAGGGCCAGATGTTCACGGTACTTAGGGCTTACCATGAAGGTGATATTGCCTGCTTTAGCAGATTGCATGGACGCAACAGCGGTGATGACGATATCGCCATCACCGTGTAATTCTGCATCCAACTGCTGAGCTAAATCAGCGAGTCGAATTGAAGGCATTACTTATTTAACCTGTTTCAGGACATCGGCGGTGATGTCTTTAACATCGCTGCTGTTGAATGCAACGGCATTAGCATCAACAACCAGATCGATGCTCTGATCGGCAGCAACAGCTTTTACAGCGGACTGGATACGGGTAACCAGCTTGCCGCGTTCTTCGTTAGAACGACGCTGACGATCCTGCTCAAAAGCTTGCGCTTTCTGAGAGAAAGTCTGACGCTGAGCCATTACATCTTTTTCCAGCTTGCTGCGGTCGCTCGCTTTCATGGTAGAACCATCGCGTTGCAGACGCTGCATTTTGGATTGCAGATCGTTTTCCATACCCTGCAGTTCGCTTGCACGGCTTTTGAACTCGCCTTCCAGCTTGGCAGAAACACCGGTTTTCTGCGCAACCTGCTGGAACAAGTTACCCATATTGACGATTGCAATTTTGTCCGCTGCCTGAGCAGAAGTTGCCATCGCTAAACCGAGACCTGCAGCTAATAACCACTTTTTCACAATTAACTCCTTACCATCCCATTGGTACCCGAGGGTACCGTTCTTTGCGTGGCAAGGCGATCCTGCGATCGCCAGTTGTCAGCGCTACACTGCCAACGCATTCCGTTGCAACGGACAATTACCAGGTTTTACCAATGTTAAACTGGAACTGCTCCGCTTTGTCTCCCTCGTATTTCTTAAACGGCTGGGCGTAGGAGAAGACCAACGGCCCCAGCGGTGACATCCATTGTAGTGCGAGACCGGCAGACATACGAATATTGCTCGGATCGCTGTAGTCAGGAATGCCCGCAGCTCTCGTTTCAGCCGTATTCTGCCAGTTAGTATCCCATACGGTACCTGCATCCAGGAAGAACGAGGTACGTACGGAATTGGCATACTTATCGCTGATGAACGGCGTAGGAGTAATAAACTCCAGGCTGGCGACACCCATGGCGTTACCGCCCACTGCATCATCAGAGCTACATACTTCGCTAGAAGACGCCTTATCGCAGTTATCTTCGTCGTTGCCGCCGTAGTAGGCCGCTTTCGGACCAATGTTATTGGACTGGAAGCCACGTACGGTGCTGGAACCACCGGCGTAGAAGTTCTCATAGAATGGCAGTTCTTTGCCACCTAAGCCATCGCCGTAACCCCAACGCGTACGACCCAGAACCACCCATTTATGATCTTCGTCGATCGGGAAGTAGGACGCAGTATCCAGCGTAACCTTGTAGAACTCGTTATCCGAGCCCGGGATTGTCACTTTACCGTTCAGGTTGACGCGCGAACCTTCGGTCGGGAAGAAACCACGGTCGAGGCGGTTGTACGTCCAGCCATAGTTGAAGGTGAAGTCATCGGCGGCAAAGCCGTTGTCATCATTCGAGGTGCTGGCAGGCTCTCCGATAGAGTCCAGATAACGCCACATTGCCACCTGCGGCTGCATGTTGGACAGGTCGTTATGCACATAACCTAAGCCCGCACGCAGGGTGTTGTATTCGTTGATCGGGAATCCGAGCGTACCGTCTAAGCCGTAACTTTTGTTGGTATACGAAGACAGGTCCGCATCATCCGCTTTAAAGTCGTTATAGAAAATACGACCGCCCAGACTCACACCATCAACGGTGAAGTAAGGGTTTGTCACGGAGAGTTCAGAGTAAGTCTGGTAGTCGTTTTTGGTTCCGTTGATACCGACGGAGTAACCTGTACCTAACCAGTTATCCTGCTGTACGCCCACCTGGAAGCTGACGCCACTCTCTGTGCCGTAACCGACACCAAAGTTAAAGCTACCGGTGTTACGCTCTTTAACCTTGTAAACGACGTCGACCTGATCCGGTTTACCTGGAACACGCTGGGTGTCGGTATCAACCGTTTCGAAGTAGCCCAGACGGTTCAGACGCTCTTTACCCTGATCGACCAGGTCGCTGCCCAGCCAGGCCCCTTCCATCTGGCGCATTTCGCGGCGCAGTACGGCATCTTTGGAGGTATCGTTACCCTCAAAGCGGATCTTACGCACGTAGAAACGGTTGCCCGCATCGACGTTAACGTGGAGCTTAACGGTTTTATCCGTATCGTTGATTTCAGGCTGGGTCTGAACGCGCGGGTAAGCATAACCATAACGGCCGAGCAGCTTTTTAATGCCGTCTTCCATTTTGGTCACTTTCGAACCGCTATAGAGTTCACCCGGCTGCAATTTGGTCAGGCTTTCGATCTCAGCAGAGTGACCCGCCAGGTTGCCACTCACTTCAACACCTGAAAGCTTGTACTGATCGCCTTCGGTAATGTTGACCGTGATGTAGATACCCTTCTTGTCCGGCGTCAGGCTAACCTGAGTCGAGTCGATGTTGAAACGGGCATAACCACGGTCCAGATAGTAGCTGCGCAGGGTCTCGAGATCGCCCGCCAGTTTCTGTTTCTGGTATTTACGGTCGCCCACCACGTTCCACCACGGCACTTCGTCACGCAGCTGGAACGTTGAGATCAGTTCATCGGTGCTGAACGCGTGGTTACCCACGATGTTGATCTGCTGAATCTTCGCGGAAACACCTTCCTGGAAGACCAGTTTCAGATCGACACGGTTACGCGGCAGTGGCGTCACAACCGCTTTTACGCTCGCGCTGTATTTACCGACGCTGTAGTAGAAATCTTCCAGCCCTTTCTCGATATCAGACAGGGTGGTGCGATCCAGGGATTCGCCGACACGGACGCCAGAGGCCTCGAGGTTCTGCTTGAGCATATCGTCTTTCACCGACTTGTTGCCGGAGAAGGTGATGCTGGCAATTGTCGGACGCTCTTTTACCTGAACGAGCAGCGTATCACCATCGCGCAGAACGCGTACGTCCTCGAAGTTGCCGGTGGCAAACAGAGCGCGAATGGTATTACTAATGTCTTCATCATTAACCGTGTCGCCTGGGCGCACTGGCATACTGAGGAGGGCCGCACCAACGGCGACTCGCTGAAGGCCTTCGAAATGAATATCTCTCACTACGAACCCGTCAGCACCGTATACGGTCGCGCTGCTAAACAGCAGCGACGCTATGAGCAACTTTTTCATCGCCATCGTTATTATGCGTTCTTCCTAACACTCTCTTACAACCGAGAGAAATCATTGAAAAGTGCAAGCCCCATTAACAGCACCAGTAAAATCGAACCAATGCGATAACTAAAGTCTTGAACTCGCTCGGATACCGGCCCGCCTTTTAGCTTCTCTATCGCTAAAAACAGCAGATGACCCCCGTCTAAGACGGGAAGTGGGAACAGGTTGATTATCCCGAGGTTCACGCTAATGAGCGCCAAAAACATCAGATAGTAAATCACCCCGAACTCTGCTGACATCCCAGCCCCCTGAGCGATCGAGATCGGCCCACTGAGGTTGTTCAGTTTTACGTCACCGGTAATCAATTTACCCAGCATCTGCACGGTCAGCTTCATCAGTTGCCATGTTTTATCCGTGGCTTCAAGGATGGCGCTGAACGGCCCATACTGGCGTATTGTCTTGTACTCATCAGGCAGCGGGATCACTTTAGGCACCACGCCTGCGAACCCTTCAGCCTTACCGCCGCCCGGTTTGGTATCCGGAATCAACGTTAAGGAGAGCGGACTCCCCTGCCTTTCTATCTCCAGCGCCAGTGGCGTACCTGGGTTATCGCGCACCAGAGTAACAAAAGTCATCCATTGCGTTAAAGGCTGACCATCGACTTTAACGATCCTGTCGCCTGCTTGCAAACCTGCTTTACGCGCCGCTGAATCAGCCTGGACTTCTGCCAGCACCGGTTCAATCTGTGCGCCACGTGGCCGAATGCCTAATGCCGCAACGGGATCTTCTTTATCCGGCTCAAAGGTCCAGTGGCGTAAATCCAGAATTTTGTCCTGACGCTGGTCAGAACCGAAAGGCGACACGCTGACGGTCGTCTTCTCATCGCCAATTTTAGCCACCAGTTGCAACCGAACGGCATCCCAATCAGGGGTTTCGATACCATCAATTGCTTTAAGTTCCATGCCCGGATTAATTTGCGCGCTTGCCGCGATGGAGTTGGGCGTAATTTCACCAACAACCGGACGAACACCAGGGACACCGATGATAAACACCAGCCAGTAAGCAAAGATGGCGAAGATGAAGTTTGCAACCGGACCGGCAGCAATAATAGCGGCGCGCTGGCCAACCGTTTTGTTGTTGAACGCGTAGTGGCGCACTTCAGGCGCAACCGGCTCTACGCGTTCATCCAGCATTTTGACGTAGCCGCCTAAGGGGATAAGGGCAATAACAAATTCTGTGCCGTGGCGGTCGTTACGACGCCAGAGCGCTTTACCAAAGCCAATGGAAAAGCGCTCAACACGCACGCCACAGCGCCGAGCAACCCAGAAATGGCCAAATTCATGCACCGTGATTAGTACACCCAGTGCAACAATGAACGCCGCCAGATTCCAGAGAATGCTAAGCATAAAACCTTCCGTTAAATCGTCCCAAACACCAGTAAAAACAGGCAGGCAAACACGGGAACTGCTGCCGTCAGGCTGTCTATGCGATCCAGGATACCGCCGTGCCCTGGAATGAGATTGCCACTGTCTTTGATCCCTGCTTCACGCTTAAACATACTCTCGGTCAAATCACCCAGCACGGAAGCCAGCGCTGCAACGATTGAACAGACCAGTAATGTTGCCGGTGCGACCTCGAGGTTGGCCCATACACCATAACCCCAGGAGATAATCGCCGCCGTAAACAGACCGCCGATAAAGCCCTGCCAGGTTTTACCCGGGGAGACCTTCGGGGCCAGTTTATGTTTGCCAAACAGTTTACCAAACATATAGGCGCCAGAGTCAGCCCCCCAGACGAGAATCATGACATAGAGCAGCCATAACGCGCCGCTGTAAGGGTTGTCGTCGTAGTGCCAGGTACGGAGGGCAAGCATTCCCCAGAAGAAAGGAACGATGGTGAACAGCCCAAAACAGAGGCGCAACACTTTAGAGTTACGCCACAGCGAGGCAGAGCCCGGATAGAAAAGCACCAGCAGCAACGCTGCCAGCCACCATCCTAGCGAAAGCCAGAGCGAACCTGCAATGATCGGCTGATGAATATTGTGATGGTACTCTGGCAGCATAAAGAGCATCAGCGCCAGCATCAGGCCGCACAGCACCGCCAGCCATACCCGCTGGGAACGCGATGTAAAGCCGCTAAGCTGTCCCCATTCCCACGCCGCCAGCATGCAGACGACCAGTGTGACAATAGCAAATCCCACCGGAGGCAGTAAAAACAGCGCCGCGATGACAACAGGTATTAAAACAAACGCAGAAATCAGGCGATACTTCAGCAAAAGCTACCCCCATCAGGCGTTGTCGCCACCAGGCTCGGTACCACCGAAACGACGCTCTCGATTGGCAAAGGCATGCAGCGCACCTTCAAAGTCTTGTTCATCAAAATCGGGCCAAAGAACATCTGTAAAGTAAAGTTCGGCATAGGCAATTTGCCACAGCAAAAAGTTACTGATGCGATGTTCTCCCCCTGTCCTAATTACTAAATCCACGGGTGTCAGTTCACTCATGCAGATTTGCTTGCTCAGCGCCTCTTCATCAATCTGGTCCGGCCTTATGAGCCCTTCCTGAACCTGTTCAGCCAATTGCCGCACACCCTGGACAATATCCCAACGTCCGCCATAATTCGCCGCGATATTGAGCGTTAAGCCGGTGTTTTGCCCGGTTAATGCTTCCGCTTTACGAATACGTTCCTGCAGACGTGAGTTAAAACGACTGGTATCGCCGATAATCCGCAGGCGAACGTTGTGGCGGTGCAGGCTTTTTACTTCGCTGTCGAGCGCCCACACGAACAATTCCATCAACGCGCTAACTTCCTGCGCAGGTCGATTCCAGTTTTCACTGCTGAAAGCATAGAGCGTTAACGCGTCAATGCCGTTATTGGCGGCAAAAGAAACAGCGCGGCGCACAGATTTTGCCCCAGCTTTATGCCCAAAGGCTCGGATCTTCCCTTGTCTTTTCGCCCAGCGGCCATTGCCATCCATGATGATTGCTACATGACGACAGCCATGAGCTGGCAAGTTTTCGCTTATTGGTTGGTTCGCAGACAACATAACGCGTTTTTGGTCCCTGAAAGGATTTAACGGTACTCAGGAATACTGAAGCCTTTACGTAAAAAAGCCGTGTCATACCACGGCTTACCTGACCACGTAACGTCAACAACCCGCAATCAGGTGGCGCAGACTATATCACTGAAGCCCAACGCTAACAAATAGCATGACCACCTGCGGGTGGATTATCACCAGCTTGCGAGGTGCGTCACCGCTTTTTGCGCCGTGGCTCTGGCGTTCGCATCGACGGTCAATACGTCATCCACACTTTGCGGTTCGCGTAAATCCATCGCCTCAAGAACAGACAGGTTCAGCGCAGCGATATCCGTAAAGCGGATCCGATTATCGAGGAAAGCGGCGACAGCGATTTCGTTCGCCGCGTTGAGTGCGGTCGTTGCCGCCTGCCCCTGCTCGAAGGCTTCCATCGCCAGCTTCAGGCACGGATAGCGCTGATAATCAGGCGCGCTGAAGGTCAGCGCACTCAGTTTACAGAAATCGAGCGGCTTAACGCCTGAGAGCACGCGGTTTGGCCAGGCCATGGTATGGGCGATAGGCGTACGCATATCGGGTTCACCTAACTGTGCCATCACGCTGCCATCACGATAACGTACCATGGAGTGGATCACCGACTGCGGGTGAATCAACACTTCCATCTGCGCTGCCGAGGCGTTGAACAACCAGCGGGCTTCAATATATTCCAGACCTTTATTCATCATGGTGGCCGAATCAACGGAGATTTTACGCCCCATCGACCAGTTCGGGTGACGGCATGCCTGATCCGGGGTCATCGAGACCAGTTCAGACAGCGGTGTGTCACGGAACGGGCCACCAGACCCGGTAAGCAGGATAGAAGAGACGCCATTCTGCTCGAGATCAGCGTACCCCAGGTTCTCCTGAAACGGTTGCGGTAAACTCTGAAAAATCGCGTTATGTTCGCTATCTACCGGCAAAAGACGCGCGCCATTGCGCTTCACGGCATCCATAAACAGACGACCACAGGTCACAAGGGACTCTTTGTTTGCCAGCAAAACGGATTTTCCGGCATCGATGGCGGCAAGCGTCGGCAGCAGTCCCGCCGCACCCACGATAGCGGCCATTACCTGGTCGACGTCATCCAGCGCGGCCATTTCGCAGGCAGCCTTTGGCCCGCTTAACACCTCGGTGCGACTCCCCTTCTCCGCCAGCAACGCCTTAACCTGCCGGGCGCTCGCTTCATCATCCATCACCGCATAGCGCGGGGTAAACTCCAGACACTGTTCCACCATACGGTGAACATTTTTGCCTGCGACAAGGGCGGCCACCGCGTAGTGGTCTGGGTTATGGCGAACAACATCGAGAGTGCTGCAACCAATGGAGCCGGTCGAGCCAAGGAGAGTTAATTGCTTCATGAGATGCCCGGAATAGTGAACCAGAAAAGCAAAACGCCGCCAGCAAAGCCCAAAGGCCTTCTGTACGGCGTTTTATCAGATTACGACAGAAATCAGAACTGCATCAGCTCTGCTTCTTTTTCTGCCAGCGCCGCGTCAATTTTCTTGATAGCGGCATCAGTCAGTTTCTGAACGTCGTCCTGAGAACGGCGATCGTCGTCTTCGCTGATCTCTTTCTCTTTCAGCAGCGCCTTCACTTTATCGTTCGCGTCACGACGAACGTTACGCACGGAAACACGGCCCTGCTCGGCTTCGCCACGAACCACTTTGATCAGGTCTTTACGACGCTCTTCGGTCAGCGGTGGCAGCGGAACGCGAATATCGGTGCCTGCTGAGCTTGGGTTCAGACCCAGATCGGACGCCATGATCGCTTTCTCAACGGCCGGACCCATAGAGCGGTCAAACACGTTGATTTTCAGCGTACGGGTATCTTCAACCGTAACCTGCGCCAGCTGACGCAGCGGCGTTGGCGTACCGTAGTATTCCACGACGATGCCATCCAGCAGGCTTGGAGAAGCACGGCCAGTACGAATTTTGCTGATTTGGGTTTTGAACGCTTCTACACATTTGTCCATGCGTACTTCAGCATCTTTTCTGATGTCGTTAATCACGTTACGAATCCTTGAAAACTTGTCTCAGGCAGACTATCCGCCAGCACAGCTGCTACAGGTGTGCTAAGTATAGTCGCGTTTAATTCATGACAACGCCAAAGGCGCGTCCAGGTAAGATATCACTACAATGTAGAGCGGAATCTTACCTGTATTTATCGTCAACGGAAATTACTCCGTGATCAAAGTGCCTTCTTTTTCGCCCATAACAACGCGGCGCAGTGCGCCAGGCTTGTTCATGTTGAAGACACGAATCGGCAATTTGTGGTCGCGGGCCAGCGTAAAGGCGGCAAGATCCATCACTTTCAGCTCTTTATCCAGTACTTCGCTGTAGGTCAGCTGATCGTACATGGTTGCAGCAGGATCTTTTGCCGGATCGGCAGTAAACACGCCATCCACTTTGGTGGCTTTCAGTACCACATCGGCTTCGATTTCGATACCGCGCAGGCAGGCTGCGGAGTCGGTCGTAAAGAACGGATTACCCGTACCGGCGGAGAGGATCACCACGCGGTTATTGCGCAGCAGGCTGATCGCTTCGGCCCAGCTGTAGTTATCACATACGCCATTCAGCGGAATAGCGGACATCAGGCGCGCATTCACATAGGCACGATGCAGGGCATCACGCATTGCCAGGCCATTCATGACCGTTGCCAGCATACCCATGTGATCGCCCACAACGCGGTTCATGCCGGCTTTTGCCAGACCTGCGCCACGGAAAAGGTTACCACCGCCAATGACTACGCCAACCTGGATGCCCAGTTCAACCAGTTCTTTGATCTCCTGCGCCATGCGGTCAAGGATGCTTGCGTCAATACCGAAGCCTTCCGACCCCTGCAGCGCTTCGCCACTCAGCTTAAGCAGAATGCGTTTGTAAACGGGTTTTGCATTGGTAGCCATATTTCTTTCCTGGGACTGTCAACGATTAAGATGGGGGTTAATTCTGGCGACATGTTATATCGCAATTCAACACAGACTCTATAGGCGCCTGGCTGATTTACACAGACGTACACAAAAAGAAGCCGCCCTCAGGCGGCTTCTTTTCGCTGATTAAGACTGCTTGGACATTGCAGCAACTTCTGCTGCGAAGTCAGTCTCAACTTTCTCGATGCCTTCGCCCACTTCGAAGCGGATGAAGCCAGTTACGTCAGCGTTGTGCTCTTTCAGCAGCTGAGCAACAGTTTTGCTTGGATCCATAACGAATGGCTGGCCAGTCAGAGAAACTTCGCCGGTGAATTTCTTCATGCGGCCTTCAACCATTTTCTCTGCGATTTCTTTTGGCTTGCCAGACTGCATGGCGATGTCCAGCTGAACCTGGTACTCTTTTTCTACTACTTCAGCAGACACGTCTTCTGGCTTAACGAATTCTGGTTTGCTTGCAGCGATGTGCATTGCCAGCTGTTTAACCAGCTCTTCGTCAGCGCCTTTAGCAGCAACCAGAACACCGATACGTGCGCCGTGCTGGTATGAACCCAGAACATCGCCTTCCAGAGAAGAAACGCGACGGATGTTGATGTTCTCACCGATTTTAGCAACCAGAGCAACACGTTCTTCTTCGAACTGTGCTTTCAGAACTTCAACGTCAGTGATTTTGCCAGCAATAGCTGCGTCCAGAACTTTGTTAGCAAATGCCTGGAAACCGCCATCTTTAGCAACGAAGTCAGTCTGGCAGTTAACTTCCAGAATGATGCCGTAGGTGCCGTCGATCTTAGTGATGATCACGCCGTCAGCAGCAACGTTGCCTGCTTTTTTAGCTGCTTTGATCGCACCGGATTTACGCATGTTTTCGATTGCCAGCTCGATGTCGCCGTTCGCTTCAGTCAGCGCTTTTTTGCAATCCATCATGCCTGCGCCAGTACGCTCACGCAGCTCTTTTACCAGGGATGCGGTAATTTCAGCCATTCTTAAATCCTCGGGAGATGTGAACTGCCCGGCCAGCGGCCAAACAGTATAAATTGAAAAAAGGGGCCGATAATGGGCCCCTATTCATACACGGTACTAATAAGGGGTAGAACCTTATTATTCAGCTTCTACGAAGCTTTCTTCCGCCTGAGAAGCCAGATCCTGGGAACGGCCTTCACGAACGGTAGTAGCTACAGCGCTCAGGTACAGGCTAACAGCACGGATTGCATCGTCGTTACCCGGGATAACGAAGTCAACACCGTCCGGATCGGAGTTGGTATCAACGATTGCGAATACTGGGATACCCAGGTTGTTAGCTTCTTTGATTGCGATGTGCTCGTGGTCAGCATCGATTACGAACAGCGCGTCTGGCAGGCCGCCCATATCTTTGATACCGCCCAGGCTGTTTTCCAGCTTGTCCAGCTCACGAGTGCGCATCAGCGCTTCTTTTTTGGTCAGCTTTTCGAAAGTACCGTCCTGAGACTGGGTTTCCAGATCTTTCAGGCGCTTGATAGACTGACGAACGGTTTTCCAGTTAGTCAGCATACCGCCCAGCCAGCGATGGTTCACGAAGAACTGGTCGCAGCTGTTAGCAGCTTCTTTCACAGCTTCGCTTGCAGCGCGCTTAGTACCAACGAACAGAATCTTACCTTTACGGGAAGAGATCTTGTTCAGCTCAGCCAGGGCTTCGTTGAACATTGGTACAGTTTTCTCAAGGTTGATGATGTGAACTTTGTTACGTGCGCCGAAGATGAAAGGCTTCATTTTCGGGTTCCAGTAACGGGTCTGGTGACCGAAGTGAACACCAGCCTTGAGCATGTCGCGCATGGAAACAGTTGCCATGTTTTAAAACCTCTATTTAAAAGTTGGGGTTATGCCTCCACGTATCCCATATTACCGACCCCAAAGGGCACCCCGGAATATGTGCCGATACGTGTGTGTTGTTACACAAAGTGAGATTTGTCGCTCCCGTCCATCCTGTGTATCTGAAATGGATCGGAAGTCCGGCGCGCTTTATACCACAAAACGCTACCCGAAACCAACAATTGTTGGCCGTGTGTGCGGTAAAGGAATCTCAATTTGGCAGCATGTGCGCCAGACTGATACCATTGACAACACTTAGACTAGTATTGTCGAAAAAAACGACACTGATGGACAGATTACATGGCTATCTCTATTAAGACACCTGAAGAAATTGAAAAGATGCGCGTCGCCGGTCGTCTGGCCGCTGAAGTGCTGGAAATGATCGAGCCATTCGTTAAGCCTGGCGTCAGCACCGGCGAGCTGGATCGTATCTGTAACGACTATATCGTGAACGAGCAGCACGCGGTTTCCGCCTGCCTCGGCTATCACGGCTTCCCGAAATCCGTTTGCATCTCTATTAATGAAGTAGTCTGCCACGGCATTCCGGATGACGAAAAACTGCTGAAAGATGGCGACATCGTTAACATCGACGTGACCGTCATTAAAGATGAATACCACGGTGACACCTCTAAGATGTTCATCGTCGGTAAACCGACCATTCTGGGTGAGCGTCTGTGCAAAGTGACCCAGGAGAGCCTCTACCTGGCGCTGAAGATGGTTAAACCCGGCATTCGCCTGCGTACCCTTGGTGCGGCTATCCAGAAATTCGTTGAAGCCCAGGGCTTCTCTGTGGTGCGCGAATACTGCGGTCACGGCATTGGCCGTGTCTTCCACGAAGAGCCACAGGTTCTGCACTATGATGCCGATGACGGCGGCGTGGTGCTGCAGGCGGGCATGACCTTTACCATCGAGCCGATGGTCAACTCAGGTGATTACCGCATCCGTACCATGAAAGACGGCTGGACGGTGAAAACCAAAGACCGGAGCTTGTCTGCCCAGTACGAGCATACTATTGTGGTGACAGACAACGGCTGCGAAATTCTGACGTTACGCAAGGATGACACCATCCCGGCGATACTCTCGCAAGACGCATGATAAGAAGCCGGCAAATGCCGGCTTTTTTAATGGCTATCGTTTTTTCTTATGGGTGGCGCGCAATGAGTAACCTTTTACCCGAACAGTATGCCAATACGGCACTCCCCACCCTGCCTGGCCAGCCGGATAACCCCGGCGTCTGGCCCACGGCCGAGCTGACCTGCGCGGGCATCAAAGCGCATATCGACATTTTTCAGCGCTGGCTGGGTGACGCCTTTGACAGCGGGATCTCCGCCGAAGCGCTGATTGAAGCCCGCACGGAATTTATTGACCAGCTTCTGCAGCGTTTATGGATTGATTACGGTTTTGGTCAGTTAGGCGACGTGGCGCTGGTGGCCGTCGGCGGCTATGGCCGTGGCGAACTGCACCCGCTGTCGGATATCGACCTGCTGATCCTGAGTCGCAAAAAGCTGCCTGACGAACAGGCGCAAAAAATCGGCGAGCTGCTGACCCTGCTGTGGGACGTCAAGCTGGAGGTCGGCCACAGCGTGCGCACTCTGGAAGAGTGTCTGCTGGAGGGGCTGTCCGATCTCACCGTCGCCACTAACCTGATTGAATCACGCCTGCTGATCGGCGACGTCGCGCTGTTCCTCGAGCTGCAAAAGCACATCTTCAGCGACGGCTTCTGGCCGTCGGAGAAGTTCTTCGCCGCGAAGGTCGATGAGCAGCAGGTGCGCCACCAGCGCTACCACGGCACCAGCTACAACCTGGAGCCCGATATAAAAAGCAGCCCGGGCGGCCTGCGCGATATCCATACCCTGCAGTGGGTGGCCCGCCGCCATTTCGGCGCCACCTCGCTGGATGAGATGGTCGGCTTTGGTTTCCTCACCGAAGCGGAGCGCACCGAGCTGAATGAGTGTCTGCATCTGCTGTGGCGCATCCGTTTTGCGTTGCATCTGGAAGTGACCCGCTACGACAACCGCCTGCTGTTCGACCGTCAGTTAAGCGTCGCCCAGCGCCTGCACTACAGCGGTGAAGGCAACGAACCGGTTGAGCAGATGATGAAAGATTTCTTCCGCGTCACCCGCCGCGTGGGTGAGCTGAATCAGATGCTGTTACAGCTGTTTGATGAGGCCATCCTCGCCCTGACCGCCGATGAAAAACCGCGCCCGATTGATGATGAATTCCAGCTGCGCGGCGCGCTGATCGACCTGCGCGACGAGACGCTGTTTATCCGCAAACCGGAAGCGATCCTGCGGATGTTCTACGCCATGGTGCGTAACAGCTCCATTACCGGGATCTACTCCACCACCCTGCGCCATCTGCGCCACGCCCGCCGCCATCTTACTCAGCCGCTGTGCTACATCCCCGAGGCGCGCTCGCTGTTTCTGAGCATGCTGCGTCATCCGGGCGCGGTAAGACGCGGGCTGCTGCCGATGCACCGTCACAGCGTGCTCTGGGCCTATATGCCGCAGTGGTCGCATATTGTCGGTCAGATGCAGTTTGACCTTTTCCATGCCTATACCGTTGATGAACACACCATCCGCGTGATGCTGAAGCTGGAAAGTTTTGCTCAGGAGGAGGTGCGCAGCCGCCACCCGCTCTGCGTTGAGCTCTGGCCTCGCCTGACCAACCCGGAGCTGATCCTGATTGCCGCCCTGTTCCACGACATCGCCAAAGGGCGCGGCGGCGACCATTCGATCCTCGGCGCGGAAGACGTCCTGAAATTCGCCGAGCTACACGGGCTTAATTCACGTGAAACGCAGCTGGTGGCCTGGCTGGTTCGTCACCATCTGCTGATGTCCGTGACCGCCCAGCGTCGTGATATTCAGGATCCGGAAGTGATCAAGCAGTTCGCCGAAGCGGTGCAGACGGAGAACCGCCTGCGTTTCCTGGTCTGCCTGACGGTAGCCGACATCTGCGCCACCAACGAAACGCTGTGGAACAGCTGGAAGCAGAGCCTGCTGCGCGAGCTCTATTTCGCTACCGAAAAACAGCTGCGTCGCGGAATGCAGAGCACGCCGGACATGCGTGAGCGCGTGCGCCATCACCAGATGCAGGCTCTGGCGCTGTTGCGAATGGAGAATATTAAAGAGGAGGCGCTGCATCTGATTTGGGCCCGCTGTCGCGCCAACTATTTTGTCCGCCACAGTCCAAACCAGCTGGCCTGGCACGCGCGCCATCTGCTGCAGCATGACCTGACGAAGCCGCTGATCCTGCTGAGCCCGCAGGCGACCCGTGGTGGAACCGAGATCTTCATCTGGAGCCCCGACCGCCCTTACCTCTTCGCGGCGGTGTGTGCGGAACTCGACAGACGTAACCTTAGCGTGCACGACGCGCAGATCTTCACGACCCGCGACGGCATGGCGATGGATACCTTTATTGTACTGGAGCCGGACGGCAGCCCGCTGTCGGCCGACCGACACGAGCCCATTCGCTACGGACTAGAGCAGGCGATTACCCAGCGCAGCTGGCAGCCACCGCAGCCGCGTCGACAGCCGGCAAAACTGCGCCACTTTACCGTCGATACCGAGGTCAATTTCCTGCCGACCCATACCGACCGTAAATCGTTCCTGGAGCTGATCGCGCTCGACCAGCCAGGGCTCCTCGCCCGGGTCGGGCAGGTTTTTGCCGATCTGGGAATTTCGCTGCACGGCGCCAGAATTACAACCATTGGCGAGCGAGTAGAAGATTTATTTATAATCGCCACCGCCGACCGTCGTGGGCTTAATAATGCCCTGCAACAGGAAGTGCAACAACGGTTGACAGCAGCCCTCAATCCAAACGATAAAGGGTGATGTTTTTTTTTACCTGGAAAGAGTTGAACTATGCAGCAGTTACAGAACGTTATTGAGTCCGCTTTTGAGCGTCGCGCCGACATTACGCCGGCAAATGTAGACACCGTGACCCGTGAGGCGGTAAATCAGGTTATTTCTCTGCTTGATTCCGGCGCACTGCGTGTAGCGGAAAAAATCGACGGTCAGTGGGTCACTCATCAGTGGCTGAAGAAAGCGGTACTGCTCTCTTTCCGTATTAACGATAACCAGGTTATCGACGGTGCGGAAAGCCGCTACTTCGATAAAGTACCCATGAAATTCGCTGATTACGACGAAGCGCGTTTCCAGAAAGAAGGTTTCCGCGTGGTGCCACCGGCAGCTGTTCGTCAGGGTGCATTCATTGCCCGTAACACCGTGCTGATGCCATCTTACGTGAACATCGGTGCTTACGTTGACGAAGGTACCATGGTGGATACCTGGGCGACCGTAGGTTCCTGCGCGCAGATCGGCAAAAACGTCCACCTCTCCGGCGGCGTGGGTATCGGTGGTGTTCTTGAGCCGCTGCAGGCGAACCCAACCATCATCGAAGACAACTGCTTCATCGGCGCACGTTCCGAAGTGGTTGAAGGCGTGATCGTCGAAGAAGGCTCCGTGATCTCCATGGGCGTCTACATCGGCCAGAGCACCCGTATTTACGATCGTGAAACCGGTGAAGTGCATTACGGTCGCGTACCGGCGGGTTCCGTGGTGGTTTCCGGCAACCTGCCATCAAAAGATGGCAAATACAGCCTGTACTGTGCGGTAATCGTCAAAAAAGTCGATGCGAAAACCCGCGGCAAAGTGGGCATCAACGAACTGCTGCGTACCATCGATTAATCGGGTATAACAAAAAGCGGGGGCAACCCCGCTTTTTTTATATCTGAGGGTGGCGAAAATAGATTTTTTCGTGAATTATTCATGGGTTATGTTGAGATCAAGGGTACCGCTATGTACGATAATCTGAAAAGTCTGGGCATTACTAATCCTGATGAAATTGACCGTTACAGCCTCCGTCAGGAAGCCAATAACGATATCCTGAAAATCTATTTCCACAAGGATAAGGGCGAGTTCTTCGCCAAGAGCGTAAAGTTTAAGTACCCGCGCCAGCGTAAAACTGTCGTTGCCGATGGCATCGGTCAGGGTTACAAAGAGGTGCAGGAGATCAGCCCGAATCTGCGCTATGTGATTGATGAACTGGATCAGATTTGCCAGCGCGATCGCACTGAAGTGGATCTGAAACGTAAGATCCTTGATGACCTGCGTCATCTGGAAAGCGTCGTTGCCCACAAGATCACGGAAATCGAAGCGGATCTTGAGAAGCTGACCCGTAATAAGTAATTCCCGGTGCGGCATGATGCCCTCACCCCGGCCCTCTCCCACCGGGAGAGGGTGCAAACACTAAAAACGGCAACCTTGGGTTGCCGTTTTGCTTTTACCTTGGCCGGGTTAGGCGCAGCCGCCACCCGGCAAACAACGTCACCGCTGCTCGTCCAACTGCAACGCTACATACAGCAACAGCCGGTCGTCAAAATTCCCCAGATCCAGCCCCGTCAGCTCCGAAATGCGGTTCAGGCGGTACTCCAGCGTATTACGGTGGATAAAGAGCGCCTTCGACGTGGCCAGCGGCTGCACGTTATGACGGAACCACGCCTGCAGCGTGCGCCGCAGCAGGCCGTTGTTATCCATTGCCTTCAGCCGCACCAGCGGGCGCGCCAGTTCGTTGGCCTGCCAGCCGCCGCGCAGGCTGTCGAGCAGCACCGGCAGCATCAAATCCTGGTAAAAATAGCTGCGGTTTTCCGGCATACGCTGCTTGCCAACCATCATAGTCGTGCGGGCCGTACGCCACGAACGGGCAATGCTCCCCGGCCCGGTAAAGTAGTTGCCTAGCGCCACGCGAAAACGCAGCTGGCCGTTCTCTTTCATCCGCGCAATCAGCTGTTCCACGCGCCGACGATGATCTTCCGCATCCCAGCGGCCGAACTGGTTCAACGCCGGTTTCAGCACCACCATCTCGGTTAACGAGACGATCGCCACCAGGTTATTACGCTCCGGCGTGGCCAGCGCGTTCTGCAGCTGCTGCAACTCCACCATGGCACTGTCGACGCCCAGCTGGCCGCTGTCGACCTCGATCACCGCCACCACGCGGGGCTGATTGAGATCGATGCCCAGACGTTGCGCCCACTCTGTTAATGCCGGGGTATGCTCTTCCGCCTGGATCAGGTTCATCACCAGCTCTTCACGCAGGCGGCTGTCCTGCGCCAGCAAGTGCATCAGGCGGGACTGCTCCAGCATCATCTCTGCGGTCATGCAGACCAGCTCACCGTATTTGCGCAGGGATTCCGGCTCACCGGTCAGGCCAATAACCCCGACGATTTCCCCCTCCAGACGCAGCGGCAGGTTGATCCCCTGGCGCACGCCGTGAAGATGTCGCGCCACCGCGTCATCAATATCCACCACGCGCCCCTGGGAGAGCACCAGCAGCGCACCTTCGTGCAATTCCCCAATACGCTCGCGATCGCCGCTGCCAATGATCCGGCCGCGAGCGTCCATCACGTTGATATTGGTGTCAATGATGCGCATCGTTCGCGCCACGATATCCTGCGCCATTTTGGTATCAAGATGCCAGCCAGCCATGTCGCCCTCCTCTGAGCAGAGCTCAAGCATAAGGAAGATTAATCAGGGCCGCATTGTGCGAATGCACAAACTCACAGGGAGAAGTATGGACTTGTGGAAGGGTTCACAGAAAGGAAAGTAAAAGCCCCTGTTTCCAGGCAGAAACAGGGGCTGAACGGGTTACTGCATCAGCAGATAGAGAGAGGTGTCGCCACGCTGGATATTCAGCGCCAGCACCGACGGTTTGCTGTCGAGAATTTTGCGCAGTTCAGCGATGTTCTTAACCGGCTGCTGGTTAGCGCCGATAATCACATCCCCTTTCTTCAGGCCGATACGGGCAGCCGGGCTATTGGCTTTAACGTTGTCCACCGACACGCCTTTATCCTGGCCCTTGTTGCTCATATCCGCACCTTCGATACCGCTGAAGATGGTTCCGGCATCCACCTGGTTCTGGCTGCTCTGCTGCAGTTCCAGATTTACGGTTACCGGTTTACCTTCACGCAGCAGACCCAGGCTCACTTTGCTGCCGACCGGCATAGAGCCCACTTCAGCACGCAGTGCCGCGAAGCTGCTCACCGGTTTGCCGTTCAGGGTGGTGATCACGTCCCCGGCTTTGATCCCCGCTTTTGCCGCAGAGGAGTTTGGCATCACCTGGCTGACAAAGGCACCGCGCTGGGCATCAACCTTCATGGCTTTCGCCAGCTCGGAGTTCAGCTCGGTACCCAAAATTCCCAGCTCGCCGCGTTTAACCTGGCCAAACTCGACCATCTGCGCCGTCAGGTTTTTCACCATGTTGCTTGGGATGGCGAAGCCAATGCCGATGTTACCGCCGTCCGGGGCGAGGATCGCGGTGTTAATCCCGATCAGCTCGCCGTTGAGGTTCACCAGCGCGCCACCGGAGTTACCACGGTTAATCGCCGCATCCGTCTGGATAAAGTTTTCGTAGTTTTCCGCATTCAGACCGCTACGACCAAGGGCAGAAACGATACCGGAGGTCACCGTCTCACCCAGACCGAACGGGTTACCGATCGCCACGGTATAGTCGCCCACGCGCAGCGCGTCAGAGTCGGCGAGCTTAATCGCGGTCAGGTTTTTTGGATCCTGGATCTGAATCAGGGCAATATCAGAGCGCGGATCTTTCCCGACCATCTTGGCGTCGAGCTTACGCCCGTCGCTCAGCTGCACCTTAATGCTGGTGGCGTTATCCACCACGTGGTTGTTGGTGACAACATAGCCTTTGGCCGCATCAATGATCACGCCAGAACCCAGCGCCATAAATTTCTGCTGCTGGCCGCCGCCGTTGCCGCCGCCATCGCCCCCCTGACAGAATGGTGAGCTCTGGAACGGTGAACCGTCCTGGCAGAACGGCGAGTTATCGCCGAAGAACTGCTGGAAGTTACGTGGCATGCGTGGCGTGTTGACGGTGGTGCTGCCCTCGACATTGATACTGACCACCGATGGCATCACTTTTTCCAGCATCGGCGCCAGGCTTGGCATCTGCTGCGCAGTGGCTGCCGACGATCCGGTCTCCGCTGCGCTAGCAGACAGAGGAGACAACGCTAATCCTAAACTCAGAGCCAGTGCACTCATTGCTAAAGTGGTTTTTTTCATGTTTCTTAATCTCGATTTACAGGTCACGCACAATTGCTGTGTATATCAGATTCGTTTTGCTGCGCTTAGTTCCGGTATTAAGTTTCTGGAAAAAGTAAAAATTTATTGGCCGTCTTTACAAAACTCACCTTTATTCCACCGCCATCAACTTGCGGTATTCATCCCATGCATACAAGTCCGTCATTCCACTGATATAGTCCTGGATCAGGCGGCAGCGATAATAAAACTCCAGCACCGGCCAGTCCGTCTGCTGACGGTCTAATTTACCGATCGATTCCACATACGCCAGCCGGTGACGTGTTGAAAGTTTATGAAATAGCCGGGTTTCAATGGGAAAACGGCGTACCCGTTCTTTTTCTACCAGCTCGCTAAAGTCGTCCACGGATAATTGCAGCAGCGGACGGTAGATCTCCAGCAGGCCGGTTATTACCCGATAGCCCTGTAATTCCAGCTGCTCAACATCCGGATGACTGAACACATGCCGCATGGCGACATTCTTATACAGTTCAAGAAGTTGGCTGAATCCGCTGTCGTCTTCCAGCAGCGCATGGTTAAATTCACCGCGGTAAATCTGCTCGATGTTGTCTATAAAACGTTCAGCCGCATAGGGCACCAGTTTATTCAGGGTGTTGACGCGTAAATACATAAAGAACTGATCTTCAGTACTCCGACTCAGGGTGTTAGAGCGCGATTTCTCCCAGGCGTTTTCGACAACCTGCGAAAATAAAGACCCTTTTTCGTGGTTGCCCCAGGCATCATAAAGATGCTGATAAAGCCCCTCGACGCTGAATATTCTTTTTTCGACCGCATCTTCCAGATCGGCAACGCAATAGGAGATATCATCCGCCGCTTCCATAATCCAGGTTAATGGAAAACGACCATACTGCGGCAGGGAGAGTTCCTGACGAAGGCGCTCGATATAGCTTTCTTCAGAAAAATAATACCCCGGCTTTTTCATCAAATAATTGTGCGTCGCGGGGGGATCGCCCTGCCACCAGGCGGGACGGGTATATTTCAGAATGCACCCCACCTGCGCCCAGGTGAGGTTCATGCGCATCAGGGAGTGCACCAGCCGGATGCCCTGCGCGTTGCCCTCAAAATGACACAAATCCTGACGCACCTTGCGACGCAGCACGTTCAGCGCCTCTTCGCCCTCGCGCAGCCGCAGATCCTGCACCAGGCAACGATCGTCGCTCAGCGGCTGGCTGGCCGCATCGGCGGGATAAAGACGCTGGCGGAACCAGTCATTGATCGCCGCTTCACCAAAATGACCAAAAGGCGGATTGCCGATATCGTGCATCAGGCACGCCATCTCAACGATGCTTTCAAACGGCCCGGTCAGCTCGTCCAGTCCGTAGGTTTGCAGCAGGCGCTGCTCTTTCAGCCTGCTTAAAATCTCTTTTGCGATATAGCGGCCAACCTGCTGCACCTCCAGCGAGTGGGTGAGCCGGGTGCGCACGGCCGCGTTGCGTTCGAGTGGAAAGACCTGGGTTTTTTGCTGCAACCGACGGATTGCCGGAGAGTTAATGATGCGCCCGCGATCGCTTTCGAAGATCCGCAGGATCTCATGTTCGCTCTTGTTCCCCTGTGGGGAGCGGTAGCGACGGTGCCAGTTAATTTTGGTGCGAAAATCGATTGGTGCCATGTGCTCCCCCGCGTGAGAATGCGTTTCCCCTTAACCGCATGATAGACTATGCATCTTAACAAGGCACATCGCGAGTAAATCTATGAAAATCGGTATTATTGGAGCAATGGAAGAAGAAGTTACGCTGCTGCGTGACAAAATTGAGAACCGTCAGACCCTCTCTCTGGGCGGCTGTGAGATTTACACCGGCACGCTGAACGGTACTGAAGTTGCTCTGCTGAAATCAGGTATCGGTAAAGTTTCTGCCGCGCTGGGCGCGACCCTGCTGCTGGAACGCTGCAAGCCAGATCTGATCATTAACACCGGCTCTGCGGGCGGTCTCGCGCCAACCCTGAAAGTGGGCGACATCGTGGTTTCTGATGAAGCACGCTACCACGACGCCGATGTGACCGCCTTTGGTTACGAGTACGGCCAGCTGCCGGGCTGCCCGGCGGGCTTTAAAGCGGATGACAAACTGGTTGCCGCCGCAGAAAGCTGCATCGCCGAGCTGAACCTCAACGCCGTACGTGGCCTGATTGTCAGCGGTGATGCGTTTATTAACGGCTCCGTGAACCTGGCGAAAATCCGTCACAACTTCCCGCAGGCGATTGCCGTGGAAATGGAAGCCACCGCTATCGCTCACGTTTGTCATAACTTCAGCGTGCCTTTCGTGGTGGTTCGCGCCATCTCCGACGTGGCCGATCAGCAGTCTCACCTGAGCTTCGACGAGTTCCTCGTGGTTGCCGCCAAACAGTCCAGCCTGATGGTTGAGACGCTGGTACAGAAACTGGCGCGTGGCTAAGCCGCTCATCCGGGCGCTTGTTGCGCTGTTTCTGCTGACACCGGCGTGGCTTCTGGCCGCGCCGCGTGTTATTACCCTCTCTCCCGCCAATACCGAACTGGCGTTTGCCGCCGGGATCGTCCCCGTCGGGGTCAGCAGCTTTTCCGACTACCCTCCCGAAGCGGCTAAAATTGAACAGGTCGCCACCTGGCAAGGCATGAACGTTGAACGCATTGTCGCGCTTAAGCCCGATCTGGTGCTGGCCTGGCGCGGCGGCAATGCCGAACGACAGGTAAATCAGCTGGCCTCGCTGGGAATAAAAGTGCAATGGATCGATGCCACCAGCATTGAGCAGGTTGCGCAGGCCCTTCGCGATCTGGCCCCCTGGAGCCCGGAACCACAAAAAGCGCAACAGGCCGCGCAGCAGATGCTGACGGAGTATGCCGCCCTGAAGGCCACCTACGGCGCACTGCCGAAAAAGCGGGTGTTTATCCAGTTTGGCCAGCAACCCCTGTTCACTACCAGCAAAGGCTCTTTGCAACATCAGGTACTGGAACTCTGTGGTGGAGAAAATATCTTTGCTGCCAGCCGGGTGCCCTGGCCTCAGGTGAGCCGCGAGCAGGTTCTGGCGCGCCAGCCGCAGGCCATTGTTGTAGCCGGTTCCGCAGGCGATATTCCCAAAATAGAGCAGTACTGGAAAAGTCAGTTAAAAATACCGGTAATTGCCCTTAAGAGTGACTGGTTTGAGCGCGCGAGCCCGCGTATTATCCTCGCCGCAAAACAACTCTGCTCTGCGCTGTCGCAGAGCCACTAATTTTCTCGAGGATTACGATGCTCGTTTACTGGCTGGATATTCTTGGCACAGCCGTTTTTGCGATCTCCGGCGTTCTGCTGGCCGGTAAATTACGCATGGACCCGTTTGGCGTCCTGGTGTTGGGCGTGGTCACCGCCGTTGGTGGGGGAACCATCCGCGATATGGCCCTCGATCATGGCCCGGTATTCTGGGTCAAGGATCCCACCGACCTGGTGGTGGCGATGGTCACCTGCATGTTAACCATTATCCTGGTCCGCCAGCCGCGCCGCCTGCCGAAATGGCTGCTGCCGGTGCTGGATGCGGTGGGTCTCGCGGTGTTTGTCGGGATTGGGGTCAACAAGGCGTTTATGGCCGGAACCGGCCCGATGGTGGCGATCTGTATGGGGGTGGTCACCGGCGTGGGCGGCGGGATTATCCGCGATATTCTGGCGCGCGAAGTGCCGATGATCCTGCGAACGGAAATCTACGCCACGGCCTGTATTCTGGGCGGGATCGTCCACGCCACGGCCTGGTACACCTTTAATATTCCGCTGGAACAGGCGGCGATGCTGGGAATGGCGGTCACGCTGGCCATCAGGCTGGCGGCAATCCGCTGGCACCTGAAACTACCGACCTTCGCGCTGGACGAAAACGGGCGGTAATAAAAGCAAAACGGGAACCTCAAGGTTCCCGTTTTTAGTGTTTGCTCCCTCGGACTACAGGAGAGGGCACCCGGGCGCACCATCAGATGCTGAACGAAGAACCACACCCGCAGGTGCTTGTCGCGTTCGGGTTGGTGACCACAAAGCGCGAACCTTCCAGACCTTCGGTGTAATCAACAGAGCCACCCACCAGATACTGTAGGCTCATCGGGTCAACGACCAGCGCGACGCCCTGCTTCTCAATGGTCATGTCACCATCGTTAACCTGATCGTCAAAGGTGAATCCATACTGAAAGCCGCTGCAGCCGCCGCCGGTAATGTACACACGCAGTTTCAGCTCCGGGTTGTCTTCATCGGAAATCAGGTCTTTTACTTTTTTGGCTGCTGCTTCGGTAAACTGCAACGGCAGCGCTACGTCATCACTCATCTTATGCTCCCATGAATACTGCTAGTGGGTAAAAATCACCCAATTCTTGTTGTCATTATCTAATACCCTGGTAATTCATTCAAGTATTCTGCTTCGCCAGGGTACGGGCAAGAATGGTGGAGTATAGCGGTTTTCCGCCGAGGAACTGGGCTAATAGTGTGGCCCCCAGGCAGGTAATGATCATTGGCAAAATGAGCTGGTAATTGTCGGTCATCTCCAGCACCAGCACGATCCCGGTGAGCGGCGCGCGCAGCGACGCCGCCAGCAGCGCCCCCATTCCGGCGACGGCAAAGGTGCCAGCCTCAAGATGATATGCCGGGAAACCAGCGGCTGCAGCCATGCCAAAGGCCGTGCCCAGCAACGTGCCCAACGCCAGCATGGGGGCAAAAATGCCGCCGGGCGCGCCGGAGGAGAAGCAGAGTACGGTGGTGATGACCCTGGAGATGAACATAAACAGCAGCAGGCCGATGCTGAAGTTACCCGCAGCTGCAATGGGGATCAGCCCAAAGCCACCGCCTGCCGCGTTGGGTTCAATAAAGCCCAGCACACCGCACACGCCCCCCAGCAGGCCGCCCACCAGCACCCATCTGGTGGTGTTACCGCCGTGGATCCGCTGGAACATATCCTGTGCGCGAATAATAAGGGCATTAAACAGCGGGCCGACAATGCCAAAAATCATGCCAAGGACCAGATAGAGCCACAGCGTATTGACCGGCGCGTTGGTTAACTTACCGACCTCAATCACCGCCCCTTCGCCATTGAATAACCGAAAGACAATGCTCGACATAATCACGCCGGTAAAGACCGCTTTAATCGAGATCAGGTTATAGCGAAACTGCGCGCGCATCTCTTCGATGATAAACAGGATCCCCGCCAGCGGGGCATTGAACGCGGCGGAAAGGCCCGCGGCGGCACCGGTTGCCAGCAGCGTATGGCGTGCTTCAGCGCTGCGCATCCTGAACAGATCGCTGACCATACGGCCCACATTGCCGCCCAGCTGTACGGTCGGTCCTTCGCGCCCGAGTACCATCCCCGCTCCCAGCGTGCCCATCCCACCGATAAACTTAACCGGAAGGACGCGCCACCAGCGGACCGGGCGCAGCTCTTCGAGCGCCCCTTCTATCTCAGGGATCCCCGAGCCGCCCGCTTCCGGAGCGAATTTACGCACCAGAAAATACCCCACCATCGCGAACAGTGCTGATAAACCAAAGGCCAGGATCCACACCAGCCATTCACGATCTGCGTAACCCGCCACGGTGCCAATACGCCAGTTAAGGACGCCATTGACGGCCTTTTCGAACGCGACGCCCACCAGCCCCGCCAGCGTGCCAACAACCGCCGCGCCCAGTAAAATCGCCAGCGGTGTCTTGTCGCGGTTGAGCAGCCGACGGATGCTGATACGGTGTTGCGCACGCGCAAACTGTTGTTCTTCAAATGAGGGAGAATCTGCTTTCATTGCCTGTAATTTTTCGTCATACAAATCGCCGCAGGGAGTTTACCAGAGACCGCCCGGCCGTCTCTGGAAAATTACTTAACAATTGTTAATGGATTAATGGGGCAAAAATTTCATAACCTTCCACGAATAACTTAGAATAGTGGGCTTAATCATTTTATACGAGCCAGGAACCACGCCATGAGCAAGTCTGAAAACCTCTACAGTGCAGCCCGCGAGCTTATCCCTGGCGGTGTTAACTCCCCGGTCCGTGCCTTTACCGGCGTGGGCGGTACACCGCTGTTTATCGAACGTGCCGATGGCGCATATCTGTATGACGTGGATGGCAAAGCCTATATCGACTATGTCGGCTCATGGGGCCCGATGGTTTTAGGGCATAACCACCCGGCTATCCGTAATGCGGTGATCGAAGCGGCGGAGCGCGGCTTAAGCTTCGGCGCGCCGACCGAAATGGAAGTCAAAATGGCGGAGCTGGTGACTGAACTGGTGCCGACCATGGATATGGTACGTATGGTGAACTCCGGTACCGAAGCGACCATGAGCGCCATCCGTCTGGCGCGCGGCTTTACCGGCCGCGACAAAATCATCAAATTCGAAGGCTGCTACCACGGTCATGCCGACTGCCTGCTGGTGAAAGCCGGTTCCGGCGCGCTGACCCTCGGCCAGCCGAACTCCCCGGGCGTTCCGGCGGACTTCGCGAAGCACACCCTGACCTGCACCTATAACGATCTGGATTCCGTGCGTGCCGCCTTTGAGCAGTATCCACAGGAGATCGCCTGCATCATCGTTGAGCCGGTAGCGGGCAACATGAACTGCATTCCACCGCAGCCGGGCTTCCTGCAGGGCCTGCGTGCGCTGTGCGACGAGTTCGGCGCGCTGCTGATCATCGACGAAGTAATGACCGGCTTCCGCGTTGCACTGGCGGGCGCCCAGTCTTATTACGACGTGGTGCCTGATCTGACCTGTCTGGGCAAAATCATCGGCGGCGGTATGCCGGTGGGCGCCTTTGGCGGCCGCAGAGAGGTGATGGACGCGCTGGCCCCTACCGGTCCGGTTTACCAGGCAGGCACCTTGTCCGGTAACCCGATTGCCATGGCCGCCGGTTTCGCCTGTCTGACCGAAGTTGCCCAGCCGGGTATCCATACCACCCTGACCGAGCGCACCACCCAGCTGGCAAATGGCCTGCTGGACGCAGCCGAAGACGCGGGTATTCCGCTGGTGGTGAACCACGTCGGCGGCATGTTCGGCATCTTCTTCACCGAAGCCAAAACCGTAACCTGCTATCAGGATGTAGTGCAGTGCGACGTTGAACGCTTCAAGCGTTTCTTCCATCTGATGCTGGACGAGGGCGTTTACCTGGCACCGTCGGCGTTTGAGGCGGGCTTTATGTCAGTCGCGCACAGCGAAGAAGATATCAACAACACCATCGACGCGGCGCGTCGGGTGTTTGCGAAGCTTTGAGTTGTGATATGCCGGGTGGCGGCTTCGCCTTACCCGGCCTACGGTTCGAGGGTTTTGTAGGCCGGGTAAGGCGGAGCCGCCACCCGGCTTTTTTATCGGCTCTGTTTCCGCAGAAGATAGATAAAGTACGGCGCGCCGATAAAGGTGGATAACAGCCCTGCCGGGATCTGGTACGGGAACAGCACCATCCGTCCGCACCAGTCGGCTATCACCAGCATGATCCCCCCGATTAACGCCGACATCACAATGTGTGGCATCGTCCGACGGAAGCCCATCATCCGCGCGATATGCGGCGCCATCAGTCCGATAAAACTCAGCGGACCGATGGTCAGGGTCGCCGTTGCGGTCAGCGCCGCCGCCAGCAGCAGCAGGCCGATGCGCGAGGTGTTCAGCGCCATGCCCACCGAGCGGGCGGTATCGCCACCCAGCGGCAGCACCGTCAGCCAGCGACGGCATAACGGCACCAGCGCCAGCAGGACGATCATGGCTATCCCGGTGCTCACTACCTGCTCGGTCGTCGCGTTGTAGGTTGAACCCGAGATCCAGGTCAGGATCTGCGCCATGCGCGGATCGCCGCTGGCCTGCAACATCATCAGCAGCATGGTGAAGGCGGTGCTCAGCGCCATCCCCGCCAGCAGCATCCGGTGCGGCGAGAAGCCCCCGCGTCCGGCGGAGACGAGGATAATCAGCAGCGTCGCCGCAGCGCCAAGGCTGCCCGCAGGCATCAGCCAGCCGAAAGCATTGCCCGGCACAAAGAAGAGCATCAGCACCACGCCGAACGCCGCCCCGGAGCTGATCCCCAGCACTTCCGGGCTCGCCATCGGGTTACCGGTCAGGCGCTGAATGATGCAGCCCGCCACCGCCAGCATCACCCCGGCCATCAGGGCGGCAAAAATACGCGGTGTGCGCCACGGCAGAAGTTCATCGAGCATCGCCCCGCTCGCCCAGTGCCAGCCCTGCGCATCGCGGCCAAACGCCATCGCCGTTATCACCGCCAGCAACAGCACCGCGCCGCCCACCAGGGCAAACCACACCACGTGATGACGTTCGGCCTGCACTTTGTCACCCGCGTTCATCGCCGGGGCGCTCATGCTTCGCAAACGCGGCAGCAGCCACAGCAGCAGCGGCGCGCCAATCAGGGCGGTCACGGAACCGGTAGAGACTTCCATCCACACCCGGGTCAGCCAGAGGATCACCTGGTCAGAGAGCCAGAGGATCAGCGCCCCAATCAGCGGAGCCAACATCAGCCGGGAGAGCAAACGCCGCGCACCGAGCATTTTCGCCAGCAGCGGCGCGAAGAGGCCGATAAAGCCGATAATGCCCACGGCGTTCACCAGCAGGGCGCTGATGACAATCGCCAGGGTCAGCGCCGCCAGACGCGCCAGCGACAGCGCCAGCCCGAGGTTGCGCGCCACGCCATCGTCCAGCCCCATCAGAGTCAGCGGGCGCAGCAGCAGCAGGGTCAGCAGCACGCCGCCCAGCAGCTGCGGCCACAGGCGCTGGACGATACTCCAGTCGGTCTGCGTCAGGGTTCCGGTGCTCCAGAGGAACATGCTTTGCAGCTGGTCGTGATGGAAAATGACTAAAAGCTGGTTCACCGCCCCGCAGTAGAGACTCACCACCAGCCCGGCGAGGATCAGGGTGACCGGCGAGAGGCGTTTGCCCCAGGCCACGCCAAAGACGATCGCGCCTACCACGCAGGCGCCCACCAGGGCGGCGAACTGCGGTGCCAGCGCGCCCGGCAGCGTCCACAGGGTGATGATGGTCATCCCCAGTTGAGCGCCGGTTGCCACACCCAGGGTGGTCGGCTCCGCCAGCGGATTACGCAGCACCTGCTGGAACAGCACGCCCACCAGCCCAAGCCCTGCCCCCACCAGCAGCGAGATCGCCAGCCGTGGCAGCAGGCTGTAGTGGAACAGCATCTGTTGAATATTATCGATATCGGGGGCGACCAGCGCGGCGCCCCACTGCGTGCGCGGCAGGGCCAGATTGAGGTTCCACCAGGTTAAACCCAGCGCAACGGCCAGCAGCATCACTATGAATAGCGCCGGGTAAAGGGCGATCCGGGATCTCATGCCTGGCCTCCCAGCGCGTTGTCCAGCGTGCGGGCAAAGTGCATGGCCGACAGCGTCGCGCCGTAGAACCACACCGCCGGTACGCGCTTGACGCGCTGCTGGCGAACAAACGGCATCGCCTGCCACAGCGGCGTCGCCATCAGGGTCTGCATTTCGCGTTCATTGCCGTGATCGAAGCAGAGCACATCCACATCCTTAAACGCCGCCAGACGATCGATGCCAACGGCGGTACTACCCCAGAAGGTCATCTCCCCTTCCCAGGCGTTTTTAATTCCATAGCGATCCAGCACTTCCTGGAACAGGCAGTTATTGCCAAACACCAGCATATGGCGGGCATCGAGCAGAGTGACCATCAGCAGCGGGCGATCGCCGCGACCGGCAAAGCGCGGTTTGTAGCTGTCTATCACGCTGTCGAAGTGATCCAGATGCGAACGGGCCGCGCTTTCCAGATTCAGCAGCTGGGCCATCTCGCTTAACGATTTACGGGCATTGGTCAGCGGCTTTTTCCCGTCGCTGAAGGCAAAACCCCGTCCCGGCGCAATCCGCGCCAGCTTCTCTTCTGACGGACCATACCCGGCCGACCAGACCAGGTAAGAGGGTTTCATCTGGGTGAGCAGTTCGAGGTTGGGCTCGGTACGCAGGCCGATGTCGATAACCGACTCCGGCAGCCGCGGCTCGTTCACCCACAGGGTGTAGTTGGGAATATCGGCCACGCCATAGGGGGTAACGCCCAGCGCCAGCAGCAGCTCAACCGGGAGCCACTCGAGGGCCACAATGCGCTGTGGATCGATGGCGGCAGCCTGCGCGGCGTTCATTTTCCACAGCAGCGGCGAAAGGGCCATGGCCGTCAGCAGGCGGCGACGGCTAATCATAAAATCAGGCATCAATAGACAAAGCTCACCGGTGCCGCTCCGGCCGGATGCGGCAGAATACCCATTGGAATTCCGTAAATGGTTTCCAGCGTCTCGCTCTGCATCAGCTCATCCGGCGTGCCACGGGCGATCATCTCTCCGCCCCGCAGCGCCACCAGATAATCGCAGTAGCGCGCCGCCATGTTGATGTCATGCAGCACCGCAATCACGGTCAGGCCGCGCTGCTGGCTTAAGCGATGCACCAGCGCCAGCACGTCCACCTGATGGGCGATATCGAGGGCGGATGTGGGCTCATCCAGGAGTAAACAACGGCTGTCCTGCGCCACCAGCATGGCGATCCACGCCCGCTGGCGCTCGCCGCCGGACAGGCTATCCACCAGACGATGGGCCAGCGGTTTTAAGCCCACCAGCGCAATTGCCTCTTCCACTTTCTCGCGGTCGGCCACGCCAAAACGGCCCAGCGCGCCATGCCACGGATAGCGGCCAATCGCCACCAGTTCGCGGACGGTCATCCCTTCCGCCTGCGGCAGCTGCTGCGGCAGATAGGCCACCTTGCGGGCAAAGGCTTTGCTGTTCCAGCTCTCCAGCGGCTGTCCATCGAGCAGGATATCGCCTTCGGACGGCGGCTGATGGCGGCCCAGCATTTTCAGTAAGGTGGATTTGCCGGAGCCGTTATGACCGATAAGGCCGGTCACCTGGCCTGCGGGAAAGGTCAGCGAAAGCGGATGCAGCAGCGTACGTCCAGGAACGCGAAAGGAGACGCCATCAAGGGCAAAGGTGGTATCGGATTGCGGGTTGTTTTCCTGCATGTCAGCCAACTTAAGTAAAGAAAAGGGCACGAAAAACGTGCCCAAATTTAGAGATTAGAAGCGGAAGGTCGCAGTCGCGACAACCTGACGTTCAGCACCCCAGAAGCAGCCATAGGTGTTGAAGCAGCTGGCGACGTATTCACGATCCAGCAGGTTGTTCACGTGCAGCGCCACGTTCGAGCCCGCCATACCAACGCGCGCCAGGTCGTAACGCACCAGGGCATCCATCACCGCGTAGCTGCCGACCTTGAAGGAGTTCGCCGGATCGCCATAGCTGGAGCTGGAGAAGCGACCGCCGGTACCCAGCGTCAGGCCAGAGAGCGCGCCATCATAGAAGGTGTAGTCACCCCACAGGGAGGCCATGTGCTCAGGCACCTGTGCCGGCGTGTTGCCTTTGTAGTTGGTGTCGGTGGTGTACTCAACGTCGGTATAGGTATAGGAACCTACCACATTGACGCTGGCAGACAGCGCCGCTTTGGCTTCAATTTCCACACCGCGGGCGCGGATCTCGCCACCTTCAACCGAGAAGAACGAGCCCGCAGGATCGGCCATCAGGTTGTTGGTTTTGGTCAGCTGGTACAGCGCACCGGTCAGCACGATCGGACGATCGCTCGGTACATACTTTACGCCCACTTCGTACTGCTTGCCTTTTGAAGGGGCAAACGGCTTACCTTGTGCGTCGCTCTGGGAGGACGGCTCGAAGGATTCGCTGTAGCTGAAGTACGGGGTAACGCCGTTATCGAACAGGTAGTTAACGCCGCCACGCCAGGTAAACTGGTTGTCATCACGTGATGCCGTGGTGCTCGTGACGCGGTTGAGGGAGTCCTGCTCAGCCCAGTCATAACGGCCGCCCAGGGTAACCAGCACTTTATCCCACTGCGCCTGATCCTGAACGTAGAGACCGGTCTGTTTCTGCTTGTTCAGTACCTGATAGGCGCCTGACGGGCCAGGATGTGAACCGAAATCGAAGTCGCTACGATCAAGGTTATAGATATCAGATGGAGCTACGGAACCGGCATAGCCAAACCACGAGTCGATGTCATTACGCATGCGCATGAAATCAACGCCAGTCAGCAGAGTATGATCGAGAGAGCCCGTCGCGAACTTGCTCTGCAACTGCGTATCAACAGTGAAGTTTTCCAGCTTCTCGTTATCAATTACATACTGACGAGTCAGCGTGTGTCCCCACTGCGATTGAGGAACGCTCGCGCAAGGGCTGGATGCCGGGTTACTCGAATAGAGTGGATCGGAACACATGCCGTAGCCGTAGACGCTGTTTTGCGAGGTTTTATTCTGCGCAAAACGCAGGTTCTGACGCACGGTGAAGGTGTCGTTAAACTCGTGATCGAAGCTATACCCGACCATCTTCTGGTTACGGGAGTAGGTGTTGTTTTTTGCACCTTCGTTGAAGTCGGTCGACAGGCGATCGCCGTTTGGCAGCGGATCAACGGTACCCTCTTTCGGCAGCCAGCCGTAATAACCGGTCTCCGGCTCGTTCTGGAAATAGGAGAGGAAGGTGAAATTCGTTTTATCATCCGGACGCCAGGAGAAGGACGGCGCAATGGTGTAACGCTGCTCGCCCTTACCTTCCTGCTGCGAATTATTGGAACGCGCCAGTCCGGTCAGACGATAGGAGTAAACGCCGTCGTCATCCAGCGCGTCGCTGAAGTCAAAACCGGTCTGGAACAGGCTGTCAGTACCTACCTTGAACTGAACCTCTTTCAGCGGCTCGGTCAGCGGACGTTTGCTGACCATGTTCAGCAGGCCACCCGGGCTGCTTTTACCGTACAGAACGGAGGTCGGCCCGCGCATCACTTCCGCGCGTTCGATCATATAAGGGTCAATTACCGCGTCGTTGTAGAAGTTGCCCTGCATCTTCATACCGTCGAGGTAGTTGTTCTGGCTTTGGCCATCGGCCGCAAAGCCACGAATAATCAGGTAGTCATAAGTGTTAGACGCCCCACGCGTGCCGACGGCCACCCCAGGGGTGTAGCTCAGGGCTTCTTTTACCGAGCGTGGCTGGTGCAGGGCCATCTCTTCCGCGGTGACCACGGAGACCGACTGCGGAACCTTCTCAATGGAGGTATCCGTCTTAGTGCCGGTAGCAGACTGACGTGCTGCGATGGTCGCCGCCGGACCCCAGGCGCTCTCCTGTGGAGCAGGCGCTGCGGTAACGGTGATAGTTTCTTCTTTTTTAGGGGTTTCTGCAGCCTGAGCGTAAGCAGACATGCCGCTAACCGCTGTGGCTACAACAACTGCGATTTTACGCAGCGAAGATTGCATTGGCTGAGCAGTTTTAGAATGCGCCATTGGTATGTCTCTGATGAAAGCGTGAATGATAACGTAAACGAGAATTATTATTATGACCGCAGCATATTATGCGAAACATTCACGGCATAGCAAGTGATATGCCCCCCTACAGGAATTGAGGGTATAAGAATTAAACAATGGAAAATACAGGGTTAATAAACGGGGATGTTACTGTTGGTGGGATGTTTAATTGAGGTGAAAATTCCCTCTCCCGCAGGAGAGGGAAACAGTATTAATTACCGCCGAACATATCCTTGATCCAGCCGGCGACGCCGTCGCTGTCCTTCTTCTCATTCTGCTGCTGCGGCTGCTGCTGCTGCTGTTGCGGCTGTTGCTGCTGCTGAGGAGAAGACTGCTCAAACGGATTGCCCGTTGGCTGCGGCGCTGGCGCCTGGCACAGGGAGTCCGGATTGGTGGTCCAGACCGGCACGCTACGCATCCCGCCGCCACACACGAAGTTGCCCGACTGATCTACGCCCATATCCACGATATCTTCCGGTGGCGTCAGGGTCAGCGGAACCGGCGACTGGTTAGCCAGATAGCGCTGGTAAATCGACATCGCCCCGCTGGCACCGTACAGCTTCGTCGGCTGGTTGTTGTCGCGCCCTACCCAGGTGATCACCACTTCACGCCCGTCGATGCCCGCAAACCAGGTATCGACGTTGTTGTTGGTGGTCCCGGTTTTACCCGCCAGATGCAGGCCAGGATACTTCGCGCCAAGCTGACGCCCGGTGCCGCGCTGCACAACCTGCTGCATGGTCCAGAGCGTCATATAGGCCGCCTGCGCCGGTACAGCACGCTCCGCCTGTGGGAAGCTCTGGTACAGAGGGGTGCCGTCTTCTGCGATCACGGAACGCAGCGCAGAGAGCTGGGCACGGTTGCCGCCGCTGGCGATGGTCTGGAACGCCTGCGCCACTTCGATTGGCGTCAGGTTCAGGGCCCCCAGCAGCATGGCCGGAACCGGATGCAGCTGATCTTTCGGCACGCCCAGCTTCAGCCAGGTATCGGTGACCGCTGGCAGACCCAGCGCCATCCCGAGGTTAACCGTCGGCACGTTCATGGAACGCGTCAGGGCATCCACCAGCATCACCTGTCCGCTGTACTGCTTATCGTCGTTCTGCGGCGACCACACCTGGCCATTCGGCTGGCGCAGGGCAATCGGGGCATCGGCGATCCAGGTGTTCAGACGATACTGGTTCGGCTGGCTCAGGGCGGTGAGATAGGTCGCCGGTTTTGCCAGGGAGCCGATCGAACGGCGTGCCTGCATCGCGCGGTTGTAGCCCGCGAACTGCGGCTCCGCCCCGCCGACCATCGCCCGCACTTCGCCGGTGGTACGATCTACCACCACCATCGCGGTCTCCAGATCGCTCAGCTTGCGCTGTTTTTTCAGCGCCGGAATGCCTTCCACCGCCGCCTTCTCTGCGGCATCCTGCGCCACGGAGTCAAAGGTGGTGAAGATCTTCACGCCGGAGAGATCTTTAACTTTATCGCCCAGTTTGGTCTGCAGCTCCTGACGCACCATCTGCATAAAGGCAGGCTGCGGGGAGATCACGCCGCCGCGCGGCTGCACGCCTAACGGACGCGCGCTGAGCATGTCGTACAGCTCCTGGTCGATAACCTGCTGCTGTTGCAGCAGACGCAGCACCAGATTACGCCGCTCCAGCGCCAGTTTCGGATTGCGCCACGGGTTGTAGATGGACGCGCCCTTCACCATGCCCACCAGCAGCGCCTGCTGATCGAGGCTCAGCTCTTCCACCGGACGACCAAAGTAGTAGAGGCTCGCCAGCGGGAAGCCGCGGATCTCATTGTCGCCGCTCTGACCGAGGTAGACCTCGTTCATATACAGCTCAAGAATGCGGTCTTTGCTGTAGCGGGCATCCATCAGCACGGCCATGTACGCTTCGTTGGCCTTACGCCAGTAGGAGCGCTCGCTGGAGAGGAACAGGTTCTTCACCAGCTGCTGGGTCAGGGTACTTGCTCCCTGCACCGTCCGTCCGGCGGTCAGGTTCGCCAGCACCGCACGGCCAATGGAGTACAGGCTGACGCCGTCGTGCTCATAGAAGTGACGGTCTTCGGTCGCCAGCAGGGTATCCACCAGCAGATCCGGGAAGCCGTTACGCGCGACAAACAGGCGCTGCTCGCCGTTTGGCGAGGAGAGCATGGTGATCAGCCGCGGATCGAGACGGAAGAAACCGAACTGACGGTTGTTCTCCATGTTCTCGATGGTTTCCAGACGATCGCCGTCGAAGGTCAGACGCGCGCGCACCTGCCCCTCTTTGCTGTCCGGGAAGTCAAACGGACGGCGGATCATCTCAATGCTTTTCGCCTGCACCGTAAACTCGCCGGGACGGGTCATCTTCGTCACCTGGCGGTACTGGGTCGCCTCCAGCAGCTTGACCATCTCGTTCTTGCTGATGGACATATCCGGCTCAAGGTTAACCATCCGGCCATAGACCGCCGCAGGCAGCTGCCAGACTTTCCCGTCGATACGGCTGCGGATCTTCTGATCCAGATAGACGCCATAGATCGCCAGCAGGACGACGAAAACAATAAACAGCTTCAGCAGCAGCCAGAACCAGCCGCGCTTGCCACGAGGTTTACCCTTTTTGCCTTTCCCTTTACGTGGCGCAGGTGCGTCATCGTCATACTCATTGTCGACATCATCGTCGTACTCCTCATCTCTGAGGCGTCGACGCCCTGCCTTTTCTTTTGCCGGACGTGCAGGTCTTCCTTTACGTCCAATGGGCTCGCGGTCATTCCCCGCCATGCTTTCTCTCCGCAACTATCAGGCGCAAAGGCCCGATTCTCAGTTCTTCCCCCTGATGGAGGAAGAAGAAATCTCTCAAAATAAACCGTGTTTCTCCCTCTCCCTGTGGGAGAGGGCATCGCCGGGTGGCGCTGCGCTTACCCGGCCTACAAATACTACGAATACTTCTTCGTGCGCCGGGTGGGCGCAGTATTTGCCGGATCGTCCGGCCAGACATGTTTGGGATAACGCCCTTTCATCTCTTTTTGCACCTCGCGATAGCTCCCGGCCCAGAAAGCACCCAAATCGCGGGTGATCTGCAGCGGACGCTGGGCCGGTGACAGTAGCTCCAGCACCAGCGGCACCCGCCCCTGGGCAATGGCAGGCGTGGTCGCCTCGCCAAACATCTCCTGCATCCGTACCGCCAGCGCCGGAGGATTATCTTCATGATAACGAATGGCTATCCGGCTGCCGGTCGGCACAGTGTAATGCCCCGGAAGCTCGGTATCCAGACGTTGACGTAACGACCAGTCGGTTAAGTTCTGTAACGCCGCCTTCACATCCAGCGCTTTCAGCGCGCGCAGGGAGTGTACGCCACTCATTTGCGGCAGTAACCAGTTTTCCAGATCTGCCAGCAGCGAGGCATCGTCCACCGCGGGCCAGTCGTACTCCGGCAGCCACCTGGCCGCACAGTGTAAACGGATCCGGAACTGCTCCGCCTCCGGGGTCCAGTTCAGCACGCTGAGCCCTCTGTCGCGGATGCCGTTGAGCATCGCCTGATGCAGCTCCTCTTCCGAGGGCTTCGCCAGCGGTCTGACGTTCACCGTCAGGCGGCTAATCTGCGTGCGCCGCAGCGCCTTCAGGGTGCCCTGCGCCTCATCCCACTCCACGGTGTCGGACTGCTCCACCAGATCGGGGCAAGCACCGATCAGGGCATCGATATCCACGGCCAGGCCCAACAAAATGCGCGCGTCCGGCGACTGGCTGCCCTGCAGCAGCAGCGGGGCAATCAGCCACTCGTGACGGGTCATGGCGTCGTCGCTCTGCAGCATCGCCCCCATGCCGTTTGCCAGCTGGTAGCGGCCATCCAACCCGCGACGCCGGGCGATGCGGTCGGGAAACGCCTTCGCCAGCAGCGCGGGCACCCGGTCGCTGTCCGGCGCCCCGCCCCGGCTGTTCAGTCGCGAACTCAGCTGCCGGGCGCGCTGCTGCCACTCCGGCTGATTGCGGGAGAAGGCCTGGGCCAGATCGCTGCTGGCCCCGCGCGGCGGCTGTTCAAGGATAGCGGCCAGTTTTGCCGCCGTCGCAATATCATCCTCATCCGACGCGCTGGCCAGCATCGCCGCCAGCCGCGGATCGTTGCCGAGCTTCGCCATCTTCTGACCAAAGGCGGTAAGCTGCTCCCCGGCCAGCGCCCCAAGCTGGGTTAACAAACGACGGGCCGCCGCAAGGTTAGTCGCTGGCGGCAGATCCAGCCAGTTTAACTGCGACGGATCCCGGCAGCCCCACTGCAGCAGCTCCATCAGCAGGCCGCTGAGATCGCTTTGCATGATTTCAGCTGTACCCTGCGCCGCAGCGCGCTCAGCCTGCTCAAACGGCGTGAGATGCAGGCAGATGCCCGGCTCCAGTCGCCCGGCACGCCCGGCGCGCTGGGTCATCGACGCCTGGCTGACGCGCTGGGTCAGCAGGCGGGTCAGGCCGGTGCGAGGGTCGAAATTCGCCACCCGCTCCTGGGCGGAGTCCATCACCAGCCGGATGCCTTCGATGGTCAGGCTGGTTTCGGCGATATTGGTCGCCAGCACCACTTTGCGCTGTCCTGCCGGGGCGGGCAGGATCGCTTTACGCTGCTCGGCAAGCGACAGCGCGCCGTACAGCGGGCAGAGCACCACGTCATCGCCCACGCGACGCGCCAGCTGCTCCTGCACGCGCTGGATCTCAATCACGCCCGGTAAAAACAGCAGCAGCGAGCCCGGCTCCTGACGCAGCAGCTCGGCGGTCGCCACTGCCACCGCCTCGTCAAAGCGCAGCTGGGACGACAGCGACTGATAGCGGCGCTCCACCGGGAAGGTGCGGCCCTCAGAGATAAGGGTCGGCGCGTCCGGCAGCAGGCGCTGGAGCCGCTCGTTATCCAGCGTCGCGGACATGATCAGCAGCTTAAGATCGTCGCGCAGCCCCTGCTGAACGTCCAGCAGCAGCGCCAGGGCAAGATCCGCCTGCAGGCTGCGCTCGTGGAATTCATCGAGGATCACCAGCCCCACGCCGGTCAGCTCGGGATCGTGCTGCAGCATGCGGGTGAGGATCCCTTCGGTGACCACCTCCAGCCGGGTGTTCTCCCCGACGCAGGTTTCGGCCCGCATCCGGTAGCCAACCGTCTCCCCGGGCTTTTCGCCCAGCAGCTCCGCCAGACGCTGCGCCACGTTACGGGCCGCGATCCGGCGCGGTTCAAGCAGGATGATTTTGCCGTTGACCGACCCCCCGGCCAGAATTTGCAGCGGCAGCCACGTCGACTTCCCCGCACCGGTTGGCGCGTTCAGCAGAACCTGGGGGGCGTGTTGTAACGCGAGAAGGAGATCGGGAAGGACAGCAGCGACCGGCAACAAGGACACGAATGGCTCCAGAGGGTTAACTTTAGACGGCGTACATTGTAGCATCGCCACAATTCATTACCGAGTACCCCGTATGTCCGAGTCAAAAAGGTTGTTCTTTGCCATTGAAATGCCTGCCCCGATCCAGCGGCAGATCGTCCGCTGGCGCGCCGACCATTTTGCACCGGAAGCGGGCCGCCCGGTGGCTGCCGCCAACCTGCACCTGACGCTGGCGTTTTTAGGGGATGTCAGCCCTGAAAAGCAGCAGGCGCTGGCGGCGATGGCCGGACGCATCCGCCAGCCGGGATTTACCCTGACCCTGGACGATGCCGGACAGTGGTTGCGCTCCCGCGTGGTGTGGCTGGGAACCCGCCAGCCGCCGCGGGGGCTATTGCAGCTGGCCAACATGCTGCGGGCCCAGGCGGCGCGCAGTGGCTGCTATCAGAGCCCGCAGCCCTTTCATCCGCATATCACGTTACTGCGCGACGCCAGCCACGCCGTCGCCATTCCGCCGCCGGGCTTTCAGTGGACGTTTCCGGTGAAGGAATTTGTCCTCTATGAGAGCCGTTTTGCCGGCGGGCGCACGCGCTATACGCCGCTTCAGCGCTGGACGCTGACCGAATAACAAGGAATCTGCATGCAGTTTACCCCTGCCCTACAACCCGCCACGCTGGTGCAACGCTATAAACGTTTTCTGGCCGACGTGATAACGCCGGAAGGCGTTGCCCTGACCCTGCACTGCCCCAATACTGGGGCGATGACCGGCTGCGCCACGCCGGGCGACACGGTGTGGTACTCCACCTCCACCAATATCAAGCGCAAATACCCGTACACCTGGGAAATAACCCAGACCGCCGACGGAGAATATATTTGCGTGAATACGCTGCGGGCAAACCAGTTGGTCAAAGAAGCGATTAGTCTGGATTTAATTCCTGAGCTGTGCGGCTATAAGACCCTAAAAAGCGAAGTGAAATATGGCAGCGAAAGCAGCAGAATTGACTTTATGTTGCAGGCAGACGATCGCCCCGAGTGCTATATTGAAGTGAAATCAGTGACGTTAGCTGAAAAGGACAATGGCTATTTTCCGGACGCGGTGACGCTGCGAGGGCAGAAGCACCTCCGGGAGCTCATAAGTGTAGCGGCGGCGGGCAAACGCGCCGTGCTGTTGTTTGCGGTTTTACATAGCGCAATTGCACGCTTTTCACCTGCCCGCCATATTGACCCTAAGTACGCGCAACTGTTGAATGAGGCACAAAAGCAGGGGGTGGAGGTTTTGGCTTATAAAGCGGAACTTTCTGCCGATAATATGACTCTGAGATCCGCTCTTCCCGTCTCGTTATAAAGGGGGCTGAGCGTTGGCTAATAAGTATTCTGGTCGTGTGCGCAAATACGCTTTTCCTCACAGGCTTGTCAAGTGTTACGTTTAGATAATTGCCATCTGGAAAAGCATCTGCTATTTATAGCGGCCTGATTTTTCCCCCAACACGGGGATCGATAGTGCGTGTTAAGGAGAAGCAACATGCAAGAAGGGCAAAACCGTAAAACATCGTCCCTGAGTATTCTCGCCATCGCTGGGGTGGAGCCGTATCAAGAGAAGCCGGGCGAAGAGTATATGAACGAAGCCCAGCTGTCGCACTTCAAGCGAATTCTTGAAGCATGGCGTAATCAACTCAGGGATGAAGTCGATCGCACCGTTACACATATGCAGGACGAAGCGGCTAACTTCCCGGATCCGGTAGACCGTGCCGCCCAGGAAGAGGAGTTCAGCCTCGAACTGCGTAACCGTGACCGCGAACGCAAACTGATTAAGAAGATTGAGAAGACGCTGAAAAAAGTCGAAGACGAAGATTTCGGCTTCTGCGAGTCCTGCGGTGTCGAAATCGGCATTCGTCGTCTGGAAGCCCGTCCAACAGCCGACCTGTGCATCGACTGCAAAACGCTGGCAGAAATCCGCGAAAAACAGATGGCCGGTTAATTCCAGCCCTGTCATAACGCTATCACAGGCGGGAGTCCTCTCCCGCCTGATTACTTTCTGCGCTGTATAATTATGCCTGCTGACTATATTGGGCGCTTCGCGCCATCCCCTTCTGGCGAACTGCATTTTGGCTCGCTCATTGCCGCGCTTGGCAGCTATCTGCAAGCCCGTTCCCGACAGGGTATCTGGCGTGTGCGAATTGAAGATATCGACCCTCCTCGTGAAGTTCCCGGTGCAGCAGAGACTATTCTGCGTCAGCTGGAACATTACGGCCTGCACTGGGACGGTGACGTGCTGTGGCAGTCCCAACGGCACGACGCCTATCGCGAACGCCTTGCCTGGCTGCACGCCCAGGGTCTCTCGTATTACTGCACCTGTACCCGCGCCCGCATTCAGAGCGTCGGGGGCGTCTATGACGGCCACTGCCGCACGCTGCATCACGGCCCGGAAAACGCGGCGGTGAGAGTGGTGCAGGAGCATCCGGTGACCCGCTTTACCGATCGCCTACAGGGTGAACTCCACGCCGATGCGCGCCTGGCGGGAGAGGATTTTATTATCCACCGGCGGGACGGGCTGTTTGCCTATAACCTGGCGGTCGTGGTGGATGACCATTTCCAGGGGGTGACCGAAATTGTTCGCGGGGCGGATCTGATTGAACCTACCGTGCGGCAGATTTCGCTCTACCAGCTGTTTGGCTGGCCGGTTCCTGACTATATTCATCTGCCGCTGGTGGTGAATGAAAAAGGGATGAAACTCTCGAAACAGAATCATGCCCCCGCATTACCGACCGGCGATCCTCGCCCTGTTCTTATCAATGCTTTACAATTTCTAAACCAGGATGTAACAAATGAGTGGCAGGATCTGCGCACCGACGAATTGCTGGAAAAAGCGGTCTCCCGCTGGTCGCTAAATAGCGTGCCGAAAATCCAGCATTCTCAAATGCGTCTCGCTGAGCTATGATTAGCCGCTATTTTTTGTCCTGAATTCTGAAACACACACTACCGAGGTGTACTATTTTTACCCGAGTCGCTAATTTTTGCCGTAAGGTGCTGAGCCGCGATGAGAGCATGGCGGACGACGTCATTGTTCAAAATACGATGTCGGTTATTCCGCGCGAGCAGCATGCTATTTCCCGCAAAGATATCAGTGAAAACGCCCTGAAGGTCCTTTATCGTCTGAATAAAGCTGGCTATGAGGCGTATCTCGTTGGTGGCGGGGTGCGTGACTTACTGTTAGGCAAAAAGCCAAAAGATTTTGACGTGACCACCAGCGCCACGCCTGAGCAGGTGCGCAAATTATTCCGCAACTGCCGCCTGGTTGGCCGCCGCTTCCGTCTTGCCCACGTCATGTTTGGGCCTGAGATCATCGAAGTGGCCACCTTCCGTGGTCATCACGAAGGCACCCCATCAGACCGTACGACCTCTCAACAGGGTCAGAACGGCATGCTGCTGCGTGACAACATCTTTGGTTCTATCGAAGAAGATGCCCAGCGTCGCGATTTCACCATCAACAGCCTTTATTACAGTGTGGCTGACTTTACCGTCCGCGATTTCGTCGGTGGCGTACCGGATCTGAAAGCCGGCGTGATCCGCCTGATCGGCAACCCGGAGACGCGCTACCGTGAAGATCCGGTGCGTATGCTGCGTGCCGTGCGGTTCGCCGCCAAGCTGGATATGCGCATCAGCCCTGAGACCGCCGAGCCGATCCCGCGTCTGGCGACGCTGATCAACGATGTGCCTCCGGCGCGTCTGTTTGAAGAGGCGCTGAAGCTGCTGCAGGCGGGCCACGGCTTTGCCACCTACCAGCTGCTACGCGAATACAGCCTGTTCCAGCCCCTGTTCCCAACCATTACGCGCAACTTCACCGAACAAGGTGACAGCGCGATGGAACGTATCATTGACCAGGTGCTGAAGAATACCGATAACCGCATTCAGAACGATATGCGCGTTAATCCGGCGTTCCTCTTTGCGGCGATGTTCTGGTATCCGCTGCTGGAAACGGCGCAGAAGATTGCCCAGGAAAGCGGCCTTGCCTACTACGATGCCTTCGCGCTGGCCGCCAACGACGTGCTCGATGAAGCCTGCCGTTCGCTGGCGATCCCGAAACGCATTACCACGCTGGTACGTGATATCTGGCAGCTTCAGCTGCGGATGTCCCGTCGTCAGGGTAAACGCGCCTGGAAGTTAATGGAGCATCCAAAATTCCGCGCCGCTTACGATCTGATGGCCCTGCGTGCCGAAGCCGAAAACAACCGCGAGCTGCAGCTTCTGGTGCAGTGGTGGGGTGAATTCCAGGTTTCCGCCCCGCCGGCGCAGAAAGACATGCTCACCGACCTCGATGAAGAGCCAGCCCCGCGTCGTCGTCACCGTCGTCCACGCAAGCGCGCCCCACGTCGCGAAGGCGCGGCATGACGCTTGCGTATATTGCCATCGGCAGCAATCTGGCCTCTCCGCTGGAGCAGGTTAATGCTGCCGTCCAGGCGCTGGGCGACATCCCGCAGTCCCGCGTTGTCGCCCTCTCCGCATTTTATCGCACCCCTCCGCTGGGCCCGCAGGATCAGCCCGACTACCTGAACGCCGCCATCGCGCTGGAAACGAACCTTAGCGCCGACGCGCTGCTGGACAACACCCAGCGCATCGAGCTGCAGCAGGGGCGCGTACGTAAGGAAGAGCGCTGGGGACCGCGTACTCTGGATCTCGACATCATGCTGTTTGGCGATGCGTTGATTAACACCGAACGCCTGATTGTGCCGCATTACGACATGAAAAATCGCGGCTTTATGCTCTGGCCGCTGTTTGAAATTGCCCCCGATCTGCTCTTCCCCGACGGTGAAAGCCTCCGCGCCCTGCTGGCGCAGCTGAACGCCGAAAAACCTGCCCGCTGGTAACAGCAAATTTCTGTTTATTAACCACGAAATATTTGTGGTTAATCGGTTGCCTAAAATCATTGTTCCCTCGAATGTTACTGTTAGAATGCGCACAGATTCGCTTTGGGCTATCAGGAAACAGTATGAAACCAACCACCATCGCCACCTTGCAGAAATGCAAGCAGGACAAGCAGCGCTTCGCCACCATTACGGCCTATGACTACAGCTTCGCAAAACTCTTTGCCGAAGAGGGTATCAACGTCATGCTGGTCGGCGACTCGTTAGGGATGACGGTCCAGGGACATGACTCCACCCTGCCAGTGACGGTAGACGATATTGCTTATCACACCCGGGCGGTGCGCCGCGGGGCACCGGCCTGCCTGCTGCTCGCCGATCTGCCGTTTATGGCCTACGCCACGCCGGAGCAGGCGTTTGAAAGTGCCGCCACCGTAATGCGCGCCGGGGCCAACATGGTCAAAGTGGAAGGCGGCGCCTGGCTGGTTGACACCGTCCGCATGCTGACCGAGCGCGCGGTGCCGGTTTGCGGTCATCTGGGATTAACCCCGCAGTCGGTCAATATCTTTGGCGGCTACAAGGTGCAGGGGCGCGGTGACGCTGCCCAGACGCTGTTTGATGATGCGCTGGCCTTAGAAGCCGCAGGCGCACAGCTGCTGGTGCTGGAGTGCGTGCCGGTGGCGCTGGCGAAACGCATCACCGAGGCGCTCTCTATTCCGGTGATCGGCATTGGTGCCGGTAACGTCACCGACGGCCAGATCCTGGTGATGCACGATGCGTTTGGTATTACCGGCGGGCACATCCCGAAATTTGCGAAGAATTTCCTTATCGACGCAGGCGACATGCGCGGCGCAGTCAGGCAGTATATTGCCGACGTTGAATCGGGTGTTTACCCGGGTGAAGAACACAGTTTCCAGTAAGGAGTCTTGTTGTGCTAATCATTGAAACCCTGCCGCTGCTGCGCCAGCATATTCGCCGCCTGCGCCAGGAAGGTAAACGTATCGCGCTGGTGCCTACCATGGGCAACCTGCATGACGGTCATATGAAGCTGGTGGACGAAGCCAAAGCCCGCGCCGATGTGGTGGTGGTGAGTATTTTCGTCAACCCGATGCAGTTTGACCGCGCCGACGACCTGGCCCGCTACCCGCGCACGCTGCAGGAAGATTGCGAGAAGCTGAAAAAGCATCAGGTTGATTTCGTCTTCTCCCCGGCCCCGAATGATGTCTATCCGAAGGGCACCGAAGAGACCACCTTTGTGGATGTGCCGGGCATCTCCACCATGCTCGAAGGGGCCAGCCGACCGGGTCATTTCCGCGGCGTCTCTACCATCGTCAGCAAGCTGTTTAACCTGGTGCAGCCGGATATCGCCTGCTTCGGTGAGAAAGACTTCCAGCAGCTGGCGCTGATCCGCAAGATGGTGGCCGACATGGGCTACGACATTGACATCGTTGGCGTGCCCATCGTGCGCGCCAAAGACGGCCTGGCGCTGAGCTCGCGCAACGGCTATCTGACGCCAGACCAGCGCAAAATCGCGCCGGGCCTGTACAAAGTGATGAGTGCCATGGTCGAAAAGCTGCAGCAGAAAGCGCTCAGCAGCGAAGAGATTATCGCCATTGCCGAACAAGAGCTGAATGAAAAAGGTTTCCGGGCTGATGATATTCAGATCCGCGATGCCGATACGCTGCTGGAACTGTCTGCCACCAGCAAACGCGCGGTGATCCTGGTTGCTGCGTGGCTCGGTCAGGCGCGCCTGATCGACAATACTGTCGTTGAACTGGCTCAGTAACTATTGAGCTGCTAGATAGCTAACGGATTAGTTTCCCTCCCCACTTGCGGGCAAGTGGGTTACGAAGAAGAGTAAAGGTAACATCATGATTCGCAAAATGCTGCAAGGTAAGCTTCACCGTGTGAAGGTCACTCAGGCCGATCTGCACTATGAAGGCTCCTGCGCGATCGATCAGGATTTTCTCGACGCGGCGGGTATTCTTGAAAACGAAGCCATTGATATCTGGAATGTGAGCAACGGCAATCGTTTCTCAACCTATGCTATCGCGGCAGAACGGGGCTCTAAAATCATCTCCGTGAACGGTGCGGCAGCGCACTGTGCCAACGTGGGTGACATCGTCATCATCGCAAGCTTTGTCATGATGTCCGACGAAGAGGCCCGCCGCTGGCAGCCGAAAGTCGCCTACTTCGAAGGCGACAACGAGATGAAACGCACCGCGAAAGCGATCCCTGTCCAGGTTGCCTGATCCTACCCCCGCGGCTGATTGCTGATCAGCCGCGACATGGTCTCTAAAGAATCCGTTCTGAGAACGTACAAGCGCTTCAGTAAGAACGGATTATCTCCCGGTTTCACCTTCCCTTTTACCGTCGTCACCGCCAGGTGGAAACCGGCATCATTCGCCGCTTTCACCGCGATATCGTTGTAGCCGCCAAACGGGTACGAGAGGTAGAGCACGTGCGGGTTAAACTGCGCCAGCGCCCGACGGGAGTGTTTGAAATCCATCAGGATATTGTGATAGCTGCGGCTCAGCAGGATCGGATGGCGATTCGCATCCACCCGGTGCAGGAAATGGGTGTGCGACTGCACGTCAAACACATCCTGGATCTCCCGCAGCTCGGAAATGCTCATAAACTGCAGCGACTTCGGATCCCATTTCAAAGGATGGGCTTTGATCCGCGAGGAGATAATAAACGCCGTGGCGTGAAAGCCGTATTGCTTCAGGATCGGCCAGGCATAGCGGCTGACCGATTTCAGGCCGTCGTCAAAGGTGATCACCACCGCCCGGGCCGGCAGGTTCATCTTATTGCGTACGTAGCCTTCGAGCTGATACAGGGTCAGCGTGGCGTACCCCTGGTCACGTAGCCAGGCCATCTGGTTGTTGAAGGCGCGGACGCTGGTGGTGGTTGAGGTATGGCGGAAACGGGTGTTCTCTTCGTCACGCAGAATATGGTGATAGGTCAGCACCGGCAGGCCGTTATCCTCCTGCGCATCCAGGCTGCTGACCCAGGCCAGGCGGTTGGCGATGCGGATCTGATACCAGGTCTGATTCAGGCGATCCTTGAGCTTGTTGAGGATCGGATAACGCAGATTGTCCGCCAGGGTGCCGAACGGGGCGCTGCCTGCGCTGGGCGCGTTGTAGACCGGAGTATCCTTCCAGGTGATCAAGTTCTGGTTGCTGAGCGGCTTGTTCAGATCGCCAAGGCTATCCTCCACCCGCTGTTTCCCCTGCACCTCGCCCAGATGCCCTTTGTCGATAAAGCCGGTGCCAAAGCCAAAGCGAAACTCATAGTAATCCGCCGACGTAGGAACGACCGCCACGATCTGCCCGGCACGCACGTTGCCCACCGTCACGACGTTGTTGCCCACCTGCGCCCAGATAGCCGCATCTTCGGTGGTTTGCATATAGCGGGCCGGAGCCCCTTGCTGGCTTAACAGACTGGCAGATGCGCCGCCGGAGATCAGCAGCAGAAGCAGGAAAAGGATGCGCGCGGACATAGTTGAAAGTTATTCAGGACGAAAATCGGACGCCATTGTAACAAAAGCGTCAGCAATACCAATGCTTAATATTTCTCCAGCCCGTGGAGCAGGACAAAGGGCGGGTTTTTCTGCTGCTGATGCCACAGGCTGCTGACGTCCGGCGCGCCGCGGGCCACGATGGTGTCGCGAAAGCCGCTGCTGTCGGTCATTTCACGCAGGGGATACATCATCTCCAGCAGCGGCAAGCTGATGCCGGAGATCACTTCGCAGTTCTCATGCTTGTGGCTCAGTAACGCTGCCGCGCGATACGGCGCCGCGCCGGAGATATCGGTCAGAAAGATCACCCCGTCACCGCTGTCGACCTGATGCTGGGCATCGCACAGCATGCGGCTGAGCATATTACTGCTGAGGCCACGCCAGAAATTCACCACCTGGCACTGCGCCAGCGGCCCAAAGCGGACGGCGAGTTGATCCGCCATCTGCTGCGCATGTTCATCATGACACGTTATTACCCAACCCAGCATCGTCACCTCTCATCAGAAAGGGGTAGTTTAGCGGCAGGGTGAAGATTCGGGGGTGACTGTGGTCAATAAAGCAGCCCGGCAGCAGAACGCCGCCGGGCCTGAGGATTAGCTGCGCAGTCCGCGTCCGCGCTGGATCAGGTTCCAGCACAGCAGGTAGAAGGCAACGATAAAGATCACCAGCACGCCAACGGTGGTCGCCAGCGGCACGTCGGAAATCCCGAGGAAGCCAAAGCGGAAGCCGCTGATCATATAGACGATCGGGTTCAGGTGTGACAGCCCCTGCCAGAACGGCGGCAGCAGCGTCAGGGAGTAGAACACCCCGCCGAGATAGGTCAGCGGCGTCAGGACGAAGGTCGGGATCAGGCTGATGTCGTCAAAGGTTTTGGCGAACACCGCGTTCAGCAGGCCCGCCAGCGAGAACAGTACCGCTGTCAGCAGCAGCGTCAGGCCGACAAACAGCCAGGAGTGAACCTGGAACGGCACGAAGAACAGCGAAATGGCCGTGACCAGCACGCCAACGCAAAGCCCGCGCGCCACCCCGCCGCCGACGTAACCGGCGATGATAACGTGCGTAGGCACCGGGGCCACCAGCAGCTCCTCAATGTTGCGCTGGAACTTGGCGCTGAAGAACGACGATGCCACGTTGGCGTAAGCGTTGGTGATCACCGCCATCATGATCAGGCCCGGCACGATAAACTGCATGTAGGTGAAGCCGTGCATCTCACCGATCCGCGAGCCGATCAGGTTGCCGAAGATAATAAAGTAGAGGGTCATGGTGATCACCGGCGGCACCAGGGTCTGGATCCAGATGCGCATAAAACGGTTGATCTCTTTGGCCCAGATACTTTTCAGCGCCACCCAGTAAAGCTGCATCATGCGCGATCTCCTTGTTTCTCATGGACCAGCGAGACGAACAGCTCTTCCAGTCGGTTTGCTTTGTTACGCATACTTAATACCTGAATCCCCTGCTGGCTCAGCTGGCTGAAGACGCTGTTGATCCCCTGCTCGCGCAGCACTTCCACTTCCAGCGTTGAGGTATCCACCAGGCGGTACTGATAGCCTTCCAGCTTCGGCAGCGGGCTTTTCGCCGCCAGATCGAGAATAAAGGTTTCTGATTTCAGCTTGGAGAGCAGCGCTTTCATCGAGGTGTTTTCCACCAGCTCGCCGTGCTGAATGATGCCGATGTTACGACAAAGCATCTCAGCCTCTTCCAGATAGTGGGTGGTGAGGATGATCGTGGTGCCTTTGTCGTTCAAATCCTTCAAAAAACCCCACATCGAGCGGCGAAGTTCAATATCCACCCCGGCGGTAGGCTCATCCAGAATCAGCAATTTTGGCTCATGCATCAGGGCGCGGGCAATCATCAGACGACGCTTCATGCCGCCGGATAACATCCGCGCACGTTCGTTGCGCTTTTCCCACAGATCGAGCTGTTTAAGGTATTTTTCGCTGCGCTCGACCGCCTCTTTACGTTCCACGCCGTAGTAGCCCGCCTGGTTGACCACAATCTGCTGAACGGTCTCAAACGGATTGAAGTTAAACTCCTGCGGTACCAGCCCCAGCTGGCGTTTGGCGTTGACCACGTCTTTCTCCAGGTCGTAGCCAAACACGCTTACCCGGCCGGAGGTTTTATTCACCAGCGAGCTGATAATCCCAATGGTGGTCGATTTACCTGCCCCGTTAGGCCCCAGAAGCGCATAAAAATCACCGGCTTCTACTTTGAGATCTATGCCGCGCAGCGCCTGGACGCCCCCCGGATAGGTTTTTTTAAGTTGCTCAAGCTCAAGTGCAATCGCCATGAATTAAACTTACCTATAGTTCTGACACACGTTGTGTGGTTTCATTAAAAGTCGGGTTACCCTATAGTAGCGCAACGCAATCACTCGGTTACAGGCCGTTAGCCTCCATGAATGACATAGATACACTCATCAGCAATAACGCACTATGGTCAAAGATGCTGCTGGAAGAAGATTCCGGATTTTTTGAGAAACTGTCTAAAGCGCAGAAACCCCGCTTTCTCTGGATTGGATGCTCTGACAGCCGCGTGCCGGCTGAACGTCTGACCGGCCTCGAACCTGGCGAACTGTTCGTCCACCGCAACGTTGCAAACCTGGTGATCCACACCGACCTGAACTGCCTGTCGGTGGTGCAGTATGCCGTTGATGTTCTTGAAGTGGAACACATCATTATTTGCGGTCACTACGGCTGCGGCGGCGTCCAGGCAGCGGTTGAAAACACGGAACTGGGCCTTATCGACAACTGGCTGCTGCACATTCGTGATATCTGGTTCAAACATAGCTCACTGCTGGGGCAAATGCCGCAGGAGCGTCGCCTGGATACCCTGTGCGAACTGAACGTGATGGAACAGGTCTACAACCTGGGCCACTCCACTATTATGCGCTCAGCCTGGAAACGCGGGCAGAAAGTGACGATCCACGGCTGGGCCTACGGTATTCATGATGGCCTGCTGCGGGATCTGGACGTAACCGCCACCAACCGGGAAACCCTGGAGCAGCGCTACCGTCAGGGCCTGTCCAACCTCACCCAGAAGCACGATAACCACAAATAAAAAAGCCGGGTGGCGGCTTCGCCTTACCCGGCCTACAACGGCACGTCCCGTAGGCCCGGTAAGCGGAGCGCCATCGGGCAATACCCACCTTATTCGTCCAGCAGCACCACTTTGCCGACATACGGCAGATGGCGATAGCGCTGGGCGTAGTCAATGCCGTAACCCACCACGAATTCATCCGGGATCGAGAAACCAACAAACTCCACGGGAACGTTCACTTCACGACGGGTCGGTTTGTCCAGCAGGGTGCAAATCGCCAGCGATTTAGGGCCACGCAGGCTGAGAATTTCGCGTACTTTTGACAGGGTGTTACCGGAATCGATGATGTCTTCCACGATCAGGACATCTTTACCGCGAATGTCTTCATCCAGGTCTTTGAGAATTTTCACATCACGGGTGGTCGACATGCCGCTGCCATAGCTGGAGGCGGTCATAAAATCGACTTCATGGGACACCTGCACTTCGCGGCAGAGATCGGCCATAAACATGAAGGAACCGCGTAACAGACCCACCAGCACCATTTCGCTGCCGCTGTCTTTGTAGTGTTCGGTGATCTGACGACCGAGTTCGGCGATACGCGCTTTGATCTCCGCTTCCGGGATCATCACTTCAACAGTATGTTTCATTTTACTAACCGTATGATTTTATAACGAATTTCTCAATGCCGATGGATTCGCGTCCGGCATCGCTTCATAAGCCCTGAAGTATACCAGCAAATGAATCCTCCTGGCGCATCAGTTCATAAAAGCCAGATTTGTGATTCCGATCACACTTGTTAAAGCCTATAATTAATTGCTACTAAATAATTAACAAACTTATAGAGTGTCTTTTATGGCGGAAACAAAAATCCAACATTCACGTTTACTCGTGAGGCTAACAGCGCTGTTCGCTGCATTCTGCGGACTGTATCTGTTAATCGGCGGGGTGTGGCTGGTGGCCATTGGTGGCTCCTGGTACTACCCGGTTGCAGGCATCGTCATGCTTGGCGTGACGTTCCTTCTATGGCGCAGTAAACAATCGGCACTGTGGCTCTACGCTGCTCTGCTGCTGGCTACGATGATTTGGGGCGTATGGGAAGTCGGCTTTGACTTCTGGGCCCTGACGCCGCGTAGCGATATTCTGGTCTTCTTCGGTATCTGGCTGATCCTGCCCTTCGTCTGGCGTCGCCTGCTGGTGCGCTCCAGCGGTGCGGTTGCCGCGCTGGTGGTGGCATTGCTGATCACCGGCGGAATGCTGACCTGGGCGGGCTTTAACGATCCGCAGGAAGTGAAAGGTACCCTGAATGCGGATTCAACCCCTGCGGCGGCGATCTCTGAGGTAGCCGATGCCGACTGGCCTGCCTACGGGCGTAACCAGGAAGGTCAGCGCTACTCCCCGCTGAAACAGATTAATGCCGATAACGTGCACAATCTGAAAGAAGCCTGGGTATTCCGTACCGGCGATCTGAAACAAGCGAACGATCCGGGCGAACTGACCAACGAAGTGACCCCGATTAAAGTGGGCAACATGCTCTACCTGTGTACCGCCCACCAGCGTCTGTTCGCGCTTGATGCGGCCACCGGTAAAGAGAAATGGCATTTCGATCCGCAGCTGAAAACAAACAATCAGTTCCAGCACGTGACCTGCCGTGGCGTCTCTTATCACGAAGCACGCGCTGATAACGCCAGCCCTGAAGTGATCGCCGACTGTCCGCGTCGCATCATGCTGCCGGTGAACGACGGTCGTCTGTTTGCCCTTAACGCTGAAACCGGCAAGCTGTGCGAAACCTTTGCAAACAAAGGCGTGCTGAACCTGCAGACCAACATGCCGGATCAGACCCCGGGTCTGTATGAGCCGACTTCCCCGCCAATCATCACCGATAAAACCATCGTGATTGCCGGTTCGGTAACGGATAACTTCTCCGTTCGCGAAACCTCTGGCGTGATCCGCGGCTTTGACGTCAACACCGGTAAGCTGCTGTGGGCCTTCGATCCGGGTGCGAAAGATCCAAACGCTATCCCGTCGGATGAACACACCTTCACCTTCAACTCGCCAAACTCCTGGGCACCTGCTGCCTATGACGCGAAGCTGGACCTGGTTTATCTGCCGATGGGCGTGACCACGCCGGATATCTGGGGTGGCAACCGTACGCCGGAGCAGGAGCGTTACGCCAGCTCTGTCGTGGCCCTGAATGCGACCACCGGGAAACTGGCGTGGAGCTACCAGACCGTTCACCACGATCTGTGGGATATGGATATGCCGTCCCAGCCGACGCTGGCCGACATTACCGTAAACGGTAAAACCGTACCGGTGATCTATGCTCCGGCCAAAACCGGCAACATCTTCGTGCTGGACCGTCGTAACGGCGAGCTGGTAGTTCCTGCACCGGAAAAACCGGTTCCGCAGGGTGCGGCGAAAGGCGACTACGTCACTAAAACCCAGCCGTTCTCCGATCTGAGCTTCCGTCCGAAGAAAGATCTCAGCGGGGCGGACATGTGGGGCGCCACCATGTTCGACCAGCTGGTGTGCCGCGTAATGTTCCATCAGATGCGCTATGAAGGCATCTTCACCCCGCCGTCCGAGCAGGGTACGCTGGTGTTCCCGGGTAACCTGGGGATGTTCGAATGGGGCGGTATCTCCGTTGATCCGAACCGTCAGGTGGCGATTGCCAACCCGATGGCGCTGCCGTTTGTCTCTAAGCTGATCCCACGTGGCCCGGGCAATCCGATGGAACAGCCGAAAGACGCGCAGGGTACAGGTACTGAATCCGGCATTCAGCCGCAGTACGGCGTGCCGTATGGCGTAACGCTGAACCCGTTCCTGTCTCCGTTTGGCCTGCCGTGTAAACAGCCTGCCTGGGGTTATATTTCAGCGCTGGATCTGAAGACCAACCAGGTCGTCTGGAAAAAACGTATTGGTACGCCACAGGACAGCATGCCGTTCCCGATGCCGATCCCGGTACCGTTCAATATGGGTATGCCGATGCTGGGTGGCCCAATCTCCACCGCCGGTAACGTGCTGTTCATTGGTGCGACCGCGGACAACTACCTGCGCGCATACAATATGAGCAACGGTGAAAAACTGTGGCAGGGACGTCTGCCAGCCGGTGGACAGGCCACACCGATGACCTATGAAGTGAATGGCAAGCAGTTCGTTGTCATCTCTGCAGGTGGTCACGGTTCGTTTGGTACGAAGATGGGCGACTACATTGTTGCTTATGCGCTGCCTGACGACGCGAAGTAACTAAAAAGCCGGGTGGCGGCTACGCCTTACCCGGCCTACGGTTCGTGCACATCTTGTTTTGTAGGCCCGGTAAGCGTTAGCGCCACCGGGCTTTTTTACACCGTGAACCCCAGCATCATCCCGGTATCTTCATGCTCCAGCAGATGGCAGTGCGCCATATAGGCGTACTCTTTCGGCGCGTCATGATCGAACTTCACTAGCACCTCGCTCACCCCACCCTCTACGCGTACCGTGTCTTTCCAGCCCGCACGATGTACCGCTGGCGGCCTGCCGTTTTCCGTCAGGATGCGGAACTGGGTACCGTGAATATGGAATGGATGCAGCATCATGTCGCCCTCGCCTGAGATCACCCAGCGCTCGTACTGCCCTTTGGCAGCAGCAAACTGCGGGGTGTGCATATCGAAGGCTTTGCCGTTAATCCGGTTGCCGTTATGGAAATCAAACCCGTGCATGCTGTGATCCATCTGTCCGTGATTCATATGGCCCATCTGGCCGTGATGCATCCCCGCCATCGCCTGGTCGCCATACTTCTTCATCAATGCCTGCATGCCCATCATATCGAGCATCGGATCCATCGACAGCTGGAGCTTGCGCTGGGTCACTCCTTCGAGCGACGGCAGAACGGGCATTTTGGCCAGCGTATCCGGCAACGCGCCCGAGGCGGTGACCAGCAGCGGCTGAATGCGCAGCACCGGCTGCGGTTTATCGAAGGGCGCCACCGCCATCCCCATCTGGCTCACCGGCAGAGTAATCAGGTCAAACGGCTTGCCGTCGCTGATGTCCACCAGCACTTCAAAACGCTCGCCCATCAGCATCGGCAGTTCGGTCACTTTAACCGGCTCAGCCAGCAGCCCGCCGTCGCTGGCGACGACGTATAGCGGTCGCTTATCGCTGGCGGCGAAGTTGAGCGAGCGGGCGTTACAGCCGTTGAGCAGTCGCAGGCGCAGCCAGCCTTTCGGCGCATTGTGCTGGGGGTAAATCGCTCCGTTGGTCAGCAGGGTGTCGCCAAACCAGCCCACCGCGGCGCTCATCACATCCAGCTGATAGTCAATTTGCCCGTCGGCGGTAAATTTCTTGTCCTGCACGACAACCGGCACATCGTCGATGCCCCACTGCTTCGGCAGGCGCAGCAGGCGGCTTTCGTCATCGTCAATCAGGACCAGCCCGGCTAATCCCATCGCCACCTGATGCCCGGTCTTGCCGTGCTGATGGGGATGGAACCAGCAGGTTGCCGCCCGCTGATCCGGCGTAAAGGTCACCGTCCGCTGGCCGCCTGGCTTAATGATGCCGTGCGGGCCGCCGTCTACCTCTCCCGGCACTTCCAGACCGTGCCAGTGGACGGTGGTCTCTTCGTTCAGGGTGTTGTGGATGTTAACGGTCAGCGCTTTTCCCTTGCGCAGCTGGATAGCCGGGCCCAGCAGGTTGCCGTTATAGCCCCAGGTGGTGGCGTTGTGTGGTCCAAACGTGGTTTTGCCCGCCTGCACCACCAGGCGCACCTGATTACGCGCATCCGGGGTGAGTAAATTCGGGATCGGCAAAACGGGCCGCTCGGCGGCAAAAGCCGCGCGGCTCCAGAGCGGAAGCGCACTGGCGACACCCAGGGCGGCAGAATATTTTAAAAAATCACGGCGTTGCATGTTCATCTCCTTATTCGCAGCAGTCGATCTCCTGAGCATAAACCCTCCCCTTGCCGGAAGGTCAAGAAAAGCAGCAATAATAAAGATCGTCGCACCGGCGGGAAGTGTGCTAACGTTGAATTTCCGTGACGTATTGGTAGAAGCAATGAAGACGTTTTTCCGAACAATCCTGTTCACCACACTAATGATGGGCTGCGCAAACAGCTATGCGCTGAGTGAAAATGAAGCCGAAGATATGGCGGATTTAACGGCGGTGTTTGTGTTTCTGAAAAACGACTGCGGCTACCAGAACTTACCTAACGGCCAGATCCGTCGCGCACTGGTCTTTTTTGCTCAGCAGAACCAGTGGGATCTGAGCAACTACGACAGTTTCGATATGAAAACCCTCGGTGAAGACAGCTACCGCGATCTCAGCGGCATCGGCATCCCTACAGCAAAAAAATGTAAAGCCCTGGCTCGCGACTCGCTGAGCCTCCTCGCCTACGTTAAGTAACTCTTCTCCCGATGCCCCTTTGCTGAATTTATGACCGTGCAACCACGGTCATTGTTAGCTATGATGTTGCCCCCGTTTTAAGCGGGTGTTAACAAAGGAGGTATCATCCCATGGCCGAAAAAAATGTGTGGCATGAAACGCTGCATGACCATTTTGGGCAGTACTTTGCCATTGATAACGTGCTCTATCATGAGAAAACCGATCATCAGGATCTGATCATTTTCGAAAACGCGGCCTTTGGCCGGGTGATGGCGCTGGATGGCGTGGTGCAAACCACCGAACGTGATGAATTCATCTATCATGAAATGATGACTCACGTCCCGCTGCTGGCGCACGGCAACGCGAAACATGTCCTGATCATCGGCGGCGGCGACGGCGCTATGCTGCGCGAAGTGTCCCGCCACAAATCCATCGAAAGCATCACCATGGTCGAGATCGACGCTGGCGTGGTCTCCTTCTGTCGCCAGTATCTGCCTAACCACAATGCCGGTAGCTACGACGATCCGCGCTTCACGCTGGTCATCGACGATGGCGTTAATTTTGTTAACCAGACGACGCGCACCTTCGATGTGATCATCTCCGACTGCACCGACCCGATTGGGCCAGGGGAGAGCCTGTTTACCTCGGCGTTCTACGAGGGCTGCAAACGCTGCCTGAATCCCGGCGGTGTCTTTGTGGCGCAGAACGGCGTCTGCTTCCTGCAGCAGGACGAGGCCATCGACAGCCACCGTAAGCTGAGCCACTACTTTACTGACGTCAGCTTCTACCAGGCGGCGATCCCGACCTACTACGGCGGCGTGATGACCTTTGCCTGGGCGACGGACAACGAAGCCCTGCGCCATCTCTCTACCGGCATTATTCAGGCGCGCTTCCAGCAGGCGAATCTGGCCTGCCGCTACTACAATCCGGCCGTGCATACCGCAGCCTTTGCCTTACCACAATATTTGCAAGATGCTCTGAGGGGGTGAATGAATTGAAAAAGCTGAAACTGCATGGCTTTAACAACCTGACCAAAAGCCTGAGTTTTTGTATTTACGATATCTGCTATGTAAAAACGGCGGAAGAGCGCGATGGTTATATCGCCTATATCGATGAACTCTATAACGCCAACCGACTGACCGAGATCCTGTCAGAAACCTGCTCTATTATCGGCGCCAATATCCTGAACATCGCCCGTCAGGATTATGAACCCCAGGGTGCCAGCGTGACCATTCTGGTCAGCGAAGAGCCCGTTGATCCTGGGCTCATCGACCATACCGAGCACCCCGGCCCGCTGCCGGAGGCGGTGGTTGCCCATCTCGATAAGAGCCATATCTGCGTGCATACCTACCCGGAGAGCCATCCTGAGGGCGGGTTATGTACCTTCCGCGCCGATATAGAAGTCTCGACCTGCGGCGTGATCTCCCCGCTCAATGCGCTGAATTACTTAATTCATCAGCTTGAGTCTGACATCGTGACCATCGACTATCGCGTGCGCGGCTTTACCCGTGATATCAACGGTATGAAGCACTTTATCGATCATGAAATTAACTCGATTCAGAACTTCATGTCCGAGGATATGAAAGCGCTGTATGACATGATGGATGTAAACGTCTATCAGGAGAATATCTTCCATACCAAGATGCTGCTTAAGGAGTTCGATCTTAAGCACTACATGTTCCATACCCGGCCGGAAGATTTAAGCGAAGAAGAGCGCAAGGTCATTACCGACCTGCTGTGGAAAGAGATGCGTGAAATTTACTACGGCCGCAATATCGCGACCGTATAAGACCCGTCTGGAGCAGGGACGCTCCTGATATTATTTCTGTTTCACAAACTCGCGGTAGGCCGCTACCACCTGCAGAAAATCCTCTACGCCGCACAGCGACAGGCTCTCTTCATCGTAGTAGCTCATCCCCTCTTCCATCTCGTCGCCGGAAAACTCCAGCTGATTGGCGCGAACCATGACCTCTTCGCCGTCCATCCACAGCGTGTATTCATGGCCGGCACGTTGCCAGGATCGTTCACTGCCTTTTACCGTGCGTGCAGCCTGTTCCACTTCATCGAGCAGGCTCAGGTTCTCTTTCACTTCCTCATTGAACCAGTGACCGACCACTTCGTGGCCCATCGACATACGCACTTTCACCACACCGGTGATATCACGCAGAAATTCGTAATCCATAGTATTTTCCTCTGCAAAGCTCTTGCAGTAATTATCGCAGCCCGGAGGAAGAAAAAAAGCGGAACGGGTGGAAGGAATGAAAATAAAAAATACCCCTCACCCTGGCCCTCTCCCCAAAGGGGAGAGGGTGTAATTGTTCCCTCTCCCCTATGGGGAGAGGGTTAGGGTGAGGGGTCAGGTTTTATACTGCAGTCTGGAAGATAACCCCGTCCGCTTTCTCGGTGTACTGAGAGAGCTGGTCGAAGTTCAGATAGCGATAGGTATCCACCGCAGTCTTATCAACCTGAGCCACAAAGGTCTGGTACTCTTCCGGCGTTGGCAGTTTGCCAATCAGCGCCGCAACCGCCGCCAGCTCCGCAGAGGCCAGGTAGACGTTTGCACCCGTACCTAAACGGTTCGGGAAGTTACGGGTTGAGGTAGAAACCACCGTCGCACCGTCCGCCACGCGCGCCTGGTTACCCATACACAGGGAACAGCCAGGGATTTCGATACGCGCACCGCTCTTACCAAACACGCTGTAGTAACCCTCTTCGGTCAGCTGCGCCGCGTCCATACGGGTTGGCGGAGCCACCCACAGACGGGTTGGCAGCTGGCCTTTATGGGTATCCAGCAGTTTACCGGCCGCACGGAAGTGACCGATGTTGGTCATGCAGGAGCCGATGAACACTTCGTCAATCTTGTCGCCCTGAACGTCAGAGAGCAGACGCGCGTCGTCCGGATCGTTCGGCGCACACAGGATTGGCTCTTTGATGTCGGCCAGATCGATGTCGATCACTGCGGCATATTCTGCATCAGCGTCGGCTTCCAGCAGCTGTGGATCCGCCAGCCATTTCTCCATGCCCTGAATACGACGCTCCAGGGTACGGCGGTCGCCGTAGCCTTCTGCAATCATCCACTTCAGCAGCACGATGTTGGAGGTCAGGTACTCTTCGATTGGCGCCTGGTTCAGCTTGATGGTACAGCCGGCAGCAGAACGCTCAGCGGACGCATCGGTCAGTTCGAACGCCTGCTCCACTTTCAGATCCGGCAGACCTTCGATCTCGAGGATACGGCCAGAGAAAATGTTCTTCTTGCCCTTCTTCTCAACGGTCAGCAGGCCCTGCTTGATAGCGTACAGCGGGATCGCATGCACCAGGTCGCGCAGGGTGATGCCCGGCTGCATTTTACCTTTGAAACGCACCAGAACGGATTCCGGCATGTCCAGCGGCATTACGCCGGTCGCAGCGGCAAACGCCACCAGGCCGGAGCCCGCCGGGAAGGAGATCCCAATCGGGAAACGGGTGTGGGAGTCACCACCGGTACCAACGGTATCCGGCAGCAGCATGCGGTTCAGCCAGGAGTGGATAACGCCGTCGCCCGGACGCAGGGAGACACCGCCGCGGTTCATGATGAAGTCTGGCAGGGTGTGGTGGGTGGTGACGTCAACCGGCTTCGGATAAGCCGCAGTGTGGCAGAAGGACTGCATCACCAGATCAGAAGAGAAGCCCAGGCACGCCAGGTCTTTCAGTTCGTCACGGGTCATTGGACCGGTGGTGTCCTGAGAGCCCACGGAGGTCATCTTCGGCTCGCAGTAGGCACCCGGACGGATACCGGCTACGCCGCACGCGCGGCCTACCATTTTCTGCGCCAGAGAATAACCACGGTCGCTTTCCGCCACGTCTTTCGCCTGACGGAATACGTCTGAGTGCGGCAGACCCAGCGCTTCACGCGCCTTGGTGGTCAAGCCACGACCGATGATCAGCGGGATACGGCCACCAGCACGCACTTCGTCGATCAGCACGTCGGTTTTCAGTTCAAAGCTCGCCAGCAGCTCGTTGGTTTCGTGGTTACGCACTTCACCTTTGAACGGGTAAACGTCAATCACGTCGCCCATGTTCAGGTTGTTAACGTCCACTTCAATTGGCAGTGCGCCGGCATCTTCCATGGTGTTGAAGAAGATAGGTGCGATTTTACCGCCGAGGCACAGACCGCCGCCGCGTTTGTTCGGCACGTTCGGGATATCATCACCCATGAACCACAGCACGGAGTTGGTTGCCGATTTACGGGAAGAACCGGTCCCGACCACGTCACCGACGTACGCCAGCGGGAAGCCTTTCTGTGCCAGCGCTTCGATCTGTTTGATCGGGCCGACCACGCCTGGCTGATCCGGCTCAATGCCTTCACGGGCGTTTTTCAGCATCGCCAGGGCGTGCAGTGGGATATCCGGGCGTGACCAGGCATCCGGTGCCGGAGACAGGTCATCGGTGTTGGTTTCACCGGTCACCTTGAAGACGGTGACGGTCATTTTTTCTGCAAGCGCAGGGCGGCTCAGGAACCATTCGGCATCAGCCCAGGACTGCATAACCTGCTTCGCATAGCGGTTGCCCGCTTTGGCTTTCTCTTCTACGTCGTAGAAGTTATCGAACATCAGCAGCGTGTGGGACAGGGCTTTAGCGGCAATCGGCGCCAGCGTGTCGCTGTCCAGCGCATCAATCAGCGGATGAATGTTGTAACCACCCTGCATGGTGCCGAGCAGTTCAATCGCTTTTTCAGGGGTAACCAGTGGGGAGGTTGCTTCGCCTTTGGCAATCGCAGCAAGGAAACCGGCTTTTACGTAGGCAGCTTCATCTACGCCTGGCGGTACGCGGTTGATCAACAGATCTAACAGGAATTCTTCTTCGCCTTTTGGCGGATTCTTCAGCAGCTCGACGAGCGCGGCCATTTGGGTTGCATCTAAAGGTTTGGGTACAATCCCCTCGGCGGCACGTTCTGCTACGTGCTTACGGTATTCTTCTAGCACGACGGTTCTCCTCGCTCTCATTGTCATATGCGGCGGGCGTTCTCTTCACGCTCCTGTGAGACAGCAGTTTGTAGGGTATATGCCCGATACCGCGTCGGGCAGCATAGCAGGATTTTCAGACAGTGTTAATCCGTTTACAAAAAAGCAACATTAAATTGTTTGCTGAATCGTTAAGCATGGTATAGCGGCGAGGCGGGAAGAATTTCAGGCACAAAAAAACCGCCCTTAAGCGGTTAGTTTGTTGCCTTGCGGTGGTAGCACACCGGGTTGGCAGATTTGTGGCAAAACCCCAACGAGAAAGATTTTGCTACGCAATAAGATGACTTGCAAGCGGGTTTGAATACCCCAACGCGTTTTTCGCCATCGGATATAATCTGTGTAATAACTGCTCACACTCTTTATCAGGCCATTCGCAACGGTTCCCAGTTTAAGTCAAAAAAGTAATACCCGGGTGCATATACTCGCGGCAACGTAAACGCCTCACGGCCTCGCTTTCGTCGGAGTCTTACTATGAAGTTGCCCTTTAAGCCACATCTGCTTGTTCTCCTGTGTAGCGCCGGGCTGTTAGCCGCATCTGGCGTTGTCTACGTCAACAGCCGTGCGCCTGAGACCGTCACTCAGCCACCACCGCCGGCACAGCCCGCACCGACAGCACAAACTGCATCAGCTCCTGCACCGGCTCAGGGGCAACCCGCGCCGGTGGTCTATACCGCCGCGCAGATCGACCAGTGGGTGGCACCCATCGCGCTCTATCCGGATGCCCTGCTGTCGCAGATTTTAATGGCCGCAACCTATCCGACGAACGTGATACAGGCGGCGCAGTGGTCGCGTGACAACCCGCGCATGCAGGGGGATGCGGCTATTCAGGCCGTCGCCGGGCAGCCCTGGGATCCGAGCGTGAAATCGCTGGTCGCCTTCCCGCAGCTGATGTCGCTGATGGGGGAAAACCCGCCGTGGGTGCAGAGTCTCGGCGATGCGTTTCTGGCCCAGCCGAAGGATGTGATGGACTCCGTCCAGCGCTTACGTCTGCTGGCGCAGCAGACCGGCGCGCTGCAGTCCACGCCGCAGCAGAAGGTGACCACCGTGACGAAAACCGAGCCCGCCAAAGTGAGCTCATCGTCCACCACATCCACATCGACCACATCAACCCCGGCCCCTGCCCCGACGGTCATCAAGATTGAATCCGCCGATCCGCAGGTAGTTTACGTCCCGACCTACAACCCCAGCACGGTCTACGGCACCTGGCCTAACACCAGCTATCCGCCGGTCTATCTGCCGCCGCCTCCGGGGGAGCAGTTCACCGACAGCCTGGTCAAAGGGCTTGGCTTTAGTCTCGGCGTGGCGACGACCTACGCCATCTTCAGCAACATCGACTGGGATGACGATGACGACTGGGATCACCATCACCACGATGACGATCACCACGGCGGTTATTCGCGAAACGGTGATAACAACATCAATATCAACGTGGATAACTTCAATAAAATCAGCGGGGAGCGGCTTGATGCCAATCGTGGCTGGCAGCACAACCCGGCCTATCGCGGCGGCGTGCCTTATGCCTCCAGCCAGCTAAATAATCGCTACGCGCAGAACACGCCTGCGGTGCGCCGGAATACCACCAGCCTCAGCACAGCTGCCCCGCAGGGTGGTGCCAACCGCGACGCCCAGCGCCAGGCGGCAATGACCCAGATGGAGCGTTCAACGGGTAAAAACCTGTCGCAGACGGCGCGTCCTGCCACCCGCGACGGGCAGCGTCAGGCGGCAAATAAGCAGCTGAATCAAATCTCCCAGCGCAACAACTACCGCGGATACGACAACGATCGACCGCAAACGGCGAAACGGGCTACCAGCACCCAGCGCGATACGCAGCGTACGGCGGCACGCCAGGAGACCACCCGCAAGGCACAAACTCAGCAGCGCACCGCACAGAACCAACAGCGTGCGATGCAGACGCACCAGCGGGCCAATGCGCTCAGCGGCAACGACAGCCGCTCGGCCAACTGGCAGGCGCAGCAGCAGCGCGGCATGCAGAGCCGTCAGCAGACGGCCCGCAATGTCGAACGCAGCGGCGGTCGGGCGCAGATGTCTGAGCGCCGCAGTGGTGGCGAACATCGTGAATTCCGTCATCGTTAAGGGAGACGACAATGAAAAGTAAACTACTCAGCGGAATGATGTTGTTCATGGTATCGACCGGCGTCTTTGCCCAACACCATTTCAGCACGCCCGAACAGGCGACCGATGCACTGGCAAAAGCCATTAACGAGCAGAACGAAACGGCACTGGGCGACCTTCTCGGAGAAGACTGGCGCAGCTTCTTACCGGCGGATGGCGTCGACCCCGAGGCCGTGGATCGCTTTAAACGCGACTGGCAGGTAAACCACCATACGGTGATCGACGGCGACATGGCCTGGCTGACCGTCGGGGAGTACCACTGGCAGCTGCCGATCCCGGTGGTGAAAACCGACAAAGGCTGGCATTTCGACATGCAGGAAGCCAAAGAGGAGATCCTGAATCGCGAGGTAGGTCGCAACGAGCTCGCCGCCATTGAAGCGCTGCATGCCTATGTGGATGCCCAGGACAGCTACTACGCCCTCACCACGCACTACGCGCAGAAGATTGTCAGCAGCGAGGGTAAAAAAGATGGCCTGTACTGGCCGGTAAAACCCGGCGAAGCGCCCAGCCCGCTTGGCCCGGCCTTCAGCCCGAAAGAGCCCGGTCAGGGTTATCACGGCTATCACTTCCGTATTCTGCCGGATACCAAATCAGGCTTCGCGATGATCGCCTGGCCGGTAAGCTACGGCGAAACCGGGGTGATGAGCTTTATGATCAACGGCGACGATCGGGTGTGGCAGGCGAATCTCGGCGAGAAGTCGGCAGAGGAAGTGAAAGCGATGTCGGCGTTTAAACCGGACGACCGCTGGCAGCTGGTCGCCCAGTAACCTTTCAGGCATAAAAAAAAGCGGCTCTTGAGCCGCTTTTTTCATGCCGGAAGAATTACTTCTTCTTCGCTTTCGCGTTTGGCAGGTCGGTGATGCTGCCTTCAAACACTTCTGCCGCCAGGCCAACTGACTCGTGCAGAGTCGGGTGAGCGTGGATGGTCAGCGCGATGTCTTCAGCGTCACAACCCATTTCGATCGCCAGACCGATCTCACCCAGCAGCTCGCCGCCGTTGGTGCCAACAATCGCACCACCGATCACACGGTGAGTCTCTTTGTCGAAGATCAGTTTGGTCATACCATCTGCGCAGTCGGAAGCGATAGCACGGCCAGAAGCAGCCCACGGGAAGGTGGCGGTTTCGTAGCTGATGCCTTTCTCTTTCGCTTCTTTCTCGGTCAGACCAACCCATGCAACTTCTGGCTCGGTGTACGCGATAGATGGGATCACTTTCGGGTCGAAGTAGTGCTTCATGCCGGCGATAACTTCTGCGGCAACGTGGCCTTCGTGAACACCTTTGTGTGCCAGCATTGGCTGACCGACGATATCGCCGATAGCAAAGATGTGCGGCACGTTGGTGCGCAGCTGTTTATCAACGCGGATAAAGCCGCGGTCGTCAACTTCCACGCCCGCTGCACCTGCATTGAGGTTTTTACCGTTCGGTACACGACCGATAGCCACCAGCACCGCGTCATAACGCTGTGCTTCCGCAGGGGCTTTTTTGCCTTCCATGGAAACGTAAATACCGTCTTCTTTCGCTTCAACGGCAGTCACTTTGGTTTCCAGCATCAGGTTGAACTTCTTGCTGATGCGTTTGGTGAAGACTTTAACGATGTCTTTGTCAGCAGCCGGGATAACCTGGTCGAACATTTCAACCACGTCAATCTCTGAACCCAGCGCATGGTACACGGTACCCATTTCCAGACCGATGATACCGCCACCCATAACCAGCAGGCGTTTTGGAACGGTTTTCAGTTCCAGCGCGTCGGTGGAGTCCCACACGCGCGGATCTTCATGTGGAATGAACGGCAGTTCGATCGGACGGGAGCCCGCCGCGATGATCGCGTTGTCGAAGTTGATTACGGTTTTGCCGTTCTCGCCTTCCACTTCCAGGGTGTTTGCCCCGGTAAATTTACCCAGACCGTTTACCACTTTCACCTTACGGCCTTTGGCCATACCGGCCAGACCACCGGTCAGTTGGGTGATAACTTTCTCTTTCCAGGTACGAATTTTGTCGATATCGGTTTTCGGCTCGCCGAAGACGATACCGTGCTCAGCCAGCGCTTTGGCTTCTTCGATAACTTTAGCAACGTGCAGCAGCGCTTTAGAAGGGATACAGCCGACGTTCAGACAAACACCGCCGAGGGTGTTGTAACGCTCTACGATGACGGTTTCCAGACCTAAATCCGCGGCACGGAATGCTGCGGAATAACCTGCCGGGCCTGCCCCAAGTACTACGACCTGAGTTTTGATTTCTGTGCTCATCATGACCTCTTAATTTATACCCGTCGTCCACCGGGTCGTTCAATCCGCCCGCAGTTTACAAAATTGTTAACAATTTTGAAACAACAAACGGCTCACGAATTGTCGCTTTCGCTAATAACCTCACAAACTTCATGAGATTACCAGAAAAAAGCCGGCCGTCAGGCCGGCTCTTCGATTACATCACCAGGCGGCGAATGTCGCTCAGGGTGTTGTTGATGATGGTAATAAAGCGAGCACCATCAGCACCGTCGATCACGCGGTGGTCGAAGGACAGAGAGATTGGCATCATCAGACGCGGCATGAACTCTTTGCCATTCCATACCGGCTCCATCGCGGACTTGGACACACCCAGGATCGCCACTTCCGGCGCGTTAACAATCGGCGCGAAGTGGGTAGTACCCAGGCCGCCGATGCTGGAGATGGTGAAGCAACCGCCCTGCATTTCGCCAGCAGTCAGCTTGCCATCACGCGCTTTTTTGGAGATGGTGGTCAGTTCGCGAGACAGCTCAGTAATGCTCTTCTTGTTCACGTCTTTGAAGACCGGAACAACCAGACCATTTGGCGTATCAACCGCAACACCGATGTTGATGTATTTCTTCAGCGTCAGCTTCTGGCCATCTTCGGACAGGGAGCTGTTGAAGCGTGGCATCTGCTCAAGCGCCGCAGCAACGGCTTTCATGATGAAGACCACTGGGGTGAATTTCACGTCCAGTTTACGCTTCTCAGCTTCGGCGTTCTGCTGTTTACGGAACGCTTCCAGATCGGTGATATCGGTTTTGTCGAAGTGCGTAACGTGCGGGATCATCACCCAGTTACGGCTCAGGTTGGCACCAGAGATTTTCTGGATACGGCCCAGTTCCACTTCTTCGATTTCGCCGAACTTGCTGAAGTCCACTTTCGGCCATGGCAGCATGCCCGGGATACCGCCGCCGGTGGCAGCAGCAGGAGCTGCTTCAGCGCGTTTCACCGCTTCTTTAACGTAAGCCTGAACGTCTTCGCGCAGGATACGACCTTTACGGCCAGTCCCTTTCACTTTCGCCAGGTTCACACCGAATTCACGCGCCAGGCGACGAATCAGTGGGGTAGCGTGGACGTAAGCGTCGTTTTCAGCAAACTCAGATTTGCCTTCCGCTTTAGCAGCCGGAGCAGCAGCAGGTTTAGCCGCCTGAGCCGGTGCAGCAGCAGGTGCTGGAGCAGCAGCGGCAGCCGGAGCTGCTGCAGGCGCAGCGCCTTCTACTTCGAAGACCATAATCAGGGAACCGGTAGAGACTTTGTCGCCGGTGCTGATTTTGATCTCTTTAACGGTACCGGCGAATGGCGCAGGAACTTCCATAGAAGCTTTGTCGCCTTCAACGGTGATCAGTGACTGTTCAGCGGCAACTTTGTCGCCCACTTTCACCATCACTTCGGTCACTTCAACTTCGTCACCGCCGATGTCAGGTACGTTAACGTCTTTCGCGCCGCCAGCGGCTGCTGGTGCAGCGGCCTGTGCCGGAGCAGCTTCCGCTTTCGCTGGAGCCGCAGCGCCTTCAGCGCCCGCCACTTCGAAGACCATGATCAGGGAGCCGGTAGAGACTTTGTCACCGGTGTTGATCTTGATCTCTTTAACGGTACCCGCGAACGGCGCAGGCACTTCCATAGAGGCTTTGTCGCCTTCTACGGTGATCAGTGACTGCTCAGCCGCAACGGTATCGCCCACTTTCACCAGGATTTCAGTGACTTCAACTTCGTCACCGCCGATGTCAGGCACGTTAACTTCTTTCGCTGCCGCGGCAGCTGCTGGAGCAGCGGCAGCCGGAGCAGCTTCTTTCTTCTCTTCCTGCGCAGGTGCAGCAGCTGCTGCACCGTCGGCGGAATCGAAAATCATGATCAGTTTGCCAGTCTCGGTTTTATCGCCCACAGAGACTTTGATCTCTTTGACGATGCCAGCCTGAGGAGACGGGACTTCCATAGAGGCTTTGTCGCCTTCTACGGTGATCAGCGACTGTTCAGCTTCAACTTTGTCGCCTACTTTGACCAGGATCTCGGTGATTTCAACTTCATCAGCCCCGATGTCCGGTACATTGATTTCGATAGCCATTATTCTTTTACCTCTTACGCCAGACGCGGGTTAACTTTTTCTGCATCGATGTTGAATTTGGTAATTGCTTCCGCAACCACTTTCTTATCGATTTCGCCACGTTTAGCCAGTTCGCCCAGTGCTGCTACAACCACGTAAGAAGCATCAACTTCGAAGTGGTGACGCAGGTTTTCGCGGCTGTCAGAACGACCGAAGCCGTCAGTACCCAGTACGCGATAATCATCAGCTGGAACGTAAGTACGAACCTGCTCAGCGAACAGTTTCATATAGTCAGTAGACGCCACCGCTGGCGCGTCGTTCATCACCTGAGCGATGTAAGGAACGCGTGGAGTTTCCAGTGGGTGCAGCATGTTCCAGCGCTCGCAATCCTGGCCATCACGCGCCAGTTCGGTGAAGGAGGTGACGCTGTACACGTCAGAACCTACGCCGTAGTCGTTCGCCAGGATCTGCGCTGCTTCACGGACGTGACGCAGGATAGAACCGGAGCCCAGCAGCTGAACTTTACCTTTGCTACCTTCGATGGTTTCGAGTTTGTAGATACCTTTACGGATACCTTCCTCGGCACCTGCTGGCATAGCCGGCATATGGTAGTTTTCGTTCAGGGTGGTGATGTAGTAGTAAATGTTCTCTTGCGCTTCACCGTACATACGGGTCAGACCGTCATGCATGATGACTGCCACTTCGTACGCGTAAGACGGGTCGTAAGAGATACAGTTAGGGATAGTCAGAGACTGAATGTGGCTGTGACCATCTTCGTGCTGCAGACCTTCACCGTTCAGGGTCGTACGACCGGAAGTACCCCCTACCAGGAAGCCGCGAGCCTGTTGGTCGCCAGCCTGCCAGCACAGGTCACCGATACGCTGGAAACCGAACATGGAGTAGTAGATGTAGAACGGGATCATCGGCAGGTTGTTGGTGCTGTAAGAGGTCGCAGCAGCCAGCCAGGATGCGCCTGCGCCCAGCTCGTTGATACCTTCCTGCAGGATCTGACCTTTCTCGTCTTCTTTGTAGTATGCAACCTGCTCGCGGTCCTGCGGGGTGTACTGCTGACCGTTCGGGCTGTAGATACCGATCTGACGGAACAGACCTTCCATACCAAAGGTACGCGCTTCGTCAGCGATGATTGGAACCAGACGATCTTTGATCGACTTGTTCTTCAGCATCACGTTCAGGGCACGCACGAAGGCGATAGTGGTGGAGATCTCTTTGTTCTGCTCTTCCAGCAGCTGAGAGAAGTCTTCCAGCGCTGGCAGTTCCAGTTTCTCAGTGAAGTTCACCTGGCGAGACGGCAGGTAGCCGTTCAGCTTCTGACGCTGGGCGTGCAGATAGGTGTGCTCTTCAGAACCTTCCGGGAAGGTGATGTAAGAGAGGTTTTCAACCTGCTCGTCGGTCACTGGAACGTTGAAACGGTCGCGGATATAACGCACGCCGTCCATGTTCATTTTCTTAACCTGGTGCGCGATGTTTTTACCTTCGGCAGTGTCACCCATGCCATAACCTTTAACGGTATGCGCCAGGATTACAGTTGCTTTGCCTTTGGTGTCCTGCGCTTTTTTCAGTGCAGCGTAGACTTTCTTCGGATCGTGACCACCACGGTTCAGGGCCCAGATCTGATCGTCAGTCCAGTCTGCAACCAGGGCTGCGGTCTCAGGGTATTTACCGAAGAAGTGCTCACGTACATAGGCACCGTCTTTGGATTTGAAGGTCTGGTAGTCGCCGTCAACGGTTTCCTGCATCAGCTGGAGCAGTTTACCGCTGGTGTCTTTACGCAGCAGCTCATCCCAACGACCGCCCCACATGACTTTAATCACGTTCCAGCCAGCACCTGCGAAGATGCCTTCCAGTTCGTTGATGATCTTGCCGTTACCGGTTACCGGACCATCCAGACGCTGCAGGTTACAGTTGATGATGAAGCAGAGGTTGTCCAGCTTCTCACGGGTTGCGATGGTGATCGCACCTTTAGATTCTGGCTCATCCATCTCGCCGTCGCCCAGGAAGGCGTATACGGTCTGCTGGGAGGTGTCTTTCAGGCCACGGTGTTCCAGATATTTCAGGAATTTAGCCTGGTAGATCGCACCGATTGGACCCAGACCCATAGATACGGTCGGGAACTGCCAGAATTCTGGCATCAGTTTCGGGTGCGGATAAGAAGACAGACCTTTACCGTGAACTTCCTGACGGAAGTTGTTCATCTGCTCTTCAGTCAGACGACCTTCCAGGAACGCTCGTGCGTAGACGCCCGGAGAGATGTGGCCCTGGAAGTACACCAGGTCGCCGCCGTCTTTCTCGGTGCGCGCGCGGAAGAAGTGGTTAAAGCACACTTCATAAACGGTTGCGGAAGACTGGAAGGAAGCCATGTGGCCGCCCAGCTCCAGATCTTTTTTGGACGCGCGCAGAACGGTCATGATGGCGTTCCAGCGAATTGCAGAACGGATGCGGCGTTCCAGATCCAGATTGCCCGGGTATTCCGGTTCGTCTTCGACGGCAATCGTGTTTACGTAGTTGTTAGCCCCTGCACCTGCAGCTACTTTCACACCGCCTTTGCGGGCTTCAGAAAGCATCTGTTCAATCAGATACTGAGCACGCTCAACACCTTCTTCACGGATGACCGATTCGATCGCCTGTTGCCAGTCGCGAGTTTCGATCGGATCCACGTCATTTTGGAGACGTTCTGACATGGGGGTATTCCTTATCTATCTAATACGTTGATTTGTCTGGAACCTGTCCCATTGCACTTTCTTTTCTTCATATTTCAGGCTGTCTCTTTGTTGGCTGCGCTTCCTCACCCCAGTCACATAGTTAACTATGCTCCTGGGGATTCGCGCGCTTGCCGCCGCGATACAACCCGAACTATTTCGAAAACTAAAAGCGCAATAAGACAGGTTCTGCGTTTAGTTGCCGCGCTCTAAAAAACTGGCGCTTAATCCTTTCGTTGCTGTATGCGGCGTAATGAACGTTCGCGACGCGACTGTTCACGGCTGCGGTCCAGCAAGATTTCCTCAATGAAAGCCAGGTGACGGTGCGACGCTTCACGCGCCTGCTCCGGCTCCCCGGCCATTATCGCCTCGAAGATTCGGGTGCGATGGTTGCTGACCAGCGGAAGCATCTCCCGGCGGGCATACAACAATTCAAAATTCTGACGAACGTTTTGGGCAAGCATTGGCTCCATGCAGCGTAGCAGATGGAGTAGCACCACGTTGTGGGCAGCTTCGGTGACGGCAATTTGATACTGGACAACGGCGTCGGATTCGGCGTCGAGATCGCCGGATTCCTGGGCCCGTTCGATGGCCTGATGCAGCTCGCGGATACGCTCGCGATCGGCATCATTGCTGCGCAGCGCCGCGTAATAGGCCGCGATGCCTTCAAGCGCGTGACGGGTCTCAAGTAGATCAAACTGGGATTCTGGGTGGTCGGAGAGCAGCTCCACTAACGGGTCGCTGAAACTCTGCCACAGGCTGTTTTGCACAAAGGTTCCGCCACCCTGGCGACGAAGCAGAAGGCCCTTGGCTTCGAGGCGTTGGATCGCCTCACGCAGCGAGGGACGGGAAACGTCGAACTGTTTAGCCAGTTCGCGTTCAGGTGGTAGTTTTTCACCGGGGCGCAGGGTCCCCTCAAGGATCAAAAACTCCAGCTGCTGCTCAATCACATCGGATAATTTTGGTTGGCGAATTTTGCTGTAGGCCATATTCCCTGTCTTACGCCTTTTTGCCCGGAGTCAATTGGTCTTACCAATTTCATGTTCGTATCGCTAAAGTAACAAAGTATTCACCTTGTGTCCATATTGGTTTTGATTGAAATCATTAAACCCTGCTTATTTTAACAACCTTACAGAAATAACGTTTCAAAAATGTAACTCTGCACAAATGAATTGATTACCCCAAAAGAGGCAGTTTTAACTTTAATGAAACGGTGGAAAGTGCGATCTGAACCGATTTAGCGGAGTAAAAAATGAAAATCTGCCCACTTATGGAGCATTTTTATTCTATAGGTTGATAAAGGGACTTAAACGGGACGATTTACAAATGCTTTCTTTTTATTCGAACTCGCTTTCTCCTCGCATAAAGCAGGTGCATTCGCTGTCGCTTACCACTATTCTTCCGATTACGGAAGACACATCCGTTTATTTCAGCCAATTGAACCGTAAACTTATAAATACATGAAATGGAATTTCATAATTACACACGCCCGAGCGTGAACATAACAACCACACACGAGGTTTTATAATGGAAGGTCAACAGCACGGCGATCAGCTAAAGCGCGGCCTCAAAAACCGCCATATACAGCTTATTGCTCTTGGTGGCGCTATTGGCACAGGCCTGTTCCTGGGTAGCGCATCGGTCATTCAGTCTGCCGGTCCGGGAATTATTCTGGGCTACGCCATTGCCGGTTTTATTGCATTCCTTATTATGCGTCAGCTGGGTGAAATGGTGGTCGAAGAGCCGGTAGCCGGTTCCTTCAGCCATTTTGCTTACAAATACTGGGGTAGCTTTGCCGGTTTTGCGTCCGGCTGGAACTACTGGGTGCTGTACGTCCTTGTCGCGATGGCGGAACTGACCGCGGTCGGGAAATACATCCAGTTCTGGTGGCCTGAAATCCCAACCTGGGCCTCAGCGGCGGTCTTCTTTGTGGTGATCAACGCCATCAACCTGACCAACGTCAAAGTGTTCGGGGAGATGGAGTTCTGGTTCGCCATTATTAAAGTTATCGCGGTTGTGGCAATGATCCTGTTCGGCGGCTGGCTGCTGTTCAGCGGCAACGGCGGCCCGCAGGCTTCCGTGAGCAACCTCTGGGATCAGGGCGGCTTCCTGCCGCACGGCATGACCGGGCTGGTGATGATGATGGCGATCATCATGTTCTCCTTCGGCGGTCTGGAACTGGTGGGTATCACCGCTGCGGAAGCCGACAACCCGGAGCAGAGCATCCCGAAAGCCACTAACCAGGTTATCTACCGTATCCTGATCTTCTATGTGGGCTCGCTGGCCGTGCTGCTCTCGCTGCTGCCGTGGACCCGCGTTACCGCTGACACCAGCCCGTTTGTCCTGATCTTCCACGAGCTGGGCGACACCTTCGTGGCGAACGCGCTGAACGTGGTGGTACTGACCGCGGCACTGTCGGTTTACAACAGCTGCGTTTACTGTAACAGCCGTATGCTGTTCGGCCTGGCCCAGCAGGGCAACGCCCCGAAAGCGCTGCTCAACGTGGATAAGCGTGGCGTGCCGGTGAATACCATTATCGTGTCGGCTGTGGTGACCGCACTGTGCGTGCTGATCAACTACCTGGCACCGGAATCGGCCTTCGGCCTGCTGATGGCGCTGGTGGTATCTGCTCTGGTGATCAACTGGGCGATGATTAGCCTGGCGCACATGAAGTTCCGTCGTGCCAAGCAGCAGCAGGGCGTGAAAACACGCTTCCCTGCCCTGCTCTACCCGCTGGGTAACTGGGTTTGCCTGCTGTTCATGGCAGCCGTACTGGTTATCATGCTGATGACCCCAGGCATGGCTATTTCGGTCTACCTGATCCCGGTCTGGATTGTGATCCTCGGCGTGGGCTACATGTGTAAACAGAAAAATGCCAAAGCGGTAAAAGCGCACTAATCCCCTCCCCTCTGCACCTTTACCGGGTGCAGAGGGTTGTTACCTTCCTCACACTTTCCCGCCTACAGCAATTTTATCCATATCACCGACGTTATACTGCAACGCATATTTTGCTTTGCCAGCGAATAATTCTCTCCATACCGTTACTCGGAGAAACGTCGATGGATAACAATAAACTATCAGTGAAAGAAAAGATCGGCTATGGGATGGGTGATGCCGGGTGCAACATCATCTTTGGCGCCATCATGTTGTTTGTGAACTATTTTTATACGGACATTTTCGGCCTGGCCCCTGCGCTGGTGGGCGTCCTGCTGCTCTCGGTGCGCGTCATTGATGCCGTTACCGACCCGATCATGGGCGCTATCGCCGACCGTACCCGCAGTAAGTATGGGCGATTTCGTCCATGGCTGCTGTGGATCGCTTTCCCTTATGCGCTGTTCAGTATCCTGATGTTCACCACCCCGGACTGGACCTACAACAGCAAAGTTATCTATGCCTTTGTCACCTATTTCCTGCTTTCTCTGACCTATACGGCGATTAATATTCCGTACTGCTCGCTGGGCGGGGTTATCACCAACGATCCGAAAGAGCGTGTTGCCTGTCAGTCCTACCGCTTTGTGCTGGTGGGTATTGCCACCCTGCTGCTGTCCCTGACCCTGCTGCCGATGGCCGACTGGTTCGGCGGTGAGGACAAGGCCAAGGGCTACCAGATGGCGATGACCGTGCTGGCGCTGATTGGCACCTGCATGTTCCTGTTCAGCTTCTCTACCGTGCGCGAGCGTGTGCAACCGGCGGTGCAAACCAATGACGAACTGAAAAACGATCTCAAGGACGTGTGGAAGAACGACCAGTGGGTGCGCATTTTGCTGCTGACCCTCTGCAACGTCTGCCCGGGCTTCATCCGCATGGCGGCCACCATGTACTACGTCACCTGGGTAATGGGCCAGAGCACCCACTTCGCGACCCTGTTTATCAGCCTGGGCGTGGTAGGGATGATGCTGGGCAGCGTGCTGGCAAAAGTGCTGACCGACCGCTGGTGTAAGCTGAAGGTCTTCTTCTGGACCAACATCGTGCTGGCGATCTTCTCAACCGCCTTCTATTTCTTCGATCCGAAAGCCACCGTAACCATCGTGGTGCTCTACTTCCTGCTGAACATCCTGCACCAGATCCCGTCTCCGCTGCACTGGTCCCTGATGGCCGACGTGGATGACTACGGCGAATGGAAAACCGGTAAACGTATCACCGGGATCAGCTTTTCCGGCAACATCTTCTTCCTCAAGCTCGGGCTGGCGATTGCCGGTGCCATGGTGGGCTTCCTGCTCTCCTGGTACGGTTATGATGCGGGTGCAAAAGCGCAAAGCGCTGACGCCATCAACGGCATCGTCCTGCTCTTCACTGTGATCCCTGGCGTCGGGTATCTCATTACCGCAGGCGTGGTGCGTCTGCTGAAGGTGGACCGCGAAACCATGAAGCAGATTCAGCAAGATCTGGAGAAACGCCGGAACAACTATCGCGAGCTGAACGACTATCAGGAACTCAAAGCCGCTGAGACTAAATAAGGAGAGCCGAATGCACACCTGGCCAAACCCATTTATTGAACAACGCGCCGATCCGTACATTCTTCGCCATGAAGGAGAGTACTACTTTATTGCCTCAGTTCCGGAGTATGACCGGCTGGAGATCCGCCGCGCCGACTCGCTGGACGGACTGCGCAGCGCGGAGCCTGTGGTGGTCTGGCGCAAGCCCGACAGCGGCCCGATGAGTGAGCTTATCTGGGCGCCGGAACTGCACTGTATCGACGGCAAATGGTACATCTACTTTGCCGCCACCCATACCCAGGCGCTGGACAAGCTCGGTATGTTCCAGCACCGGATGTTTGCCCTGGAATGTAGCGACAACGATCCGCTCACCGGTACCTGGGTGGAGAAAGGGCAAATCACCACCCCGTTCGACACCTTTGCGCTGGATGCGACCACCTTTGTTCACCAGGGCAAACGCTGGTATCTCTGGGCACAAAAAGCCCCGGACATCGCCGGTAACTCGAACCTTTATCTGTGCGAAATGGAAAATCCGTGGACGCTCAAAGGCGAACCGGTGATGCTCAGCAAACCGGAATATGACTGGGAGTGCCGCGGATTCTGGGTAAATGAAGGCCCGGCGGTTCTGTTCCACGGTGACCGCTTGTTTATCAGCTACTCCGCCAGCGCCACCGATGAAAACTACTGCATGGGACTGCTGTGGATCGACCTCAATGCCGACCCACGCAACCCGGCGAACTGGCATAAATCCCCGCAGCCGGTATTCACCACCAGCTACGAGAACCGCCAGTACGGGCCGGGGCACAACAGCTTTACCCAAACGCCGGACGGTGAAGACGTACTGGTTTACCATGCGCGCAACTACACCGAGATCGAGGGCGATCCGCTGTACGATCCGAACCGCCACACCCGCCTGAAAACCGTTGTCTGGAAAGAAAACGGGATGCCCGATTTCGGCATCCCGTCAGCTGATACAGTGTAAGGCCTGCGGCACGCTGGTTTAGATCAGCGTGCCGTAGATGGTCAGCAGCGCCACAATCACCACCACCACAAAAGAGGTTTTCTTGGCCATCGAAACGGCCGCTTTTGGCGTTTCGATCTTATCCGTATGCGGCTCCCGCGCCAGGGAGAACTGCGCCAGACGCGTTAACACCAGATACTGTGAGGTATGGCGATCCCCCAGCGAAGCGAACCACGCCGGCAGGGCTTTCTCGCCGTGGCCAATCAGGGCATACACCACGCCGAACAGCCGTACCGGCAGCCAGTCCACCACGTGCAGAATTGCGTCGATGCCGGACTGCAAACGCTCGTGCGGGGTCAGATAGCGTGCCAGCCAGCTCTGCCAGGCACGTAAGAACGCATAGCCCATGAGCAGAACCGGGCCCCACGCGCCCCCCACCACAAACCAGAACAACGGCGCCAGATAATAGCGGAAGTTAATCCACAGCAGCGCGTTCTGCAGTTCGCGTAAAAATTCGCGTTCATCGCACTCCGGCGGGATACCGTGAATAAGCGTTAGCTCGCTGGCCATCGCCCCACGGGCATGGGCATCATTGTTGGTGGCGGCCTTCAGATAGGCATGATAATGCAGACGCACCTTGCCCGCGCCGATACAGAGCACGCCGAGCAGGATCCACACCACCAGCAGCGGCACGTTGAAGAAAAGGCCATACAGCGAGCGCAGCAGCAGGAACACCACCACCATCACGCCCGCCGTCATCAGCAGCGTGCGGATCATGGAAAAGTGGCGGATGCGACGAAACAGCACTTCCATCCGATGATCCAGATGCCAGTGTTCGCCCAGCTTGAATAAACGCTCAGCAATCATCACCAGCAGCATGGTAAATAACGTCATGTCATCTCCTTTTCTGACAGGGCGGTAAGCAAGGTTTTAAATCTTTCCCAGTCAAACGCCGGGCCGGGATCGGTCTTGCGCTGCGGCGCAATATCGCTATGCCCGGTCAGGTTGCGGGCGATAGCCGGGTAGAGCGAAATCAGCGTGCGCGTTACCGCGGCCAGTTGCTCATATTGCGCGTCGGTGTAGGGCAGCGTATCTGTCCCTTCAAGCTCGATGCCGATAGAAAAGTCATTGCAGCGTTCACGCCCCTGATACTGAGACACGCCCGCATGCCAGGCTCGTTTATCGAAAGGAACATACTGGACGATCTCGCCGTCACGACGAATCAGACAATGGGCAGAAACGCGCAGGTGGGCGATTTCCGCGAAGAAGGGGTGAGCATCAGGATCGATTGTCCCGGTGAATAATGCGTCAATCCACGGGCCGCCAAATTCGCCGGGCGGCAGGCTGATGTTATGCACAACCAGCAGCGACGGAATTTCATCTTCCGGGCGGCAATCGTGGTGTGGCGAAGGAACGCGCCGTGCATCTGCCAGCCAGCCATGTTCTGAGTGCATGCAGGATCTCCTTATATATGGTGCTGATTCCCGGTTCAGAGTAGCATGTTTCAATCTTATGATTCGTTACCAATTTGGAGTTTTAACATGCCGCCACGCCGCTACAACCCCGACCACAGACGTAACGTACTGCTGGAACGTATAAATATGGATATTCCGGCAAGCGTCGCCAACGCGCTGCGCGAAGATCTGGGCGGAGACGTCAACGCTGACAACGACATTACCGCCCAGCTGCTGGCGGAAGATGCCCGTTCACATGCCGTCGTCATCACCCGTGAGGACGGGGTTTTCTGTGGTAAACGTTGGGTGGAAGAGGTCTTTACGCAACTGGCCGGGGACCGGGTCCAGGTAACGTGGCATGTTGAAGACGGCGACAGCATCAAGGCTAACCAGCCGCTGTTTGAACTTGAGGGGCCTTCACGCGTGCTGCTCACCGGTGAACGCACCGCGCTTAACTTTGTCCAGACGCTCTCCGGCGTGGCAAGCGAAGTGCGCAGCTATGTTGACCTGCTCGCAGGCACCAACACCCAGCTGCTGGATACGCGTAAAACCCTGCCGGGCCTGCGCACCGCGCTGAAATACGCCGTGCTGTGCGGCGGCGGTGCGAACCACCGTCTGGGGCTGTCCGATGCGTTCCTGATCAAAGAGAACCACATTATTGCCTCCGGCTCCGTTCGCCAGGCGGTGGAAAAAGCCTTCTGGCTGCATCCGGACGTGCCAGTCGAAGTGGAAGTGGAAAGCCTGCAGGAGCTGGAGGATGCGCTGAAAGCCGGCGCTGACATCATCATGCTGGATAACTTCGAAACTGAGCAAATGCGTGAAGCCGTGAAACGCACCAACGGCCAGGCCCGCCTGGAGGTCTCTGGCAACGTGACGCGTGAAACCCTACGTGAATTTGCCGAAACCGGCGTCGATTTCATCTCCGTTGGCGCGCTGACCAAACACATTCGCGCCCTCGACCTGTCGATGCGCTTTCGCTAAGTGACATAAAGCCCGGTCTGCACCGGCCGGGCTTGCCAGATTTACGACCTCTCTCGCAAGCCCGCTGCACCTCACTGAAACGCCAGCACATCCCTCTGAATCCCGCTTCACGAAACGCTTTTTGCCGCTCGCCCCCGGTTTGTCTGCCTGCCACAGTAGTGCCAGTCTAAACAAGGAGCGAATCATGGAAAGACAAAAAGGATTTACCCTCATCGAATTAATGGTTGTCATCGGCATCGTCGCCATTCTGAGTGCCATCGGCATTCCGGCCTATCAGAACTACCTGCGAAAAGCCGCCCTCACCGATATGCTGCAAACCTTCCTGCCCTACCGTACCGCCGTCGAACTCTGCGCGCTCGATCATGGCGGGACAGATAGCTGCGATGCGGGCGTGAACGGTGTCCCCTCCCCCGCGACATCCCGCTATGTCTCAGGCATGAGCATCGCCAAAGGTGCCATCACCCTGACGGGACAGGAGAGCCTGAACGGTCTGGAGGTGGTCATGACGCCGCAGTGGGATAACGGCAATGGCATCACTGGCTGGAAGCGCGTCTGTACCATTGCCGCAGACGGTGCCCTGAAGCAGGCCTGTGAAGAGGTGTTCCGCTTTACGGCCGGTGAGGAGAAAGGCAATGAATCCTGATCGGTTAATGGCCCTGTGTCAGCGTCATAACGCCCAGCTGCTGAATCGCGATCCGGACAAAATCACTATCGCGGTTGTCGGTAACCCGCCGTCTGAGTTGCTGGAGGCGCTACGTTTCGCCACGCAGAAAAGGATCGATATCGAATGCTGGACCAGCGAGAGAATGGAGAAGCACCGGCAAACCGCGTCGGAATCGCATCTGCCCGCCGTCGCCAGCGCCACGAGCTCCGCCATTGAGATCCTTAACCGCACCCTGATGCAGGCGATGAGTCAGCGGGCCTCGGATATTCATATCGAGCCCGCCGACGAGAGCTGGCAGATTCGGTTACGCATCGATGGCGTGCTGTACCCGCAACAGCCCCTCTCATCTGAGCTGGGCACAACGCTTATCGCCAGGCTGAAGGTACTGGGCAACCTGGATATCGCCGAGCGGCGCTTACCCCAGGATGGGCAATTTACGGTTGAACTTTCAGGGGCTCCCGTCTCGTTTCGTATTGCCACGCTCCCCTGTCGCAGCGGAGAAAAAATCGTCCTGCGGCTTCTGCAGCAGGAGCAGCAGGCACTCCTGCTCGATCAGCTGGGCATGAGCACAACCCAGCAGCGATTATTCGCCGGGGCACTGCATAAATCCCAGGGGCTGATTCTGGTGACGGGACCTACCGGCAGCGGCAAAACCGTTACCCTGTACAGCGCGTTGCAGGCCCGTAACACGCCCGCAGTGAACATCTGCAGCGTCGAAGATCCTGTCGAAATCCCGCTTGATGGGCTAAACCAGACCCCCATTAACCCCCGGGCGGGGTTAACCTTCCAGAGCGTACTGCGCGCGCTGTTACGTCAGGATCCGGACATCATCATGGTGGGCGAAATACGCGATGGCGAAACGGCGGAGATCGCCATCAACGCCGCACAGACCGGCCATCTGGTGCTGTCGACGCTGCATACCAATTCCACCGCCGAAACGCTGGTACGTCTGCAGCAGATGGGGGTGGCGCGCTGGATGATCTCCTCGGCGTTGTCTCTGGTGATTGCCCAGCGGCTGGTCCGTCGGCTGTGTCCGCACTGTCGTCAGGAGGCCCTAAGGGATACGCCGCTACCGCAGGCGCTGTGGCCTCGCCCTCTGCCGCACTGGCTGCCGGTGGGTTGCGACCGCTGCTATCACGGTTTTTATGGCCGTGTGGCCATCTTCGAGGTAATGGTTATTACCCGCGAACTGCGCTCGGCCATTGCCAGCGGAGCAGCGGTGGAAGAGATCGAAAAACTGGCCCGACAGACGGGCATGGTCACGCTGTTTGAACATGGCTGCATGGCGGTAGAACAGGGCCACACCACCCTCGAAGAGGTGGTGCAGATGCTGGGTGCCCCGGATGGCAGGTAATCAGCTCTGGCGCTGGCGGGCACTCAGCCCACAAGGGGAACGCCAGGCGGGCGCACTTTGGGCGCCCGACAAACAAACGGCATGGACAGTCCTGCTGGGCAAAGAGCTTGTCCCCCTTGAGCTCAGACGATGCGCGCAGCAGAGTCGCTGGCAGGCGCAGCATCGCTACGATGTTATCCACCAGCTGGCAACGCTGTTGCAGGCGGGCTTAACGCTGTCGGCAGGGCTGTCGCTTCTGGCGCAGCAGCATCCGGCCCGGCAATGGCAGGCGCTGTTGCAAAGCGTCGCCGATGACCTCAGCGCCGGGTGCGCCTTCTCTGACGCCCTGAAAAAGTGGCCGCACGTCTTCCCGCCGCTCTATATCTCGATGATTAAAACCGGGGAGCTAACCGGCAAGCTGGATGAATGTTGTCGTCAGCTGGCGCATCAGCAAAAAACCCAGCAGCAGCTCAGCACGAAGGTAAAAAAAGCGCTGCGCTATCCGGTGATTATTCTCAGTCTGGCGGTCGCCGTGGTGCTGGCAATGGTGACGCTGGTGTTGCCGGAGTTCGCTGCGATCTACAAAACCTTCAATACCCCATTGCCTGCCCTGACCCGGGCCGTCATGGGGCTGGCAAATGCGCTCCAGGAGCAGGGCGTGGTACTGCTGTTAAGTCTGCTGGCAATCATATCGGGCCTGCTGTTTCTTCGGCGCAAACGACGATGGCAGTACGCCACCCAGCGTCTGCTGCTGACCAGCCCGGTGATTGGCCCGCTGGTGCGGGGGCAAAAGCTCAGCCAGATCTTTACCGTTTTGTCGCTCACACAACAGGCGGGTATCGCTTTTCTACAGGGGCTGGAAAGTACGGAGGAGACGCTGGAGTGCCCCTTCTGGCGGGAGAAATTACAGACGATACGGCATCGCATTATGCAGGGTATGCCCATCTGGTCAGCCCTGCACAACGCCGCGATTTTTACGCCACTCTGCATTCAGCTGGTTCGCACCGGCGAGGCATCGGGAGCGCTGGACACCATGCTGAGCAATCTGGCGCAGCATCACAATGAGCAGACCTTTCAGCAGGCGGACAATCTTGCCTCGCTGCTGGAGCCATTACTGTTGATTGTGACGGGACTGATTATTGGCACGCTGGTGGTGGCGATGTATCTGCCGATTTTCCATCTGGGGGATGCGATGAGCGCGGGATAACGCTGGCGCGAGACGCGCCAGCGAGAGGCATTACAGGCTGTTGAAGACGCGGTTTTCCTGTTCCTGAACGCGGATAAAGGTCGTGCGCTTGGTCAGCTCTTTCAGGCGGGATGCACCCACGTAGGTACATGCGGAACGCAGGCCACCCAGGATGTCACGCGCGGTATTCTCAACCGGGCCGCGCAGAGGCAGCTTAACGGTTTTACCTTCCGCGGCACGATACTGCGCAACACCACCCACGTGGCGGTTCATCGCAGATTCAGAGCTCATGCCGTAGAAGAGCATGAATTTTTCACCGTTTTCGTCAACCACGGTGCCGCCGCTCTCTTCGTGGCCCGCCAGCATACCGCCCAGCATCACGAAGTCTGCGCCGCCGCCGAAGGCTTTCGCCACGTCGCCCGGCATGGTGCATCCACCGTCACTGATGATCTGGCCGCCCAGGCCGTGGGCTGCATCAGCACACTCGATCACTGCTGACAGCTGCGGATAGCCAACGCCAGTTTTTACACGCGTTGTGCAGACGGAGCCCGGGCCGATGCCCACCTTCACAATATCTGCGCCGGACAGGATCAGCTCTTCACACATTTCACCGGTAACCACGTTACCCGCAATAATGGTTTTGGTCGGCCAGGCCTGACGCGCCTTGCTGACGAACTGAACGAAGTGCTCGGAGTAACCATTCGCCACATCAATACAGACGAAGTTCAGGTTTGGGTTCGCAATCAGGATCTGTTTTGTTTTTTCGAAATCAGCATCAGAGGTGCCGGTGGAAACCATCACGTGCTTCAGCACGTTTTCAGATACGGAACCTGCAAACGCATTCCACTCTTCAACGCTGTAGTGCTTGTGCACAGCGGTCAGGATGTCGAAGGAGGCCAGCGCTTTTGCCATGGCAAACGTCCCGACGGTATCCATATTCGCGGCGATAACAGGTACGCCAGACCAGGTCTGACCGGAATGCTTAAAGGTGAATTGACGTTCAAGTTCAACGTCGGAGCGACTTTTCAGAGTAGAACGTTTAGGGCGGATAAGAACGTCTTTGAAACCTAACTTCAGATCTTCTTCGATACGCATTTGCGGATTCCTGGGGTACTGGGGTAAATGTCGAAAAAACGTAACACACAACTCCAGTGACGCTATCATACGCACTAATACCTGTTGCGCAAGACTGCGAAAATCACTTTTTTTACGCTACAATCCTATAAATTTACCTGGTAAAAAGTACGTAAGCAGAGCTTAATCTTTGCTGATAAAAGATTAAATCTTAAGCAATTGATATCAATAATGAATATTTCCCAGGATTTTATTTAATGGGGTACATCGTTGCACTAACGGGAGGCATTGGCAGTGGCAAAAGCACTGTGGCAGAAGCCTTCTCTCGTCTGGGCGTCACAATAATTGATGCCGACATCCTTGCCCGCCAGGTGGTAGAGCCCGGTACACCCGCACTACGCGCTATCGCAGAACATTTCGGCAACGATACGATCGCACCTGACGGCACCCTTAATCGCCGGAAGCTGCGCGAACGCATTTTTGCCCACCCTGAAGAGAAAGCCTGGCTTAACGCCCTGCTTCACCCGCTTATCCAGCAGGAGACGCAGAAACAGATAGCGCAAGCGACGTCTCCCTATGTGCTCTGGGTTGTCCCGCTTCTTGTGGAAAATAATCTCCATGACAAAGCGGACCGGGTGCTGGTGGTGGACGTCTCCCCGGCAACACAAATTCAGCGCACCATTGCCCGCGATAACGTCGGGCGTGAACATGCGGAACAAATTCTTGCCGCGCAGGCCACGCGTGAAGCGCGTCTGGCCGTCGCGGATGATGTTATTGATAATAACGGCGCACCGGATGCCATTGCATCGGATGTGGCTCGCCTGCATCAGCAATACCTGGCGCAGGCCGTTTTACAGGAAAAAGCCTAATGCACACCCACGTTCTTTTTGAGCATCCCCTCAATGAAAAAATGCGCACCTGGCTGCGCATTGAGTTTTTAATCCAGCAGCTTTCGAGCCTGCTTCCGGTTCACGACCACACCACGGCGCTGCATTTTTTCCGTAACGTGGGCGACCTGCTGGATGTGTTAGAGCGTGGCGAAGTCCGCACTGATTTAGTGAAAGAGCTGGAGCGTCAGCAGCGTAAATTGCAGGCCTGGGCAGAAGTGCCGGGAGTGGACAACAGCCGCATCGACAGCCTGCGCCAGCAGCTGAAAAACAGCAGCGGAGTGTTAATGGCCGCACCCCGTATCGGCCAGTTTCTGCGGGAAGACCGCCTGGTAGCGCTGGTGCGTCAGCGTCTGAGCATTCCCGGCGGCTGCTGCAGTTTCGATTTACCGACCCTGCACATCTGGCTGCATATGCCGCAGGAGCAGCGCGATATCCAGGTACAAAACTGGCTGGTCAGCCTTGAGCCGTTGAACCAGGCGTTGACGCTGATCCTCGACCTGATCCGCAACTCCGCGCCGTTCCGCAAGCAAACCAGCCTGAATGGTTTTTATCAGGATAATGGGGAAGATGCCGATCTGCTGCGCCTGCAGTTGCCCCTTGCCGCTCAGCTTTATCCGCAGATTTCAGGCCATAAAAGCCGCTTTGCGATTCGTTTCATGCCGCTCGACAGTGAACATGGCCTGGTGCCGGAACGCCTCGACTTTGAACTGGCGTGTTGTTAAGGAGTTAAGATGTCTGATGTTACTACCGTGAACTGCCCCATCTGTGGGAAGCCCGTCGTCTGGGGCGAGCAGAGCCCGTTTCGTCCTTTTTGCAGCAAGCGTTGTCAACTGATCGATCTGGGTGAGTGGGCCGCGGAAGAGAAACGCATTCCAAGCGAAGGCGATCTCTCTGACAGCGACGACTGGAGTGAAAGCCAGCAGTAACGTTTAATGCCTGCTGGCGCTTTGTCCGGCAGGCTTACAGATTGTCCACTAAACGGGCGATAACAGGCGCGTTTGCCGGTGGGAATTTATCAGCATCCTGCGCGCTCAGCATCACCCAGTTTCCAGGCTGTCCCTCTTTGCCCCAGGGCTCCCCCTCCCAGCTTTCCACCAGCCAGAACCACAGCGTGATATGGCGATCGGGGAAGGTATATTCCAGTTTGTCGAACAGGGTCGCACCGAGCGGGGTGATCCCCACCTCTTCCTGAAGTTCGCGGGTAAGCGCCTGTTCCGGCGTCTCGCCAGACTCGATTTTGCCGCCAGGAAACTCCCACTTGTTCGCCATATGCGCATCCGCTGCACGCTGGGTAATAAAGATTTGGTTATCGGAATTGCGAATGATCCCGACAGCGATTTGCAGTATTTTCATTGTCTTACGTCCATAAAAAAGGCGCAGATATCTGCGCCTTTCAGGTGTGTTTCAGGCTTAGCTCAGACGGCCATGGCACTGTTTGTATTTTTTACCAGAACCGCATGGGCACGGATCGTTACGACCGACCTTACGCTCACCGGACTGCGCGGCAATCGCGGCGGCTGCGGCTTCTTCGTCGTCCTGATGGCTGAGCTGCTGCATCTGGGCCAGACGCTCAGCTTCTTCACGACGCTGCTGCTCCATCTCTTCCACTTCTTCCGGCATGCGCACCTGAACTTTGCTCAGAGTGCTGATCACTTCATACTTCAGTGATTCAAGCATGGAGGCAAACATCGCAAAGGATTCGCGCTTGTACTCCTGCTTCGGATCTTTTTGTGCATAGCCACGCAGGTGGATGCCCTGACGCAGGTAGTCCATCGCCGCCAGGTGCTCTTTCCACAGGGAGTCCAGGGTTTGCAGCATCACGCCTTTTTCGAAGTGACGCATCATCTCAGCACCCACAACTTCTTCTTTGCGCTTATAAACCTCAAGGGCGTTAGCAAAAATACGCTCGCGCAGGGTCTCTTCGTGCAGCTCCGGCTCTTTATCCAGCCACTCCTGAATCGGCAGATCCAGGTCGAAGTCGTTTTTCAGACGCGCCTGCAGACCTTCAACATCCCACATCTCTTCCAGGGACTGCGGAGGAATGTGCCCATCGATGGTGGCTTTAAACACGTCTTCGCGGATGCTGTTAATGGTTTCGCTCACGTCGGAAACGTCCAGCAGCTCGTTACGCTGGGTGTAGATCGCGCGACGCTGATCGTTGGCCACATCATCATACTCAAGCAGCTGCTTACGAATATCGAAGTTACGGCTTTCCACTTTGCGCTGGGCGTTGGCGATGGCTTTGGTCACCCATGGGTGTTCAATCGCTTCGCCCGGCTTCATGCCCAGCTTACGCATCATGCCCGACACACGGTCAGAGGCGAAAATACGCATCAGCGCATCTTCCATCGACAGATAGAAGCGTGAAGAACCGGCATCACCCTGACGACCCGCACGGCCGCGCAGCTGGTTATCGATACGACGGGATTCATGGCGCTCAGTACCAATGATGTGCAGACCGCCCGCAGCCAGCACCGCATCGTGACGAACCTGCCAGTCGGCTTTGATCTGTGCGATCTGCTCCGGCGTTGGGTTTTCCAGCGCGGCCACTTCTGCCTGCCAGCTACCGCCCAGCATGATGTCAGTACCACGACCCGCCATGTTGGTGGCGATCGTCACGGCTGACGGATAACCCGCCTGCGCAACGATATCCGCTTCTTTGGCGTGGAATTTGGCGTTCAGCACGTTGTGCTTAATACCGGCTTTGGTCAGCTCTTCGGAGACCACTTCCGATTTTTCGATGGAGATAGTCCCTACCAGCACCGGCTGGCCCGCGGCGGTACGATCGCGGATATCTTCGATGATGGCCTGAATTTTTTCCGCTTCGGTCATGTAGACCAGGTCCGGCATATCTTTACGGATCATCGGACGGTTGGTTGGCACCACCACGGTATCCAGCTTATAGATGGAGCTGAATTCGAAGGCTTCGGTATCCGCCGTACCGGTCATCCCTGCCAGCTTCTCGTACAGACGGAAGTAGTTCTGGAAGGTGATCGATGCCAGGGTCTGGTTCTCGTTCTGGATATCGACGTTTTCTTTAGCTTCAACCGCCTGGTGCAGACCATCGGACCAGCGGCGACCCTGCATGGTACGGCCGGTGTGTTCGTCGACGATGATGACTTCGCCATCCTTAACGATGTAGTCCACGTCACGGGTAAAGAGCACGTGCGCGCGCAGGGCGGCAGTCACGTGGTGCATCAGCATGATGTTGCCCGGAGAGTAGAGCGACTCGCCCTCTTCCATAATGCCCTGGGCAACCAGCAGCTCTTCAATCTGGACCAGGCCACGCTCGGTCAGGTTCACCTGACGGGCTTTTTCGTCCACGGAGAAGTGACCTTCACCCTGGAAGGTGTCGGAGTCCTCTTTTTCCTGACGGATCAGGTGCGGAATGATTTTGTCGACTTTGCGATACATCTCGGAGCTGTCTTCAGCCGGACCGGAGATGATCAGCGGCGTACGCGCTTCGTCGATCAGGATGGAGTCCACCTCATCCACCAGCGCATAGTGCAGTTTGCGCTGGACGCGCTCTTCAGGGCTGAACGCCATGTTGTCGCGCAGGTAGTCGAAGCCATATTCGTTGTTGGTACCATAGGTGATGTCAGCGTTGTAGGCTTCGCGTTTCGCGGGAGCCGGCAGGCCGGACATGTTGATCCCGACGCTCATACCGAGGAATTCGAACAGAGGACGGTTGTTTTCGGCGTCACGCTGGGCCAGATAGTCGTTGACGGTCACCACGTGCACGCCTTTACCCGACAGGGCGTTAACGTAGGCTGGCAGAGTCGCGGTCAGGGTTTTACCTTCACCGGTACGCATCTCGGCGATGCAGCGGTCGTTCAGAACCATACCGCCCAACAGCTGCACGTCGAAGTGACGCATGCCGAACACGCGCTTACTCGCTTCGCGCACAACGGCGAACGCTTCCGGGATCAGGCTTTCAACGGTTTCACCTTTTTCAAGGCGGGCACGGAATTCAGCGGTTTTGGCTTTCAGCTCGTCATCAGAAAGTTTTTCCATCGCTGGCTCGAGGCCATTGATGACGCTGACAGCTTTACGCATGCGGCGCAGGGTACGATCATTACGGCTACCGAAAACTTTAGTTAGTAATTTGATTAACATAATAAATTCTCAAACGCCCCATCATGGGCAGTTAAATTAAGGTATTGAAAGACGGTTAATTTAGCTGAGGCGTTGAGGTCCGGCGCGGATGCCCTGTACCTGGCTAATCCAGGCGGACACGGAGAAAGCGGTGTGTGGCTCGAATGCAGCAAGCGCGACCTGACGGACAATAACCGGCGGCTTGCTCTGCTGAGTCAGAAGCGTATTGAGCGTATCCAGCAGCGCCAGATGGTGCGCCTGAACCGGTAAAGACTCTTCAACAGCAGGTAACGCCTGCGGCGCCATGGCAAAGGAGAGATGCCGGATGACGGTACGAATGGCATGCTGATGCCAGTAATCTACCGTGAAATTCGGTCGGCGGTTCGCTTCCAGCAGGGCAAGATTGGTGAAATTAACCCGCGTGTTCAGATCGTGGCGGGTGGTGGTGGTCCTGGCAGTACTGGCGGCTTCAGCGTTACTGCTGAGCGCGGGCAGGCCAAGACTCGCCGCGACCATCCCCAGAAGGAGATGCGGCCAGAAGTAACGTCTGCCAAATTGTCGCCAGCGCGTCAGAATTCCGCTCAATTGCCCCACCACAAGTAAGTAAGCTTTCAGGCTCACCGTATGATTTTTATATTTTCGCGCCAAGATAGTACCACTAAAGCTACTTCACAGCAGCAGTATTGAGGCACCGGGGAGGTTAAAAATGGTGATGAAATCAGCAAACGCGCCATTGACTACAGCGATTCGGGAAAGGCAAAAACAAAAACGACTGGTCTTCCTGGCCGGAGAGAGTGCCAGGTCAACCAGTCGAATTTACATAACGGAGTGTGCCGTTACGCCAGAACCGTGCTCGGTGCTTTGAATGCCAGTGGCAGTTCAGCTTCGTCTTCGAAGGTCACATATTCCCAGGCTTCCTGTTTTGCCAGAACAGCCTGCAACAGTTTGTTGTTCAGCGCGTGACCGGATTTATACGCGGTAAACGCACCAATGATGTTGTGACCACACATGAACAGGTCGCCGATCGCATCCAGCATTTTGTGACGAACGAATTCATCTTCAAAACGCAGGCCGTCTTCGTTCAGTACGCGATAATCGTCAACAACGATGGCACAATCGAAGCTGCCGCCCAGGCACAGGCCACGGGACTGCAGATATTCGATATCACGCATGAAACCAAACGTACGAGCTCGGCTGATCTGACGCATAAACGCATCAGCAGAGAAGTTCATCGCATAGCGCTGAGTGCTGGAATCAATCGCCGGGTGGTTAAAATCGATGGTGAAATCCAACGAAAAACCATTAAACGGCTTGAATTCTGCCCATTTGTCGCCATCCTGGACACGAACGGTCTCTTTAATGCGTACGAATTTCTTCGCGCTGTTCAGCTCTTCGATGCCGGCATCCAGCAACAGATAGACAAACGGTGCAGCACTGCCATCCATGATTGGGATTTCTGGCGCATCGACTTCAATAACGATGTTGTCGATACCCAGACCCGCCAGGGCGGCATTCAGGTGCTCTACGGTAGAGATCCGCACGTCATGCTCATTTACCAGGCAAGTACAGAGCATGGTATCACGCACAGATTTGGCATCAGCCGGGAAATCTACCGGTGGATTCAAGTCGGTGCGACGATAGATGACCCCGGTGTTGGCCGGCGCAGGGCGCAACGTCAGGGTGACTTTCTTGCCGGTATGTAAACCGACACCTGTCGCCTGAACGATACGTTTTAATGTCCTTTGTTTGATCATCGTATAATCTCGCCAAGTTACTTATCCAACCGAGAGTGTACATCACTATCGGGCGGCCAGTTTAGCACAAAGAGCGTAAATCCCCTAATTCCAGCTAATTCTTAATCAGCTTGCTTACGCAGGAACGCGGGAATGTCCAGATAATCCGGCTCTTTCTGAGTCTGTGGAGTATTGTCATTAACCACCTTAGCGGCTGGTTTCTGCTCCTGGGTCAGCGGCGCCATACCGTGCTGCTGGTAACGATCCATCACCGGCTGCTGAGCAGGTTTATTGGTCACCAGAGTGATCTCAGGACGTTTGTCCATGCCAATACCGGTCGCAACAACCGTTACGCGCAGTTCATCGTTCATTTCCGGATCAAGGGAAGTACCGATTACCACGGTGGCGTTGTCAGAAGCGAACGCACGGATGGTGTTACCCACGGTTTCGAACTCATCCAGACGCAGGTCGAAGCCCGCAGTGATGTTAACCAGCACGCCGCGCGCGCCGGACAGATCGATATCTTCCAGCAGCGGAGAAGAGATCGCCATTTCAGCGGCTTCTTCTGCACGGTCTTCACCTTTCGCCACGCCGGAGCCCATCATCGCGTAGCCCATTTCGGACATCACGGTGCGCACGTCAGCAAAGTCGACGTTCATCAGGCCAGGACGGGTAATCAGCTCGGCAATACCCTGGACTGCGCCTTTAAGGACATCGTTCGCTGCGCCAAAAGCGTCCAGCAGAGAGATGCCACGGCCCAGCACTTTAAGCAGCTTGTCGTTTGGAATGGTGATCAGCGAGTCCACGTGCTTGGACAGCTCGGTGATACCCTGCTCTGCAAACGCCATACGCTTCTTGCCTTCAAAGTTGAAAGGCTTGGTCACTACGGCAACAGTCAGGATACCTAAATCTTTAGCCACTTCCGCAACAACTGGCGCAGCACCGGTTCCGGTACCACCGCCCATACCTGCGGCGATAAACACCATGTCTGCACCATCCAGCGCAGCACGCAGTGCTTCACGGTCTTCTTCTGCAGCATTACGGCCGACTTCCGGGTTTGCCCCAGCGCCCAGCCCTTTGGTGATGCCGCCACCGATCTGGATTGTCTGGCCAACAGCCGTCTTACGCAGTGCCTGCGCATCGGTGTTCACCGCGAAGAACTCAACACCTTCGATGCGCTCGCGCACCATGTGCTCTACAGCATTACCGCCGCCGCCACCGACGCCGATGACTTTAATCACCGCGTCGTTGGTCAGTTCCATAGGTTCAAACATAGTTTCTCTCCGTTTTGTGCCTGTCGCCTGAAACCGTTAATTCTCTCCGGTCTCTTACTAAAATTAAAATTCTTTTCGCAGCCAGGTATTGATTCGCTTAAACCACGAACCTACCGACGTACGTTTTTCTACTTCTGCTTCGCCACTGAGATGGGTTTCCTTCCCGTAATGAAGCAAGCCCACTGCCGTTGAGTAATACGGCTCCTGAGCATAATCCGTCAGACCGGTGATGTTCAGCGGTGCACCAATACGCACCTGCGTATGAAACACCCGCTGAGCGCAGGCCGCAAGACCTTCAATTTGCGCCGCGCCGCCGGTTAATACAATCCCCGCCGCAAGATGATGTTTAACACCCTGCTGGCGAAGCTGTTCCTGTAATTGCAAAATCTCTTCGTTCACCAGGTTAAGCAGCTCGGTATAACGCGGCTCAATCACCTCGGCTAAGGTCTGGCGCTGCAGGCTGCGCGGCGGACGACCACCGACGCTCGGCACTTCAACGCTCTCATCTTTACCCACGATGGAGCCCAGTGCACAACCGTGGCGCACTTTAATTGCCTCGGCATCGCTCGGTGGCGTACCGAAGGCGTACGCGATATCGCTGGTGACCACATTCCCTGCATAAGGGATAACCTTGGTGTGGCGCAGCGCACCACCGGTGTAGACGGCCATGTCCATAGTACCACCGCCGATATCGACGACACAGACGCCCAGTTCACGTTCGTCTTCCGTCAGCACCGAATAACTTGCCGCCAGACCGGCGAAAATAAGTTGGTCAACTTTCAGGCCACAACGTTCAACGGCTTTGACGATGTTCTTCGCCATATCGTTGTGACATGTGATCAAGTGCACTTTTGCCTGCATACGCACGCCTGAAAGTCCTACCGGATTCTTAATACCTTCCTGGTAGTCGATCGCATATTCCTGCGGGATCACATGCAGGACGCGATGCTCGTCGCGAACACGTACCGACTTCGCAGTATGCACTACGTTCTCGACGTCTTCCTGCGAGACTTCTTCTTCTGAGATCGGCACCATACCGATCTCGTTCTGGCAGCTGATGTGCTTGCCAGAGAGTGCCAGATACACGGAGGAAATCTGGCAATCTGCCATCAGTTCGGCCTGATCGATGGCGCGCTGTACGCATTTCACCACCGACTCGAGGTCGTTTACCCCACCTTTATCCATACCACGGGACGGGCAGCTACCCACACCAATGATATTGACCACACCGTCGGGCAGAACTTCCCCTACTAAAGCGGCAACCTTCGCAGTGCCAATCTCCAGTCCTACTACCAGTTTTCTGTCCGTCGCCTTGATCATTGTTATTCTGCCTGTACCTGAGCCTGATTCTGTTGCTGATTAGGTTCCTCAACCGGGGCCGGGGACCACCCGACCGATGCGCCTGAGTCATAGCGCAAATCAACGTAGCTAATCCTTTTGCCTTCAGCCTGCGCCTGCTGCTGCAGAACGGGATAAAGTTCTACAAAACGTTCTAGACGCTTCATCGTGTCACCCCGCCCCAGATTCAGCTTGATATCGTTCGTCAGCGTTAACTGCCAGGAACGACGCGCCGTCATTGCAGCCTGTTTCAGGGTAAAACGATCCTTAGCCAGCACTTTACCCATGCTACGAAAACCTTCCAGTACTTCGTTTTCGCTGCCTTCCGGCCCATACAACATAGGTAAATTTTGCTTGCTGACACGATCGGCCGGGACGCTGAAAGAAACTCCATCTACGTCAACCATATGCTGATCATTCCAACGCGCAATGGGTACATATTCAACCAGATGAATCTTCAATTCATCAGGCCACTGCTTTCTGACGCTCGCCTGTTTAATCCAGGGCAGGCGCTCAATCTGACTCTGGATGATGTTCACATCCTGCGTCATGAAGGTGCCAGGCGACCCTAATGCCAGGATCGACTGACGGATATCGTCATTACGCGTGTAGTGACGGTCGCCGGTCACCACCAGTTTCGACAGAGGCAGACGCTGTGCATCTTCCATCCAGCCGAGCACCATCCAGCCGCTGACAAACACAGTACACAGCACGGCAAGCAGGAAGGTGATCCCTGCAAGACGCGTTCCATTACTCCGCCGTGAAGAATATTCTTCTTCCTCTTCGCGGTTTCGCGTGTTCAGCGCAGCCTGAGACATATCAGCCCGCCTGATCCAGAATGCGGACTACCAGCTGCGAGAAGCTCATGCCAGCCTGGCGAGCCGCCATCGGCACCAGGCTATGACTGGTCATGCCCGGTGAGGTATTGGCTTCCAGCAGATAAAACTGTCCGTCGCTATCCTGCATGACGTCGATTCTTCCCCATCCATAGCAGCCAAGAACTTGCCAGGCTTTAAGCACCAGCGCGTTGATTTCAGCTTCATGCCCGGCATCCAGACCACTTGGGCAGAAATATTGCGTCTCATCAGAGAGATACTTCGCCTCATAATCATAGAAGGTTCCGGCTGGTTGGATACGAATTGACGGTAAAATTTCTTCACCGAGCATCGCGACGGTAAATTCCGGTCCGCTTAGCCATTTTTCCACCAGAACTTCTTCATCATGTTGAAAAGCCAGCGCTAATGCTGATGATATATCGTCAGCTTTATCAACTTTAGACATTCCTACGCTTGAGCCCTCACGGCTGGGCTTAACAATCACCGGTAAACCCAGCGCGGCAATGTGCGCGCTAACGCTGGCTGTCAGGCCCTGCTCAAACTCACGACGCGTCAGTGCAACCCACGGGGCAACCGGTAAGCCGGCACCCTGCCACAGCAGTTTGCTGCGCAGTTTGTCCATGGAAATGGCCGACGCCATCACGCCGCTGCCGGTGTAAGGCAGGCCGATAATGTCCAGCAAGCCTTGCAGCGTGCCATCCTCACCGCCGCGACCGTGCAGCGCGATAAAAACTTTATCAAAGCCCAGCTCTTTCAGGCGCGTCACGTCGGTCTCTTTCGGATCGACCAGGTGCGCATTAACGCCGCCTTCGCGCAGCCCTGCCAGCACGGCCGCGCCGGAATTCAGGGAAACCTCGCGCTCGGCAGAGGTGCCGCCAGAGAGGACCGCAATCTTATCAGCCATGGCGCTCTTCCTCCGAAATTTGCGGCTTAAGTTTGATTTCGGCCAGCGTACGGGCGATTTTGCCGATATTTCCGGCACCCTGCACCAGAATCAAATCATTGCCGGTCAATACCGGGGCAAGCATCGCTGCCGCCTGGGCGTGATCGGAGACCAGAATCGGATCGATCTTGCCGCGACCACGAATGGTACGGCACAGCGAACGGCTGTCGGCACCCGGAATAGCCGCCTCACCTGCCGCGTACACTTCCAGCATCAGCAGCGTATCAACCTGTGACAGCACATTAGCGAAATCGTCGTATAAGTCACGCGTACGGGTGTAACGGTGTGGCTGGAACAGCATAACCAGATTTTTGTCCGGCCAGCCCGCGCGCGCCGCTTTGATCGTGGCGTCCACTTCCGTCGGGTGATGGCCGTAGTCATCCACCAGCATTGCGGTACCGCTTTTCCCGTTAACGCTTTCCAGCGGGAACTCGCCGAGGAAATCAAAACGACGACCGGTCCCCTGGAAGCTTTCGAGCGCCCGCAGGATATCCTCGTCGTCAATGCCCTCTTCTGTGGCGACCGCAACGGCCGCCGCCGCGTTCAGTGCGTTATGGCGTCCCGGCGCGTTAAGCGTCACCTGCAACAGCTCTTTGTCCTGACGCGCCAGGGTGAAATGCCCCTGCGCACCAACCTGCCTGTAACTCTCTACGCGGACATCAGCGTCTTCGCTGAAACCGTAGGTAGTGATCTGACGTCCGACACGCGGCAGCAGCTCGCGGATCACCGGATCGTCAACGCACATCACTGCACGTCCATAAAACGGCAGGTTGTGCAAAAAGTTTATAAAGGTTTGCTTTAAATTTTCGAAATCGCCCTGGTAGGTATCCATATGGTCGGCTTCGATGTTGGTCACAATCGCGACCATCGGCTGCAGGTGCAGGAACGACGCGTCGCTTTCATCCGCTTCAGCGATCAGATAGCGGCTGTGCCCCAGGCGAGCGTGAACGCCCGCTGCTTTCACCAGGCCGCCGTTAACGAAGGTCGGATCGAGGCCCGCTTCAGCATAAATGCTGGAGACCATCGCCGTGGTCGTGGTTTTACCGTGGGTACCGGCAATGGCAATGCCGTGACGAAAACGCATCAGTTCTGCCAGCATCTCTGCGCGGCGGATCACCGGAATACGCGCTTCGTGTGCCGCAACGATCTCCGGGTTATCGGCAGAAATGGCGCTGGAGACCACCACCACGCTCGCATCAAGAACGTTTTCCGGGCGATGGTTGAAATAGATTGTCGCACCCAGCGACGCCAACTGTTGCGTAACAGGGTTCGGCGCCAGATCGGACCCGCTGATCTGGTAGCCTTCATTCGCCAGCACCTCGGCAATACCGCCCATACCGGCGCCGCCGATGCCAACAAAGTGAATGTGCCGGACGCGACGCATCTCGGGCACGATTGAACGCAGTTTCGCCAGTTGTTGTGTATTCATTCTCTAAACGCCATCGACTACTTCAAAAAAATCGTGCAGCGCAACACGCGCTGCGAGGGTTAAACCTGGGCTGCCAGGCTCACTTCTTTCGCCACCCGCTCCGTTGCATCCGGGATCGCCGCCGCACGTGCGTGCTGCGCCATCGCCAGTAATGTCTCCCGGTCCCAGCCCGCCAGGGTGGTGGCGACCGCCTCGGCGGTAAACTGCGGCTGTTCAAAAATTTTGGCTGCCCCGGCTTTTTCAAGCGGCAGCGCATTCCAGTACTGCTGACGGTCTTTGTGCTGGAAGGGCACAAACAGTGCCGGCAAACCGGCGGCGGCGATCTCGCTCACCGTCAGCGCGCCGGAGCGGCAGACAACGACATCGGCCCAGGCATATGCCGCCGCCATGTCGTCGATAAATTCGGTTACTTTGTGCTGCGGCTGGCCCGCATCGGCATAGGCCTGCTCTACCGTTTGCTGAGCGCCCTTTCCGCTTTGATGCCAGATCGTCACGCTATCGTTAAGCTTTGCGGCCACCTGTGGCATGGTCTGATTCAGGACGCGCGCGCCCTGCGATCCCCCCACCACCAGCACGCGTACCGGCCCTTCACGACCGGTGAGTCGCTCCTGCGGCAACGGCAGCGCCAGCACGTCGACACGTACCGGGTTACCCACCACGTCGGCTTTCGGGAATGCGCCCGGGAATGCCTGCATCACTTTGCTGGCGATTTTTGCCAGCCATTTATTGGTGAGGCCCGCAATACCGTTCTGCTCGTGGAGCACAACCGGGATCCCCAGCGACCACGCCGCCAGTCCGCCAGGACCCGAGACATAACCGCCCATTCCCAGCACCACGTCCGGCTTAAAACGCTTCATGATCGCCCGCGCCTGACGCCAGGCATTGAAAATACGCACCGGCGCAAGCGCCAGGGCTTTGATCCCCTTACCGCGCAGGCCAGAAATACGAATAAAGTCGATCTCAATACCGTGTTTTGGCACCAGATCGGCTTCCATGCGGTCTGCGGTTCCCAGCCAGCGTACCTGCCAGCCCTGATCCATTAAATGGTGTGCAACCGCGAGCCCCGGGAAAACATGTCCGCCGGTACCGCCCGCCATCACCATTAACCGCTTCGGTTGATTCATCGTGAACCTCGTGTAAACGCCTGGGCATTCTCCAGACGCGTTTCATAATCTATGCGCAACAAAAACATAATGGCGGTCGACATGATCAACAGACTCGAACCACCGTAACTGATTAACGGCAACGTCAGACCTTTGGTCGGCAGCATACCTGCTGCTGCACCTACGTTGACTAATGCCTGAAAACTGAACCAGATACCGATCGAACAGGCTAAAAAGCCCGAGAAACGGTGGTCAATCACCAGCGCTTTACGACCGATCGACATCGCACGGAAAGCGACGAAGAATACCATTAAAAGCGCCAATACCACACCGATATAACCCAGTTCTTCCCCAATAATGGAGAAGATAAAGTCGGTATGTGCCTCGGGTAAATACTCCAGTTTCTGGACTGAATTCCCAAGCCCCTGACCCCACATTTCACCGCGGCCAAACGCCATCAGCGACTGTGTCAGCTGATAACCGCTGCCAAACGGATCTTCCCAGGGGTTCCAGAAAGAGGTCACGCGGCGGATACGATACGGCTCGGCGAGGATCAGCAGCACGACCGCGGAGATCCCCATTCCGATGATGGCGATGAACTGCCACAGTTTCGCCCCCGCCAGGAACAGCATCGCCAGCGTAGTGACGAACAGTACTACCACGGTACCGAGGTCAGGCTGGGCCAGCAGCAGAACCGCCAGCACCAGAATCACGCCCATCGGTTTTAAGAAGCCGCGCAGGTTGTTACGCACCTCATCAACCTTACGCACCAGGTAGTTGGCGAGATAGCAGAACAGCGACAGCTTGGTAAATTCCGCCGGCTGGATACGCAGCGGGCCGAAGGCAATCCAGCGCGATGCCCCGTTCACCGAGCTACCCACCACCAGTACGATCAGCAGCATGACGATCGAGGCGATCAGCATCGCGGTACTGTGGCGCTGCCAGAACGCCATCGGCAGACGTAAGGTCACCATCGCCAGACAGAACGCGAGGATGATGTATAGCCCGTCACGCTTGGCAAACAGGAAGGGATCATTCGCCAGACGCTGCCCGACAGGCATCGAGGCCGAGGTCACCATAATAAAACCAATCGCCGCCAGCCCCAGCGTAAGCCAGAGCAGCATGCGGTCATACATCACCAGACTATCGGAATCTTTATCCCGGGAGCCCATGACCCAGCCTTTTAACGCCGACGAGATCCACACCAGGATGCCAAATCCTGGCAGGCGCGGCATTTTCGGGCGAGGGAGAGAGAAGCGCATCAGCCTAACTCCTTCGCCAGGCGGGTGAAGAGATCGCCCCGCTGTTCGAAATTCTTAAACTGATCGAGGCTGGCGCAGGCCGGAGAGAGCAGCACCATATCGCCCGGCTTCACGCGCGGGGCGATCAGCCGCATCGCCTGTTCCATGGTCCCGGTTTGTTCGGCGATGTCCGGACGCAGCGCTGCCAGTTCGGCACCGTCACGGCCAAAGCAGTAAAGACGCACGTTATCGCCGCTGAGATACTGTTTCAGCGAAGAGAAATCGGCGGATTTACCGTCGCCACCCAGCAGCAGGTGCAGGGTGCCGTCAACGTGCAGGCCATTCAGCGCCGCTTCCGTACTGCCGACGTTGGTGGCTTTTGAATCGTTGATCCAGCGCACGCCGTTATGCTCCAGCGCCAGTTGGAAGCGGTGCGCCAGGCCCGTAAAGGTGGTGAGGGCTTTCAGGCTGGTGGCGCGGGGTAATCCCGCAGCGTCCGCCAGCGCCAGCGCCGCAAGGGCGTTGGTGTAGTTGTGCTGGCCCGAAAGCGGCATCTCTTTAACGTTCAGCACCTTTTCACCGTTTGCCCGCAGCCAGGTTTCGCCCTGCTGACGGTTAAGGTGATAGTCGCCCATATTGATGCCAAAGCTCACGCAGCGCTCATCCGCGCCGCGTACCGGCATGGTCAGCGCATCATCGGCGTTCACCACGCACACGCGGGCTTTTTCATAGATGCGCAGCTTGGCGGCGCGGTACTGCTGCAGACCAAACGGATAGCGATCCATATGATCTTCGGTGACGTTGAGGATGGTCGCCGCCACCGCCTGCAGGCTTGAAGTGGTTTCCAGCTGGAAGCTGGAGAGCTCAAGGATGTAGAGCTCACGCGCGGGATCGAGCAGCATCAGTGCCGGTAGGCCGATGTTGCCGCCGACCCCCACATTGACGCCCGCCGCTTTCGCCATCTCACCGACCAGCGTAGTGACGGTGCTTTTACCGTTTGAACCGGTAATGGCAATAACTGGCGCCTGGGCTTCACGGCAGAACAGTTCGATATCGCCGACGATCTCAACGCCCGCCTCGGCGGCAGCGCTCAGGGCCGGGTGCGCCAGGGCGATACCTGGGCTTGCGACAATCAGATCGGCGGCGTTCAGCCACTCTTCATTCAGACCACCAAGGTGGCGTTCAACCTGTTCCGGCAGTTTGTCCAGACCAGGCGGAGAGACACGCGTATCCATCACGCGAGGCGTGACGCCGCGCGCGAGGAAAAAGTCCACGCAGGAGAGGCCGGTTAAGCCTAACCCGATGATAACGACTTTTTTACCCTGGTAATCTGCCATGATTAACGTACCTTCAGCGTTGCCAGGCCAATCAGCACCAGCATCAGCGAAATAATCCAGAAGCGCACGATGACGCGCGGTTCCGGCCAGCCTTTCAGTTCATAGTGGTGATGGATAGGCGCCATCCGGAAGATGCGCTGTCCGCGCAGCTTGAATGAACCCACCTGCAGGATCACCGACAGGGTTTCAACCACAAACACGCCGCCCATGATCACCAGCAGGAACTCCTGGCGCAGCAGCACGGCGATAATGCCCAGCGCGCCGCCCAGCGCCAGCGAACCCACGTCGCCCATAAAGACCTGCGCCGGGTAGGTGTTAAACCACAGGAACCCTAAACCTGCCCCGACAATCGCCGTGCAGACGATCACCAGTTCACCGGCATGACGCAGATACGGAATATGCAGATAGCTGGCGAAGTTCATGTTGCCACTCGCCCACGCCACCAGCGCAAAGCCCGCCGCCACGAAGACGGTAGGCATAATCGCCAGGCCGTCGAGGCCGTCAGTCAGGTTTACTGCGTTACCGGTACCGACAATCACGAAGTAGGCCAGCAGGATGTAGAACAGGCCCAGCTGCGGCATCACGTCTTTGAAGAAGGGCACCACCAGTTCGGTGGCTGGCGTGTCTTTGCCTGCCAGATAGAGCGCAAACGCCACGCCCAGCGCAATCACCGACATCCAGAAATACTTCCAGCGGGCGATCAGGCCTTTGGTGTCCTTGCGCACCACTTTGCGGTAGTCATCGACGAAACCGATAATCCCGTACCCGACCAGCACCACCAGCACGCACCAGACGTACGGGTTTGACGGATAAGCCCACAGCAGCACCGACACCACAATCGCGGTGAGGATCATAATGCCGCCCATGGTCGGCGTACCGCGTTTGCTGAAGTGTGATTCCGGACCGTCGTTACGCACAACCTGACCGAAAGAGAGTTTTTGCAGACGGGCAATCATGCGCGGGCCCATCCACAGCGAGATGAACAGCGCAGTCAGCAGGCTGACGATGGCGCGAAACGTCAGATAGGAAAAGACGTTAAAGCCGGAATAATATTTGACCAAATGCTCGGCCAGCCAAACTAACATGTCCCATTCTCCTGTAAAGCGTGCACAACCTCTTCCATGGCGGCACTGCGTGAACCTTTCACTAAAACTGTCACTATTTGTTGTTCTGCAACCAGCGCCCTGAGGCGGGCGATCAACGCCGCTTTATCGGCAAAATGCTCACCGACGCCGCTGGCCTGGCTGATATTTTTACTGAGATGACCGGCGCTTAACACGCGATCGATACCGGAGGCTTTCGCCGCCTCACCCACCTCGGTGTGGCAGGCCTCGCTCTCATCACCCAGCTCGGCCATATCCCCGACCACCATCACGCGATAGCCCGGCATCTCAGACAGCACCTGTACGGCAGCGGTCATAGAGCCGACGTTGGCGTTGTAGGAGTCATCCAGCAGCAGTTTGTTTTCTGCCAACTGAACAGGGAACAGGCGTCCAGGGACGGCTTTGAGGTTTGCCAGCCCGGCTTTGATAGCCGACAGCGGCGCGCCGACGGCCATCGCCAGCGAACTTGCCGCCAGGGCATTGGCGATGTTGTGGCGACCCGGCAGGGGCAGCAGCACATCCACATTGCCGGTTGGGGTCTGGAGCGTAAATTCGGTGCCGTGGGAGGTCACGTGGACGTTGGTCGCGGTGAAGTCGCTGTTGGCAGCATTCGGCGAGAAGCGCCAGGTTTTACGATCCCCGATGACGCTTTTCCAGTTCAGCCAGTCGTTGTTATCGGCATTCATAATGGCGATGCCGTTTGCCGGCAGGCCGGTATAAATCTCGCCTTTCGCTTTCGCCACGCCTTCGAGTGAGCCGAAACCTTCGAGGTGCGCCGCAGCAAGGTTGTTCACCAGCGCCGCTTCCGGACGGGTCAGGTTGACGGTCCAGGCGATTTCACCCTGGTGATTAGCCCCCAGCTCGATCACCGCAAATTCGTGCTCGGGCGTCAGGCGCAGCAGCGTCATCGGCACGCCGATGTCGTTGTTCAGATTGCCTGCGGTATAAAGCGTGTTGCCACACTGCGAGAGGATGGCGGCGGTCATCTCCTTAACGGAGGTTTTACCGGAGGAGCCAGTCAGCGCCACAACGCGCGCCGGAACCTGCTGGCGAACCCATGCCGCCAGCTCACCAAACGCCAGACGGGTATCTTTCACTACCGCCTGCGGCAGGTCGATATCCAGCTTACGGCTTACCAGCAGTGCGCCAGCACCGGCGGCTTTCGCCTGTTCTGCAAAATCGTGGGCATCGAAACGCTCACCCTTCAGCGCCACAAACAGGCAGCCTGGGGTGATTTTGCGCGTGTCGGTGGTAACAGCATCGAAGGTCAGATCGTCGCCGCTGACGTCAGCGCCCAGGATCATCGCTAGCTGGTTTAGCGTTACGCTAATCATGCCACCACTCCCAGCAGACGCGCCGCGGTCACACGGTCGGAGTAATCCAGACGGTTGGTGCCGACAATTTGATAGTCTTCGTGGCCTTTACCGGCCAGCAGCACTACGTCGTTTTCGTTAGCCTGCATAATGGCGTTGGTCACCGCTTCTGCGCGGCCTTCCACCACACGGGCGCGGCCCGCATCCAGCATACCGGCCAGAATGTCGTTGATGATAGCGCGCGGCTCTTCGGTGCGCGGGTTGTCATCGGTAACTACCGCGATGTCCGCGAACTGCTCGGCAATAGCCCCCATCAGCGGGCGTTTGCCTTTGTCGCGATCGCCGCCGCAGCCAAAGACGCACCACAGCTTACCGGCACAGTGCAGGCGCGCGGCTTCCAGCGCTTTTTCCAGTGCGTCCGGCGTGTGGGCATAATCCACCACCACGGTCGGTTTGCCAGGGGCGGTGAACACTTCCATACGACCACAGACCGGCAGCAGGCGCGCGGAGGTGCTGAGCAGGTCCGCCAGCGGATAATCCAGCGCCAGCAGGGTGGCGAGAGCCAGCAGCAGGTTGCTGACGTTGAAGGCCCCCATCAGGCGGCTTTCGATTTCGCCTTCGCCCCATGAGGAGGTAAAGCGAATGGTCGCCCCGCTGTCGTGATAGGTCACGTCGGTGGCTTTCAGCCAGCGGCCGTGGCAGTTCGGGTTGATATGGTCAGCCATGGAGACCGCAACGGCATCCGGCAGCTTAGCCAGCCAGCGGCGTCCCACTTCGTCATCGGCGTTGATAATCGCCTGACCGCAGTGATGCGTGGCATACAGTTGCCATTTCGCCGCTTCGTAGTTTTCCATATCGCCATGGTAATCGAGATGGTCCCGGCTCAGGTTAGTGAACACGGAGGCCGCAAATTTCAGGGCCGCAACACGGTGCTGTACCAGCCCGTGGGAAGAGACTTCCATTGCCGCGAAGGTAGCGCCCTGCCCTGCCAGGCCCGTCAGCACGTGCTGGACGTCGACCGCAGAGCCGGTGGTGTTTTCCGTTGGGTTGACTTTGCCCAGCAGGCCGTTGCCCACGGTTCCCATTACCGCGCTGGTTTCACCCAGCAACTGCGCCCACTGCGCCATCAGCTGCGTGGTCGTGGTTTTACCGTTAGTCCCGGTGACGCCAACCAGACGCAGCCGGTCAGAGGGTTCGTTATAAAAACGTCCCGCCAGCGCAGAGAGACGTTCATTCAACTGGCTGAGATAGATGACCGGCACGCCGTGCATTTCACGGATTTCACCGTCAGTGGCCTCATCTTTTGCCTCAGCAATAATGGCAGCTACACCTTGCGCTATCGCCTGCGGGATATACCGACGCCCGTCCGCCTGATGACCCACTACTGCCACAAAAAGATCGCCCGACGCAGCCAAACGGCTGTCGAGTACCATCTCTCGCAGTACTCGCGCAGGTAAACCTGATACCCACGGAGCAAGAAGGTCGCGCAAATTACGATCTGCCACCTGTTCCCTCGCCTTGATTAATTACAAATTCACTTTTCTCGCCTGTTGCCAGCGCATCCGGCTCGATGTTCATGGTTCGCAGTACGCCGCCCATGATGGCACCGAAGACCGGCGCGGAAACGGCGCCACCGTAGTATTTACCCGCCTGTGGATCGTTGATGACCACCACCAGCGCAAAACGCGGATTACTCGCAGGCGCAACGCCTGCGGTGTATGCAATATATTTATTGATGTAGCGGCCATCCGGACCGACTTTTTTCGCCGTACCGGTTTTGATCGCGATGCGATAGCCTTTGATCGCCGCCTTCACGCCGCCGCCGCCGGGCAGCGCCACGCTTTCCATCATGTGAACGACGGTACGGACGATCGATTCCGGGAAGACGCGCTCACCGGGAACCGGGGGGTCAACTTTGGTAATTGAGAGCGGGCGATAGACGCCATAGCTGCCAATCGTTGCATAGACTCGCGCCAACTGTAACGGTGTTACCATTAGCCCGTAGCCGAAAGAGAAGGTGGCCCTCTCTATGTCAGACCACCGTTGTTTTTGAGGATATAAGCCACTGCGTTCTCCGACCAACCCCAAATTGGTCGCTTTTCCCAGCCCAAAACGTGAGTAAGTTTCTACCAACGCTGAGGACGGCATCGCTAACGCCAGCTTAGAAACGCCGACGTTACTCGACTTCTGTAAAACCCCGGTGAGGGTCAATTCGCTGTAACGCGCCACGTCTTTGATTTCGTGACCGTTAATTCGGTAAGGAATGGTGTTGAGCACGGTATTTTCATTGACGATGCCGCGCTGCAGGGCCGTCATCACCACCATCGGTTTGACCGTTGAACCCGGCTCGAAGACGTCAGTGATCGAACGGTTACGCATGGCGTCTTTAGCCGTTCCGGCAAAATTGTTCGGGTTGTAGGACGGGCTGCTGGCCATCGCCAGCACTTCGCCAGTGCTGACATCAACCAGTACCGCACTGCCGGATTCCGCTTTGTTAAAGGCCACGGCGTTATTCAGCTCACGATACACCAGCGCCTGCAGACGTTCGTCAATGCTCAGCGCCAGGTTGTGCGCCGCCTGGCTATCCGTTGAAGAGATATCTTCAATTACGCGGCCGTAGCGGTCTTTACGCACCACGCGCTCGCCCGGTTGACCGGTCAGCCACTTATCGAAGCTCTTCTCTACGCCTTCAATACCCTGGCTGTCGACGTTGGTAAAGCCGATCAGGTGGGCAGTCACTTCCCCTGACGGGTAGTAGCGACGTGACTCTTCACGCAGGTGAATGCCGGGCAACTTCAGTTTTTTGATGTAGTCGGCCATGTCAGGGTTAACCTGACGCGCAAGATAGATAAAGCGCCCTTTCGGGTTGGCATTCACGCGCGCCGCCAGCTGATCGAGCGGCATTTTCAGCGCGTCTGACAGCGCTTTCCAGCGGTTATCCAGCGAGATCCCACCGGCGTCATGCAGCTCTTTAGGATCCGCCCAGATCGCTTTTACCGGCACGCTGACCGCCAGCGGACGACCCGAGCGGTCGGTGATCAGGCCGCGCGAGGTGGAGACTTCCTGAACGCGCAGGGAACGCATGTCACCCTGACGCACCAGCATGTCGGGCGCAATGATCTGCAGCCACGCCACGCGTCCCAGCAGGAAACCCAGCGCCAGTAAAATGCAGCCGCACAGCAACGCAAAACGCCAGCTGATAAAGCTGGCCTGTTCTTCCTGACGTTTTGGTTTTAGCGCCTTCGCCGCCGATTTCATGCGTCGCGTTTTTCCTTATTTTTGTACTACGATATTTTCCTGAGAAGGATCAACATGCTGCATCTGCAGCTTTTCCGTTGCGATCCGTTCAACCCGGCTATGATCGCCGAGCGCATTTTCTTCGAGGATCAGATTTCGCCACTCGATATCCAGCGCATCACGCTCCAGCACCAGCTGTTCGCGCTGCGCCGTTAACAAACGGGTATGGTGAGCGGTGGTCACGACAGTGACCGCCGACACAATGATGCAAATAAACAGGCACAGTGGCAGCTTGCCGAAACGCAACAGATCGTCCCAGATGACGCCGGGCAAGGCATGACGCTCGTTGCTGCTAAGCGAATCTTTAACCTTGCTGAAGGTATCTGCCACCTTGCCAATCATGCGCTCGTCCTTTCTGCAATACGCAGCACGGAACTACGGGCGCGTGGGTTCTCTTCCACTTCTGCTTCGCCCGGCATTAATTTGCCCAATGCGCGCAGCTGACGACCACCCAGCTTTTTGAGCTGCTCTTCCGTCATCGGTAAGCCGGCCGGAACCTGTGGGCCGCGGCTTTGCTCGCGCATAAAGCGCTTCACGATGCGATCTTCCAGCGAGTGGAAGCTGATAATCGACAGGCGACCACCCGGGGCAAGCACGCCAAGCGAACTCTTTAGCGCCTGCTCAATCTCATCCAGCTCGCTGTTCACCCAGATGCGAACGGCCTGGAAGGTGCGGGTGGCGGGATGTTTGTATTTGTCCTTCACCGGGGTTGCCGCGGCGATCACTTCCGCCAGCTCTTTGGTGCGGGTCATCGGCTCAATGCGGTTGCGCTCAACGATGGCTCGGGCTATACGCTTGCCAAAACGCTCTTCGCCAAAGGTTTTGATCACCCAGGCAATATCGGCTTCATCGGCGGTTTGCAGCCACTCGGCGGCAGACTGGCCGCGCGTTGGATCCATGCGCATGTCCAGTGGACCATCGCGCATAAAGGAGAAACCGCGTTCAGCATCGTCAAGCTGTGGTGAGGAGACGCCAAGATCGAGAAGAATGCCGTCGATCTTGCCGGTTAAACCACGCTCGCCGACGTAATCAGCCAACGCGGAGAAAGGACCGTGAACGATGGAAAAGCGTGGGTCATCGATGGTTTTTGCCACCTCAATCGCCTGTGGATCGCGATCGATTGCCAGCAAACGGCCTTCCGCTCCCAGTTGGGAGAGGATCAAACGCGAGTGACCACCCCGGCCAAAAGTGCCATCAATATAGATGCCATCAGGACGAATATTCAGGCCATTGACGGCCTCATCCAGTAGCACCGTCGTATGTTTATAATTTTCCATCATATTTATAGAGACAAATCCTGCAATCGTTCCGACAATGTCGCGGAATCAGACTGCTCTGCGTCGATATCTTCCTTGACCCGTTGATACCAGGCCGTTTCATCCCACAGTTCAAATTTATTGAACTGTCCGACCAGCATCACTTCTTTTGTCAGACCGGCATGTTGCCGCAGCACAGGCGCAATCAACAGACGCCCCGCGCTATCCATCTGACATTCACTGGCATGACCCAATAACAGCCGCTGCACGCGGCGTTCCTGCGGGTTCATGCTCGACAGTCGAGACAGCTTTTGCTCAATGATTTCCCATTCAGGCAAGGGGTAAAGCAGCAGGCAGGCGTGGTTGATGTCAATGGTGCAGACCATTTGACCAGAAGCGCTCTCGTTCAGCCGATCGCGATATCGTGTTGGGACCGATAAACGCCCTTTGCTGTCGAGATTGACTAACGTCGCTCCACGGAACATGCCAGTCTCACCCCTCCTCACCACTTTTACCCACAAATTCCCACTTAAGGGAGTTTACGGAGCGATGGAAAAGCTTGTCAAGCCAGGACTTCCGCGACATCAGTCTAAATGTTACTGATTTACGAACGGAAGTTAATCAGGCTATTAACCGTACAACTGGCGAGGCAAAATTAACGTGATGAATATTTGCGAGAAAAAACTCAGATATGCATACCAGCGTTAAAAATCACTCATCTCATCGCAACGAAATATAAAGTGTCAGTTTGCGACGCGGGCGGCATTTTAAGCCATATTCTCGGGGGATAACAGCGCCAGATTCAACGCGGGTGCCATGCCGGTGGCGCGTAAACAGAGAGTGGGATAGTGCAAGGAAAAAAATGGCTGATAATTCAGCAATAGCGATCGGTTATGTAACAAAATAATACAATTAATGTCATCTGTGGCAATTAAATAAACATGAAAAGAAGTTTTAAATAGCCAGGAGAAATAAAAAGCATAGCAGGCGATGTGTTTTAGAGAATTATCTTAAAAATAATAAGGGAATACCTGCGCATAGTAATGGCAATAAATTCAGGGCAGCTTTCACTGCCCTGCCACCCTTACGTACGGCTTAATATGCCGCGACGGTAGAGATTACGACGGATGCGCGTTAGCCCTGGTTTAGGCTTACGCGGCTCATCGAGGCTCGCCAGCACGATCTCCAGCACCCGTTCTGCCACATCGCGATGACGCTGGGCAACGGCCAGCACCGGACACTGCAGGAAATCGAGCAGCTCGTGATCGCCGAAGGTCGCAATCGCCAGATTCGAAGGCAGCTTGCCCTCGCGGCGCAACGTCACATCCATCACCCCCTGCAGCAGCGCAAAAGAGGTGGTGAACAGCGCCTGCGGCATCGGATGGGTTTCCAGCCACTTCTCAAAAAGCTGCGCCGAGGCTTCACGCTCGTAGCTGTTGGCATAGAGGAAGTCCACTTCGCGGGGATCGTCTTTCCATGCGGTGCGGAACCCTTGCTCGCGCAGGAAGCTCACGGAAAGCTCAGGTAAGGCGCCCAGATAGAGGACGTTTTCCGCCGGGAAGGTCCGCAGCTCCGCCGCCAGCATCTCGGCATCATCCTGATCGGCACCCACTACGCTTGTAAAATGTTCGCGGTCTAATGCACGGTCGAGGGCGACAATAGGGAAGGAATCATTGGCCCAGCGCTGGTAGAACGGATGCTCCGGCGGGAGTGAAGTTGAAACGATAATGGCATCGACCTGACGCTGCAGCAGGTGCTCAATACAACGCATTTCATTATCGGGCTGATCTTCCGAACAGGCGATCAACAGTTGATAGCCGCGCTGACGCGCCTGGCGCTCAAGGTAGTTTGCGATCCGGGTGTAACTGGTGTTTTCCAGATCCGGGATCACCAGGCCAATCGAACGGGTGCGGCCGGCGCGTAAACCTGCCGCGACAGCATTCGGATGGTAGTTATGTTCACGAACCACGGCCATCACTTTCTCAACGGTCTTGTCGCTGACCCGATACTGCTTCGCTTTACCGTTAATCACATAGCTTGCCGTTGTTCGCGACACGCCGGCGAGCCTGGCGATTTCATCCAGTTTCACAATTGCCCCTTAAAAAGTATAAAAGAGTCCATGACCTTGTCAGGGTTAAGACTAAATCTTGTAACATCTAAGCGCAGAATAGTCTGTGCGGCAACCGCTTTTGTCCGTACAACGGCATCGGTGCGCAAAAAAAAGCCCGGTTAATCGCACCGGGCAATAGAGAGGCGAACTTTTTATCCTTAACGCATCACTTTGTCACCGCGAGAGAGCCCCACGACGCCAGAACGCGCCACTTCAACAATTTTTGCCACATCCCGCACCGAGGAAAGGAAGGCATCCAGCTTATCGCTGGTACCGGCAAGCTGAACGGTGTAGATAGACGGGGTGACATCGATGATCTGCCCACGGAAAATATCCGCGTTGCGTTTCACCTCTTCACGCCCGTAGCCGGTGGCCTGAATTTTCACCAGCATGATCTCGCGTTCAACGTAAGCCCCCTGCCCCAGCTCGCTGACGCGTAAGACATCCACCAGTTTATGCAGCTGCTTTTCGATCTGCTCCAGCACCTTGGCATCACCCACCGTCTGAATGGTCATGCGGGAAAGCGTTGGATCGTCCGTCGGGGCAACCGTCAGGCTTTCGATGTTATAGCCGCGCTGTGCAAAGAGCCCAATCACGCGCGACAGCGCCCCGGACTCGTTTTCCAGTAATACAGATAATATCCGGCGCATATCAGGTTCTCTCCGTTTTGCTTAACCACATTTCATCCATACCGCCGCCGCGAATATGCATCGGATAAACATGTTCAGTGCCATCCACAACCACATCAACAAAGACCAGACGGTTATTTTTAACGTGCTCAAGGGCTTCGCTGAGCTTCGCTTCCAGCTCTGCCGGATTGTTGATGCGCATACCAATGTGGCCGTAAGCTTCTGCCAGACGGACAAAATCAGGCAATGAGTTCATGTAAGACTGCGAATGACGACCGGAATAGATCATGTCCTGCCACTGCTTCACCATGCCCAGATAGCCGTTATTCAGGTTGAGCACCAGCACCGGCAGCTCATACTGCAGCGCGGTGGAGAGCTCCTGGATGTTCATCTGGATACTGCCATCGCCGGTCACGCAGACCACCGTCTCTTCCGGTAACGCCAGCTTAACGCCCAGCGCGGCAGGCAGGCCAAAGCCCATGGTGCCGAGGCCGCCGGAGTTGATCCAGCGACGTGGCTTATCAAACGGGTAATAGAGCGCGGCGAACATCTGGTGCTGGCCGACGTCAGACGTAACGTAAGCCTCGCCGTTGGTCAGCCGCCAGATAGTTTCAATCACCGCCTGCGGTTTGATGTTCTCGCTTTGGGTGTCGTACTTCAGACACTGACGCGCACGCCACTGCTCAATTTGCAGCCACCAGTCACGAATATCATCGAGCGGCTGGACATAGTTTTCCTGCGCCAGCAGCTCCAGCATCTGATCCAGAACCTGACGTGCGTCGCCCACAATTGGCACATCCGCCGGAACGGTTTTGGAAATAGAGGTAGGATCGATGTCGATGTGTAGCACCGTGGCATTGGGGCAGTATTTCGCCAGGTTATTGGTAGTGCGATCGTCAAAGCGCACCCCCACGGCAAAGATGACATCGGAATTGTGCATCGTCATGTTAGCTTCATACGTGCCATGCATGCCGAGCATACCAAGCGCCTGGCGATGCGTGGCCGGGAACGCCCCGAGTCCCATTAATGAAGAGGCTACCGGCAGATTCAGCTTTTCGATAAGCGTCCGCAGCTGTGTTTCACACTGGGCATTGACCGCTCCGCCGCCAACGTACACCACCGGCTTTTTGGCCGTCGCCAGGGTTTGCAGGGCGCGCTTAATCTGGCCCTTGTGCCCCTGAGTGGTTGGGTTATAAGAACGCATGCTGACCGACTCTGGCCAGACATAAGGCAATTTGTTTGCCGGATTCAGAATATCTTTGGGAAGGTCAACCACCACCGGCCCCGGACGTCCGCTGGCCGCCAGCCAGAAGGCCTTTTTCAGCACGCCCGGAATATCTTCCGTCTGCTTGACCAGGAAACTGTGTTTCACCACCGGACGCGAGATGCCAACCATGTCGCACTCCTGAAAGGCATCGTAGCCAATCAGCGAGGTCGCAACCTGACCGGAGAGCACCACCATCGGGATGGAATCCATATAGGCCGTGGCGATCCCGGTAATAGCGTTGGTCGCGCCAGGACCGGATGTCACCAGCACAACGCCCACCTCACCTGTCGCACGCGCCAGTCCGTCGGCCATATGCACGGCAGCTTGCTCATGACGCACCAGGACGTGATCGATACCGCCAACGGTATGTAGTGCGTCGTAAATATCGAGGACCGCGCCCCCAGGGTAACCGAACACTTGCTTCACGCCCTGATCGATTAACGATCGGACGACCATTTCGGCGCCAGACAACATCTCCATGATTTGCCTCCAGGCTTATCGTTTCAGACGGACAGGAGATCCAGGTTCTGAGCCGTCATTTTTGTCAGGGTTACCCCTGGCGATTTTTATTGTGCAGAGTGACATTTACCATAACCGCTCGCCGGAAGGCAGGCAATTAGCAAACCTCGGCTGGCGCATAAACCAAAAAGAAGAAATAAGAGGTATTAATATTTGTTATGGATAAATCTACTACGATAACGAGGAGGAGTGAGCGTTCGTCATTTGAAAAGGGGGAGGCGCAGGAATTCATGCATTTTTACTGCCAGACAATAACAATAAAAAATTCACCAACAGAATAAAATTTCAGAAATAATCAGATAGTCAGGATAAATAACAATAACACTGAAATTTATCCTGACGGTGTTTATCGTCGGCAGACGCTGACCAGCAACTCCTCCATCCACTGATGGCCTTTATCGCGACCGGCTGCTTCATGCCATGAGAGATAGCAGGTACGCGAGTTAAGGTTCAGCGGCAGCGGCATAATTCGCAGGTTCAGCGGCTCGGCAAACTCTTCAACCAGCCAGCGCGGGGCAATGGCGACCAGGTGGGTTTGCGAGACAATATTCAATACGCTGACCATCGCCATTCCCTGATAGGCCACACAGGCCTGCTTATCTGGCGTGTCGTACCATGGCTGGCTAAATGAAGCGTAGCGATCGAGGGCGACAACCGCATGCTGTTCGCGATAAATATCGCTTTCCAGCAACATACCATTCAGGCGCGGATGGGTTTTGCTGGTCACCAGCACCATTTCATCTCTGAATAACGGCACGCAGGAAAACTCCGGGCGACGAAACTCTTCGTAGCCAATAACAAACTCCGTTTCCTGATACCGCAGCTGATGTTCCGTATTTTGGTTAAGGGATGATTTGAAAACCAGCTGAATATTAGGTGCAACCTCCTCAACCTTATTATAAATAAGCGAGGTGAGATAATTATCCAGAGGGCTACAAACGCATAAATGGAAAATACGCTCGCTGCTGCTTGAGTCGAATCCCGATCCCGGCAGTTCATTCTGCACCAGCTGTAGCGCCTGGCGTACCGATGCAAACAGCTGATAGGCCCGGGCAGTAGGCTGAATACCGCGGCCATAACGAACAAATAATTCATCGTTAAACATGACCTTGAGTCTTGCGACAGCATTGCTGACAGCGGGCTGCGACATCCCCAGAGACTGGGCAGCGCGCGTAATATTTTGCTCCTGCATCACCGCATCAAAGACAGTTAAAAGGTTCAGATCCACCGTACGAAGTTGGGGTTTCGTCCCCTCTGACACAGGCGATTTTTCGCTACTTTCTTCAGACATATCCTGCTCCACTGTCACGCTGAACTCCCTTTTCTCGTGTGCAACAATAAACTTAAAAAATATGATTTATCACGCATATAAAACAAGCTAAAGAGAAATGTTACAAATTAGGAATATATAAATACCCGTCAGCAGTGACAGGACTAAGGCATAAGATAAGAGAACATGTTCAAAAAACAACAAAACATATCAATTAGTTTATATTGCGAATGAAACCATAGATCACACAAATAAACAACATGGCATTTCGTTAAGGTCCAATTAAGTACTAATGAAAGATTAACAGTAAAATAATTAAATTAATTAACATTTCATTATCGGGAAAATTACTTTCCCATATTTCTCGACTGTCTCATCATGGTAACTTAATGAAAGTTAAAGAATTCAAAAGCCAGACTTATTGTTTCGAAAGTTTAAACAATTGCAATTAAATATATTTAAATAATTCCACCGTTAAATTCGCCGACATAAATCAGAAGAACAAAATTGTCTGACAGGGAAAAACCAGCACAATAAGCTAATTTCATTCTGACATGTCAGGGGAGCAAAGGGCCGTTTTCACATCTGAGGGGTTGACATCAAACCGCGTATCCAGTACCACTAAAAGCATATCTTATTTCTCTGGGGCATGACTCATGATTCACAGCACTCGTTTCACCGGTCTACTACTACTAAACGCATCCACTGTGCGCGGTAGACTGGCGGGCGAAATTCAGCGTTGAATCGTTCCCCCGGTTAAGACAAAAAACCCGCGCCACTGCGCGGGTTTTTTTATGCTCGTAGCAAGGCGCCCAAATTCAGACAAGGACCTAAACCATGAGCCAGCAAGTCATTATTTTCGATACGACCTTACGTGACGGTGAACAGGCATTACAGGCAAGCCTGAGCGTTAAAGAGAAATTGCAGATTGCTCTGGCCCTTGAACGTATGGGCGTAGACGTAATGGAAGTGGGCTTCCCGGTCTCTTCTCCAGGTGATTTTGAGTCCGTTCAGACCATCGCCCGCACCATTAAAAACAGCCGGGTCTGTGCGCTGGCTCGCTGCGTCGAGAAAGATATTGATGTCGCCGCGGAGTCGCTGAAAGTCGCCGAAGCCTTCCGTATTCATACCTTTATTGCCACCTCGCCGATGCATATCGCCACCAAGCTGCGCAGCACGCTGGATGAGGTGATCGAGCGCTCCATCTATATGGTAAAACGCGCCCGTAACTATACCGACGACGTTGAGTTCTCCTGTGAAGATGCAGGCCGTACGCCGATTGACGATCTGGCCCGCGTGGTCGAAGCAGCCATCCGTGCCGGCGCCACCACCATCAACATCCCGGACACCGTCGGCTACACCATGCCGTTCGAGTTCTCCAACATCATTACCGGCCTGTATGAGCGCGTGCCGAACATTGATAAGGCGATTATCTCTGTTCACACCCACGACGATTTAGGCCTGGCGGTGGGTAACGCCATTGCCGCGGTCCATGCCGGCGCACGTCAGGTTGAAGGCGCCATGAATGGTATCGGCGAGCGCGCCGGTAACTGCTCGCTGGAAGAAGTGATCATGGCGATCAAAGTGCGTAAAGACATCATGAATGTTCAGACACGCATCAATCACCAGGAGATCTGGCGCACCAGCCAGACCGTCAGCCAGATCTGCAACATGCCGGTCCCGGCGAACAAAGCGATTGTTGGCACCGGTGCTTTCGCACACTCCTCCGGTATCCACCAGGACGGCGTGCTGAAGAACCGTGAAAACTACGAAATCATGACCCCGGAATCTATCGGTCTGAATCAGGTGCAGTTGAACCTGACTTCCCGCTCTGGCCGTGCGGCGGTAAAACACCGCATGGAAGAGATGGGTTACAAAGATACCGACTACAACATGGATCACCTGTACGACGCCTTCCTGAAGCTGGCCGATAAGAAAGGTCAGGTCTTTGATTACGATCTGGAAGCGCTGGCGTTTATCAACAAGCAGCAGGAAGAGCCAGAGCATTTCCGTCTGGACTACTTCAGCGTGCAGTCGGGTTCAAGCGATATCGCCACCGCCTCCGTCAAGCTGGCCTGCGGTGAAGAGATTAAAGCCGAAGCGGCTAATGGCAACGGTCCGGTCGATGCCATCTACCAGGCCATTAACCGCGTCACCGATTACGACGTTGAACTGGTCAAATATGACCTGACGGCGAAAGGCCAGGGCAAAAACGCGCTGGGTCAGGTCGACATCGTGGTCAACTATAACGGCCGTCGCTTCCACGGCGTGGGCCTGGCGACCGATATCGTCGAATCCTCCGCTAAAGCCATGGTTCACGTCCTGAACAATATCTGGCGCGCCGCGGAAGTTGAAAAAGAGTTGCAACGCAAAGCTCAGAATAAAGAGAACAATAAGGAAACCGTGTAATGTCGAAGAATTACCATATTGCTGTGTTGCCGGGTGACGGAATTGGCCCGGAAGTTATGGCACAGGCGCTGAAGGTTCTGGAAGCTGTCCGCACCCGTTTTGCGATGAAAATTACAACCAGCCACTACGACGTGGGCGGTATCGCGATCGATAACCAGGGTACGCCGCTGCCGCAGGCAACGGTGACCGGCTGTGAGAATGCCGACGCGGTATTGTTCGGTTCCGTGGGTGGCCCGAAATGGGAACACCTGCCGCCGGCCGAGCAGCCAGAGCGCGGCGCGCTGCTGCCATTACGTAAACACTTCAAGCTGTTCAGCAACCTGCGTCCGGCCAAACTGTACCAGGGGCTGGAAGAGTTCTGCCCGCTGCGCGCCGATATCGCCGCCAACGGCTTCGACATTCTGTGCGTCCGTGAACTGACCGGCGGCATCTACTTCGGTCAGCCGAAAGGCCGTGAAGGCAGCGGCCAGCACGAAAAAGCGTTTGATACCGAGGTGTATCACCGTTTTGAGATCGAACGTATCGCCCGGATCGCATTCGAATCCGCCCGCAAACGCGGCCATAAAGTGACTTCAATTGATAAAGCGAACGTGCTGCAATCTTCCATCCTGTGGCGCGAAATCGTCAACGAGATCGCTCAGGAGTACCCGGACGTTCAGCTGGCGCATATGTATATCGACAACGCCACCATGCAGCTGATTAAAGATCCGTCCCAGTTCGACGTACTGCTGTGCTCCAACCTGTTCGGCGACATTCTCTCCGACGAGTGCGCGATGATCACCGGCTCCATGGGGATGCTGCCGTCCGCCAGCCTGAACGAAGAAGGTTTTGGCCTGTACGAACCGGCAGGCGGCTCCGCCCCGGACATCGCAGGCAAAAATATTGCTAACCCGATTGCGCAGATCCTCTCCCTGGCGCTGCTGCTGCGCTACAGCCTGAACGCTGACGACGCGGCAACGGCCATCGAAAACGCCATCAACCGCGCGCTGGAAGAAGGCATTCGCACCGGTGATTTGGCCCGTGGTGCGGCCGCAGTCGGTACTGATGAAATGGGTGATATCATCGCCCGCTATGTCGCTGAAGGGGTGTAATCATGGCGAAGACGTTGTACGAAAAATTGTTTGATGCGCACGTGGTCTTCGAAGCGCCGAACGAAACCCCGCTGCTCTATATCGACCGCCACCTGGTGCATGAAGTGACGTCCCCGCAGGCGTTTGATGGCCTGCGCGCGCACCATCGCCCGGTGCGTCAGCCTGGTAAAACCTTTGCGACGATGGACCATAACGTCTCGACGCAGACTAAAGACATCAACGCCTCCGGTGAGATGGCGCGAATTCAGATGCAGGAGCTGATTAAGAACTGCAAAGAGTTCGGCGTTGAGCTGTACGACCTGAATCACCCGTATCAGGGGATTGTCCACGTGATGGGTCCTGAGCAGGGCATCACCCTGCCAGGGATGACCATCGTCTGCGGCGACTCCCATACCGCGACCCACGGCGCGTTCGGCGCCCTGGCGTTCGGTATCGGCACCTCAGAAGTAGAACATGTGCTGGCGACTCAGACCCTGAAACAGGGCCGCGCGAAGACCATGAAAATTGAAGTTACCGGCGAGGCCGCCCCGGGCATCACCGCCAAAGACATCGTGCTGGCGATCATCGGTAAAACCGGTAGCGCAGGCGGTACCGGGCATGTGGTGGAGTTCTGCGGCAGCGCAATCCAGGCTCTGAGCATGGAAGGCCGTATGACCCTGTGTAACATGGCCATTGAAATGGGTGCGAAAGCCGGTCTGGTTGCACCGGATGAGACCACTTTCGCCTATGTGAAAGATCGTCTGCATGCCCCTAAAGGTCAGCATTACGACGACGCGGTCGCCTACTGGAAAACCCTGAAAACCGACGAAGGCGCGGTGTTCGACACCGTTGTCACCCTGCAGGCCGAAGCGATTGCGCCTCAGGTCACCTGGGGCACTAACCCGGGCCAGGTCATCTCCGTTAACGACAACATTCCCGATCCGGCCTCGTTCGCCGATCCGGTTGAGCGCGCCAGCGCAGAGAAAGCGCTGGCCTATATGGGTCTGAAACCGGGCGTGCCGTTGACCGACGTGAACATTGATAAAGTGTTTATTGGCTCCTGCACCAACTCGCGCATTGAAGATCTGCGCGCGGCGGCAGAAGTGGCGAAAGGCCGTAAAGTGGCACCGGGCGTACAGGCGCTGGTGGTTCCTGGCTCCGGCCCGGTAAAAGCGCAGGCAGAAGCCGAAGGCCTGGACAAGATTTTCATCGAAGCAGGCTTCGAGTGGCGTCTGCCGGGTTGCTCCATGTGTCTGGCCATGAACAACGATCGCCTGAATCCGGGCGAGCGCTGCGCCTCCACCAGCAACCGTAACTTTGAAGGTCGTCAGGGGCGCGGTGGGCGCACACATCTGGTTAGCCCGGCGATGGCCGCGGCCGCCGCAGTGACCGGCCATTTCGCTGATATTCGCAGCCTGAAATAAGGAGACCATCATGGCAGAGAAATTTACCCAACATACTGGCCTGGTGGTCCCTCTGGACGCGGCTAACGTCGATACCGACGCCATCATTCCGAAGCAGTTTTTGCAGAAGGTGACCCGCACCGGTTTTGGTGCCCACCTGTTTAACGACTGGCGTTTTCTGGATGACAAAGGCGAAGTGCCAAATCCGGAGTTCGTGCTGAACTTCCCGGCATTTAAAGGGGCGTCGATCCTGCTGGCGCGGGAAAACTTTGGCTGCGGTTCATCGCGCGAGCATGCACCGTGGGCGCTGACCGATTACGGTTTCAAAGTGGTGATTGCGCCGAGCTTTGCCGACATCTTCTACGGCAACAGCTTCAACAACCAGCTCCTGCCGGTCACCTTAAGCGACGAGCAGGTCGATGAGCTGTTTACATTAGTGCAAAGCAACCCGGGCATCACCTTCGAAGTGGATCTGGAAGCGCAGGTAGTCAAAGCCGGGGAGAAAACCTACAGCTTTAACATCGACGCCTTCCGCCGCCACTGCATGATCAACGGTCTGGACAGCATCGGGCTGACCCTGCAGCACGAGGAGGCGATTTCCGCCTACGAGAACAAACAGCCAGCCTTTATGAGTTGAGTTAATGGCCCGCAATGCGGGCCATTAAAAAGGTGCCTGAGCCAATCATGCAACCTGGAAAAGCGGGGGAAAATTCCCCCGCCCTCGCCTTAACGTTTCACATCACAAGCCAACACTGCCGCCAGCTCTGTATGGTCCTGTCTGAATCGCAGCTCACACAGCGAGTCGCGAACCATCCAGGTGAAGATCAGTAACGTCATACAGATCATCAACAAACCTAACAGCAGAGTACGTTTTGGCATTCCAGCCTCCTTATTGCTTTCCAGCGATGAAGAGGCTAACCTCACAGGGTTCAGTTGTGTTGGTTGGGTAGCCTCACATCAATGTTAAGTTGAGTGGGGCTTTCTTCTGTCTACCCTTCCACCAATGCTTCAGGCAAACAGCCTCAAGCACCCGCGTGAACTCTATGCGTATTACGCTCTGCTGTCAGAATGGGCTTTCATTTCGTGAAGCCGCCTTCCAGAATTTCGCTCTCTTTCACCCGCCAGGTCAGCACCAGCGCCACCAGCGAAATCCCCGCAATAGCCAAGTAAACCGCAGAATGACCGTAGCTTTGCGCCAGCGCTCCCTGAACGATCCCCGCCAGAATCACGCCGGTTGAAATGCTATTGGTAAATAACGTCGTGGCAGAGCCCGCACGTCCCGGCATCAAATCCTGGAACCAGAGCATGCCGATCCCGGCGATGATGCCGATAAAGACCGCGTTAAACAGCTGCAGGGCGAGCAGCGCTTCACGGCTGTGAAACAGGATCAATCCCAGATAAAACAGCACACCCGCCGCCACCGCAACCACCATCATCCGGCGCTTGCCGAAATATTTCACGTAGTAGCCTGCAAGGATCATCGCCGGGATTTCCAGCCCGGCGGCGGTGCCCATTAAGATCCCGGCCAGCTTGTCAGGCAGGCCCAGATCGCTGCTGATCCACAGCGGCATGTCGATGATATACATGGTGTTGCAGGTCCACATCAGCGTGGAGGCGATAAACAGCCTGCGGACATTTTTGTTTTTCCAGCCGCTGACCTCGGTCACCGGCACGGCGGTCGCCGATTCCACCCGCGCAACGGAAGGCAGCGCGAAGGCAATCAGCCCCAGGCTAATGGCAAAAATGGCCGCCGCAATGGAGAACATGGCGGTAAAGCCGTAGTTAAGCGCCAGCATAAACGCCAGCGGCGGGCCGATAACCCACGCCAGCGAAAGCTGGGCACGCATCACCGAGCTGAACATCACCACTTCACGCGCGGAGCTGTCGGCATATTCCCGCGCCAGGGCAAACAGCTGCGGCATGGCGGTGTTGGCAAGTGAGGCCAGCAGCACGCCGCAGGTTAATAAGGTCAGATAATGACGGTTAAAGGCAAACAGCAGCGCGTTGCCAATCGCCATCGCGCAGCAAAAGAGGATTAGCTTGCGGCGATCGCCCTGGCTGTCGGAACGCTTCGCCAGCCAGAGGCTGACCAGGATCCCGGCGACGGCGTTGACGGTATAGAACAGCCCCACCCAGAAAGGTTGAGCGCCCACCTCGCGGCTCAGGAACAGACTCAGGGTCGGCGCCTGCAGTGCCCCGGCTACGCCCATCATAAAAGCCACCATTAAAAAAGCGGCATAAACACCGTTGAGACGGCGTCCCATCGTCATTAACCAGAGCATTCACTGTTCCCTTTAGCGCACGTGAAAACGAAAAAAGCCAGCAGATAATACCTGCTGGCGTGGTGATTGGCACCAATACTCAGTCACACATGATAGAAGCAATTCAGCGTTCCGAGGTCGACGTTGTCACCTCCCACTGCATCAGATCTTCCAGTATTTTCAGCCGCTGCTCTGCACACCGGCGGGCCAGCCAGGACACTCCCTTTGTCGCTGAGAAGTACTGCTGGTAAAACTGATTTGTGGCAGACCTCTTCATATTCACCTCCTCGCTTCATCGAAGAGAATTATTGGCTTAATATAGGGATTAATAAATTGCTGATTTTTTGTCAGGAGTTCCCCTTTTATGCCTTCTGGTCGTCTGCAACAACAATTCATCCGCCTGTGGCAGTGCTGTGACGGCCAGACCCGGGACACCACGCTCAGCGAGCTGGCCGATCTGCTCAGCTGTACGCGTCGCCATATGCGGACCCTGCTTAACACCATGCAGCAGCAGGGATGGCTGAGCTGGGAAGCCGAAGCCGGGCGCGGCAAGCGTTCGCGCCTCACCTTCCTCTACACCGGCCTCGCGCTCCAGCAGCAGCGGGCGGAAGACCTGCTCGAGCAGGATCGCATCGAACAGCTGGTGCAGCTGGTGGGCGATAAAGCCGCGGTGCGCCAGATGCTGGTATCCCACCTCGGACGCAGCTTCCGTCAGGGCAAACACATCCTGCGCGTGCTCTACTATCGTCCGATGAAAAATCTGTTACCGGGCAGCGCATTACGGCGATCTGAAACCCACATGGCGCGGCAGATTTTTAGCGGCCTGACGCGCATAAATGAGGAAAATGGGGAACTGGAAGCCGACATTGCTCATCACTGGCAGCAGCTTTCCCCGCTGCACTGGCGATTTTTTTTACGGCCCGGCATCCATTTCCATCACGGACGCGAGCTGGAGATGGCCGACGTCATCGCCACGTTGCAGCGCGCCCGCGAATTGCCTCTTTACTCGCACATCAGCCGGATCCAGTCCCCCACCGCCTGGACTCTGGACATCCAGCTCTCTCAGCCCGACCGCTGGCTGCCGTGGCTGCTGGGGTATGTACCCTCGATGATCCTGCCGCGCGAGTGGGAAACCATGCCCAACTTTGCCGCCCATCCGGTGGGTTCCGGGCCTTACGCCGTTTCCCGCAACAACAATAATCAGCTAAAGATCCGCGCCTTCGACGACTACTTTGGCTACCGGGCCTTGATTGACGAAGTGAACGTCTGGGTGTTGCCGGATCTCAACGAAGAGCTGAGCGTCGGCCTGACCCTCGAAGGGCCAACGGAGGGAGAAAAGGCGGTAGAGAGCCGCCTCGAAGAGGGGTGCTACTATCTGCTGTTCGATGCCCGCTCCCATCGCGGTGCCAGCGGCGAGGTGCGCCAGTGGATAAGCCGGATCCTTTCGCCAGCCAACCTTATCTATCAGGCCGAAGAGATGTACCAGTCCTACTGGTTCCCGGCGTATGGCCTGCTGCCGCGCTGGCATCACGCCCGCCCGGGACGCGGCGATAAACCGGCCGGGCTGGAGAGCATCACCCTGACCTTCTACCGCGAACATATTGAACACCGGGTGATCGCCAGAATGATGAGCGAGCTGCTGGCCGCCGAGCAGGTGACGCTCAACATTCAGGAGGTCAGCTACGAGGAGTGGCATCGCGGAGAGATCGTAAGCGACATCTGGCTCAACAGCGTCAACTTCACCCTGCCGCTGGATTTCTCGCTGTTCTCCCATCTGTATGAGGTACCGCTTCTGCAAAACTGCATCGCGCGGGACTGGCAGCAGGACGCCGCCCAGTGGCGCGCCGGGGAGATGAATCTTGCGGTCTGGTGCCAGCAGCTGCTGGCCCAGCAGGCGATCGTCCCGCTGATCCACCACTGGCTGATGATCCAGGGGCAGCGCAGTATGCGCGGCTTACGCATGAATACGCTGGGCTGGTTTGACTTTAAATCGGCGTGGTTTGCGCCGCCGGAACCATAACACTTTCGTAATATTCACCAAATCATTACAATACCGCCGTTCTCAACGGGGTGCTGCGCGAAAGCGTGTGCTGAGAAAATACCCGTCGAACCTGATCCGGATAACGCCGGCGAAGGGATTTGAGGCTGTCGCTCAAAATCCTTTGCCACTCTCAAACAATGAGGTGCAAAGTGTTCAAAACTGTTCTTCCCCTGCTGGCGCTGGTTGCGCTGCCTGCCGTAGCCAGTCCTGTGCTGACGGTCTACACCTACGACTCTTTCGCTGCCGACTGGGGCCCTGGCCCGGCGGTCAAAAAAGCCTTTGAAGCCGACTGCAAGTGCGAGCTGAAGTTTGTGGCGCTGGAGGATGGCGTCTCGCTGCTGAACCGCCTGCGCATGGAAGGTAAAAACAGCAAAGCCGACGTGGTGCTGGGTCTGGATAACAACCTGCTGGAAGCGGCGACGCAGACCGGGCTGTTCGCCAAAAGCGGCGTGCCGACCGATGCGGTTAACGTCCCTGGCGGCTGGAAAAACGACACCTTTGTGCCCTTCGATTACGGCTACTTCGCCTTTGTCTATGACAAAAACAAGCTGAAAAACCCACCGAAAAGCCTGAAAGAGCTGGTTGAGAGCGATAAAAAATGGCGTGTGATCTACGAAGATCCGCGCACCAGCACCCCGGGACTGGGTCTGCTGCTGTGGATGCAAAAAGTGTACGGCGACAAGACGCCGGAAGCCTGGCAGAAACTGGCCGCCAAAACCGTCACGGTGACCAAAGGCTGGAGCGAAGCCTACGGCCTGTTCCTGAAAGGCGAGAGCGACCTGGTGCTGAGCTACACCACCTCTCCGGCGTACCACATTATTTCGGAGAAAAAAGAGAACTACGCCGCCGCGGACTTTGCCGAAGGCCACTATCTGCAGGTGGAAGTTGCCGCCCGTACCGCTGCCAGCAAACAGCCGGAACTGGCTGAGAAGTTCCTGAAATTTATGGTCTCTCCGTCGTTCCAGAACGCCATCCCGACCGGCAACTGGATGTACCCGGTGACCAACGTGACGTTACCGGCCGGTTTTGACACCCTGGTGAAACCGCAAACCACCCTGGAATTTACCCCACAGGAAGTGGCCGGGAAACGTGCAGCCTGGGTCAGTGAATGGCAACGCGCCGTCAGCCGCTAATCGCCGGCTGGTTACTTCCGGGGCTGCTGGCCGCCATCCTGATGGTGGCCGTCGCCCTGGGTGCCTTTCTGGCGCTGTGGTTTAACGCGCCCGCCACCGACGTCGCGGCGCTGTTGCACGACAGCTATCTGTGGCATGTTATCCGCTTCTCTTTCTGGCAGGCGTTTCTCTCCGCCCTGCTCTCGGTGACCCCCGCCATATTTCTTGCCCGCGCCCTCTACCGGCGACGGTTTCCGGGCAGGCAGGCGCTGCTGCGCCTGTGCGCCATGACCCTGATCCTGCCGGTGCTGGTGGCGATATTTGGCATTCTCAGCGTCTACGGACGTCAGGGCTGGCTGGCCGCCCTGTGCCAGGCGCTCGGGCTGGAATGGACCTTCTCGCCCTATGGCCTGCAGGGGATCCTGCTGGCGCACGTCTTTTTCAACATGCCGATGGCCACGCGTCTGCTGCTGCAGGCGCTGGAGAATATCCCCGGCGAGCAGCGCCAGCTTGCGGCCCAGCTCGGGATGCGCGGCTGGTCATTTTTCCGCTTCGTTGAGTGGCCCTGGCTGCGCCGTCAGATCCCGCCGGTTGCGGCGCTGATCTTCATGCTCTGCTTTGCCAGCTTCGCCACCGTGCTCTCGCTCGGCGGCGGGCCGCAGGCCACCACCATCGAGCTCGCTATCTATCAGGCCCTGAGCTACGACTATGATCCGGGCCGTGCGGCACTGCTTGCCATCGTGCAGATGGTCTGCTGTCTGGGGCTGGTGATGCTGAGCCAGCGGCTGGGAAAAGCCATCCCCGTCGGCAGTAACCAGCTCGCAGGCTGGCGCGATCCGCAGGACAACCTGCGTAGCCGTCTGACCGATGGCCTGCTGATCGCCCTGGCGCTACTGCTGCTGATCCCGCCGCTGCTGGCGGTGGTGGTCGACGGTCTGAATCTCAACCTGCTGTCGGTGCTGCAACAGCCGGTGCTCTGGCAGGCGCTGGGCACCTCACTGCGCATTGCGCTGGGTGCCGGGCTGCTCTGCGTGCTGCTGACCATGATGCTGCTGTGGACCAGCCGGGAGCTGTATGCCCGCCAGGCGTTCGTAGCTGGACAGGCGCTGGATCTCAGCGGGATGCTGATCCTGGCGATGCCCGGCATCGTGCTGGCGAGCGGTTTTTTCCTGCTGTTCAACAGCACTGTCGGCCTGCCTGAATCGGCCGATGGCATAGTCATCTTTACCAACGCCCTGATGGCGATCCCCTACGCGCTGAAAGTGCTGGAAAACCCGATGCGCGATCTCAGCGCCCGCTATACCCTGCTCTGCGACTCCCTGGGAATGCACGGCTGGCAGCGGCTGAAGGTGGTGGAGCTGCGCGCCCTGAAACGCCCGCTGGCCCAGGCGCTGGCCTTTGCCTGCGTGCTGTCGATCGGTGATTTCGGCGTGGTGGCGCTGTTTGGCAACGATGATTTCCGCACCCTGCCGTTCTGGCTTTACCAGCAAATTGGCTCGTATCGCAGCCAGGACGGTGCCGTCACGGCGCTGCTGCTGCTCTTGCTATGCTTTGCGTTATTTACCGTTATCGAAAAACTTCCGGGGCGTGATGTTAAAACTGACTGATGTAACCTGGCTTTATCAGCACCTGCCGATGCGCTTTACCCTGTCCGTGGGCCAGGGCGAACTTATCGCCGTGCTCGGCCCCAGCGGCGCGGGGAAAAGCACGCTCCTCAACCTGATCGCCGGTTTTCTGCAACCGGCCAACGGCAGCATCACGATTAACGGCCATGACCATACCCGCACGCCGCCGTCACAGCGCCCGGTGTCGATGCTGTTTCAGGAAAACAATCTTTTCACTCATCTGACCGTGCGTCAGAACATTGGCCTCGGCATGCATCCGGGCATGAAGCTGAAAGCTGCCCAGCAGCAGAAGCTAAGCGACATCGCGCTTCAGATGGGGATAGACGATCTGCTGGAACGCCTGCCGGGGGAGCTCTCGGGTGGTCAGCGCCAGCGTGTTGCCCTTGCGCGCTGTCTGGTGCGCGAACAGCCTATCCTGCTGCTGGATGAGCCCTTTTCGGCGCTCGATCCCGCGTTACGTCAGGAGATGCTGCTGCTGGTCAAAGAGGTGTGCGAGCGCCAGCAGCTAACGATGCTGATGGTGTCGCACAGCGTGGAAGATGCGGTCAGGATCGCCCGACGGTCGGTGGTGATTGCCGATGGCCGTATCGCCTGGGATGGCGATACGGAACAGCTGGCAAGTGGGAAAGCGAGCGCGTCGCGCCTGCTGGGGATCCGCTGATAAGTGTCAGCGGCTGACAACCTTCAATAAGATCTCGCCGTAGACCGGCATCAGCGGGTGGCGGATCAGCATCACCAGCGCTGCCACCGCAACACCCAGGGTGACGGGCGCCAGCCAAAACAGGCGTCCGCGCGGCAGGTAATCGCTCAGGCGATCGGACGCCGCCTTTCCGCTGCGCCACAGTCGCCAGCAGAGCCAGGCCGCCAGCCACAGCAGCATCGCGGTTGCCAGCAACAGCCATTTAAAGCCCCCGCTCTGCACATCGGCAGGAATATCAATCGCTGCCCCGGCCAGAATGCCCGGCAGGAAGTAAAACGGCGGCCATAACAGGCAGCCAATCAGGTTCGGCACGATAAATTTCGACACCGGCAGATCGAGCATCCCCGCCACCATCGGCACCAGCGGACGCGTCGGGCCCACAAAGCGGCCCACCAGAATGGTAAACATGCTGTGTTGATGCAGGGCATGCTCGGTTTTATCGAGCAGCGCTTTGTTTTTCTTCATAAATGACCAGCGGTGCAGCGGCTTTTTGAAGCGCCAGCCCAGCCAGAATGAGATCCAGTCACCCAGCAGGCAACCGACGATCCCCGCCAGCCACGCCTCCCAGAAGTTAACCTCGCCACTGCCAATCAGCGCGCCGAGCCCGGCCATCAGCACCGTGCCGGGCAGGATCAGTCCGACCAGCGCCAGGGATTCCAGAAAGGCCACTAACGCCACGGCGATGAGCGAATAGGTAACGGACTGAGTAATAAAATGTTCCAGCAATGCCTGCATAACAGTTCCGGTCAGGTGACGAAGCAGGGATTCTGCGAACAGAGGCCTGCTGCGTCAAGACAACAATTGTCTGAATAGTTTACCGGGTGTGAGCAGGATCGAGTGATCTTGTTTAGTTTTATTTACCTTTTATTCACACCCCGCGCGGAATTCGCTCGGGCTGGCCCCGGTGCATTTTTTAAAGACCCGGGAAAAGTAGAGCTGATCCTCAAAGCCCACGTTGCGCCCGACGGTGGCAATCGGCATGCGGGTGGTGCTGAGCAACAGCTTGGCCTGGCTGATACGCTGATCTTCGCGCCAGCTCAGCACGCTCACCCCCAGCTGCTGCCGGAACAGGTGCGACAGCCGCGACGGCGACAGGCAGACATGCTGGGCGACGCTGGCGATATCGAACTGGCTGTCCGCCAGATGATCGCTAATGTACTGACAGGCTTCGCGCACCCGGTGATCCAGCGGTGGGTTCAGCGATTCGTTGATCGCCTCCATCCGGCGCAGCAGGAGCTGTTCCAGCAGGTTGATGGCCAGCAGTTCGGCATAGCGCCCCCCGGCCTGTCCGGCCTCGATGATCTGGGCGAACAGTTCACGAAACTGCGGCTGATGGGCTTCATCCGGGCGATAAAAGCCGGTGTGGGCAAACATCGATGGCCAGGCCAGCCACTCCTGCCAGTAGGCGCGGGGGCGAAAGTAGACCCACTGGTGATACCACTCCCGGGCATCGGGATGACGGCCGTAGTGGTGAATTTCACCCGGCGGAAAGAGCAAAATATCCCCCGGACGGCAGACAAAGGTTTGCTCGCCATTCTTGATGACCCCCTCTCCGCGCACGGTCAGGTTGAGGATATAGCCCTTCATCCCCAGCGGTCGGTCAACGTAAAAATCGAGATAGCCTTCCGCCTCAATGGGCGTCAGTCCTGCAACCAGATGCGCGTTAAACGAGTAGCCCGGCAGCAGGGGATCACTTTGCGTTTCAGCCATATTTTCAGTACTCCTGGCAGTCCTGAAGGAAACCATTTGTCCATATCATCAAAAGCGGCATAAAAACGGGGCGCTCAAAGATCCAAAAGGCATCAGCCCGCTTTTAGGTCCGCCATCATAACGCTTCCGTTGCGATTTATCCGTAACATCGGGCGGGTCGGCGGTAACAAAAGTGTCTATAACCACGGCAGAAATGTCCACATTGATTATTTGCACGGCGTCACACTTTCTCATGTCACAGCAAAATCATCCATAAGATTAGCGGATCCTGCCTGACGATTTTTCCCCTCACTCTCTAATGTTCATTCATATCTGTTTTTTGATGGAGCAACACCATGGCAATTGCGATTGGCCTCGATTTTGGCAGTGACTCAGTACGCGCCCTGGCAGTGGAGTGCACAACGGGTCAGGAGATAGCGACCAGCGTCGAGTGGTATCCGCGCTGGCAAGAGGGGCGCTATTGCGATGCGCCGAACAATCAGTTCCGCCATCACCCGCGTGACTATATCGAGTCGATGGAAGCGGCGATCAAAACCGTGCTGGCAGAGTTAAGCGAAGCGCAGCGCGCTCAGATCGTCGGGATTGGCGTGGACAGTACCGGTTCAACCCCGGCACCGATTGACGCCGACGGCCACGTCCTGGCGCTGCAGCCGGCGTTCGCCGATAACCCGAACGCCATGTTCGTGCTGTGGAAAGACCATACCGCGGTAGAAGAAGCCGAAGCCATCACCCGTTTGTGCCATCAGCCCGGCAAAAACGACTACTCCCGCTACATTGGCGGCATTTACTCCAGCGAGTGGTTCTGGGCGAAAATCCTGCACATTACCCGTCAGGATCCGCAGGTGGCGCAAGCGGCTGTGTCGTGGATTGAGCTGTGCGACTGGGTTCCGGCCCTGCTCTCCGGCACCACCCGCCCGCAGGATATCCGTCGCGGTCGCTGCAGCGCCGGGCATAAATCCCTCTGGCATGAGAGCTGGGGTGGCCTGCCGCCTGCCGCCTTCTTTGACGAACTCGATCCGATTATTAACCAGAGCCTGGACTACCCCCTGTTTACCGATACCTGGACTGCGGATATCCCGGTCGGCACGCTGTGCGCCGAGTGGGCGGAACGTCTGGGTCTGCCGCAGACCGTTGCCATCTCCGGCGGCGCCTTCGACTGCCACATGGGCGCGGTTGGCGCGGGGGCTCAGCCCAACACACTGGTGAAAGTGATCGGCACCTCTACCTGCGACATCCTGACGGCAGATAAAGCCAGCGTCGGCGATCGCGCCGTGAAAGGTATCTGCGGCCAGGTCGATGGCAGCGTAGTGCCTGATTTTATCGGCCTGGAAGCGGGTCAGTCCGCCTTCGGCGACATCTACGCCTGGTTTGGTCGCGTGCTGGGCTGGCCGCTGGATCGGCTGGCGGCTGCGCATCCGGAACTGAAAACCCAGATTGCCGAGAGCAAAAAACAGCTGCTGCCGCAGCTGACTGAAGCCTGGGCGAAAAATCCTTCCCTTGATCATCTCCCGGTCGTTCTCGACTGGTTTAACGGCCGCCGCACACCGAATGCTAACCAGCGCCTGAAGGGGGTGATTACCGATCTCAACCTCGCCACCGACGCCCCGGCGCTGTTTGGCGGGCTGGTGGCAGCCACCGCTTTCGGCGCGCGCGCCATTATGGAGTGCTTCACCGAACAGGGGATCGCCGTTAACGAAGTGATGGCCCTGGGCGGTATCGCCCGTAAAAACCCGGTGATCATGCAGGCCTGCTGCGACGTGCTGAACCGTCCGCTGCAGATTGTCGCCTCGGATCAGTGCTGTGCCCTGGGCGCGGCGATCTTCGCCGCAGTGGCGGCAGGCGTGCACGCCGATATCCCGACGGCCCAGCAGCATATGGCGAGCAAGGTGGAAAGCACCCTGCAGCCGCGCGCGCAGCAGGCGCAACGTTTTGAACAGCTTTATCAGCGCTACCAGCAGTGGGCGAAGAGCGCTGAGCAGCACTATCTCCCTGTCGCCGCCCCGGTTAAGAGCATCCCGGAATCCACGGCAACCCTGACACATTAAGGACACGATAATGACGATTTTTAATAATTATGAAGTGTGGTTTGTGATTGGTAGCCAGCATCTTTACGGGCCGGAAGCCCTGCGCCAGGTAACACAGCATGCAGAACATGTGGTCAATGCCCTGAATGCGGAAGCAAAACTGCCGTGCAAGCTGGTGCTTAAACCGCTGGGGACCTCCCCGGATGAAATCACCCACATCTGCCGCGACGCCAACTACGATGATAAATGCGCGGGCCTGGTGGTGTGGCTGCACACCTTCTCCCCGGCCAAGATGTGGATCAACGGTCTTTCCATCCTCAACAAACCGCTGCTGCAGTTCCATACCCAGTTCAACGCGGCGCTGCCGTGGGACAGCATCGACATGGACTTTATGAACCTGAACCAGACCGCACACGGCGGCCGTGAGTTCGGCTTCATCGGCGCGCGTATGCGCCAACAGCACGCGGTGGTAACCGGCCACTGGCAGGACAAACAGGCTCATCAGCGAATCGGTTCCTGGATGCGCCAGGCAGTATCGAAACAGGATACCCGTCAGCTGAAAGTGGTGCGCTTCGGCGACAACATGCGCGAAGTGGCGGTGACCGACGGCGATAAAGTGGCCGCGCAGATTAAGTTTGGTTTTTCCGTCAACACCTGGGCGGTGGGCGATCTGGTGCAGGTGGTCAATGAAATCAGCGACGGCGACGTTAATGCGCTGGTGGATGAGTACGAAAGCAGCTATCGCCTGACGGCGGCGGCACAGGTTAACGGGGATAAGCGCCAGAACGTGCTGGATGCGGCCCGTATTGAGCTGGGGATGAAGCGCTTCCTGGAACAGGGTGGCTTCCATGCGTTCACCACCACCTTCGAAGATCTGCACGGCCTCAAGCAGCTGCCGGGCCTGGCGGTACAACGTCTGATGCAGCAGGGCTACGGCTTTGCCGGTGAAGGCGACTGGAAAACTGCCGCTCTGCTACGCATCATGAAAGTGATGTCGACCGGTCTGCAGGGCGGCACCTCCTTTATGGAGGATTACACCTACCACTTCGAGAACGGCAACGATCTGGTGCTGGGCTCGCACATGCTGGAAGTCTGCCCGTCGATCGCCGTGGATGAAAAACCGATCCTTGACGTGCAGCATCTTGGCATCGGTGGCAAAGCCGATCCGGCGCGTCTGATCTTCAACACCCGTACCGGCCCGGCCATCAACGCCAGCCTGATCGATCTGGGGGATCGTTTCCGCCTGCTGGTGAACTGCGTTGACGCCGTTGAAACCCCGCACTCCCTGCCGAAACTGCCGGTCGCCAACGCCCTGTGGAAAGCCCAGCCGGATCTGGCGACCGCGTCCGAAGCCTGGATCGTGGCGGGCGGCGCGCACCACACCGTCTTCAGCCATGCGCTGGATCTCAACGACATGCGTCAGTTCGCGGAGCTGCACGACATCGAACTGACGGTCATTGATAACGACACCCGTCTGCCGGCCTTTAAAGATGCGCTGCGCTGGAACGAAGTCTACTACGGTTCAAAACGTTAACAGGGGAACCTTTGGCCTGCCGCAGGGCGGGCCTTTTTTCCTGGAGGATACATGCTGGAAGATCTCAAACGTCAGGTGCTTGAAGCTAACCTGGCCCTGCCGGAACATAACCTCGTTACCCTGACCTGGGGCAACGTCAGTGCCGTCGACCGCGAAGCAGGCGTGTTCGTGATTAAACCGTCCGGCGTCGACTACCGGGTGATGACCGCCGACGACATGGTAGTGGTCAGTCTCGCCACCGGCGAAGTGGTGGAAGGGAAGAAAAAGCCCTCCTCCGATACGCCAACCCATCGCCTGCTGTATCAGGCTTTCCCGTCGATTGGCGGCATTGTTCACACCCACTCCCGTCACGCCACCATCTGGGCGCAGGCAGGGCAGCCGATCCCGGCGACCGGTACCACCCACGCCGACTACTTCTATGGCACCATCCCCTGCACCCGCAAGATGACCGATGCCGAGATCAACGGCGAGTATGAGTGGGAAACCGGTAACGTGATTGTCGAAACCTTTGAGAAACAGGGAATCGACGCCGCGCAGATGCCGGGGGTGCTGGTTCACTCTCACGGCCCGTTTGCCTGGGGTAAAAACGCCGAAGACGCAGTGCATAACGCCATTGTGCTGGAAGAGGTGGCCTATATGGGCATCTTCTGCCGTCAGCTGGCGCCGCAGTTGCCGGATATGCAGCAAACCCTGCTGGATAAACATTATCTGCGCAAGCACGGCGCGAAGGCGTATTACGGGCAGTAAAAACACCCCTCACCCCGGTTCTCTCCCCAAAGGGGAGAGGGTGTAATCGTCCCCTCGCCCCTCTGGGGAGAGGGTTAGGGTGAGGGGATAACTGTATAAAACCCCAGCAATACACCCGCAACCAGGCTATAATCAGGCCTGGTTTTGTTTTATGAGAGAACGGCGTGGCGCAGGCGCAACAAGGCTTTTTACTCACCCGGCACTGGCGGGATACGCCCCAGGGTACCGAAGTTGAATTCTGGCTGGCGACCGATAACGGTCCGCTGAACGTCACCCTGCCTGCCCAGGAGTCCGTCGCGTTTATTCCTGAGCCTGACGTCGAAAAAGCCCGCCAGCTGCTGCAGGCTGAAAACGGCTGGCGGCTGACCCCGCTTGAACTGAAAGATTTCCACCGCCGTCCGGTGTACGGCCTCTACTGCCGCGCCCATCGCCAGCTGATGCGCTATGAAAAGCTGCTCCGCGAGGCGGGCGTGACCCTGTACGAAGCCGATGTTCGTCCCCCGGAGCGCTTTCTGATGGAGCGCTTTATCACCGCCCCGGCGTGGGTGGACGGTACGCCCCAGGGCAGTCGGCTGATCGATGCCCGCCTCAAGCCCAACCCGCACTATCGCCCGCCCCTGAAATGGGCGTCGGTGGATATTGAAACCACCCGCCACGGCGAGCTCTACTGCATCGGCATTGAAGGCTGCGGCCAGCGGGTTGTCTATATGCTGGGCCCGGCGAATGGGGACGCCTCCGGGCTCGATTTTCAGCTGGAGTACGTCAACAGCCGCCCGCAGCTGATCGAGAAACTTAACGCCTGGTTTGCGCAGCACGATCCGGACGTCATCATCGGCTGGAACGTGGTGCAGTTTGATTTGCGGGTTCTACAAAAACACGCCGAACGCTACCGCATTCCTCTCCTGCTCGGGCGCGGCAACAGCGAGCTGGAGTGGCGAGAGCACGGGTTTAAAAACGGCGTCTTCTTTGCCCAGGCTAACGGGCGCTTGATTATCGACGGCATCGAGGCGCTGAAATCGGCGTTCTGGAGCTTCTCGTCATTTTCGCTGGAGTCGGTATCGCAGGAACTGCTCGGCGAGGGCAAATCCATCGACAACCCGTGGGACAGGATGGACGAAATTGACCGCCGGTTCGCGGAAGATAAACCTGCTCTGGCCACCTATAACCTGAAAGACTGCGAGCTGGTCACGCGCATTTTCCACAAAACCGAGATCATGCCGTTTCTGCTGGAGCGCGCCACGGTCAATGGCCTGGCGGTCGACCGGCACGGCGGCTCGGTGGCCGCCTTCAGCCATCTCTACTTTCCGCGCATGCACCGGGCGGGCTATGTGGCCCCGAATCTCGGTGACGTGCCGCCCCAGGCCAGCCCCGGCGGCTACGTGATGGACTCCCGCCCCGGCCTGTACGACTCGGTGCTGGTGCTGGATTATAAAAGCCTTTATCCGTCGATCATTCGCACCTTTCTTATCGATCCGGTCGGGCTGGTGGAAGGCCTCGCACAACCGGATGAGCAGCACAGCACCGAAGGATTCCTCGGGGCGCGCTTCTCCCGGGAAAAACACTGCCTGCCGGAGATCGTCAGCCAGATCTGGTACGGGCGTGAAGAGGCCAAACGCCACGGTAATAAACCGCTCTCCCAGGCCCTGAAGATCATTATGAACGCCTTTTACGGCGTGCTTGGCACCAGCGCCTGCCGCTTCTTCGATCCGCGCCTGGCCTCGTCGATCACCATGCGCGGCCATGAGATCATGCGCCAGACCAAAGTGCTGGTGGAGTCTCAGGGCTATGACGTGATTTATGGCGACACCGACTCCACCTTCGTCTGGCTGAAGGGCGCGAAAAGCGAAGCGGAGGCTGCCGCCATCGGCCGGTCGCTGGTGGAGTACGTTAACAGCTGGTGGCGAACCCAACTGCAGAACGCTGGCCTGACCAGCGCCCTGGAGCTGGAATATGAGACCCACTTCTGCCGCTTTTTAATGCCCACCATCCGGGGAACCGATCAGGGCAGCAAGAAACGCTACGCCGGGCTTATCCAGGAGGGGGAAAAGCAGCGGATGGTGTTCAAAGGGCTGGAAACCGTGCGTACCGACTGGACCCCGCTGGCGCAGCGCTTCCAGCAGGAGCTTTATCTGAAAATCTTCCGTCGCGAGCCCTATCAGGAGTTTGTGCGCGAAACCATCGCCAGCCTGATGGCGGGCGAACTGGATGCGCAGCTGGTCTACCGCAAGCGCCTGCGCCGCCCGCTGGCGGAGTATCAGCGCAACGTCCCGCCCCACGTTCGCGCCGCCCGGCTTGCCGATGAAGAGAACGTCCGCCTCGGGCGCGCGCCGCAGTATCAGAACCGCGGCACCATCAAATATGTCTGGACCACCAGCGGCCCGGAGCCGGTGGATTATCAGCGTTCGCCCCTTGACTATGACCACTACCTTACGCGCCAGCTACAGCCCGTCGCGGAGGGAATTTTACCGTTCATGGACGACGACTTTGCTACACTGATGACAGGTCAGTTGGGGCTATTTTGACAGGTGACGAAATCGCTGCCATCCAGTACCATAGCGCCCTTTCCATTCCCGGACCCATTATTCGATTACCGTCATTTCTGGACGGTGGTTCAACTATTGCCTGCAATTAAAGATTAGAGCCGAACAAATATGCCTTTTACACTTGGTCAACGCTGGATCAGCGACACAGAAAGCGAACTTGGGTTAGGAACTGTCGTGGCGCTTGATGCGCGTATGGTGACTCTCCTTTTCCCCGCCACCGGTGAAAACCGTCTGTATGCGCGCAATGATTCCCCTGTGACCCGCGTGATGTTCAACCCGGGCGACACCGTTACCAGCCATGAAGGCTGGCAGCTGAAGATTGAAGACGTAAAAGAAGAGAATGGACTGCTCGCCTATATTGGTACCCGTCTTGATACCGACGAGACCGATGTGATGCTGCGCGAAGTGCTGCTCGACAGCAAGCTGGTGTTCAGCAAGCCTCAGGATCGCCTGTTCGCCGGTCAGATTGACCGCATGGATCGCTTCTCGCTGCGCTACCGCGCGCGTAAGTTCCAGAGCGAGCAGTACCGTATGCCCTGGAGCGGCCTGCGCGGCCAGCGCACCAGCCTGATCCCCCATCAGCTAAACATCGCTCATGACGTGGGCCGTCGCCATGCGCCGCGCGTCCTGCTGGCGGATGAGGTCGGCTTAGGTAAAACCATCGAAGCGGGCATGATTTTGCATCAACAGCTGCTCTCCGGCGCGGCCGAGCGCGTGCTGATTGTGGTGCCAGAAACCCTGCAGCACCAGTGGCTGGTGGAGATGCTGCGTCGCTTCAACCTGCGTTTTTCCCTGTTTGACGACGAGCGCTACGCCGAAGCCCAGCACGATGCCGATAACCCGTTCGAAACCGAACAGCTGGTGATCTGCTCCCTGGACTTCGTGCGCCGCAGCAAGCAGCGTCTTGAGCACCTGTGCGATGCCGAATGGGACATCATGGTGGTCGATGAAGCGCACCATCTGGTGTGGAGCGTCGATGCCCCAAGCCGCGAATATATGGCGATTGAACAGCTGGCCGAGCGCGTGCCTGGCGTGCTGCTGTTGACCGCAACCCCGGAACAGCTGGGTCTGGAGAGCCACTTTGCGCGTCTGCGCCTGCTGGATCCAAACCGTTTCCATGACTTTGACCTCTTTGTCGAAGAGCAGAAAAATTACCGCCCGGTGGCCGACGCCGTTGCCCTGCTGCTGGCAGGCAAACACCTCTCCAACGAAGAGCTCAACACCCTGAGCGATCTGATTGGTGAACAGGATATCGAGCCGTTACTGCAGGCCGCCAACAGCGATCGTGACGGCGCCGACGCCGCTCGCCAGGAGCTGGTCTCCATGCTGATGGACCGCCACGGCACCAGCCGCGTCCTGTTCCGTAACACCCGTAACGGGGTGAAAGGCTTCCCGAAACGCGAGCTGCACACCATCCGTCTGCCGCTGCCAACCCAGTACCAGACGGCCATCAAGGTCTCCGGCATCATGGGCGCACGCAAAACGGCGGAAGAGCGCGCCCGGGATATGCTCTATCCGGAACAGATTTATCAGGAATTTGAAGGCGATAGCGGCACCTGGTGGAACTTCGATCCGCGCGTTGAATGGCTGATGGGTTATCTGACCGCCAACCGTTCCCAGAAGGTGCTGGTTATCTGTGCCAAAGCCACTACCGCGCTGCAACTGGAGCAGGTCCTGCGCGAGCGGGAAGGTATTCGCGCAGCGGTGTTCCATGAAGGCATGTCCATTATCGAACGCGACCGCGCGGCGGCATGGTTCTCCGAAGAGGACAGCGGCGCGCAGGTGCTGCTCTGCTCCGAAATCGGCTCCGAAGGGCGTAACTTCCAGTTCGCCAGCCGTCTGGTGATGTTCGATTTACCGTTCAACCCGGATCTGCTGGAGCAGCGTATCGGTCGTCTGGATCGTATCGGTCAGGCGCACGACATTCAGATCCACGTCCCGTATCTGGAAAAAACTGCCCAGTCCGTGCTGGTACGCTGGTTCCACGAAGGGCTGGATGCGTTCGAACATACCTGCCCGACCGGCCGTACCATTTACGACAGCGTGCACAGCGAGCTGACAGGCTATCTGGCCTCACCGGAAAACACCGACGGTTTCGACGATCTGATCAAAACCTGCCGTGAACAGCATGACGCCCTGAAAGCGCAGCTGGAACAGGGCCGCGACCGTCTGCTGGAGATCCACTCTAACGGCGGCGAAAAGGCCCAGGCGCTGGCCGAGAGCATTGAAGAGCAGGATGACGACACCAGCCTGATCAGCTTCGCCATGAACCTGTTTGATATCGTCGGTATCAACCAGGACGATCGCGGCGAGAACCTGATTGTGCTGACCCCGTCCGACCATATGCTGGTGCCGGACTTCCCGGGCCTGCCGGAAGATGGCTGCACCATCACTTTCGAGCGTGATGTGGCGCTTTCCCGCGAAGACGCGCAGTTCATCACCTGGGAGCATCCGCTGATCCGCAACGGTCTGGATCTGATCCTCTCCGGCGACACCGGCAGCAGCACCATTTCGCTGCTGAAGAACAAGGCTCTGCCGGTCGGCACCCTGCTGCTGGAGCTGATCTACGTGGTTGAAGCCCAGGCGCCGAAACAGCTGCAGCTCAACCGCTTCCTGCCGGCCACACCTGTACGTCTGCTGCTGGATAAGAACGGCACCAACCTGGCGGCGCAGGTCGAGTTTGAAAGCTTTAACCGTCAGCTGAGCGCGGTGAATCGCCATACCGGCAGCAAGCTGGTAAACGCGGTGCAGCAGGACGTGTATACCATTCTCCAGCAGGGTGAACCTCAGATCGAGAAAGCGGCGCGGGCCCTCATTGACGCAGCGCGTAGCGAAGCGGATGAAAAACTGTCGGCGGAGCTGTCGCGTCTGGAGGCCCTGCGTGCGGTGAATCCGAATATTCGTGACGATGAACTGGCGGCGATTGAAACCAATCGCCAGCAGGTGCTTGAGAGCCTCGAGCAGGCAGGATGGCGTCTTGATGCGCTGCGCCTTATCGTTGTGACGCATCAGTAAGCGGAGCGAAACATGTTGATGGAACCCTACAATCCGCCGCAGGATCCGTGGCTGGTCATTCTGTATCAGGATGAGCACATTATGGTGGTCAACAAGCCGAGCGGCTTGTTGTCCGTGCCGGGCAGGCTGGATGAGCACAAAGACAGCGTGATGACGCGCGTGCAGCGCGATTATCCGCAGGCAGAGTCCGTCCACCGTCTGGACATGGCGACCAGCGGTGTGATTGTGGTGGCGCTGACCAAGGCGGCAGAGCGCGAGCTGAAGCGTCAGTTTCGTGAGCGCGAGCCGAAGAAGCAGTACCTTGCGCGCGTCTGGGGACACCCACAGCCGTCTGAAGGATTGGTTGACCTGCCGCTTATCTGCGACTGGCCTAATCGCCCGAAGCAGAAGGTCTGCTACGAGACCGGCAAGGCGGCGCAAACCGAGTATGAAGTGCTGGAGTACGCGGCGGACAACAGCGCCCGCGTGCTGTTAAAACCCATTACCGGTCGCTCGCACCAGCTGCGCGTGCATATGCTGGCGCTGGGCCATCCAATTCTGGGGGATCGCTTTTATGCCACGCCAGAAGCACTGGCCATGGCGCCGCGCCTGCAGCTGCACGCTGAGATGCTCACCATCACCCATCCGGAATATGGCACGCCGATGACCTTTAAGGCACCGGCGGATTTCTGACGACTTGCCCGGCGGCACGACGCTTGCCGGGCATATCCTCTTATTTAAAACCCTTCTGCTCTTTAATGAGCTCGTAGGCTTTCTGAATTTCCTGCGCTTTTTGCTTCGCCATCTCCATCATCTCTGGCGGTAACCCTTTCGCCACCAGCTTATCCGGGTGATGCTCGCTCATCAGCTTGCGGTAGGCGCGCTTGATGGTCGTTGGCTCATCGGTCGGCTTCACGCCCAGCACGTTACAGGCATCTTCCAGGGTTGGTCCGCGCTGCGCCTGCTGCCAGCCGCCACCGCCCGCCTGCTGTTGCTGATAGCCGCCGCCAAACTGCGCCCCGCCCTGCATCATGCGCAGGAACTGATCGAACTGGGTTCGGGAGATGCCCAACTCTTCGGCGATGACATACAGCACCTCTCGTTCGTTCGGGTGGAGCGAACCGTCGGCAAACGCTGCCTGGATTTGAATCTCCAGAAACATCCGAATTAAGTCGAAGCGCCCGAAGCAGATACTGCGGAACTGACGCATTTTTTCGCGCAAGGGATAGTTGTCCGCCTTGCCGATACGAAATGCGTGTTGCGCCGCCGCCCGGGAGTCGCCGTGCAGGTTCATGCGATCCATAAACTGGCTGGCGATGTGGATGTCGGCCTCGGTCACCCGCCCTTTCGATTTGGTCAGATGGCCCATAACCTCGAACGTCGTCGCAAAAAAAAGCGCCTGGCGTTCACGCTGGTTGGCGAACCAGGCCATCTTACGACTTCGTGCTTTATCAAACATATGGCCGATAAGCAGCCCCAGAACGATACCCCAGAAGCCCGCGCCCATCAGTAAAGCGAACGCCACGCCGATAATTTTTCCCCAATACTGCATATACTCCCCAAATGGTGATGTATTTAAACCAGCGCAACGCCATCATTCCGGTGGCCTGGCCACGGTCAAGTGAAGGACATCGCCTATAATTTGCATTATCATACTCGTCATTCAATAACGAGCCTATCACCATGGCTTGTTTACGGGCAGGATTAACGCTGGCACTGTGATGATGAGTAAGATAGTCTCTGACCGTTTGCCAGCGATAAGCCACTGATGACGGAACAATAAATAAAACGTATGAAAAAACGTATCCCCACCCTCCTGGCCACGATGATAGCTACGGCTCTGTATAGTCAACAGGGTCTGGCAGCCGATCTCGCCTCGCAATGTATGTTGGGTATTCCCAGCTATGATCGCCCGCTGGTTCAGGGTGATACGAACACGCTACCGGTTACCATCACCGCTGACAACGCGAAAGGGAACTATCCTGACGACGCCGTGTTTAGCGGGAATGTAGATATTAACCAGGGCAACAGCCGCCTGCAGGCCGATGAAGTTCAGTTGCACCAGAAACAGCCAGAAGGCGCGGCCGAACCGGTACGAACGGTGGATGCGCTGGGTAATGTGCACTATGACGATAATCAGGTCATCCTGAAAGGTCCGAAAGCCTGGTCAAACCTGAATACCAAGGACACTAACGTCTGGGAAGGTGATTACCAGATGGTAGGCCGTCAGGGCCGCGGTAAAGCCGACCTGATGAAACAGCGCGGTGAAAACCGCTACACCATTCTTGAGAACGGGACCTTTACCTCCTGTCTGCCAGGCTCAGATACCTGGAGCGTGGTCGGTAGCGAAGTGATCCACGACCGCGAAGAGCAGGTGGCGGAGATCTGGAACGCCCGCTTTAAGCTCGGCCCGGTACCGGTCTTTTACAGCCCGTATCTGCAGTTACCCGTGGGCGATAAACGTCGCTCAGGTTTCCTGATCCCCAACGCCAAGTACAGCACCTCAAACTATTTTGAGTTCTATCTGCCGTACTACTGGAACATCGCGCCCAACATGGACGCCACGATCACGCCGCACTATATCCACAAGCGCGGCAACATCATGTGGGAAAACGAGTTCCGCTATCTGACGCAAGCGGGTGAAGGTCTGATGGAGCTGGACTATCTGCCATCGGATAAGGTCTTCCAGGACGAGCATCCAACAGAAGGCGATAAACACCGCTGGCTGTACTACTGGCAGCACGCCGGGGTAATGGATCAGGTATGGCGCTTCAACGTTAACTATACCAAAGTCAGCGATCCTTATTATTTCAACGATTTCACCTCGAAATACGGTTCAAGTACCGACGGCTACGCCACGCAGATCTTCAGCGCAGGCTACGCGGTCAAAAACTTTGACGCTACCGTATCGACCCGTCAGTTCCAGGTGTTCAGCAGCCAGAACGCCAGCACCTACGGTGCGGAACCGCAGCTGGACGTCAACTGGTACCAGAACGACGTCGGTCCGTTTGATACCCGCATCTACGGCCAGGCCGTGCATTTCGTCAATACCAACTCCGATATGCCGGAAGCGACGCGTATTCACCTTGAGCCGACCATTAACCTGCCGGTGTCAAACGACTGGGCGAGCCTGGATACCGAAGTGAAGCTGATGGCGACCCACTATCAGCAGGATAATCTGGAGACGTACAACGCCAATAACGGTACCCATCTTGAAGAGTCCGTAAACCGTACGCTGCCGCAGTTCAAGATGGACGGTAAGCTCATCTTCGAGCGCGACATGAACTGGAGCGAGGGTTACACCCAGACGCTGGAGCCGCGCGCGCAGTACCTGTACGTGCCGTATCGCGATCAGAGCAACATCAATAACTACGACTCATCCCTGCTGCAATCCGACTACAGCGGCCTGTTCCGCGACCGTACTTACGGTGGTCTGGACCGCATTGCCTCGGCTAACCAGGTGACCACCGGTGTCACAACCCGCGTATTTGATGATGCTGCGGTTGAACGTTTTAATGCTTCCATTGGTCAAATCTACTATTTCACCGAATCGCGTACTGGCGATGACAACATCAACTGGGAGAAAAACGACAAAACCGGCTCCCTGGTCTGGGCGGGTGATACCTACTGGCGCATGACGGATCGCTGGGGGCTGCGTGGCGGCCTGCAGTACGATACGCGTCTGGATAACATTGCCACCAGCAGTGCCACCGTTGAGTATCGCCGTGATGAAGACCGTATGGTGCAGCTGAGCTACCGTTACGCCAGCCCGGAGTATATCCAGGCAACGTTACCTAACTTCTCGACGGCCGAACAGTACAAAGAGGGCATTTCGCAAGTGGGTGGCACGGCAAGCTGGCCTATTGCCGATCGCTGGTCAATCGTCGGCGCGTACTACTTTGACACCAATCAGAGTAAGTCGGCGGATCAGATGCTGGGTCTGCAGTATAACTCCTGCTGTTACGCGATCCGCGTCGGTTACGAGCGTAAGCTGAACGGCTGGGATCCTGACAAAGGTCAGAGCGAGTACGATAACGTCATCGGCTTTAACATCGAGCTGCGTGGCCTGAGTTCGAACTATGGTCTGGGTACTCAGCAGATGCTGCGCTCACCGATTCTGCCGTACCGTAGTTCCTTATGATGTACTTGATTTAACACGTAATCCGCTTTGCGGTTAATTGATATGGAAAAAGTATGAAGAACTGGAAAACGCTGCTGCTCGGTATCGCTATGGTCGCGAATACCAGCTTCGCGGCCCCACAGGTTGTCGACAAAGTCGCTGCCGTTGTGAACAACGGTGTGGTACTTGAGAGCGACGTTGATGGTTTAATGCAGTCTGTGAAGCTCAACGCGGGTCAGGCAGGTCAGCAACTTCCGGATGATTCCACACTGCGTCATCAGATCCTTGAACGTTTGATCATGGATCAGATCGTTCTGCAGATGGGTCAGAAGATGGGTGTGAAGATCTCTGATGAGCAGCTCGATCAGGCTATCGCCAACATTGCGAAGCAGAACAACATGTCCGCCGACCAGATGCGCAGCCGTCTGGCCTATGACGGCATCAGCTATTCGACCTACCGTAATCAGATCCGCAAAGAGATGCTGATTTCAGAAGTGCGTAATAACGAAGTGCGTCGTCGCGTCACCATCCTGCCGCAGGAAGTGGATGCGCTGGCTAAGCAGGTTGGCAATCAGAACGATGCCAGCACCGAACTGAACCTGAGCCACATCCTGATCCCGCTGTCAGAAAACCCATCCTCTGACCAGGTAGCCGAGGCGGAAAGCCAGGCTCGCTCTATCGTCGATCAGGCGCGTAACGGCGGTGATTTCGGTAAACTGGCGATCACCTATTCGGCTGACCAGCAGGCGCTGAAAGGCGGCCAGATGGGCTGGGGTCGTATTCAGGAGCTGCCCTCTATCTTTGCCCAGGCGCTGAGCACCGCGAAAAAAGGCGATATCGTGGGTCCAATCCGTTCCGGCGTTGGCTTCCACATTCTGAAAGTGAACGATCTGCGCGGTCAGAGCCAGAGCATCTCCGTTACCGAAGTGCATGCCCGCCACATTCTGCTGAAACCTTCCCCGCTGATGAATGACGATCAGGCGCGGGCGAAACTGCAGCAGATTGCCGCCGACATCCGCAGCGGAAAAACCTCCTTCGCTAACGCGGCGAAAGAGTTCTCCCAGGATCCAGGTTCAGCCAATCAGGGCGGCGATCTGGGCTGGGCGGCAGCGGATATTTACGATCCGGCCTTCCGCGATGCGCTGATGAAAATGAACAAAGGTCAGTTGAGCGACCCGGTTCACTCCACCTTCGGCTGGCACCTGATTGAGCTGCTGGACACCCGTAACGTGGATAAAACCGATGCGGCGCACAAAGATCGCGCCTACCGCATGCTGTTCAACCGTAAGTTCTCTGAAGAAGCAGCGACCTGGATGCAGGAACAACGCGCCAGCGCCTACGTCAAAGTTCTGAGCAACTAATGAAACAACATCGTGTTGTCATCACTCCCGGCGAACCCGCCGGGATTGGTCCCGACCTGGTCGTCCAGCTTGCCCAGCGCAGCTGGCCGGTCGAACTTGTGATCTGTGCCGATGCCAGCGTGCTCGAAGCGCGGGCGAAGCAGCTTAATCTGCCGCTCACGCTTCTGCCGTATCAGGCTGAAAACGCCCCCCTCCCCCAGCAAGCGGGTACCTTAACGCTGTTACCCATTCCGCTACGTGCCCCGGTTATCCCAGGTCAACTGAGTACCGAGAATGGCCATTATGTGGTGGAGACGCTGGCGCGCGCCTGTGATGGCTGTCTGAGCGGGGAATTTGCCGCGCTGATCACCGGCCCCGTTCATAAAGGGGTGATCAACGACGCCGGCGTGGCCTTTACCGGTCATACTGAATTTTTTGAAGAGCGTTCGCACAGCCCTAAAGTGGTGATGATGCTGGCAACCGAGGAGTTGCGGGTTGCTCTGGCCACCACGCACCTGCCGATCAAAGCCGTTTCCGACGCCATTACGCCGGATCTGCTGCGCGACGTCATCGCCATTCTGCATCACGATTTACGCACCAAATTCGGTATTGCCAGTCCGCACGTGCTGGTGTGTGGCCTGAATCCGCACGCGGGCGAAGGCGGGCATATGGGAATGGAAGAGATCGACACCATCATTCCGGTACTGGATGAGATGCGTGCTCAGGGAATGAATCTCAGCGGGCCGCTGCCTGCGGATACCCTTTTCCAGCCGAAATACCTTGATCATGCCGACGCCGTGCTGGCGATGTACCACGATCAGGGCCTTCCCGTGCTAAAATACCAGGGCTTTGGCCGCGGCGTGAATATCACCCTCGGTTTACCCTTTATTCGAACTTCTGTTGACCACGGTACTGCACTCGATTTAGCAGGCCAGGGAAAAGCGGATGTCGGCAGTTTTATTACGGCGCTTAATCTCGCCATCAAAATGATTGTTAATACTCAATGAATAATCGCGTCCACCAGGGCCATTTAGCCCGTAAACGTTTCGGGCAAAACTTCCTCAACGATCAGTTCGTGATCGAAAGTATTGTTTCGGCTATCAATCCACAAAAAGGCCAGGCGATGGTCGAGATCGGGCCGGGTCTGGCTGCACTGACCGAACCGGTTGGCGAGCGCCTCGATGAACTGACCGTCATCGAACTGGACCGCGATCTGGCAGCCCGCCTGCAGACGCACCCGTTCCTTGGGCCAAAGCTGACGATTTATCAGCAGGATGCCATGACCATGAACTTCGGCGAACTGGCGGAGAAAATGGGTCAGCCGCTGCGCGTTTTCGGCAACCTGCCGTATAACATCTCCACGCCGCTGATGTTCCACCTGTTTAGCTATACTGATGCCATTGCGGACATGCACTTCATGTTGCAAAAAGAGGTCGTTAATCGACTGGTTGCAGGGCCGAACAGTAAAGCGTATGGTCGTTTAAGCGTGATGGCACAGTATTTCTGTAACGTGATCCCGGTACTCGAAGTGCCGCCGTCAGCGTTTACGCCGCCGCCGAAAGTTGACTCTGCGGTGGTGCGCCTGGTGCCGCATAAAACGAAGCCGTATCCGGTCAAAGAGCTGCGCGTGCTGAGCCGCATCACCACCGAAGCCTTTAACCAGCGTCGTAAAACGATTCGTAACAGCCTTGGCAATCTGTTTACCGTTGAAGTGTTAGCCGGGCTGGGTATCGACCCGGCAATGCGTGCGGAGAACATTTCCGTAGAACAGTACTGCAAGCTGGCTAATTACATCAGCGAAAATGCGCCGCCGAAGGAGAGCTAAGCCATGATTAATTCGCCCCGCGTATGTGTTCAGGTGCAAAGCCTTTATATCGAGTCTCAATCCACGCCGGATGAAGAACGTTTTGTTTTTGCTTACACCGTGACTATTCGCAATCTCGGGCGAACCCCTGTGCAGCTGCTGGGGCGTTACTGGCTTATCACCAACGGCAACGGCCGTGAAATTGAAGTGCAGGGCGAAGGTGTGGTGGGTGAACAGCCGCACATTGCGCCCGGCGAAGAGTATCAGTACACCAGCGGCGCGGTAATCGAAACGCCGCTGGGTACCATGCAAGGCCATTATGAAATGGTCGATGCCGAGGGTAATGCATTCCGCATTGCCATTCCTGTTTTCCGTCTGGCTGTACCAACACTCATTCACTAAACATGTCTACATATCTCATTGGCGACGTTCACGGTTGCTACGATGAACTGATCGCATTGTTAAAGCAGGTGGATTTTACCCCGGGTACAGACACGCTGTGGCTTACGGGCGATCTCGTTGCCCGCGGCCCTGCCTCGCTGGACGTCCTGCGCTATGTTAAATCTCTGGGCGACAGCGTACGGATAGTCCTTGGCAACCACGACCTGCATCTGCTGGCCGTCTATGCCGGGATCAGCCGTAATAAACCGAAAGACAGGATCACCCCGCTGCTGGATGCGCCTGACGCCGATGAGCTGATTAACTGGCTGCGTCGCCAGCCGCTGCTACAGATCGATGAAGAGAAAAAGCTGGTGATGGCCCACGCGGGCATTACCCCCCAGTGGGATCTGCAAACCGCAAAAGAGTGCGCCCGTGACGTCGAAGCGGTGCTCGCCAGCGACTCATACCCGTTCTTCCTCGATGCCATGTATGGCGACATGCCCAACAACTGGAGCACGGAGCTGAGCGGCGTTGCGCGCCTGCGTTTTATCACGAACGCTTTTACCCGCATGCGCTACTGCTTCCCGAACGGTCAGCTGGATATGTACTGCAAGGATGTGCCGGAAAACGCGCCGACCCCGCTCAAGCCGTGGTTTGCTATCCCCGGGCCGGTGACGGACCAGTACAGCGTGATCTTCGGACACTGGGCATCGCTGGAAGGGAGAGGCACGCCTGAAGGCATTTATGGGCTGGATACGGGTTGCTGCTGGGGCGGAGAACTCACCTGTCTGCGCTGGGAAGATAAAGCCTACTTTATGCAGCCTTCGAACCGGCACCAGGATTCAGGTGAGAATGAAGCAGTAGCGTCGTAGAAGAGAGCTGCACCTCTCCCGGCGGGAAAGGTGCAGTTAACAGATTAGCGGCGTTCAAGGATCTCGAAGCAGTAGCTATGCGAATTTTGCGCGTCAGCGTCGTGGAATTCGCTGAATACCGATTCCCACTCGTCAGGATCGTAGTCCGGGAAATGGGTATCCCCTTCCACTTCAGCATCAATATGGGTCAGATATAACTTCTGCGCTTTCGGCAGGAACTGCTCATACACGCGCCCCCCGCCAATCACCATTATCTCTTCAGCATCGCCGCAGGCAGCAATGGCTTCGTCAATGGATTTAACCCACTCAACCCGCTCATCGGTGCCGGGCTGGCTGCTTATTACGATGTTTTTACGGCCCGGCAACGGGCGCCCGATTGACTCCCAGGTCAGGCGACCCATTACTACCGGCTTGTTCAACGTTGTACGTTTAAACCACGCGAGATCGGCAGGCAGATTCCACGGCATGGCGTTTTCCATGCCAATCACGCGATCTACCGCAAGCGCCGCAATCAGACTGATCATTGGTTATTTCCCGGATGCAAAAAATTGCCGCCACTATACGGAAAGCTTAATCTTTCGTCGACTGGCGGCAGAGTAAAGAACAGGAAATTTTTTATATTTGCTGGCAACCCCGCTTCACGCTACAGGTTTACTCTCCGGCTCATCCTGCGGATCGCCGGTATGCTTACCCTCTTCGGTTCCCTGCCAGCCATGACGCTGGGTCAGCGAGAGGTGATTTCGGTCTTCATTGATGATCTCCGTCAGCATGGCGCTGGTGCGTTTCACCACTGCCGCGCGCGAGGTAGCATCGTTTTCAACCATCGCCGCCATCTCTTCGACCATCTCCGTATTAAACCGGCGGAACAGATCGGCGCGCTCGCGGGCCTCATAAGCCCCGAGACCGAGGCTTTCCAGCGCCAGCCGACCGGATTTGAGCGCACCTTCGAAGGTTTCACGCTCCGGCGCGTCGATACCCATCTGGCGGAGCTGGATGTAATGATCAACATCGCGTGCGCGGGAGATGATCCTCAGATGCGGAAAATGCGTCTTCGCCAGCTCCGCCAGCTGCAGGCTGTTCTTCGGATCGTCTATTGCGTTGATTAACACTTCGGCCTTCTGCGCCCCGGCGGACTCGAGCAGATCAACCCGGGTGGCATCGCCATAAAAGACCTTCATATCAAACTTGCGCAAGGTTTCAACGTGGTCAGGATCGTGATCGAGGATGACCATCTTGACGCCGCTGGAGAGCAACAGACGGCCTGCAATCTGGCCGAAGCGACCAAACCCGGCGATGATCACCCGCGGCTGTTCTTCGTCAATTTCATCAGCCTCGTGCTGCTGACCACTGTCGGCGGCCTCCAGTCGCGTCAACACCACCAGCAGCAGCGGTGTTACCGCCATCGACAGTGCGACCGCCAGCGTCAGCGCCTTCGCCCATTCAGGATCGAGCACGTTCGCCATGTTCGCTGCGCCAAAGACCACAAACGCAAACTCACTCCCCTGGCCCAGCAGCACCGCAAACCAGCGACGCTGTTTTGCTGGAACCTTCAGCGGGCGAGCCACCAGCCAGAGCATGGCCATTTTAATGACCAGGAAGCCCACCAGCAGGATGGCGATGCGCAGCGGATGGGTCACCAGCGTCCCGAAGTCAACGGACATCCCCACGCCGATGAAAAACAGCCCCAGCAGCAGGCCCTTGAAGGGCTCGATATCGCTTTCCAGCGCGTGGCGATACTCGGAGCTCGCCAGCAGCACGCCTGCCAGGAACGCGCCCATCGCCATAGAGAGCCCGGCCTCTTCCAGCATCAGGCCAAAACCGAAGACCAGGAACAGGGCCACGGCGCTGAACACTTCCCGCAGGCCGGAACGGGCAACAAAACGCAGTAATGGTCGACTGACGTACCGGCCCAGCAGTACCACCAGGGTCAGCGCCCCGACGACTTTTAATGCTGAAAGCGCAAAGGCGCCCAGGGTCGTAGACGCTCCGGAGGTAGCCAGCAGCGGGATCATCGCCACCAGCGGAATAGCGGCAATATCCTGGAACAACAGCACCGAAAAGGCGCTACGCCCCATCTGGGAAACCGTCAGGTTGCGTTCATTCATGGCCTGCATGGCGATGGCCGTGGACGAGAGCGCCAGGGTCATGCCGATCAGCTCCGCCACTTTCCAGTCCATGCCCAGCAGGATGCAGAACCCGCCCAGCAGCAGGCCGCAGGCCAGCATCTGCAACGCCCCGCCGCCAAATACCGAGGCGCGCAGCTTCCACAGGCGACGCGGATCCAGCTCCAGACCGATGACGAAGAGCATCAGCACTACGCCGATTTCCGCAAAGTGCAGAATCGACTCGGCATCGGTGACCAACCGTAGCCCCCACGGGCCAATGACGCAGCCGGCGATCAGATAGCCCAGCACCGAGCCAAGCCCAAGGCGCACGGCAACGGGCACAATCAGCGCCGCGGCGCCCAGGTAAATCAGCGCCTGAATCAGCGTATGGCTATCCATGGTGCGCCTCCTGCCAGTCGAGTAAACGTTGTTTATAGTGACGCGCCTGCGCCTGAAGGGTTTCGTCGTCGCAGACGAACGTGCAGTGCATGGCAAACGGCGGGAGCCAGTTCAGCCCACAGTAGAGCGCGGTGGCCTGCAGCGGCTGCGCCAGCACCTCAAACCCCGGGAAAGAACCGATATCAAAATGGCTTTCACCGCCACCGGTGGTCACCGCCCAGAGCAGACTTTTGCCCTTCAGCGCCCTGCCGTTATGGCCGTATGCCCAGCCGTGAGAGAACACCTTATCGATCCACAGCTTCAGCAGCGGCGGTATGCTGTACCACTGCATCGGATGCTGCCAGACGATGAGATCGGCACGGGATATCGCCTCTTGTTCGGCGGCGATATCGATATTGAAATCCGGATAGAGTTGATAAAGAGAGCGGATTTCCACCCCTTCAAGTGTCCTTACCTGATCAAGCATCCGCTTATTCGCATGGGAATGGTGCGGATAAGGATGCGCATAGACAATGAGTATCATGATTAACCTGGTTTAACTGCTTTCTTGTTGTAAGAGTCAGTGTAGACAGGAAAGGGAGGCGTTTGAAGGGCTCTGTGCCCTTGCCGGGGTTAACCGCAAAGATTGATAAATCACTTTCTGGTCAGAATAATCATTTCCATTAAAAATATATCAAGAAAATATAATATTTATTATTCAAACCCATTAATCAGAAATAATAAAAGCAATGGAATAATTAAATTAAAATTAATCAAAAATTTAAAATGAATAGCTATACAAGAAATAGTTAAGAACCAATAATTTTGCTTTTAAGCTGCCATTTAAGTCTTAAAAAAACAGATAGTTAAAAAGTTGTTATCTAAATAGACATTTTTATAATCACAAAATGGATGTGGCAATGAAAACAAGAACACCGCAATTAAATCAGACGACAACATTTCTTAAAAGTCTTTTTCCAGCATTATCAGCGTTAATTGCATTCACTCCACTAATGGTATCTGCTGAAACCACAATTAGTGGTTCAACAGATAAAGCCCAGCTTTTTTCTTCGGATATTGAGTACATCATTAATAAAGGTGTCATCATTTCCCCTGATACTGTTGATCCCTCTGTGACGATCTCTGGCAGTACCGTTCGCAGCGTAACGAACAATGGTGAGATAACCGGTGCGCATGACGGACTTTACATTGCGACCGGCGGCCAGACCATGCAGATCATTAATCAGGAGAATGCGGTTATTAACTCCACCAATGCCAACGGTATTACCGTCATCGATATGGGGGGAGAGATAAGCAACGCCGGGAAAATTACAGGCGCAGAGAAAGGTATTCAAGTTCACGAAAATTCCGGCAGCTTTAACGTTGCGAATGCCAAAACAGGAATCATCAAAGGTAAAACAGCGCTTTATTCCGACGCAGGTATTACGCTCAATAATGCTGGCCACATTGAAGGCACTGCCGGAAACGGTGTTGAGCTGCATATCGCAGGCAAAAGTAAAATTGAGAATAACGGAACAATTAATGGCAAAGAAAACGGCATTATCACCTCCGACAATAACCGACTTCAGCTTATCAACTCCGGCGTGATAGAGGGCAATGCCAGTGCAATTACTTTCCAGAGCACCCAAAATAACACCCTGACTCTGGAAACTGGCTCTCAGCTTATTGGCGATGTCATCTCCACAAACTCCTCCGGCAACACGCTCACCTTACATGGTACGGGTGATGAGGACAGCAATTTCCGCGGTCTGAATGCCGGTGACGGTTTTGCGTCACTGACCATGGATGGAAAAGATTGGTCGTTGACCGGCAATGTCGACGTCATCGGCTCCGGCGACTCGATCAAGGTCAATACGGGCAAACTGACGCTCGCAGGCGACGTAAAAAACAGTGCCGGAAATACCCTGATTGCCAACGGCGCTACGCTGCAGTTGGGTGACGGTAATACAAAAACCGGCTTGCTGACCGGCACAGTGAGCAATAACGGCACGTTGATCTTTAATCAGGGCTCCGACTCCACTTTCGCGACGGACATTACCGGTAGCGGCAACGTGCAAAAAATGGATGCCCATACGTTAATACTGTCCGGCAATAACAGCTATGCGGGCAATACGCTTCTGAACAGCGGCACGACGCTGGTTGCGGAAGGCGCAACGCTTGGCAGCGCAGGCAACACCGCGACCGTGACGGTAGCGGATGGCGCCACCTTCGCCAGCGCAGGGGCTGTTAACAACAACGTTGATATCCTGAGCGGCGGCGTGCTGGCCTCGTGGAATGCGGTATCCGGCAATAACGACACCCTTTCCACAACGGCCAACACCATCAACGGCAACGTCAACAACAGCGGCACGCTGCAAATCAGCGGCCTCAACGACCACGTCGGCAATAAATTCACCGTCAACGGCGACTATACCGGCCAGAGCGGCAGCAAGATCGTCATGAACAGCATCCTGGGCGATGACAGTTCCCGGACCGATCATCTGACCATCACCGGCAACAGCGCGGGTCAGTCAGGCATCAAACTCAACAATATTGGCGGCCTCGGGGCGCAGACGGTCAACGGGATAGAAATTATCAACGTCGGCGGAAACTCTGATGCGGCCTTTACCCTGGCGAAACCTGCCGTGGTGGGCGCCTGGGAATACAACCTGAATCAGAAGAGCGATGGCAACTGGTACCTGGAATCGAAAACGCCACCTTCAGATGATGGTCAGAACAACGGCGACGATGATGACGGCAGCAGCACCGACAACGACGGAGATAACAACAACGGCGGAGATAACAACAACGGCGGAAACGGTGACAACAATGGTGGCGGTAACGGTAATAACGATGACAAAAAGCAGGCCAATCCTGAGGTGATGGCTCCTGAAGTCGGCGCCTATCTCGGCAACTATCTGGCCGCCCAGGGCATGTTCCTGCATAAGCGTGACGATCGCGATCAGCTCACCCTCCGCGACGCCGACGATCTGAACACCTGGATGTATGTCAAAGGCCGTTATCATGACAACGACGTGGCGGGCGGGAAAGTAAACTACGACACCACCCAGTACGTCATGCAGGTCGGCAGCGATTTCATCAGCAAACAGCTGGATACCGGCGTACTGCATGGCGGGATGATGTTTGGTGCAGGCCAGGCCAAAACCGACTCCACCTCGGTGGGCAGCAAGCGTTCCGCGCACGGCAAGGTCGATGGTGTGAACTTCGGGGTATACGCGACATGGCAGGAAGATCAGCAGCTGCGTAAAGGCAGCTATATCGACAGCTGGGCCTCTTACGGCTGGTATCACAACAAGCTGAGAAGCGACGGACGTGACAATGAATCCTACAACAGCAGCGGCTTTGCCGTGTCGCTGGAAGCAGGCCATGCGTGGATTGTGGATTCAGAAAACGAGAGAACCTGGAAAATCGAGCCGCAGATCCAGGCGGTCTACAGCTATCTTGATCAGGACGATCATACTGATGCCGACGGCGTACGTATCACCACCCTCGATAACGACAGCATACTGGGTCGCCTGGGTGTGAAATCCAGCTACTTTAACCAGAAAGACGTACAGGCGTGGCAGCCGTATGTGGCGGTGAACTGGCTGAAAGGAGCCGGACAGAATGACCTGGCCTTTAACGGCGAAGCGTTCAGCAACGACACCCCGGACGACCGCGGCCAGCTGGAGCTGGGCGTAACCGGCAAGCTGAACGAAACCACGCTGATCTCCCTGCGCGCCAGCGGCGAATGGGGCGAAAACAGCTATGACGCCTACGGCGGCCATATCCTGTTAAATCACCGCTGGTAAGGCCTTTTCCGCAATGACCGATGCAGTGGCCCAGGCCACTGCATTTTTTTTATCAGTTATCCAGTTCACCCATGGATTTAACCTGATCGCGGTTGATCTGCTCGGTCTGCCCGGTTTCCGCATTTTCATAGGAGACCAGACCGGTATCATCATCCACCTGCGGTTTACCGTCGGTGACGATAGTTTTGCCATCGGTGGTTTTCACCGCTTGGTTAGATGAACAACCGGCTACGGTGAACAGCGTCGCAGCCGCGAAGATCGAAGCCAGCAGAATTTTGTTTTGCATCATATGCTCCCTGTTAGTCGTCATTTTTATCATGCGTACTAAACTTTAGCGGAATACACCTTGCTCAGAGATAAATGCAGAACACTCCGAAGGTTAGCTCTTCTGCGGGAAGCCATCTTTATAGATCACCGTCTGCACCACTTTGCCGCTTGCGTCATAGGTTTTCGCCTCGCCATTGGCCACGCTCTGCTTAAAGGTGATCGTCGAACGCAATTTTCCTTGCTGGGTATACCCCTGCGACAGCCCTTCCGCCTGGCAGTTCACCAGCGGCGTGTGGCTTCGCAGCACGCCGTTCGGGTAATAGACGTCGATATAGTCGTTAAAGCAGCGGTTTTTAATCACCGTCTCAAACTTCTTATTACCATTGTCATATTTCTCGACGAGCTTGCCCTCAGGCACGGTATCCGCCACCTTCACCACCGGCGTGGCTAATTTTTTCTGCGGTTCCAGATCGTCCTTTAAGCCTTTTGCATAGTCGGGGGTCATTCCCATTCCATCGATAGTATTGGTCACCGACGAGGCAAAATCAGCGCAGCCAGCAAGCAGTACGACCAGAGGGATTAACGTAAGGGCCTGTTTCACTGTGAACTCCTTTTATCAGGTATCACCGTAAAGTGCGCTGTATAAAGAGGCGGCACAACCGCCAAAATTGGTCGGAAAGGCATAAAAAAACCCGCCTAAGCGGGTTTTGAGAACAATCTGAAGCGATTACTTCGCGATCTGGGCGTGCATCTCCTGCACCGAAATCACCTTCTCGGTGGCATCCGCGTTCAGCGCCATCGCTGTTGCAAAACCGCCGTTCAGGGTGGTGTCGTAGTGCACTTTGTACTGCAGCGCACTGCGGCGAATCAGCTTGGAGTCTTCAATCGCCTGACGTCCTTCGGTGGTGTTGATGATGTAGGTGTATTCGCCATTCTTGATACGGTCCTGAATGTGCGGACGACCTTCATGCACCTTGTTCACCAGACGCGGGTTGATACCGGCTTCACCCAGCACAATCGCGGTACCGTGGGTGGCGTCCAGTTCGAAGCCCTGTTTCAGCAGTTTCGCCGCCAGGTCGACCACACGCTCTTTATCCCCTTCACGCACGGACAGCAGCGCACGGCCCTGTTTCTTCATGGTGGAGTTACTGCCCAGCTGCGCCTTGGCGAACGCTTCTGCGAAGGTGCGGCCCACGCCCATGACTTCACCGGTAGAGCGCATTTCTGGCCCTAACAGCGGGTCAACGCCCGGGAATTTGTTGAACGGCAGCACCACTTCTTTCACCGAGTAGTACGGCGGGATAATCTCTTTGGTCACGCCCTGCTGTGCCAGCGTCTGGCCAGCCATCACGCGCGCCGCCACTTTCGCCAGCGGGATGCCGGTTGCTTTGGAGACGAACGGTACGGTACGCGCCGCACGCGGGTTGACTTCAATCAGGTAGACTTCGTTGTCTTTCACCGCAAACTGCACGTTCATCAGACCGCGAACCTGCAGCTCGAAGGCCAGCTTCTTCACCTGGTCGCGCATCACGTCCTGAATCTCTTTGCTCAGCGTATAGGCTGGCAGAGAACAGGCGGAGTCGCCGGAGTGAACGCCCGCCTGCTCGATGTGCTCCATGATGCCGCCAATCAGCACCATTTCGCCGTCGCAGATAGCATCAACGTCCACTTCGACTGCGTCATCCAGGAAGCGGTCCAGCAGTACCGGTGCGTCGTTAGAGACGCTGACCGCAGTCTGGAAGTAACGGCGCAGGTCGGCTTCGTCGTAGACGATTTCCATCGCACGGCCGCCCAGCACGTAGGAAGGACGCACCACCAGCGGGTAGGTGATCTCTTTGGCCTTCTCAACCGCCTGCTCAATGGCGGTGACGGTGGCGTTAGCCGGCTGTTTCAGCTTCAGACGGTCAACGGCATGCTGGAAACGCTCGCGGTCTTCCGCACGGTCAATCGCATCCGGGCTGGTACCGATAACCGGTACGCCTGCCGCTTCCAGCGCGCGCGCCAGCTTCAATGGCGTCTGGCCGCCGTACTGCACGATAACGCCTTTTGGCTTCTCGATGCGCACGATTTCCAGCACGTCTTCCAGAGTTACCGGCTCGAAGTAGAGACGGTCGGAGGTGTCGTAGTCGGTAGAGACGGTTTCCGGGTTACAGTTGACCATGATGGTCTCGTAACCGTCTTCGCGCAGCGCCAGTGAGGCGTGTACGCAGCAGTAGTCGAACTCGATGCCCTGGCCGATACGGTTTGGACCGCCGCCCAGCACCATGATTTTGTCGCGGTCAACGGACGGGTTCGCTTCGCACTCGTCTTCATAGGTGGAGTACATGTACGCGGTGTCGGTCGCAAATTCTGCCGCACAGGTATCCACGCGCTTGTAGACCGGATGCAGGTCATACTGGTCACGCAGCTTGCGGATTTCTGCTTCACGCACGCCCGCCAGTTTTGCCAGACGCGCATCAGCGAAGCCCTTACGCTTCAACATGCGCAGGAAGTCAGCGTCGAGGCCGTTGATGCCAATCTCAGCGACTTTCTCTTCCAGACGCACCAGCTCTTCAATCTGCACCAGGAACCAACGGTCGATGTTGGTCAGGTTGAAGACGCCATCGACGGACAGGCCAGCGCGGAAAGCATCGGCGATGTACCAGATACGCTCGGCGCCCGCGTCTTTCAGCTCGCGGCGGATTTTGGTCAGCGCTTCCGGGTCGTCCAGGCTCACTTTCGGGTCGAAACCGGTGGCGCCCACTTCCAGGCCGCGCAGCGCTTTCTGCAGAGATTCCTGCTGGGTACGGCCAATCGCCATCACTTCCCCGACAGATTTCATCTGGGTAGTCAGACGGTCGTTAGCGCCGGCGAATTTCTCAAAGTTGAAGCGAGGAATTTTGGTCACAACGTAGTCGATGGACGGCTCAAAGGATGCCGGAGTACGGCCGCCGGTGATGTCGTTCATCAGTTCGTCGAGGGTGTAACCTACCGCCAGCTTCGCCGCGACTTTGGCAATCGGGAAGCCGGTGGCTTTCGATGCCAGCGCAGAAGAGCGAGATACGCGCGGGTTCATTTCGATAACAATCAGACGACCGTTTTTCGGGTTAACCGAGAACTGAACGTTAGAGCCGCCGGTTTCGACGCCAATCTCACGCAGTACCGCCATCGAGGCGTTACGCATGATTTGGTACTCTTTGTCGGTCAGGGTCTGGGCCGGTGCCACGGTGATGGAGTCACCGGTGTGGATCCCCATGGCGTCGAAGTTTTCGATGGAGCAGACGATGATGCAGTTGTCGTTTTTATCACGCACCACTTCCATCTCGTACTCTTTCCAGCCGATCAGCGATTCGTCAATCAGCAGTTCGTTGGTTGGAGAGAGATCCAGACCACGGGCGCAAATCTCTTCGAACTCTTCACGGTTGTACGCGATACCGCCGCCGGTGCCGCCCATGGTGAAGCTAGGACGAATGATGCACGGATAACCCACGTCAGCGGCAACCGCCAGCGCTTCTTCCATATTGTGTGCGATACCGGAGCGCGCTGTGTCGAGGCCGATTTTTTTCATCGCCACATCGAAACGGCGGCGGTCTTCTGCTTTATCAATCGCATCGGCAGTGGCGCCAATCATGGTCACGCCGAACTCGGCCAGCACGCCCTGACGCTCCAGCTCCAGCGCGCAGTTCAGCGCCGTCTGGCCGCCCATGGTCGGCAGCACCGCATCCGGACGCTCTTTTTCGATGATTTTGCGCACGACTTCCCAGTGAATTGGCTCGATGTAGGTGGCATCAGCCATTTCCGGGTCGGTCATGATGGTGGCCGGGTTGGAGTTCACCAGGATAACGCGGTAGCCCTCTTCGCGCAGGGCTTTACACGCCTGTGCGCCAGAGTAGTCGAATTCACAGGCCTGGCCGATAACAATCGGGCCAGCGCCAAGGATCAGGATGCTTTTTATGTCTGTACGTTTTGGCATTGTCTTCTCGGCTCCTGATTATTTAGCGGTCTTACGGTATTGCTCGATAAGTTCGATGAAGTGATCGAACAGCGGCGCGGCATCGTGCGGGCCTGGGCTTGCCTCCGGGTGACCCTGGAAGCTGAACGCCGGTTTGTCGGTACGATGGATACCCTGCAGGGTGCCATCGAACAGCGACTTGTGCGTAACGCGCAGGTTGGCAGGCATGGAGGCTTCATCGACGGCAAAACCGTGGTTCTGCGCGGTAATCATCACCGTGTTGTTGTCGATATCTTTCACCGGGTGGTTACCACCGTGGTGACCGAACTTCATCTTCACGGTTTTCGCACCGCTCGCCAGCGCCAGCAGCTGATGGCCGAGACAGATGCCGAACACCGGAATGTCGGTTTCAAGGAAGGTCTTGATCGCGTCGATAGCATAGTCGCACGGTGCCGGGTCGCCCGGGCCGTTAGAGAGGAAGATCCCGTCCGGATTCATCTTCAGCACTTCATCTGCCGGGGTTTTAGCCGGCACAACGGTCAGGCGGCAGCCGCGGTCAACCAGCATACGCAGGATGTTGCGCTTGGCGCCGTAGTCGTAGGCCACCACGTGGAACGGCAGCTCTTCTTCTTTTTTCGCTTCCGGCAGTTCGTCTGCCAGCGTCCAGCTACCCTGCGTCCAGCTGTAGGATTCAGCTGTGGTCACTTCTTTTGCCAGATCCATGCCGTTCAGACCCGGGAAGGCTTTGGCTTTTTCTTGCGCCAGGGCCGCGTCCAGGTTGTCGCCAGCGATGATGCAGCCGTTCTGGGCACCTTTTTCACGCAGCAGACGCGTCAGTTTACGGGTATCGATATCGGCAATCGCCACGATGTTATGGCGCTTCAGGTAGGAAGAGAGGTCTTCAGTATTGCGGTAGTTGCTGGCAATCAGCGGCAGGTCACGAATGATCAGACCTTGTGCATGTACCTGGGAGGACTCTTCATCAGCGGCGTTAGAGCCGACATTACCGATATGGGGATAAGTTAAAGTGACGATTTGGCGGGAATAGGAAGGATCAGTGAGGATTTCTTGATAACCGGTCATTGAAGTATTGAAAACGACTTCCCCAACCGCCGAACCTGTTGCCCCAATGGCCCGACCGATAAACTGGGTTCCGTCTTCCAGAACCAATAGCGCTGACTTAATCAAAACACCCTCCAGAGAATATTCACTCACTTTATTTGCATATTAATTCATAACCACAGTCTGAATCAATGCAAATCTGCTGCCAGTGGATTTTCGGCAAACGGCGGCATTCTGGAGATTTACCCGGGAGAAGTCAACTTAAAAAGTGGGTTTTGTTTGTGGTTTTCGTGTCACTGACCGGGCGGAGGATTATTAATGGCTAAAAAGATCAACTAAATCACTCAGGAAAACGCTTGCGAGACAAGTTTGTTGTTAAAACATCTGACCCGGCCTGAAAAAGTGGACCATCTGGTCAAAATTCACAATATTGAAACAAAAAATCATGGCATAAGTTATTTTTTATCGCGCTTGGAATAAAAAAATACCTCAAGCTTGTAAAATTAAAGGGCAATAATTTATTGCCCTCTGCAATCAAGTAATTACGACTGCAATAACCACATCACGAAGGGTAACTATGATTATAAATTGTTGAGATCGAGCACATCTCGCATGTCATAAAGACCATCTTTTTTGCCTTTCAACCACATTGCAGAACGAACAGCCCCATTTGCAAAAGTCATACGACTGGAGGCCTTATGGGTGATTTCAACGCGCTCACCGATGTCGGCAAACATGGCGGTATGTTCACCAACAATGTCGCCGGCACGCACGGTGGCAAAACCAATGGTCCCAGGAACGCGTTCACCGGTATGCCCTTCCCGGGTATAGACGGCACACTCTTTCAGATCTTTATCCATCGCCTGGGCAATCGCCTCGCCCATCGCCAGTGCGGTGCCTGAAGGCGCATCCACTTTGTAGCGGTGGTGAGCTTCGACGATCTCGATGTCGGTGTAATCCCCCATTACCTTCGCCGCTTTCTCCAGCAGCTTGAGCATCACGTTCACGCCCACACTAAAGTTGGCTGCAAACACGACAGGGATCGCTTTTGCCGCATCCTGAATGGCCTGCTTACCGGCATCATCAAAACCGGTGGTACCAATAACCATGCCTTTGCCGTGCTGACGACAAAACGCCAGGTGGTGCAGCGTGCCTTCCGGGCGAGTGAAGTCGATGAAGACATCGAAGTCGTCTTTAACCGCCTCAAGGCTGCTCTGGACGGTGACGCCTGACTTGCCTGCGCCCGCCAGTTCGCCAGCATCGGCACCCAACAGCGTGGAACCTTCACGCTCCAGCGCCGCCCCCAGCGCCACGCCATCCATCTGCAATGTCGCCTGAATTAACTGGCGGCCCATACGACCACCCGCGCCGGCAATGGCGACGCGGATCTGTGCATCATGCATAGTTATTCTCTTACGTTAAAATGATGTAAACCGTTTTCAGATTAACCAGCCTTCGCAAAGGCCGCCACAGAAAACGCCAATAATTAGAATTTAATGATAAACAGGGATAGATATCAGTTAAAGACATGATCGTCAGCGAAAACCGCATGATTCCCGCACCACCAGCGCAGGCGGCAGGATGATCCGTTTGGCGGGTTCGTCATTGCCCTGGATGCGGCTGTACAGCAGCTCCCCCGCCTTGCGGCCAATCTCCTTTGCCGCCACCGACACGGTGGTCAATGCCGGCTGGACCAGAGCCGCTTCGGTAATGTCATCGAAGCCGATCAGCGCAAAATCACGCCCCGGTTCACGGCCCATCTTGCGTAAACTTTGCATCACCCCCAGCGCCACAATATCCTGGTAGCAAATCGCAGCGCTGATTTCTGGATTTTCAAGGAGTAACGCCTCCGCTACGCGCGCGCCATCGCTCTGGCTGGCCTGCGACGTTCTGATCCAGGCAGGATTCGGCGTCACGCCGAATTCCAGCAGCTTGCTGGTAAAACCACCGATACGCTGCGCCCGCGAACCCGAGTTCTGGCTCCCCCCGATAAACGCAATATGCCGATGGCCCATTCTGAGCAGATGCTCTGTCGCCATCTGCGTGCCCAGGAAGTTGTCCGTTCCGACAAAATCAAAATCCGGATCCTTCAGCGGGCGCACAACCATGATAGCCGGAATGTTGCGCCGCTTTAGCCCATCAAAAAATGCCTGCGGCGTTTCGCGGGCCGCACACAGCACCATCCCTCCCACGTTATTGCGCATCAGCGAATCAACAAATTTTTGCTGTCGCTCTGCGGACTCCTCGCTGTTGGCCAGAAAAAGCAGCAGCTCATGGCGTTCCATTTCATGGCTTAGCCCTGCAGTCATCTCTCCGTAAAAAGGGTTGGTGATGTCGTGCAAAAGCAGCCCCACCTGGTTACTGCGGCGATTACGTAAATTGGCCGCCGTCTGGTTATAGACGTAGCCCGTCTCATCCAGCGCCTTTAGCACGCGCTCGCGCGTATTTTGCGAAATACGGCCTTTGTTACAGAGCACCATTGAGACCGTTGCCGTTGATACGCCAGCGCGTTTCGCGACGTCTGCCAGTGTCATTCCCGTCATGCTGTCTCCTTGCGTTTCATACAAGATTAATCGAATAACCTTTTTTATGCATTTTTCCCTGTGAGTCTCTTCACATTACCGCTACCGATCGGGATTACATTGCCATTTATGGCGGGTTAATCGCGTTAACCACTCTTCTCAAACGCGGTTAATCGAATAACCTTAAGTCACGATTATGGAGGATAAAATGACTGCCTACGACAAATTCCCCACGGTGACGATCCAGGGTTATGACGACAGCGCCTGGCAAGGATGGGAGGCGATTACCAGTGCCTTTGAAGCAAAAACCCAGCCGCGCAGCCGCACCGTACTGGTGATCGATTGTTATCCGGGCGTGCGCATGACCGAACTTGAAGACAACGTGCTGCCGCGCCTACGCCCGGCGCTGACGATTAATGCCGGGCAGGCACGCCAGGGTGAGCAGGCCATCCATGAGATGATTGCCCGCAACCTCACCGACGATCGCGTCTTTGGCGTGCTCTCCTGCCACCAGCTGGTTGAATTTTTTGACGCCGCGCGTCTGGAGGCATTGCAGACTCAGGTGAGCCAGTGTTCCGCAGGGCTGATTGTCATTTACGGCCCCGGTGCGGCGCTTATTCATCCCGGTGACGTACTGGTGTACGCCGATCTTCCGCGCTGGGAGATCCAGCAGCGTATGCGCAGCGGTGAGATGGGCAACTGGGGGGCAGAGAATCAGCACGAGGATATGCTTCGTCGCTACAAGCGGGCTTTTTTTGTTGAGTGGCGCGTCTTCGATCGCCATAAAACCCCCCTGCTCAGGCGCGCCGATTTTTTACTGGATACCACCCGCAAAGCGCTTCCTGCGATGGTCACCGGCAAGGCGCTGCGGGCCGGGCTGGCACAGATCACTGCCCAGCCATTTCGCGTGGTGCCATTTTTCGATCCCGGCGTCTGGGGCGGCCAGTGGATGAAACAGCAATTCGATCTCGATCCCTCTGCACCCAATTACGCATGGTGTTTTGACTGCGTGCCCGAGGAGAACAGCCTGTTACTGCGTTTTGGCGCGGTGCGGATCGAGATCCCCTCTCAGGACCTGGTTTTACTTGAGCCTCGTGCGCTGCTGGGCGAGAAAGTTCACGCGCGTTTCGGCGCGGAGTTCCCGATCCGTTTTGACTTCCTGGATACCATCGGTGGCCAGAACCTGAGCTTCCAGGTACACCCTGTTACCGAGTACATCCAGCAGCAGTTTGGGATGCACTACACCCAGGATGAGAGCTATTACATCCTGGAAGCCGGGCCGGGTGCCGTGGTCTACCTGGGCACCAAAACCGGTACCGATCCCCGGGCAATGATGGACGACCTCAGGCGTGCCGGGCGCGGTGAAAAATCTTTTGATGACGCCCGGTTCGTTAATCAGATCCCGGCGAAAAAACACGACCATTTTCTGATCCCTGCAGGTACGGTGCACTGCTCCGGCGCTGGAACAATGGTGCTGGAGATCAGCGCCACGCCATACATCTTCACCTTCAAACTGTGGGACTGGGGCCGCCTGGGCCTGGACGGCCTGCCGCGTCCGGTACATCTGGAACATGGTGAACAGGTCATCGACTGGCAGCGCGACACGCAGTGGGTCCATCAGCATCTGGTGAATCAGTTTGAACCCATTGCGCAAGGAGAGCGCTGGCGCGAAGAACGCACCGGCCTGCACGAGCGTGAATTTATCGAAACGCGTCGCCACTGGTTTAGCGAACCCGTTGTCCATAACACCGCGGGTGGTGTGAATGTGCTCAATCTTATTGAGGGCGACGAAGCGATTGTCGACAGCCCTACCGGCGCTTTCGCGCCGTTTACCGTCCATTACGCCGAAACTTTCATTATCCCGGCAAGGGTGGGTGAATATCGCATTTCGCCTGCCGCCAGCGCGTCCGGACAGCAGCTGGCCACCATCAAAGCCTGGGTGAGGAGCTAACGATGATTCATTTTATAGTTGCAACCCACGGCCCGCTTGCCGCCGCGCTGCTTGAGAGTGGCCGGATGGTGTACGGCGACCTGCCCGGCGTGCACGCCGTCTGCCTGAGCGAACAGGCGGGAATTGAGGGTTTTCGCCGGGATTTTTGCGCCACGCTGGAAGCCGCAAGCGCCGATGCCGACGGCGTGCTGGTGCTGTGCGATATGCAAAGCGGCACGCCGTGGAACGTGGCGTGCGAGGTCGCCTTTAATCCGCAAACGCAGCCCCCGGTCGCCGTGGTGGCGGGGGTCAACTTACCGATGCTACTGCAAAACGACGAGGTGATGGCGGCAAGCCATGTCCATCACGCCGCCGCGCAACTTATCGAACTCACTCTGCCGACGCTGGTTCAGGCAACGCCGACAGAGTCTGTACAGACAGACGATTTTTGAGGAGCCGCATATGAGTATTTCTTTTGTACGTATTGACGATCGCGTCATCCACGGGCAGCTCATTACACGCTGGGCCAGGGAGCTGCCCTGTGACGGCATCGTTGCCATTGACGATGCCGTTGCGGCCGATCCGCTGCTGTCGTCAGTCATGAAAGGAGCCGTCTCTGACACCAAAGTGTGGCTTTTTGATATGGCAACGGCCATTGAAAAACTGCCAAAAGTGATCGCCAGCGAGAAACGCTATTTTGTGATTGGTAAATCGCCGCTCACGCTACAGCGCATTGAACAGGCGGGTATCAGCCTGAAAAACAGCAATGGCAAAATTAACGTAGGGCCGATGAGCGCTCGGGCGAACACGATTACCATCGGCCCGAATCAGTCGGTAACGAACGAGGAAGCCGCGGCCTTCGAGTGGCTAACCGGCCAGGGACACGAAATTGAATTTCGCCTGGTTCCCGATGCCAGTTTTTACCGCTGGCAGGACGCCAGACTGAAGCTGAAATAAGGAGCGGATCATGATTATCGAAGCGGCGTTAATTGGTTTGCTCTGTTATCTGGGCGCCCTCAGCAGCCCGTGGCTTCTGGGGCTGACTGGCGGCTGGTATCTCATCTCCCGCCCGCTCATCTCCGGGATGCTGGTTGGCCTGATCCTGGGCGATATCAAAACCGGGATTATCATTGGCGTAGCCGTGCAGGCGGTCTATATCGCGATGGTGACCCCCGGCGGCTCGATGCCAGCAGATTTAAACTTCGTGGCCTATCCGGCCATCGCGCTGGGGATCCTCTCCGGCAAAGGGCCAGAGGTCGCGGTGGCGCTGGCCGCCACTATCGGTATCGCTGGCACCATTCTGTTTAATGCGATGATGGTACTGAACTCATTCTGGAACCATCGGGCGGATGTGGCGCTTGAGCACGGCGACGAGCGCGGGATCTACCTCAACAGCGCCATCTGGCCGCAGGCGATGAACTTTGTACTGCGCTTTGTCCCGACCTTTATTGCCGTCTTTTTCGGCGCGCAGTACATCAGCGGCTTTATGGATAGCCTGCCGCAGATCGTCCTCTCCACCATGAACGTGCTGGGCGGTATTTTACCCGCCGTCGGTATCGCCATCCTGCTTAAGCAGATCATCAAAAGCTATACCATGCTCATCTACTTCCTGGTGGGCTTCGTCTGCATCGTATTTCTCAAACTCAATATGGTTGCGCTGGTGATCGTGGGCGCCCTGCTGGCACTCATCCATTACAACTACAAACCTGAAACGCCGCAGGCCGTGGCTTCTGCGCCGGTCGCTGACGACGAGGATGAATTCTGATGGAAGAACATAAACTTACCCGCAGAGATCTGCGCCGCTGCTGGCGGGCGTGGATGATGCATAACCTCTCCTCCATGAGCTTTGAACGTCTGGAATCCTTCGGCTTCTGCCTGAGCATGCTGCCGGTGGCAAAAAAACTCTATCCTGATGCGGCTCAACGCACTGAAATGCTGCGCCGTCACGCGTCGTTCTACAACACAGAGCCGCAAATTGGCGCGATCGTCAACGGTATGGCGCTGGGTCTGGAGGAGAAAAAAGCCAACGGCGAGCCAATTGATGGTGAAACCATTAACACCCTGAAGGTAGGCCTGATGGGGCCGATCGCCGGCATCGGCGATTCCATGATCCCGGGCATGCTGATCCCGATCCTCCTCAGCATCGGGATGGCGCTGGCGGCGGGCGGAAATATCCTCGGCCCGCTGTTTTACACCGTCGCCTGGCTGGCCATTATCATTCCCGGCTCCTGGTTTCTGTTTCTCAAAGGCTACCAGATGGGCTCAGGCTCCGTGGAGATGCTGGTCAGCAGTAAATCCACCCGGCTTCGGGAGGCGCTCTCCCTCCTCGGGGTGTTCGTTATGGGCGGCGTGGCAGCCAGCTACGTGAAGCTCGGCACCGGCCTGGAGTTCATCACCCGGGACGGGGTTAACATTCACGTGCAGCAGATGCTGGACGGTATTTTCCCGCAGCTGCTTCCGCTGACGGTGGTGCTGGGAACCTGGTATCTGATGGCAAAACGCGGCGTGTCGCCGGTTAAGGCCATGCTATTACTGCTGGTTCTGGCCGCACTTGGCGTGGCGTCAGGTTTGTTCGCCGGATAAGAGAACCGGGGCGAGGCCCCGGTCACTTTATGGATGGAAGTTTTCCCACAGCCCGGCGGTTTTATCCGGTCGTGAGATAAACTGAAACCGCGCCGGATCGTCGATAAACTGCTGATAAATAGGTGCATCGGTAATACCGAATTCCGAATAACCGCGCGGCGTAATCATCTGTAATCGCCCCGGCCTGTAGTGGCTATTTTGCTGCCAGACAATATGATCGCCCTGAACCAGGGGATACCATGCCAGCCCTTTGCGCGCACGCACGGCGTCATACTCAAAGCCGTATTCCCGATCGCACCACGCGCCAAAGGTCAGCGGCTCCCCGGCAGAGGCTGAAATGGTTGCATGGCCCCATCCGGGCGGAACCAGCACTTTTTCACCCGGTCCCGCCAGCACCGCAAAGCAGCGTCCCGGATCGTCATCAACAAACTCCTGCATATAGATAATCGCTTTACCCTGCCAGATTTCATACAGCTCAGGGGGCGACCATCCGCTGTGTTGGCTGATACGGTGCACATGCCCCTGGCTGCGGACCGGCTCATCGCCGAGCGTGCCTGCGGCGTAGGTCACCACGCCAAACAGCAGCATCCGTTTTTCGAGCTCTTGCCTGTCCGCCAGGCGCGCCACGTCCATCGCGATAGCATAAACCTGCTCCGGCCCTTCGCAGTCGGGATTGCGCAGCGACGGACGGATCTGATCCAGGGTGCGAATTTCCGGCATCGGGCCGGTAACGTCATCTCCGTAGCTGAAGCCCAATGGTCGATGCGCAATGGTCATATCCAGTCCGAAATTAATCATTGCGCGCCTCCCATTCCTGCAAGTGATGGTCAGAGGCAAATACGCGAAGCGCAAAACCACCGGCCAAAGCCGCATAGTCATGCCCGGCCACGCTGGGCCAGACCGCCAGCGCAGAAAGCGTCTCATCGCCGGTGTTAATCAGACGGTGCGCAGTAAAGGAGGGGATGATGTGCACAGAGCCGGGCTTCACGCGCTCAAGGCGCGCCTCACCGGATGCCGTCTGAAGCAGCAGCAGGCCGCCTCCGCACAGGCCAAAATAGACCTCGCCCTGTTCACGGCGCTGGTGAAAATGACCGCGCGTCATAAAAAACTCGTCACCGATTTTGCCCGCATACAGATGGGTAACGCCGACGTACAGCGCGCCTTCACCCGACGGGGAGTCGATCGTTTCAACGTCATAGAGGCGCTGCTGCGGATCGCAGCCACGCCAGGCGTTGTTATCACTGAAAAGGTCTGGCAGATCGGCGAGGCGTGTCGTCTTGCGGATCAGTGGAGCATTAGCGAATACACCGCTGGCCCACGCCACCTGGGGTGGCAGGATTACGTCAGGATTCATGTTTATCTCCGGCCCGAGGAGAACAACATGGCAAGCTTACCAGATTAACCCGTTATCCTCCTGAGAAGCCGCCCGCTTTGTCGGGTTAATCACACGCCTGTTATGCCTGCTCATGGAGGGCATAAGTCACCACCAGCTGCCCTTTTTTCATTTTCAGCCCTAGGATCTGCATCCCATCGGTTTCAGCCAGCTGTTTAACATGCGTTCCACCACACGAATAGGCAGGAAGATCGCCAAAGCGAACCTTGCGCCTGCCCGCTTCAATGTCGGTATAAAGAAGCAGGTTGTCCGCTTGCCAGCCTTTAATCATCGCGAGCAGCGCGTTGGCATCAGGCATCGATATCTGTTGCTCCCGGGGGATAAAAGTAATTCGTCCCTCACCGGGCCAGTGATGGGCTTTTACTGGCTCCCAACCAAACCGCTCACCGGCGTAACCAATCAAATGGCCTGCGCTGTGCCAGCGGGAATGACGCGCTCGCGTACTTTTATCGATCTGCATTTCCACCACCGCGCCTGGCGCAAGCGGTTGAGCCAGAATGTGAATAACAGTCTCCCCGCGCAGGCTCACTCCCTCCACCGCAATCCCCGCGATCGCCCCCCGATCCGCTGGCTGTCCGCCACCCTGCGGATGGAAAAGGGTCCGATCCAGCTCAACGGCGTAGCGGCCATCAGGCTCGGATGTGCATCGGACCACCTTCGCGTGGCCTTCTGTCGCGTCACTTATGTAATAAAGTCGTTCTGTCATGGTTGTCCTCCTCTGTACCCTGACAGTATATTCATTACTTAAGCATCGATAATCCTGCTTTCAAACAATGCACTATTGCCTGGCAGACACAAATGAAACCTGCACTCCTACCCGATCTTGCTACCTTCGTGACCATCGTAGAGCACGGCAACTTTTCAACGGCTGCCCGTATTACGGGAGCAACGCCCTCGGCGATCAGCCGCTGTGTTTCACGCCTCGAAAAGGAGATGGGATGTAAGTTACTGCACCGCACCACGCGCAAGCTGGCCCTTACTGAAACCGGAAAATCAGTTTATGAACACGCGCTGGATATGCTGGAAGCGGCGCAACAGGCAATAGATTCCGGTAGCAGTCTGCAAACCGTTGCCCAGGGAAAGCTCACCTTGAGCGTGCCGAAAGCCGTGGGACGGTTTGTGATCCATCCGCTGATCCCGGCGTTCCTGGAGCGCTACCCGCAAATTGACGTCTGCCTGCGTCTGGAAGATCGTTACATGGACCTGATCGAGGATGGTGTCGATCTGGCATTACGCATCACCAGGACACCCTCTCCTGGCCTGTATGGAAAACCGCTGATGCCGGTAACCCATGTTATTTGCGCCACGCCAGAATACCTTCGTCGCAGAGGTACGCCACAGCATCCGCACGACCTGCGGGCACATAGCTGTATTTCGCTCGGTGAAACCCCGGCCGATTCACGCTGGAAATTCACCTTGCAGGGGAAAACGGAGATCGTCCAGACGCACGGACGCTACGCTGCTAACCACACGGGCGTGCGGCTGGATGCGGTCAAACAGCATGTCGGCATCGGGAGTTTACCGCTGTTTACCGCGCGAGAGGCTCTGGAACGAGGGGAGATTGTGCAGGTTCTGCCGGCTTGGGAGTTTATCAGCAGCTATACGGGCGACCTCTGGCTGCTGTGGACGCGCAACAAACATATGCCAGCCAGAATGCGGGCAATGATCAACTATCTGAATGAAAAAATGCCAGTCATTAAGTGACTGGCATTTTTTAAACCTTACTCGACTTCTCGCGCGTCGATACGTAGCTCTTTCGGCACTTCGAAGACAATATTCTCTTCGCGGCCCGCCAGCGGAATGGCTTCCCCGCCGCCCAGCTCCTGCAGACGCGCAATCACGTTCTGCACCAGAATATCCGGCGCCGAGGCACCGGCAGTCACGCCAACGCATTGCACCTCTTTTACCCAGGCTTCCTGAATGTCGGTAGCATCGTCGATCAGGAACGCGGCTTTCCCCATTCGCTGCGCCAGTTCGGCCAGACGGTTGGAGTTAGAGGAGTTTTTCGAGCCGACAACCAGCACCACATCCGCCTGCTCCGCCAGGGCGCGCACCGCTTCCTGACGGTTGGTGGTGGCGTAGCAGATGTCATCTTTACGCGGGCCAACGATTTTCGGGAAGCGGCTTCGCAGCGCATCGATAACGTCGGACGTATCATCGACGGAGAGCGTGGTCTGGGTCATAAACGACAGTTTGGCTTCGTTTTTGACGTTCAGCGTCAGCACATCTTCAGGGGACTCGACCAGATACATACCCCCTTCCGGGTTACTGTACTGTCCCATGGTCCCTTCCACTTCCGGGTGGCCTGCGTGACCAATCAGAATCGACTCTTCACCACGGCGGCTGGCACGGGCCACTTCCATATGCACTTTGGTCACCAGCGGGCAGGTGGCGTCGAAAACGGTCAGATCGCGATTTTTCGCTTCGTTACGCACCGCCTGAGAGACGCCGTGTGCGGAGAAGATCAGGATCGCGCCGTCCGGCACTTCGTCGATCTGCTCAATAAAGATTGCCCCGCGTGCGCGCAGGCTATCCACCACGTAGCGGTTATGCACCACTTCGTGACGGACATAAATAGGCGCGCCGTAAAGCTCCAGCGCGTTTTCAACAATGCTGATAGCGCGGTCTACACCGGCGCAGAAGCCGCGCGGGTTAGCCAACAGGATCTGCATTCACATCCTCCAGTACCGGGTCGATTTCCAGTACTTCAACATCAAAATGGACGGTACGCCCGGCGAGGGGGTGGTTGAAATCGACGGTAATCGAGTCGCCGTTGATTTCACGGATCACGCCTGGCATTTCGCTGCCATCCATAGCGGTAAAGAGCATAATCGCCCCAATCTCAGGTTCCCCCGCATCCATAAATTCACGACGCGAGAAGTACTGGATCAGGTCCGGGGACGGCACGCCAAATGCGGCATCTGGCTCCAGAGAGAAGGTTTTTTTATCCCCTTCTTTCAGCCCCAGCAGCTGTTGCTCAAGACCTTCAGACAGAGAGGTATCACCCAGACGGAACAGCGCCGGTTTGCCGTTATTGCGGGTGGACTCCGCCGTGGAGCCATCATCAAGTTTCAGCGTGAAATGAACCAGCATCGCGCTGTTGGACTGTACGGATTTAGACATGCAATTTAGCCTGAGGTTTGTCCGGTGGCGCTGCGCTTACCGGGCCTACAAAATCGTAGGCCGGTGCAAACGCAGTGCCGCCCGGCGTTTACTGTTACGCCTGCTCTTTCGCTGCGGGTTTCGGCAAGAAGCCTTCCAGCACAATCAGCGCCGCACCGATACAAATCGCCGTATCGGCCAGGTTGAAGGTGGCGAAATGCCAGTTGCCGACGTAGAAGTCGATCATATCGACCACAAAGCCGTGCCACAGACGGTCGAACAGGTTACCCAGCGCACCGCCAATGATCAGCGCGTAGGCAATGTTGTTCAGCTTTTGCGTGGCTTTCCCGCGGTACATCAGCACAGCCAGCACCACACAGATACCGAGCGCGATACCTGCAAAGAACCAGCGCTGCCAGCCGCCGCTGTCGGCCAGGAAGCTAAACGCCGCGCCATAGTTACGCGCATAGTGCAGATTAAGCGACGGGAACAGCGGTACGGTGTCCCCCAGAGCAAAGTTCTGGAGGATCAGGTACTTGCTGCCCAAATCAATAATCAGCACGACTACCACCAGCCACAGCCAGCGCAGCCCTGTTGAAGAGAGTGATTTACTCATCAGGCAAACTTACGTTTTTCGCCATCACCGGCGACGTTGCTGACACAGCGTCCGCAGATATCTGCGTGTTCCGCCACCTTGCCGACATCGGTAGTGTAGTGCCAGCAGCGCGGGCACTTATCACCATCGGCTTTCACCAGCGCCACTTTCAGCCCTTTGAGCAGTTCGCTCTGCTGGGCATCAGCGCTCGCGTCGGCATAATCCGCAACTTTCGCACCGGAGGTCAACAGGACAAATCGTAATTCATCGCCCAGCGCCGTCAGCTTCGCCGCCAGCTCTGGCTCAGCGTACAGGGTCACTGCCGCTTCCAGAGAGCCGCCCACTTTCTTATCGGTACGCGCCTGCTCGATAACCTTGTTCACTTCGCCGCGCACTTTCAGCAGCTCGTCCCAGAAAGCATCGTTCATGGCTTCAGTTTCAGCCAGACCAAACAGGCCTTCATACCACTCGCCGGTGAAGACATACTTCTCACGGTCGCCTGGCAGATAGCCCCAGATCTCATCTGCGGTGAAGGACATGATCGGTGCCATCCAGCGCACCAGCGCTTCCGCGATGTGGTACAGCGCGGTCTGGCAGCTGCGACGCGCCACGCTGTCCGCTTTGGCGGTGTACTGACGGTCTTTGATAATGTCGAGGTAGAAAGAGCCCATCTCGATGGAGCAGAAGCGCATCAGGCGCTGCACCACTTCGTGGAAGTCGTAAGAGTCATATGCTTTAACGATGTCTTCCTGCGCCGCCTGGGCACAGCCTACCGCCCAGCGATCCAGCACCACCATCTCTTCCGGTTTCACCATATCTTTTGCCGGATCGAAACCGTTGAGGTTCGCCAGCAGGAAGCGCGCGGTGTTACGGATACGACGATAGCTGTCGGCAGCACGTTTCAGGATCTCGTCGGAGACCGCCATCTCGCCGGTGTAGTCGGTGGATGCCACCCACAGACGCAGAATATCCGCGCCCAGCTTGTTCATCACGTCCTGCGGGGAAACGGTGTTACCGATAGATTTGGACATCTTGCGGCCCTGACCATCCACGGTGAAACCGTGAGTCAGCACCTGACGGTATGGCGCTTTGCCCTTCATGGCGGTAGAGATCATCAGAGATGACATAAACCAGCCACGGTGTTGGTCAGAACCTTCCAGATACATGTCGGCAGCGTGACCGGCAAATTCCGGACGCACGTCAACCACGGAGGAGTGGGTAGAACCGGAGTCGAACCAGACGTCCAGGGTATCCGGCACTTTCTCGTAGGTATCAGCGTCGTCGCCCAGGATGTCGCGGGAGTCGAGATCCCACCACGCCTGAATGCCGTCAACCTCAACGCGTTTGGCCACTTCTTCCATCAGCTCCAGGGTGCGCGGGTGCAGCTCCTGGGTCTCTTTATGGACGAACAGGGACATAGGTACGCCCCAGGTACGCTGACGGGAGATACACCAGTCAGGACGGTTCGCGACCATGGATTCGATACGCGCCTGGCCCCAGTCAGGGATCCACTGCACGCCTTTGATCTCAGAAAGGGACTGCGCGCGCAGGCCTTTCTGATCCATGCTGACGAACCACTGCGGGGTCGCACGGAAGATGATCGGCGTCTTGTGGCGCCAGCAGCATGGATAGCTGTGCTGCATTTTCTCAACGTGCAGCAGTGAGCCGTTGTCGCGCAGCAGGTTGACGATGATGTCGTTGGCTTTGAAGACGTTGATGCCGTCCAGCGTCGGATACGTGCCTGGCAGGTAAGCACCGTCCGGGCCAACCGGGTTAGCGATTTCCAGACCGTACTGCAGGCTGATGTTATAGTCATCCGGGCCGTGACCACCGGCGGTATGTACCGCACCGGTACCCGCTTCCAGGGTAACGTGCTCGCCCAGGATTGCCGGAACGTCGAAATCAAGGAACGGGTGTTTAAAGCGCATCAGTTCCAGCTCAGCGCCCTTCACGGTGCCGAGGATTTTGTAGTCGGTGATGTTCGCGCGCTTCAGCACGCTCTCAACCAGATCTTTTGCCAGGATCAGCGCGCGGCCTTCAACCTGTACCAGCGCGTATTCGAACTCCGCAGAGAGGGAGATCGCGCGGTTAGCAGGCAGGGTCCACGGCGTGGTGGTCCAGATAACCAGTGAGATTGGGCCATTGACGCCCGGCAGACCAAACTTGGCCTGCAGCGCATCCTGATCGACACCTTCAAAGGCCACGTCGATGGATGGAGACGTTTTGTCGTAATACTCAACTTCCGCCTCAGCCAGCGCAGAGCGGCAGTCCACGCACCAGTGCACCGGCTTGGCGCCTTTGTGCAGGTGGCCGTTGCCGATGATTTTGCCCAGCGCACGGATGATGTTGGCTTCGGTTTTGAAGTCCATGGTCAGGTACGGGTGCGACCAGTCGCCCAGCACGCCCAGACGGATAAAGTCTTCGCGCTGACCGTCAACCTGGGTAGCGGCGTATTCGCGGCATTTGGCACGGAATTCAGCAGCGGTGAACTTCTCACCCGGCTTGCCGAACTCCTGCTCCACTTTCAGCTCGATCGGCAGACCGTGACAGTCCCAGCCTGGAACGTAAGGCGAGTCATAGCCCATTAAGCCTTTGGACTTAACGATAATGTCTTTCAGAATCTTGTTTACAGAGTGACCAATATGAATGCTGCCATTCGCATAGGGAGGGCCATCATGCAGAATGAAAGTTTTTTTACCTTTTTTGGCTGCACGGATGATGCCGTACAGGTCATCATCGGTCCAACGCGCCAGCATTCCCGGTTCACGCTTGGCGAGGTCGCCGCGCATCGGGAACCCTGTTTCCGGCAAATTCAGGGTTGATTTATAGTCACTCATCAGATTCTCGGTTCCGTATTTATATCTCAGGCATTAAGCCGGGTTTGATAGCCCAAAAATGTCGCGGGCTGTTAATTCATCTCTCGCGATTTGCGCTTTCAGCTCATCAAGCGAGGCGAATCGCTGCTCATTGCGTATTTTTTTACGCAGGATTACATCTATATGGCGACCGTAGAGGTCCATTACAACGTCCAGCAAATGCACTTCGAGCTGCTGGCGTATGCCAGCCACTGTCGGACGGGTGCCAATATTGGCGACGCCGGGTAAAGGCTTATCGCCGAGCCCCGTCACTTCTACCGCATAAACCCCTTTGACCGGGGAAACCTGACGGCGCAACGGTAAATTCGCCGTAGGGAAACCAATGGTGCGACCCAGTTCATCGCCATGCACCACACGCCCGGAAATGGAGAACGGGCGTCCGAGCAGTTTTGCTGCGGTATCGAGATCGTCATCGGCTAAGGCCTGACGAACCGCCGTGCTGCTGATGCGCACGCCGCCTTCGCAAAAGGTCTGGGTGCTGGTGACGTCAAAGCCATACTCCAGGCCAGCCTTCTGTAATAGCAAGAAATCCCCCTGACGACCAGCGCCAAAGCGGAAATCATCCCCCACAGCCAAAAACTGCACGCCAAGACGATCGACCAGCAGGTCGCCGACAAAATTTTGTGCCGTCAGCGCGGCAAAACGTCGGTCGAAACGGACGCACAGGACATAGTCCACGCCGCACTGCGCGAGATAACGTAATTTTTCACGCAGGCGGGTCAGGCGTGCAGGCGCCTTATCGCTGGCAAACAGCTCCAGCGGCTGCGGCTCAAAAATCATGACTACAACCGGCAGACCACGAGCCCGCCCTTCTTCACGCAATCCCTGCAACAGCACCTGATGCCCACGATGCACGCCGTCGAAATTACCAATAGTCAGCACACACCCGTGCGGGGCCTGACTCAGATTATGTATGCCGCGTATCAGCTTCATGACTGGCTCAAAACAGTGAAAATCGCCAAAGTATACCTTGTACAGCGGTTAAGGTTAACCGGCGATTGTTCACGCAAAACAGAAAGCCGTAATGATTTCATCAGGGTTGCCTTTCACAGCGAAAAAATCTGTCTACAGATGACGTTTTTTGTGTCGAAAAGCTGTATTCAGGAGAGACAAGCTGGTAGAATCCTGCGCCATCACTACGTAACGTAGCGTCGCTAATTAACGGCGCTTATTTGCACAAATCCATTGACAAAAGAGGGCAAAGAGGGCATATTCCTCGGCCTTTGAATTGTCCACATAGATCATATTTGGGAGTTGGACTTGGCTAATATCAAATCAGCTAAGAAACGTGCCGTTCAGTCTGAAAAGGCTCGTAAGCACAACGCAAGCCGTCGCTCTATGATGCGTACTTTCATCAAGAAAGTATACGCAGCAATCGAAGCTGGCGACAAAGCTGCAGCGCAGAACGCATTTAACGAAATGCAACCAATCGTGGATCGTCAGGCTGCTAAAGGTCTGATCCACAAAAACAAAGCAGCGCGTCATAAAGCAAACCTGACCGCGCAGATCAGCAAACTGGCTTAATCGCCACTTGTTGTTGCTTGTTTAAAGAACCCGCTTAACGCGGGTTTTTTTATGCCTTCAGAGTGCCGGTGGCGTAAACAGCGCGCTGTAATCCTGGTTACAGATACGCTGCACCGCCGGGTGCTGAATCATTCTTGCAGCAAATATCGCGTGATACTCTTCCATCACGTTGTCCACCCGCCCTATCTCGGTAATTTTCTCGTCCGCATACAGATCCTGGGCATACAGCGTTGGGGCGACAAAAATCGCGTTATGCGCCTCACCGAAGGCTTTCATTAGCGCGGCATCGTCAAACTCACCCAGAATTTCAACGTTCAGCCCCTGGGAGTTAAACCAGTTCAGCAGCTTGCGGCCCAGCATCGAACGACGACCGGGCACCAGTAAACGACGCTCTTCCAGACAGGCGGGAAACGGCTTTTCTGGCGGCGGATTGCTGCACCAGAAGCTGACGCCGCACTCGCCAATTTTCACCGAGAAAAGACCTTCCTGTTGGGTGGAGTCGATAGGGCAGTCGGAGATAATCATATCCAGCTTGTGCTGGCTCAACTGCTCCAGCAGCATCTCGTGCGTGGATTCAAAACAGCGCAGGTGGATCTGCTCATCCTTCACCACTGCCGCATCCAGCACCCCGCTGACCAGCCGTTTTGACAACGCATCCGCAATGCCCACGTCGAAGAGCAGGTTCGACTCTTTGCGGTAGTTGACGATATCGAGCATCTCCTGGCTCAGGGTGAACATTTTGTCCGCGTAGCGAAACACCAGCTCGCCCAGTTCACTTGGCTCGATACCGCGCCCTTTGCGCTTGAACAGCTTCCCCTGCAGGCGTTCTTCAAGGGCTTTGATCTGCCCGGTAATGGTCTGTGGCGTCAGATAGAGCGCCTCCGCCGCGCCGACAACCGAGCCCTCTTTATAGACATGCCAGAAGTAGTAAAGATGGTTGTAGTTAAGATGAGACATACGCTCCTCGCTCCCTGATAGTGTTAACGGGAGGGCGGCCTGCCCTCCCGGAGTCCCGTTACGCCGGATGCCCCTGCCCCGGCAATTTCGTTTTCAGTAAGGCATAGCCAGTGAATGCCGACAACAGCGATCCGGTTAAGATAGCCAACTTAGCCCAGTCGATGAGCTCAGGTGCACTCGCGCCAAACGCCAGCGTGGAAATAAAGATCGACATTGTAAAGCCAATCCCGCAAAGGACGCCAACGGCCATGATCTGCCGGCAGGTGGTTCCGTGCGGCAAGGTGGCCAGCTTCAGCTTCAGCGCCAGCCAGCAGAAGAGGCTGATCCCTAGCGGCTTACCGATAAACAGCCCGGCGATGATCCCCAGCGGCAGCATTGACATCATTCCATCCAGCGTGACGCCCTTAAGGGAGACACCGGCGTTAGCAAAGGCGAAGAGCGGCAGGATCATAAAAGCGACCCATGGATGCAGCACGTGCTCCAGCTGCTTCGCTGGCGATTTACCGTCCTGCTTCTTCAGCGGCACGAAGAAGCCAATAATCACCCCGGCCAGGGTGGCATGCACGCCCGATTTCAGTACGGCCGTCCAGAGCACCATCCCCACCAGCACATAGATACCAATCCGACGCACGTTGAAGATGTTCAGCAGCGCCAGTGCGGCGATAGCTGCCGCCGCCACGCCCAGGGACAGCATCGACAGCTCGCTGGTATAGAACAGGGCAATAATAACTATCGCGCCCAGGTCATCGATGATTGCCAGCGCCATCAGGAAGATTTTCAACGCCATCGGCACGCGGTTGCCTAACAGCGCCAGGACGCCTAATGCAAAGGCAATATCCGTGGCCGCCGGGATAGCCCAGCCATCACGGGCAATAGGATCCTGATAGTTAAACGCCAGATAGATAAGCGCCGGGACGACCATCCCGCCGATAGCGGCAATCACCGGGAATGCCGCACGCTGACGGCTTGCCAGGGAGCCTTGAATCAGCTCACGCTTGACCTCCAGCCCCACCAGCAGGAAAAAGACCGCCATCAGGGCATCGTTGATCCACAGCAGCATGTTCTTGTTGATTTCCAGCACGCCGACCCGTAACTCAACGGGGGTTTCCAGAAAAGCGTGGTACAGGTCGCGGGTCGCGCCCAGATTTGCCAGCAGCATGGCGATGGCTGCGGCCAGGATAAGAATGATGCCGCCCGCGGCCTCATTCTGGAAAAAACGATTCAGAAGTTTCACTATTACTCTCTCTTTTTACGACAATCCTTCGTTAAAACCATCATACGCGCGGATATTCATCGGTAAAAGCAGGTTAACATTGACTATTGATTCAGTTTTTCCGATCTAAATTTAGCAGGTATAAAAAAGCCCGGCATCGCTTCCGGGCTTTTAGAACAACGTCAGCTCAGCGTTAGCGAGTCAAATCGTCAAAGAACTTTTTTACGCCATCAAAGAAGCTTTTGGAACGCGGGCTGTTGTTCTCACCCGTCGGGCCGCCAAAGCTCTCCTGCAGTTCTCGCAGCAGCTGCTTCTGCTTCTCGTTCAGGCCAACCGGGGTTTCCACCACCACGCGGCAAAGCAGGTCGCCCTGAGCGCCGCCACGGACGGATTTCACACCTTTACCGCGCATGCGGAACAGCTTGCCGGTCTGGGTTTCGCCAGGCACTTTCAGGTTTACGCGACCGTCCAGCGTTGGCACTTCGATCTCGCCGCCCATTGCCGCCATGGCAAAGTTGATCGGCACTTCGCAGTACAGGTTGTTGCCTTCACGTTCAAAAATTGCATGCTGCTTCACCTGCACCTGAACGTACAGATCGCCTGCCGGTGCGCCGTGCTCCCCTGCTTCGCCTTCGCCAGACAGACGAATACGATCGCCGGTATCCACGCCCGCCGGGATTTTAACCGACAGGGTTTTGGTCTTCTCGACGCGACCATGGCCGTGACATTTGTTGCATGGATCCTTGATCAGCGTACCGCGACCCTGACAGTGCGGACAGCTCTGCTGCACCGCGAAGAAGCCCTGGCGCATCTGCACCTGGCCTGAACCGTGACAGGTTGGACAGGTCTGTGGCTTGGTGCCGACTTTCGCGCCGCTGCCGTGGCAGACGTCGCACTCTTCAAGAGTCGGGATGCGGATCTCTTTCGTCACGCCACGCACCGCTTCTTCCAGCGTCAGCTCCATGTTGTAACGCAGGTCTGCGCCACGGGCTGCACGCTGACGACCGCGGCCGCCACCGAAGATGTCGCCGAACACGTCACCAAAGATATCGCTGAAATCTGCGCCGCCGCCACCAAATCCGCCGCCGCCCATACCGCCCTGTTCAAACGCGGCATGGCCGTACTGATCGTAGGCTGCACGTTTCTGCGCATCGGTCAGGATTTCGTAGGCTTCTTTGATCTCTTTAAACCTGGCTTCGGCCTCTTTGTCACCCTGGTTGCGGTCCGGGTGATATTTCATGGCCAGGCGCTTATACGCCTTTTTGATTTCACGCTCTTCCGCTGTTTTGGAAACGCCCAAAATCTCGTAATAGTCTTGCTTTGCCATCTTGTTTTATCTGCCCCTAACATGCGTGCACGGGCGGAGAGGAAACCTCTTCGCCCGTGCCAGTGTATTACCCGTTCAAAGGGCGATTATTTTTTGTCTTTCACTTCTTCAAACTCTGCGTCGACAACATCGTCATCTTTCGCGTTGTTGGCAGAAGCGTCAGCACCCGCGCCAGCCTGCTGCTGTGCGTGTTGCTGCTGAGCGATCTCCATCAGCTTCTCGGAAGCCTGCGCCAGCGCCTGCATCTTCGCTTCGATGTCGGCTTTGTCTTCGCCTTTCAGGGACGCTTCCAGCGCGCTCAGTGCAGACTCGATAGCCGTTTTGTCGTCAGCTGGCAGTTTATCGCCTGCTTCTTCAACCTGCTTACGGGTGCTGTGCAGCAGATGGTCACCCTGGTTGCGGGTCTGAACCAGCTCTTCAAACTTACGGTCAGACTCGGCGTTCGCTTCTGCTTCGCGAACCATTTTCTGGATCTCTTCTTCATTCAGACCGGAAGAGGCCTTGATGGTGATCTTCTGCTCTTTACCGCTGTTTTTGTCCTTCGCGGAAACGTGCAGGATGCCGTCAGCATCGATGTCGAAGGTGACTTCGATCTGTGGCATGCCGCGCGGCGCCGGGCTGATACCATCGAGGTTGAACTGGCCCAGATCTTTGTTATCCGCGGCACGTTTACGCTCACCCTGCAGCACATGGATGGTTACCGCAGACTGGTTGTCTTCAGCGGTAGAGAACACCTGGCTGTGCTTGGTTGGGATGGTGGTGTTTTTGGCGATCAGCGCCGTCATCACACCGCCCATGGTTTCGATACCCAGAGACAGCGGGGTAACGTCCAGCAGCAGTACGTCTTTCACTTCACCGGTCAGTACACCACCCTGAACGGCAGCACCGATAGCAACGGCTTCGTCCGGGTTAACGTCTTTACGCGGCTCTTTACCAAAGAATTCAGCCACTTTCTTCTGAACCATTGGCATACGCGTCTGACCACCGACCAGGATAACGTCCTGGATTTCGGATACGGACAGGCCCGCGTCCTGCAGAGCAACTTTCAGCGGCTCGATGGAACGGTTAACCAGGTCTTCTACCAGGCTTTCCAGTTTCGCGCGAGTCACTTTGATGTTCATGTGTTTTGGACCGGTCGCGTCTGCAGTGATGTACGGCAGGTTCACGTCGGTCTGCTGCGCAGAAGAGAGCTCAATTTTCGCTTTTTCTGCGGCTTCTTTCAGGCGCTGCATGGCCAGCGGGTCGTTACGCAGGTCAATGCCCTGATCTTTCTTAAATTCGTCAACGAGATAGTTGATCATGCGGCTGTCGAAGTCTTCACCACCCAGGTGGGTATCACCGTTGGTTGCCAGAACTTCGAAGGTTTTTTCGCCGTCAACTTCGTCGATTTCGATAATAGAGATATCGAAAGTACCGCCACCCAGGTCGTATACCGCGATGGTGCGGTTGCCAACTTCTTTATCCAGACCGTAGGCCAGTGCCGCTGCGGTTGGTTCGTTGATGATACGTTTGACTTCCAGACCCGCGATACGGCCGGCGTCTTTAGTCGCCTGACGCTGAGCATCGTTGAAGTAAGCTGGAACGGTGATAACGGCTTCAGTTACCGGCTCACCCAGGTAATCTTCAGCGGTTTTCTTCATTTTTTTCAGCACTTCAGCAGAGATCTGCGGCGGTGCCATTTTCTGACCTTTAACATCAATCCAGGCGTCGCCGTTTTCAGCGCCGATGATTTTGTACGGCATGATGGCTTCATCACGCTGCACTTCTTCGTCCTGGAAGCGACGGCCAATCAGGCGCTTGATCGCAAACAGTGTGTTTTGCGGGTTTGTCACTGCCTGACGTTTAGCCGGCTGACCAACCAGAGTTTCACCATCCTGGGTATAGGCAATGATAGAAGGCGTGGTGCGATCGCCCTCGGCATTCTCCAGCACACGTGCAGTAGTGCCGTCCATAATCGCTACACAAGAGTTGGTAGTACCCAGGTCGATACCAATAATTTTACCCATCTAAACGTCTCCACTATAAATTCGGTCAACATGTGGTTGTGTACCTGTAATAAGGGCAGAAGATGCTTTTTCAACTGTCCAGATTTGAATTTTTTCAGGTCCACACACTGCGGTTGACTACAAGATGGGGTCGCAACGGCAACCATCAAGGGGGGCGGATAAAAAAATTTTTAATTTCACCCTGATTAGATCATAGACGGCATCGATAGCGCCCATTATGATGCCGCGCCCCGCCAGGGAGAATTGGCGTGGGATTCACCATTTCACCATATTAATGATGATTTTTTTGAGGACTTATGGGCAACACTAAGTTGGCTAATCCGGCTCCGCTGGGCCTGATGGGTTTTGGCATGACCACCATCCTGCTGAACCTGCACAACATCGGGTTCTTCCCGATGGACGGCATTATCCTGGCGATGGGCATTTTTTATGGCGGCATCGCACAGATCTTCGCGGGCCTGCTGGAATATAAGAAAGGCAACACCTTTGGTTTAACCGCGTTCACCTCTTACGGTTCATTCTGGCTGACCCTGGTCGCCATTCTGCTGATGCCGAAAATGGGTCTGACCGACGCCGCTAACCCGCAGTTCCTGGGCGTTTATCTGGGCCTGTGGGGCGTCTTCACGCTGTTCATGTTCTTCGGCACGCTGGTGGGTAACCGCGCGCTGCAGTTCGTGTTCCTGAGCCTGACCGTGTTGTTCGCCCTGCTGTGCGTGGGTCACCTGGTGAGCAACGGCGAAGCCATTATTCACGTGGCTGGCTGGATTGGCCTGGTCTGCGGCGCCAGCGCCATTTACCTGGCAATGGGTGAAGTCCTGAACGAGCAGTTCGGTCGTACCGTGCTGCCGATTGGTGAAAAACACTGATCCCCTTCGTGCCCGCCCTGCGGGCACGAACTCCTCTATGCGGTTGCGCTTTCCCCTTTTTAAATCTGACTGTTTTTTAGCCGCATCAGAAACGATACGTAAACAGAACGGTAATAATCACCTCATTTAATTGATAAGCATTATCATTGCGAATAGTGTGACCCGCGCATCCCGGATAATGGATATCAGGCAGCCACCAAAATGGAACCAGCAGGGGATAAATGATTCTTTTGTGTTGCATAGGGTTATCTGATGAATTCCAGCCTTGCCGCCCGCGAGCAAACTGGCGAAGCCATTATCGCGTCGCATTACCGTAAAGTCCTTGTCAGGCGTTTTACCCTGGCAGGCGTGCTGCTCTTCTTTATACTTTGCTCCCTGATCCTCGATTTCACGCTCGGTCCTTCGGGCATCTCCGTTTCTACGCTCTGGCACACCCTGGTCGATGCCGCTTCAGTCGATGCCGGTACGCGCGTCATTGTCTGGGAGCTGCGGCTGCCGTTTGCGCTGATGGCGGTCGCCGTCGGTATGGCGCTGGGGCTTGCCGGAGCCGAGATGCAAACCATCCTTAACAACCCGCTCGCCAGCCCGTTTACGCTTGGGGTGTCGTCTGCCGCCTCCTTCGGCGCTGCCCTGGCAATTGTGCTCGGACTGGGCATCCCCGGCATTGCCGATAAATGGTTTATTCCGGCAAACGCCTTTGTCTTTGCCCTGCTGGCCTGCTTTATTCTGGACGGCATCAGCCGCTGGACCCGCGTGGCAACGTCCGGCGTGGTGCTGTTCGGGATCGCGCTGGTCTTTACCTTCAACGCCCTGATCTCCATTCTGCAGTTTGTTGCCAGCGAAGACACCCTGCAAGGGCTGGTCTTCTGGACGATGGGCAGCCTGGCAAGAGCCTCATGGGATAAGCTGGCGATCCTGGCCGTGGCGCTGCTGATTATCGTGCCGCTGTCGCTTAAAAATGCCTGGAAGCTAACGGCGCTGCGATTGGGAGAAGATCGCGCCGTCAGCTTCGGGATTAACGTCAAAAAGCTGCGCCTGGCGACGCTGCTACGCATCAGCATTATTTCGGCGCTGACCGTCGCCTTTGTCGGGCCGGTAGGCTTTATTGGCCTGGTGGCGCCGCATATCTCGCGCATGATGTTTGGCGAGGATCACCGTTTTTATCTGCCCGGCAGCATGCTGATTGGCGCTCTGGTGCTTTCGCTGGCCTCCGTGTTTTCCAAGAACATCGTTCCCGGCGTCATCATTCCTGTTGGCATTGTCACCTCGCTGGTGGGGGTGCCGTTCTTCCTGAGCATCATTATTCGTAACCGGGGGAACGTATGACCGACGGCCTTCGCGTCCGGGATCTGCACACCGGCTATCGCAAGAAAAAAGTCATCAGCGGGCTAACCACCCCACGACTTCCTCGCGGACAGATCACCGCCCTGCTGGGGCCGAACGGCTCGGGCAAATCCACCCTGCTGCGCGCGCTGGCAGACCTCAATCCCGCTCAGGGCGAGTTACTGCTTAACGGCGAGGATCTGATGACCCTGCCCCCGGCAAAGCGGGCGCAGAAGGTGGTTTACCTCCCGCAATCCCTGCCTCAGGGCGTGCATCTGCATGCGCTGGAATCGGTGATCGTCGCCCGTCGTGCCAGCGGCAGCGTGAATACGCAAAACGTTGAGCAGGAGGCGTACGCCATTCTTGAAAAGCTGGGCGTCGCCCATCTGGCAATGAGTTTTCTGGATCAACTTTCCGGCGGGCAAAAGCAGCTGATTGGCCTCGCGCAGTCCCTGATCCGCCAGCCCGACCTGCTGTTGCTGGACGAGCCCCTGAGCGCCCTCGATCTTAACTACCAGTTCCATGTGATGGATATCGTCGCCCGCGAAACGCGGCTGCGCAACATCGTCACCGTCGTGGTGATCCACGACATCAACATTGCCCTGCGCCATGCGGACTATGCCCTGATGCTGAAAGCCGGCGAGCTGATCGCCAGCGGCCTGCCGGGAGAGGTGGTCACGCCCGTCAATCTGGCAGCGGTTTATGGCGTGGACGGCCGGGTCGAATACTGCTCCCGCGGGCTGCCCCATGTGGTGGTCGACGGGTTAACACCATAAAAAGACGGGGAAAACATGACGCTAAAAAAAATCATCGCCGCCGCCGGAGGGCTGGCACTGTTCATTACGCCGCTCATCGCCCAGGCGCAAAGCTGGCCGGTAACGGTCAAGGATATGGATAACCGCACGGTCACGGTGGAGCACGAACCGCAGCGCATCATTTTGCAGGACGGACGCGACATCTTCGCCCTGGCGCTGCTGGAGCGCGATAATCCGTTCGCGAAGGTGGTGGCGTGGAATAATCTGCCGAAAAAGCAGGATACCGAAACCTGGAACGTGCTGAAGGGCAAGTGGCCGGAAGCGGAGAAGATCCTCGACATGAAGTTTTCCGACCAGGGAAATGTCGACCTCGAAACGGTTATCTCCCGCCAGCCAGACCTGATGATCGCCCAGCTGCGCGCTAAGCCCTCGCTGGTGCAGTCCGGCGTACTCACGAAGCTCGAAGCCCTGCACATTCCGGTCATCTTCGTTGACTACGAGCTGCACCCGGTAGAAAACACCCTGCCGAGCATTGCCCTGCTGGGTAAGGCGCTGGGCCAGACCGACCGCGCCCAGGCCTACATCGATTTCTATCAGCAGCGTCTGGATAAAATCCACCAGCGTCTGGCAACCGTCAGCAAAAAACCGCTGGTCTTTATCGAACCTATTGCCGGCGTCGGCGGGCTGGATAATGGCTGCTGCTTTACCCACGCGCGTAACGGCTGGGGCGGACTGGTAGAAGCTGCGGGCGGGATCAATATCGGGTCACAGCTGCTGCCAGGTGCGACCGGGAATGTCTCGGTGGAGAAGATTATCTCCCTGAACCCGGATTACTACCTGATGACCGGTTCAAAACGTCCAGGCAAAGGCACGGCCATTATCCCGTTTGGCTATAACGTCCCGGCAGGCGAAGTAACGACGGCGTTCAACGCGCTGGTGGGGCGTCAGGGAGTGGCCAGCATTCCGGCGGTGGCTCAGGGCCATACCGGGGCGCTCTATCACCACTTCTATAACAATCCGTACAACATCTTCGCCATCGAGACGTTGAGCAAAATCTTCTATCCAACGCTGTTTAAGGATGTGGATCCGCAGGCGGATTACCACGCCATCATCACTGACTTCACCCACATCCCGGATGACAACATCATCCTGAGCTACACCCCTTCGCACTAATAAAAATGCCGGGCTCTGCCCGGCATTTTTTATCCCGCGAGGACCGGTACTTCCACCGGTTTCTGGCGCAGCCAGATCCCAAGAGCCAGCCCCATGAGCGACAGCGCCAGCACGTACCAGGCAGGTGCCATCGGCGACACGCCCATCAACAGGGTGACGGCAACCGGCGTCAGCCCGCCGAAGATGGCGTATGAAACGTTATAGGAGAATGAAATACCGGTGAAGCGCACTTCCGGCGGGAAGGCGCGAACCATCACGTAAGGCACCGCACCCACCACGCCCACGCAAAGCCCCACCGTACCGTAGAGCAGGAACAGCTGTTCGGGATGGCTGCCCGCCAGATGGTAAAACGCCCAGCTCGACCCGGCCAGCAGCAGGCTGCCGATGATAAAGGTCAGGCTGGAGCCGATACGATCCACCGCCAGACCGGCAATCAGGCAGCCAAAGCACAGCATGATGGTGGCGAAACTGTTGGCCTGCAGCGTCACCGCCGGGGCAAAGCCGTACTGTTTTTGCAGCCAGACCGGCGACATCAGGATCACCACCACGATGCCCGCCGACAGCAGCCAGGTCAGCAGCATCGATACCACCACCGCCTTTCTGTGCCGTACCACTACCGCTTTAACCGGCAGTTCCTGCGCCAGCGCCTTGCGCTGCTGCATCTCAAGGAATACAGGCGTCTCCTGCAGCCAGCGACGCAGATACATGGCCACCAGACCAAAGGCCCCGCCCAGCAGGAACGGAATACGCCAGCCCCAGTCGTGCACCGCCTGCTGGGTCATGCTGGTATTGACCAGCGTCGCCACCACCGAGCCGAGCAGAATGCCGACGGTCAGCCCTGCGGTCAGCGTGCCGCAGGCAATGCCGATCCGCCGGGCCGGAACATGTTCCGCCACAAACACCCATGCGCCCGGCACTTCACCGCCAATCGCCGCCCCTTGCAGGATGCGCATCAGCAGCAGCAGTACCGGCGCGAGAATGCCCATCGAGGCATAGGTCGGCAGCAGGCCAATCGCCAGCGTCGGTACCGCCATCAGCAGGATGCTGAGGGTGAACATCTTTTTGCGCCCTACCAGATCGCCAAAGTGGGCCATCACGATGCCGCCGAGCGGGCGCGCCAGATAACCGGCGGCGAAAATGCCAAAGGTCTGAACCTGACGCAGCCATTCGGGGATGTCCGCCGGGAAGAACAGCTCCCCGACGACAGCGGCGAAAAAGACGAAGATGATGAAGTCATAAAACTCCAGCGCGCCGCCGAGAGCGGCAAGCGTGAGGGTTTTATAATCCTGACGATTGAGAGGCCGGGTGTAATGTGACATAGCGAACCATTATGGGCTGAATTGTTGAGTTATATTTACAGCGATCGTAAAGAAAAAATTACTATACCGTAAATCAATTAGCAGGCTACCGTCGTTACAGCTTATGTCACATTATTGTTAATTTCAGGAGATTGTTTCACGCCTTGCGCTTTTCGGGCGAAAAGCTGCTACTACCTGCGGATCGGTTTCGACGTAAGGCCCTTCCAGAAGCTGTACACAATACGGTACGCTGGCAAAAATCCCCGCGACCACCACCTTGCCGTCAGCCTCTTTTACGCCTTCCAGCGTCTCTTTAATCGACTTAGGCTGGCCCGGTAAGTTGAGGATCAGCGCCTGCTTGCGGATCACCCCGACCTGGCGTGACAGGATTGCCGTTGGCACAAAGTGTAGACTGATCTGGCGCATCTGTTCGCCAAAGCCCGGCATTTCACGGTCAGCAACGGCAAGGGTTGCGTCCGGCGTCACATCCCGGCGCGCGGGCCCTGTTCCGCCCGTGGTCAGCACCAGATGACAGCTCATTTCATCAACCAGTTCACACAGGGTTTGCTCGATGACGGCCTGTTCATCCGGGATCAGACGCGTTTGCACTTCAAACGGCGTAGTCAGAGCAGAAGCCAGCCAGGCTTCCAGCGCAGGAATGCCTTTATCTTCATAAACACCGCTGGAGGCGCGGTCAGAGACAGAAACTAAGCCAATGCGTAAGGTATTCATATTCATTCCATTCAAACAATACAGATTGAGGAGAATGATACACGCAGGAAAGAGATTGAGACAGGATACGAGAGAGGTAGCGTGACCGGGAGCCCGGTCACGCCAGAATGATTACAGCAGTTCGCCGATCATTTTTTCCAGTTTTTCCTGGTCGATTGCAAACTTACGGATACCGTCCGCCAGTTTGTCTACCGCCATTGGATCCTGGTTGTGCTGCCACAGGAACTCGGATTCAGTGATGCGCTCTGGACGGGCTTTCACTTCGCCGCTGAAGCTCAGCTTACGCTCGATTGCGCCTTCGCTTTCTGCCAGCTCTTTCAGCAGCGCAGGTGCGATGGTCAGGCGGTCACAGCCAGCCAGTTCCAGGATCTCGCCCACGTTACGGAAGCTTGCGCCCATCACCACGGTTTCATAGCCGTGCTGCTTGTAGTATTCGTAAATCTCGGTAACGGAAACCACGCCCGGATCTTCAGCTGCCGCGTACTCTTTCTTATCAGTATTGGATTTGTACCAGTCCAGAATACGGCCCACAAATGGAGAGATCAGGAACACGCCCGCTTCTGCACATGCGCGCGCCTGCGCGAAGGAGAACAGCAGGGTCAGGTTACAGTTGATGCCTTCTTTTTCCAGCTGCTCTGCAGCGCGGATGCCCTGCCAGGTGGAAGCCAGTTTGATCAGGATACGGTCGTTGCTGATGCCAGCATCGTTGTACAGTTTGATCAGGCGTTTGGCTTTAGCGATGGACGCTTCGGTGTCATAGGACAGACGCGCATCCACTTCGGTAGAAATACGGCCCGGAACCAGCTTCAGGATCTCCAGACCAATGTTAACGGCCAGTTTGTCGGTCGCATCAACAACCTGCTGATCGCGGGAATCACTCTGGCTTTTCGCCCAGGCAACAGCCTCATCAATCAGTTTGCGGTATTCAGGGATCTGTGCAGCGTTAAGGATCAGAGAAGGGTTCGTTGTGGCATCCTGCGGCTGGTACAACTTCATTGCCGCGATATCTCCGGTGTCAGCGACAACAGTCGTGAACTGACGAAGGGAGGTTAATTTATCCGTCATGATAGTGTTTCTCTTTAACTTGCCCTGGATAATTCGCGTTACCAGCAGGATGCCAGAAACGGAAAAATGACAGGTTTACTTGTTAGGGGGATGTAACCGGTCTGCCCTGATGATAACACGACGGAATGTCAGCGCAACCGCAGACAATGCGCTGAAGAATACTGTGATAAACTCCTCAAATTAATTGGCTGCTAATTAACTGTTTGCTCAATCATTCGAAACGATTACCTATTCACTTTGGCATCAACAAGAGGGACGTTAATGCCTGATTACCTGTCGTTTATTAATGAAGTCCTGTGGGGTTCGATGATGATTTACCTGCTTTTTGCGGCAGGTATCTGGTTCACCGTTCGCAGCGGCTTTATTCAGTTTCGCTCTATTCCCCAACTGCGAAAGAATCTGAAAAATAGCCTGAGCCCCCAGCCGGGAGGTTTAACCTCGTTCCAGGCGCTCTGCACCAGCCTGGCGGCCCGGGTCGGCAGCGGGAATTTAGCCGGGGTCGCGCTGGCGATCTCCGCCGGTGGTCCAGGGGCAATATTCTGGATGTGGATGACCGCCATCATCGGCATGGCCACCTCTTTCGCGGAGTGCTCGTTAGCGCAGCTTTATAAAGAAGCGGATAAACAGGGGCAGTTTCGCGGCGGCCCGGCCTGGTATATGGCCCGGGGCCTCGGCATGCGCTGGATGGGCGTGCTGTTTTCGATCTTTTTGCTCGTCGCCTACGGCCTCATTTTCAACACTGTTCAGGCCCACTCTGTCGCCCACGCGCTGCGCTTTGCCTTCGATTGCCCGGAGGTTCTGACCGGCGGCACGCTGGCCGCGCTCACCGTGGTGGTGGTCATCACCGGCATTAAAGGCGTCGCCAGGCTGATGCAGTGGATGGTGCCGGTAATGGCGCTGCTGTGGGTGATGGCCAGCCTGCTTATCTGTGCCTGGCATGCCGAACAGTTACCGGCGGTTTTCAACCTGATCTTTAAAAGCGCCTTTGGCTGGCGCGAAGCGGCGGCCGGAGCGCTGGGCTACACCCTGAGTCAGGCCCTGACGGCAGGTTTTCAGCGCGGCATGTTTTCCAACGAAGCGGGTATGGGCTCAACCCCCAATGCCGCCGCAGCTGCCGCGTCCTGGCCCCCTCACCCGGCCTCCCAGGGGATCGTGCAGATGATCGGCGTATTCGTCGATACCATCATCATCTGTACCGCCAGCGCCATGATTGTGCTGCTGGCAGGCCCGGTGGATCTCCCGGCAGATACCGCAGGCATACAGATAATACAGCAGGCGCTGATAAATCTGACCGGAGGCTGGGGTGCCGGATTCGTGGGATTCATCATCATCCTGTTCGCCTTCAGCTCAATTGTGGTGAATTACATTTATGCCGAAAACAACCTGCTCTTTTTACACCCGGATGCCCGGCGCTCGCGCTGGCTGTTGCGGGGCGGCGTTGCCCTGATGGTGCTGCTCGGATCGCTGCTGAGCCTGCCGACGGTCTGGCAACTGGCGGATATCATCATGGCGCTGATGGCGATCACTAACCTGACGGCCATCCTGCTGCTCTCCCCGGTGGTGACCCTGATCGCCCGGGACTATCTGCGCCAGCGCAAACTGGGCGTGCAGCCGGTTTTCGACGTCTCGCGTTATCCCGAGATTGAAGAGCAGCTTGCTCCCGGCGCCTGGGATGATTTGCCGCGTCGATAACAGCCATCGATCACTCGAGGCGGTTTTTTTGATAAAGTCGCACCACTTCCCCTGCAAGGACTGGATATGCTGATTCTGATTTCACCTGCTAAAACGCTCGACTACCAGAGCCCACTTGCCACCGGGCGCTATACCCAGCCGGAACTGCTGGATCATTCGCAACAGCTGATCCGCGAAGCGCGTAAGCTTTCGGCCCCGCAAATTGCGAGCCTGATGAGCATCAGCGACAAGCTGGCGGATCTGAATGCCACCCGTTTTCACGACTGGCAGCCGGATTTCACGCCGTCGAATGCGCGTCAGGCGATTCTGGCCTTCAAAGGCGACGTCTACACTGGCCTGCAGGCAGAAACCTTTAGCGAAGCGGATTTTGATTTCGCCCAGCAGCATTTGCGTATGCTCTCCGGCCTGTACGGCGTGCTGCGCCCGCTGGATCTGATGCAGCCTTACCGTCTGGAGATGGGGATCCGCCTGGAAAATGCGAAAGGGAAAGATCTCTATCAGTTCTGGGGCGAGACCATCACCAACAAGCTGAACGATGCCCTGGAAGCCCAGGGTGACAACATTGTCATCAATCTGGCTTCAGATGAGTATTTCAAAGCCGTCAAACCGAAGAAGCTGAATGCAGAGATTATTAAGCCAGTCTTCCTCGACGAGAAAAACGGCAAGTTTAAGGTCATCAGCTTCTATGCCAAGAAAGCCCGTGGTCTGATGAGCCGCTACATCATTGAAAAGCGCCTGACGAAGCCAGAGCAACTAACCGCCTTTAACAGCGAAGGTTATTTCTTTGATGAGGAAGCCTCAGGAAAAGGCGAGTTGGTCTTTAAGCGTCACGAGCAGTAATGCGAAACCCCGCCACCTGGCGGGGTTTTGTTAATGATGCTTCCAGTCCGGTCCCGGACGGTGATCGTCATGACGATCGTTGTGGCGATTATCATGATGTTCATCATGCGGGTGCCAGCGGTTGTCCCGCCACTCATAATGTGACTTCCACCAGTCATGGTCGCGCCAGCGGCCGCCATCCCAGTAGTGTCCCTGTTTATCCCGATCGCCAATCTGTAATTTGACCGCCGGAACCAGGGTGATTTCAGAGGCCTGAACCGCCATCGGAGCCACCAGCATCAGAGAAAGCGCGATAAGCACAGGTTTCAGTTTAGACATAGGTTACTCCTTATTAATCCTGCCCGTTGTGGGCCGATGTAAGGAGATTACGTGAGGGGCATGGAGGATGTTATTCTCTGCAATCCTATTCTGTAAGTGACCGCATTTATTGGGAATTTCTACTTTTTCCCTGCTATTTTTCTCCTTAATTTCTTCACAAAAAAGCCGGGTGGCGCAGAGGCGTACCCGGCTGGATTGTGCGGCCTGATGCCCGGCGGCGCGGTGCTTGCCGGGCCTACAACTCGAGCTCGTGTAGGCCGGGTAAGGCGAAGCCGCCACCCGGCAAAAAGCGCTTACCCGCGGGTCATCATCAACTTACGCAGCGCAGCAAAATCGGCCGGCAGGTTGTGCGACAGCAGCGGCAGATCGGCGCGCTCGGCCAGCTCTTTCGGCAGCGGCAGAGATTCACCGAGGATCTCGTCCACGCTCTCTTTGAACTTCGCCGGATGCGCCGTGCCGAGGAACAGGCCGTACTCGCCCGGGTTCAGCTGATCGCGCAGGGCACGATAGGCTACCGCAGCGTGCGGTTCAGAGGTGTAACCCACCTGCTTCAGCTCACGCATGGTCTCTTTGGTGGTTTCGTCGGTCACCGCCGCGTAGCCCAGTTCGTTCAGACGCCAGATTTTACGGCGGAACAGCTCTTCCACACGCGGCCAGTTGTTAGGCTGGGACACATCCATCGCGTTAGACAGGGTGGCCTGCGTAACGTTTGGCGTCCACTTGCCCTCTTTCAGGAAGCGCGGAACGGTGTCGTTGGCGTTGGTGGCGGCGATAAAGCGTTTCACCGGCAGGCCCAGAGATTTCGCCAGCAGGCCTGCGGTCAGGTCGCCAAAGTTGCCGCTCGGCACCGAGATCACCAGCTGGTTACGCGCTTCCTGCGGCAGCTGCGCCACCGCTTCGAAGTAGTAGCAGATCTGCGCCAGCAGACGGCTGATGTTGATGGAGTTCGCGGAGTTCAGGCCCAGCGCCACCTTCAGATCTTCATCATCGAAGGCCTGCTTAACCAGCGCCTGACAGGCATCGAAATCGCCGTCGATGGAGACGGTTTCAATGTTGCCGCCGAGAGTACAGAACAGTTTTTCCTGCAGCGGGCTGATTTTCCCCTGCGGATAGAGGATCACCACGCGGACGTTTTTCAGGCCGTAGAAGGCATGCGCAACCGCCGCACCGGTATCGCCGGAGGTGGCCGTCAGGATGGTCACCGGCTTATCGCCGCTGATGTGGGTCAGCATCTGCGCCATAAAGCGGCCGCCGAAATCTTTAAAGGCCAGCGTCGGGCCGTGGAACAGCTCAAGACAGCCGACGTCCGGCTCCACCTGGCTTACCGGTGCCGGGAAGGCAAAGGCCGCGCGGACGCGCTCTTCCAGCAGCTCCTGCGGGATCTCGTCGCCGATAAAGGCGGAGAGAATTTTGGTGCTGCGGGTGACGAAATCCTGCTTCAGCATGTCGTCGATTTCGGTCAGACCGAATTCCGGCAGGTCGTGCGGGAAGAACAGCCCCTGGTTTTTGCCCAGCCCCTGCGTTACGGCCTGTGCAAAGCTTACCTGCTCGTTATGATCTTTAAGATTGTAGAGTTTCATCGTTTATCCCAGTACTCGTGCGCCCGCCGTATCCAGACGGCAAATATGAACAAAGCCTTCCTGATTTTGCAGGTAGTTTTTCTCCAGCCAACCCGCAACCCGCTCAGCCGTATCCGGCTTGTCGCAGAGTGCAAACAGGGTCGGCCCGGAACCGGAAATACCGCAGGCCAGCGCGCCGATATCCAGCGCGGCGCTGCGGGCTTCATTGAAGCCAGGCAGCAGTTTGGTGCGGTACGGCTCAGCAATAACATCTTTCATCAGTTTTGCCGCAAGAAGCGGCTGACGGGTATAGCAGGCATGAATAAAGCCCGCCAGATGACGACCGTGCGCGATGCAGTCCTGACGGCGATACTGCGCCGGCAGAATGGCGCGCGCTTCCGCGGTCGACACTTTAATGCCCGGATACGCCAGTACCCACAGCCACTCGTCAAAGCCTGGCACCTGCTGGCTGATGATGCCGTTCTCTTCGATCATCAGCTGCATACCGCCCAGGAAACAAGGGGCGACGTTATCATAATGAATGCTGCCGGAGATGCGCCCTTCCAGCTCGCCCATCAGGGCCAGCAGACGGGTGTTATTCAGCGGTTTGCCGCAATGTTCGTTCATCGCCACCAGCCCGGCGACCACCGAACAGGCGCTCGAACCCAGCCCGGAGCCAATCGGCATGCTTTTTTCCAGCGTCATGGCGACCGGCACGTTTTTACCGATCTCCTGACAAAAACGCTCCCAGCACTGATAGACAATATTCTCGCGCGGGTCGGTCGGCAGCTTGCTGGCGAAACGCCCGACGTTGTTCAGACTGAAGCTCTCCGCGGCTTCTACCGTAACCGTATCACCCAGCAATGCGCCATTCACCGGCGTCACCGCCGCGCCCAGCACATCAAACCCGACGCTCATATTGGCGCTGGAAGCCGGGGCATAAACTTTGACCATGTTAAACTCCTAACTTCCATGACAGGGTACGCAGCAGATCGGCAAACACCCCCGCCGCCGTGACATCGTTCCCCGCGCCATAGCCGCGAAGGACCAACGGCAGTGGCTGATAATAGTGGCTGTAAAACGCGAGGGCGTTTTCGCCATTTTTCACTTTGAACAGCGGATCGTTACCGTCTACCGCCGCGACTTTGACCCGGCAGACGCCGTCTTCTTCGATGTTGCCAACATAGCGCAATACCTTGCCTTCATCACGGGCTTTTGCGACGCGGGACGCAAAAGCGTCATCCAGCTGCGGCAGGTTAGCCATAAAAGTCGCAACATCGCCCGAGTCGTCAAAACCTTCCGGCAGGACCGGTTCGATGACGATATCCGACAGCTCCAGCTCACGGCCCGTTTCGCGGGCGAGGATCAGCAGCTTGCGCGCCACATCCATGCCGGAGAGATCGTCACGCGGGTCGGGTTCGGTGTAACCCAGCTCACGCGCCACTTTGGTCGCTTCCGACAGGCTCATGCCCTCGTCCAGCTTGCCAAAGATAAAGGAGAGCGAGCCCGACAAGATGCCGGAAAAACGCTGGAGTTCATCACCGGCGTTGAGCAGGTTTTGCAGGTTTTCGATAACCGGCAGCCCGGCGCCGACGTTAGTGTCGTACAGGAACTTACGGCGTGATTTCGCCGCCGCATGGCGCATCTGATGGTAGTAATCCATCGACGAGGTGTTGGCCTTTTTGTTTGGCGTCACCACGTGGAAACCTTCGCGCAGGAAGTCGGCATACTGATCGGCCACCGCCTGATGGGAGGTACAGTCGACGATGACCGGGTTCAGCAGATGGTACTCTTTCACAAGGCGGATCAGGCGGCCAAGATTAAACGGCTCTTTCGCTTCCGCCAGCTCTGCCTGCCAGTTCTCCAGATTCAGCCCGTGAACGTTGGTCAGCAGGGCTCTGGAGTTGGCAATACCGCAGACGCGCAGGTCGATATGCTTTTTCTTGAGCCACTCCTGCTGGCGCTTAAGCTGCTCCAGTAACGCTCCACCGACGCCGCCGACGCCAATCAGGAATACCTCGATGACCTGATCGGTGTTGAACAGCATCTGGTGCGTCACGCGCACGCCGGTAGTGGCATCGTCATTATTCACCACCACGGAGATAGAACGCTCCGAGGAGCCCTGGGCAATGGCGACAATATTGATGTTCGCCCGCGCCAGCGCGGCAAAGAACTTCGCAGAGATGCCGCGCAGGGTGCGCATGCCGTCACCCACCACGGAGATGATCGCCAAATGCTCCTGAATTGCCATCGGCTCCAGAAGTTCTTCTTTCAGCTCCAGATAGAACTCTTCTTCCAGCGCGCGGCGGGCACGCAGGCAGTCCACCTGCGGGACGCAGAAGCTGATGCTGTATTCAGACGAGGACTGGGTGATGAGCACCACCGAGATACCGTTGCGCGACATAGCCGCAAACACGCGCGCCGCCATGCCGACCATGCCTTTCATGCCCGGCCCGGAGACGTTGAACATCGCCATGTTATTGAGGTTGGAGATGCCTTTCACCGGCAGCCCATCTTCATTGCTGCTGGCGCCAATCAGCGTACCTGGCGCCTGCGGATTGCCGGTATTTTTAATCAGGCAAGGGATCTGGAACTGGGCGATAGGGGCGATGGTACGAGGGTGAAGCACTTTGGCGCCGAAGTAGGAGAGCTCCATCGCTTCCTGATAAGACATCGACTTCAGCAGGCGGGCATCGGGCACCTGGCGCGGGTCGCAGGTATAGACGCCGTCGACGTCGGTCCAGATTTCACAGCAGTCGGCGCGCAGACAGGCGGCCAGCACGGCGGCGGAGTAGTCAGAGCCGTTACGGCCCAGCACCACCAGCTCCCCTTTCTCATTCCCGGCGGTGAAGCCCGCCATCAGAATCATATGGTCGGCAGGAATTTTGCCTGCCGCAATGCGACGGGTAGATTCGGCGATATCTACGGTGGATTCGAGGTAATGACCAACAGCGAGCAGTTTTTCGACGGGATCGATCACCGTGACGTTATGGCCGCGCGCTTCCAGCAGGCCCGCCATGATGGCGATAGAGAGTTTTTCACCGCGGCAGATCAGCGCCGCGTTAATGCTGTCCGGGCACTGCCCCAACAGGCTGATACCATGCAGAACGTGTTTGATCTGGGCGAATTCTTGCTCAACAAAGGCCTTGAGCTGGGCGTGAGGAAAACCAGGTTGTGCATCTGCCAGGCCCTGCAGCAGGCTGGCAAAAATCTGCTCAGCGTCGCTGATGTTCACCAGCGCATCCTGACCCCCGATGGTTTTCTCAATCATCGCCACCAGGTGATTGGTAATTTTAGCCGGGGCAGAGAGTACCGTCGCCACCTGCCCCTGCCTGGCATTACTCTCCAGGATATCGGCAACACGCAGAAATCGTTCTGCATTTGCCACTGATGTACCGCCGAACTTCAACACTCGCATGGTTGTTACCTCGTAATCTTTGGCCGAAAAAAAAGCCCGCACTGTTCAGGTGCGGGCTTTTTTCTGTGTTTCCTGTACGCGTCAGCCCGCACCGTTACCTGTGGTAATGGTGATGGTTGTGGTAATGGTGATGATGCTGATGCGTTTCATGGATGTTGTGTACTCTGTAATTTTTATCTGTCTGTGCTGTCTGACTCTATTGGTTAAAGCAAACCTGCCGGTAAGTCAACGAATTTCTAATTTGATCACATTTTCCGGCCCTTTCACGTCTCTCTGCCTGAGTTTTTATTTCCGTCCAGATCAGACCGTACACAGCTCATTTTTTGGAGCATTCAACCATAACGAAAAACTATGACAGCGTTTTACTCTGCCAGTTTTTTTTCGATATCGTGCAGTAATCTGTGCAACATTGCCGTGTCTCGCTGTCCTAACAGACCCAACCGCTGCTGTAACCACTCCGCCATTTTTTGGTCGTCGGCGACATTCAGCGACGTCAACAGACGTTCAGTGCGCGAACGCAAGGCAGAAAGTTGGTTTTCATCCACCTCAGCCGGAGGCGAAGCAGGGTTTTGCATCAAGGATGCTAATTGATAGCAGTAGACCATCACGGCCTGACCCAAATTCAGCGACGGATAATCTGCCACCATCGGCACGCCGGTCAGCACGTCCGCAAGTTCCAGTTCCTCGTTCGTCAGGCCGGAATCTTCGCGGCCAAAAACCAGCGCCATTTTGGGCAGCCACTGACTTTTTTCTGCCAGTAAAGGCACCAGCTCAGCGGGCGTGGCGTAGTAATGGAACTTTGAGCGACCGCGGGCGGTCGTCGCTACGGTAAAAGAAATATCGTGCAGCGCGTCGGCAAGCGTTTCGTAAGTGGTTAAATTATCGAGGATATCTCCCGATCCATGCGCGACACGACGCGCCGCAGGCTCGGCGTGCGCTTCACTGGCGACAATACGTAAATCGGTAAACCCCATGGTCTTCATGGCCCGTGCGGCGGCGCCGATATTCTCTGCTCTTGCTGGGGAAACCAGTACGATAGACAAATGCATTTATGTTCTCTTTTTAGGCAGTTAGCCGATAAAAATGTGATGGGCATCATCATATTACGCATCACGAATTTACAAATTTGCAACAGAAATCACCGAAATAGCGTTTCACTACAAATTAAAAACACTAAACTATTTCATGAATGAACTTTACGCGATAATGTTAAAGAACAACGCTTATCCTTATGTTTAATAATGATAATAGTTTCTCAGGCTCAATGTTGACATTGGATTCACCTTGTTTATTAATAAACTACTGCAACTAGTTGGTTTATTGAAAATTTGTGACAAAGGCTAGCAATCCGCTACGATGATTTCATCAAACTGTTAACGTGCTACAATTGAACTTGATATATGTCAACGAAGCGTAGTTTTATTGGGTGTCCGGTGTCACTTAGCCTGTTATGTTGCTGTTAAAATGGTTAGGATGACAGCCGTTTTTGACACTGTCGGGTCCAGAGGGAAAGTACCCACGACCAAGCTAATGATGTTGTTGACGTTGATGGAAAGTGCATCAAGAACGCAATTACGTACTTTAGTCACGTTACGCCGGTCATGTTAATTTGTGGCATGTATCAGGCAGGTCAGGGACTTTTGTACTTCCTGTTTCGATTTAGTTGGCAATTTAGGTAGCAAACATGCAGACCCCGCACATTCTTATCGTTGAAGACGAGTTGGTAACACGCAACACGTTAAAGAGCATTTTCGAAGCAGAAGGCTACGATGTCTTTGAAGCGACCGATGGCGCAGAGATGCATCAGATCCTTTCTGAAAATGATATCAACCTGGTTATCATGGACATTAACCTGCCGGGTAAAAACGGCCTTCTGCTGGCGCGTGAACTGCGTGAGCAGGCGAACGTTGCGTTAATGTTCCTGACCGGCCGCGACAACGAAGTTGATAAAATTCTTGGCCTGGAAATCGGCGCGGATGACTACATCACCAAACCGTTTAACCCACGCGAGTTAACCATTCGTGCACGCAACCTGCTGTCCCGCACCATGAACCTGGGCACGGTCAGCGAAGAGCGTCGTAGCGTAGAGAGCTACAAATTCAACGGCTGGGAACTTGATATCAATAGCCGTTCTCTGGTGAGCCCGCAGGGCGACCAGTATAAGCTGCCGCGCAGTGAATTCCGCGCCATGCTGCACTTCTGCGAAAACCCGGGCAAGATCCAGTCCCGTGCAGAACTGCTGAAAAAAATGACCGGCCGTGAGCTGAAGCCGCACGACCGTACCGTCGATGTAACTATCCGCCGTATTCGTAAACACTTCGAATCCACGCCGGATACCCCAGAAATCATCGCCACCATTCATGGTGAAGGCTATCGTTTCTGCGGCGACCTGCAGGAGTAATCCCGCACGCAAGCCATAAAAAACGGCGCTTTCGCGCCGTTTTTTTATTTCCATATCCGCATCGCATCTTTATCCGGTGACGCCGGTGGCTCCGTGCGTTTCGGCTGGGAGAGCGAGTACCAGTCAAAGTGCCGCGTAAGGTACATCACCGCAAACAGCGCCAGTGCCAGTACGGCTGAACCCAGCAGCAACGCGCTGTCTTCCGAACGCAGCAGGAACCACATCACCACGTCCAGCCCCAGCAGCGCCAGCACAAACAGGCCGCTGCGTTTCCAGCTTTTCAGCACCGCCTGCAGGTAGACACCGTTCATTAATGCTCCCACCAGGCTGGCGATAATCCACGCCGGGGTGAATCCCACATGCTCAGATAACGCCAGCAGCACCAGGTAGAACAGCACCAGCGCCAGCCCCACCAGCAGATACTGCATCGGGTGCAGCCGCAGCCCGGTTAAGGTTTCGAAGACGAAGAAGGCCATAAACGTCAACGCAATCAGTAGAATGGCGTACTTAATCGCCCGGTCGGTCAGCTGATACTGGTCGGCAGGAGTCGCAACCGTGACGCTGAACGCCGGGATCGCGTTCCATTCAGGAACCTCGTTGTCGTTGAACCAGCCTGCCAGATTGTTCGCAAACCAGCTGCTTTTCCAGTTCGCCTGGAAACCGGACGCGCTAATCTCATGCTTAACCGGCAGGTAATTGCCCATAAAGCCCGGGTGCGGCCAGTTGCTGGTAAGGGTCATCTCGCTGTTACGTCCCACCGGAACCACCGCAAAGCTGCCGGTGCCGGCCAGATTCAGCGACATCTCCAGCGAGAGGGTTTTAGACTCCAGCGCCTTGTCGGTCAGCGGAATATGAATGCCGGATAACGCCCCATACACGCCAGCGCCGGGCTCGATGTTAAGCGTCTCACCATTGATTTTTGAGATGCTCACTGCGCCAATCCCGCGCGCGTCACCCACGCCGACCACGATAAACGGCTTGCCGAGCGTCATCGTCTCACCCTCAAGCTCCGCCAGTTTTTCCGTGGTGAACTGCGCCTTAATGTTGAGATCGCTATTCCAGATTTGCCCGTCATAAATGCCGATGCTTCGCGTCTGCACGTGCTGCTTGCCGTTGACAAGCAGCGTCTCCGGCAGAATGAAGTGCATATAACGCTTCTTGTACTCCACCTTTTTCGCGTCCTCCTGCTTGTAATAGACCTCCGTCACCGGAATGGCGATCAGCGGGCCGACCAGCTGCTGCGGGCCGCTGGTGCTTTGACGCAGGGTATTTTCGACCTCGTCGCGGTAGCTCTCCCGCTCCGAAATCAGGTTGCCCACCATTATCAGCGGGACGAGTAACAGCAGGATGCACCCCAACAGGGTGGTGACTTTCCAGAACAGGGGGGATTTCATATCAGGTCTCCTTTGTGATGGGGAGAGCCTAACAACGCTATGTGGGGCCAGTTTGAAGTTATGTGAAGGGACGGTGAAGTGTCAGCGTGGCGATCACGCCGCCGTCAGTACGGTTTTGCAGATCGATACTTCCCTGATGCAGACGCGTCACCTCCTGCACAAACGCCAACCCCAGCCCGCTGCTTTTCAGCCCGTTCTGGCGCGGGAGCGAATAGAAGCGTTCAAAAATTCGCGGCCGGGCGTAATCCGGTATCCCACTTCCGGTATCGGTCACGGCGATCTCAACCTGCCTGTGAGACTGATTGGCCGCAAGCTGGATCGTTCCACCCTGCGGCGTGAAGTCGATAGCGTTATCCAGTAAATTGCCCAGCGCCTGCTCAAGGAGATCGGCATCCCCCTCCACGCAGCACCCGCTCTTTTGCCAGCTCAGGGTGATATTTCGCGAGGCCAGCGTCGCCGCGCGCGCGTCGGCGAGTCGCGAGAACAGCTCGTCAATGCTGACGCTGACCGGAACAATCTCGACCCGGTTTTCCAGCCGCGCCTGGGCGAGAAGTTTTTCCACCAGCGACTGCATGCGCGCGTTTTGCACCAGAATGTTATCGATAAACCGCGCCGCCACCTGCGGCGGGGGCTGCTCTGTCAGGATCTCCGCCGCTCCGCGGATGGCGGCCAGCGGGCTTTTCAGCTCGTGGGTGAGCGCGTGCACATAGTGTTCGATGTAATTTTTCCCCTCCAGGCGAACGCGCATGTTCTCTAATGCCTGCGCCAGCTTGCGCAGTTCACTGCTGCCCGGATCGGGCAACGGCAGAGGGCTATCCGTGGTCACCGAGTCGGCATAGCGCGACAGGGTGTTAATCGAGCGGTTAATCCACCAGGCCACCGCCAGACCAATGAGCAACGCCAGGCCCAGCAACGCCCCGCCTGCCCACAGGATCCGCCGCTCGCTGCGCTGGATCACCGGCGCCATCGCGCTGTTGGGTTTTCCGACCGACAGCACGCCGATGATCTTGCCCTGATCCACCACCGGCGCGGCAACGTACATCACCGTGCTCTCAGGATCCTGCGGATTGCCCGGAGTGCTGCGGGCGCCGTACTCCCCGCGCAGGGTCAGCCAGACGTCGTTCCAGCGTGAGTAATCCTCGCCCACCGCACGTCCGGCGGAGTCAAATACTACCCTGCCGCGGGCATCGGTCATGTAGACGTGATACTCGTTACGCACTTTGTGGATGCCGCCAATATTGGCGCGAAACGGACGCTGATGGAGGCGGGAAAAGGCCTGGGCCAGCTTGCCTTCCTGCGGGTTGTCCGAGAGCAAGTCGTCTCGCCCCACCTCCGCCAGCAGCGTCGCGGTGTCAATCAGCGTCCCTTCGGTGGCCCTGCGCACGCCGGGCTTCACCTCCTGAACAAAGATCGACAGCACAAACCACGCGGCGATGGCCACGATCAGGAAGTAGCCCAGCAACAGCCGCATGCCGATGCGCATTAATACAGTCCCAGACTATAGCCCATGCCGCGATGGGTGCTGATGGGGGAGAGCCGATCGTTTATCGCCCGAAGCTTGGCGCGCAGGGTTTTGATATGGGTGTCGACGGTGCGATCGAAACTGTCGCCCTCTTCCCCCCACACTTTATCCATCAGCTGCTGGCGAGAAAAGACGCGGCCCGGCGCGTTCAGCAGCGTTTTGAGCAGCAGGAACTCGTAGCGCGTCAGGGGTAAGGGCTCACCAAACCAGCTGATTCTGGCGGCAGGTTCGTTCAGCTCAAACTGGCCGATACGAACGATCTCTGAAGGCGCGGCGGATTTTTGCATGCGCCGCAGAATGGTCCGCACCCGGGCGCATACCTCCCGGGGGGAAAAGGGTTTGGCGACGTAATCATCCGCACCGATCTCAAGCCCGAGCAGCTTATCCACCTCATCGCTGCGGGCCGTCAGGAACAGCACCGGCAGCGAGGGATGCAGGACCAGAAGCTGACGGCACAGTTCAAACCCGCTGATATCCGGCAGCCCCACGTCCAGGATGGCGATCGCCGGGCTCTGTCGGCGCGCCTCCTCCAGCACCGGCAGGCCACGCTCAAAGGCCGTCACCGCAAACCCCTCCTGCTGGAGCATATAGATCAGCGTATCGGCAATGCTGATTTCATCTTCAACCAGCCAGACCACAGGTTGCTGCATGCTGTATCCCTGAATTAATGCCACGGCATAATTGGCACCGCGCTCAGCGCGTTTTTCGGCGAACCTTCGACGACTTTATCCGAGTAGGCCAGGTAAGCCAGGGTGTTACGTTTCGCATCATAGAAACGCACTACCTGCAGTTTTTTGAACACCAGCGAGGTGCGTTTCTGGAACACAACGTCACCCTGGGATTTACCGTTTTTGATCTTCTCGCTCAGCTCGACTGGCCCCACCTGCTGGCAGGAGATGGCGGCATCAGAGGTGTCTTCCGCCAGCCCAAGGCCCCCTTTTATCCCGCCGGTTTTTGCCCGGCTGATATAGCAGGTCACGTTCTTCACATCGGGATCGTCAAAGGCTTCAACGACAATTTTGTGGTCCGGCCCGAAAACCTTGAACACGGTATCAACAGAGCCAATTTCCTCTGCCTGCGCGGCCTGACCGGTTAATACCAGCAGCGCCGTGACGATCAATGTCTTGTATTTCATATTGTTACCATATTTGAAAATTGAACTGCGTAATTATTCAACAATCATATAAAAAAAGCAGCAAGATCACAGCATTAGAAAATATCCTTCCGGATCATCAGGAAAATCGCATTTAAGCGCAAAAAAAACACTGAATGCTAAAACATCAAAAAATGCTATTATCCGCTAACCTGTTAGCAGGGTACCTGCTGTTTTAAGGATGAGGATAGTATATGGATCAGGCTGGAATTATTCGCGATCTTCTTACCTGGCTGGAAGGCCATCTGGATCAGCCTTTGTCACTCGATAATGTAGCGGCAAAAGCGGGATATTCTAAGTGGCATTTACAGCGGATGTTTAAGGATGTCACCGGTCACGCCATTGGCGCCTATATCCGCGCCCGTCGTCTTTCCAAATCCGCCGTGGCGCTTCGCCTGACTGCGCGTCCCATTCTGGATATCGCCCTGCAGTACCGTTTTGATTCACAGCAGACCTTCACCCGCGCGTTCAAAAAACAGTTCTCGCTGACGCCTGCGCTCTATCGCCGCTCGCCGGACTGGAGCTCGTTCGGCATGCGTCCGCCGCTGCGCCTCGGCGAGTTCACCATGCCGCAGCATGAGTTCATCACTCTCCCAGAGACCCACCTGATCGGCACCACGCAGAGCTACTCCTGCTCGCTGGAGCAGATCTCCGAATTCCGTCATCAGATGCGCGTCCAGTTCTGGCGCGAGTTCCTCAGTCACGCGCCGGCCATCCCGCCGCTGCTGTATGGCCTGAACGAGACGCGTCCAAGTCTGGAAAAAGACGACGAGCAGGAGGTCTTCTACACCACCGCGTTAACGCCGGAAATGGCCAATGGCTATATTCAGGGGTCGAAACCGGTTGTGCTGGAAGGCGGTGAATACGTGATGTTCACCTACGAAGGGCTGGGGACCGGCGTGCAGGACTTTATCCTGACGGTCTACGGCACCTGCATGCCGATGCTGAACCTGAACCGCAGAAAGGGGCAGGATATTGAACGTTACTATCCTGCCACTGAGTTGAAACCGGAAGAAGGTCCTATCGAACTGCGTTGCGAATACCTGATTCCTGTCCGCCGTTAACGCTGCAGCTCATCTAACGCAGGGGCATCGAGATGCGAGATATCCCCTGCCATCTCCACAATCCAGCCTGAAGCCAGCCACGGACTCTGCTGATAGTCGATGCGGGAAAGCGAGCAGTTGCGCAGACGCAGGCGGCGTTCAGCCCATGCCGGAAGCCCGAGAATGGTGCTGACCAGACAGCCCAACGCCATCCCGTGACTGACCAGCAGCGGTCGGCTCCCCTGCGGAAGATCAAGGCAGGCCGCCAGCGCCGCGTGCATACGCTCGCTCAGCTCCAGCATCGATTCACCTTGCGGGATACGGCCCTCTTCGCTGCCGTTGACCAGCGTACGACGCCAGCCCTCTTCTTCTTCGGTCAGGGTATCGATAAGACGCTGTTCCAGCACCCCCATATCCAGCTCGCGCAGGCGGGCATCCACAGTGACATCGCAGCCGCAGGCCTGCGCGATGATCTCCGCTGTGCGTCGCGTGCGACCTAAATCGCTGGCGATGATGTGGGTGATGCCCAGTGTTTTGGCACGTTCGCCAACCTGCCAGGCCTGTTGCTCGCCCTTGGCAGTGAGTGGACTGTCTGACTGGCCTTGAATACGTCGCTCGGCGTTCCACTGCGTTTCACCGTGGCGAACAAGGTATACCTGTAACATGCTTTTTTTCCGTTATACTGCGATGATATTTTTAGAGTTAGGCTTAATTATGCACCAGGTTGTCTCAGCTACCACTAATCCTGCCAAAATTCAGGCAATTCTAAGGGCATTTGCCGAGATCTTCGGCGAAGGATCCTGCCATATCGAATCCGTCAACGTCGAGAGCGGCGTCCCGGAACAGCCAATCGGCAGCGAAGAAACCCGCGCTGGCGCACGGAATCGCGTGGCAAACGCCAGGCAGGCATATCCGCAAGCGGACTTTTGGGTCGCCATTGAAGCCGGGATCGACGAAGGCAGTACCTTCAGCTGGGTGGTGATCGAAAGCGCACATCAGCGCGGTGAAGCACGTTCCGCCACCCTGCCGTTACCGGCGATCATTCTGGATAAAGTACGCGAAGGGGAAGCCCTTGGGCCGGTGATGTCGAAATACACCGGCATCGATGAGATCGGACGTAAAGAGGGGGCGATTGGGGTGTTTACCGCCGGCGCGCTCACGCGTTCAAGCGTTTACCACCAGGCGGTGATCCTGGCGTTAAGCCCGTTTCATAACGCGATTTACCGTTAATAGCCGGATGGCGGCTTCGCCTTATCCGGCCTGGGGCGTAGGCCTGATAAGCGCAGCGCCATCAGGCGTTTTTCAGCAGCACATTCTCAAGCCACTGGCGTAATTCTACCGGCGCGGACTTCAGGCTGTTTGAGCCGCGGGTGATGGTCGCGATCCCCGCCCCCAGCTCGCTTTTCAGCTCGCGCTGGCTCATTTCACCGCGCAGCAACTCCTCAATGATGCGCACCCGGGTACCCAGCGCCTCGCGCTCGTCGGGGGTGAGCATCAGCTGCAGCAGCGGCAGATGCAGATCCTGTTCATATGACTGGCGAAGCAGCTCCACAAAACGAAGCCACTCCTGATGACGCTGCTCGGCCATCGCCGATGAGTAAGGTGAATTCTGGGTCATGTTATGCCGCCTTTCGTACTCTTAAACGAGTACAAGCATAACATAACCCTCACCGATCAGTAACGTCGCTGCCACTCACTGTCGCTCATCAGGGTATCTTTCTGCCCCATGAAGTAGCGATAGTAAGCATCATACGCCAGCACGTTCTTCACATAGCCGCGGGTTTCCGAGAACGGAATGCTCTCAACAAACGCCACCGCGTCGATGCGTCCGGCGCTGTTGCCAAGCCAGGTGCGCACGCGTCCCGGCCCGGCGTTATAGGCCGCCGAGGCGAAGATGCGGTTGTCGCCGAACTGATCGTAGACGCTCTGCAGATAGGTGGTGCCGATCTTGATATTGGTTTCTGGATCCAGCAGCTGCGACGGACTGGAGTAGCCCGGAATACCAAACTTCTTCACCGTGTGGGCAGCCGTGGCGGGCATTACCTGCATCAGACCGCTGGCCCCGACCGGCGAGCGCACTTTCGGGTTCCAGGCGCTCTCCTGACGGGCAATCGCCATCGCATAGCTCTGGGGAATGTCTTTCCCGCTGGTGTAACGATCGAACAGATCTTTATAGGCCAGCGGGAAACGCTCCTCGAGATGATCCCACAGCTTGCCGGCGATCGTCGCCTGCACGCTGAGATCCCACCAGTGATTATCGAAGGCATAGCGCGCAAGCTGGGCTTTTTCATCTACGGTACGGCTGGTGACCAGGTTCGCCCATTCGCTGCGGGCGGTGTTATCCAGATTCCAGTACATCAGCTCGCGCACCCGCGCCATCTCCGGCCCTTGCACCAGCGCGGCGTTGACGCCGGACGGCGCTTTATCAATCTTAAGGGTGTACTCTTCGCCAAGCCGCTGGGCCGCCACCATCGGATAGAAACCGCGCTGCTGCATCAGGCTGCGCAGGATCGATTTTGCCTCCTCATTACGCCCCCTCTCCAGCAGCAGATCCGCCTGCCAGTAGCGCCATTCATCCTTCTCTTTTGCTTCCATCGGCAGACGCGCCAGCCAGGTGTTCAGGCCGCGGCGATCGCCGTTCCCCAATGCCATGCGCACACGACGCTCCACCAGCGAGGTGGAGTTTGAACGCATGATGGCGTCATCACGCCAGCGTGCCTGTTCGTCAGTAAGGTCATTGCCCATCAGTCGCCACGCCACGATATCGCGCAGCTCCTGGGTTTGATCCTCATTAAGCTGCTGCGCCTGAGCGAGGGTTGGGATCATCAGCCGGGCGTTTTCCACGTCATCCCGCGCCACGCTGGTGAAGGCCACCGCCGCCATCTGACGGGTAAAATCGGTCGCGCCGGTGTTGCGGGCGAAGTCCATCACCGTTTTCGGATCGTTCGCCAGCTGGATCAGGGCGCTGGAGATGGTCTGGTAATCCGACGGCATCTGCCCGGCAAGGGTGGTGACCAGACGGGTATTACCCGCTTTCATCGCCAGACGAATACGCTCCAGATACGCCAGAGGATCCTGTTTGCCGGAAGCGCGCCAGGCGCCAAACAGCGAGTCGCAGGCGTTAGGCTGGCTTTTACCGGTGAGCCACAGCTCTTTGGCACCGTTCCAGGCCTCTTCCTGCTGGCCCGTCGCCCATTTTGCGTAATAGTAGTTGCACTGCGCTTCGGTAGTGCCCGGTTTATCCGGGCTAAAGGCCAGCAGGCCGCGCCAGTCTTCACGTCGCGCCAGTTCGTTCACAAAGCGCGACTGCAGGGTGCGCGCCGGGGGCAGCGTCGGGTTGGCCTGAATAAAGTTTTTAACGGTGATCGTCGGCTGGTTCATCAGATCGTCGGTAAGCTGACGGTATTCCAGATAGGGATAGAGCGGATACGCTTTCAGCGTCGGCATCAGGGCCTGCACTGTCTCCATCTGTCGCTGATCCCATGCCTGTTTGATCTGTGCATAGCGGTTACGTTGTTCATCCAGTGAATCGGCTCGCGCTGCGCTGCTGATGGTCAGCACGCAGACGCTGGCAGCCAACAGTCGCCAGCCCACTTGTTTGGCTTTTACCACACGCTCATCCTCTGTTAATCGTCATTAAATGCAGCATCGTGCCGCGCAAAAGCGTAATTAACTTATGCTAACCAGGCATCCCCCAACGCGCCACGTTACCGACACATTTTTACCTTTCTTGCGCGTTTTAACACTCCAGACGTCGATGGCTGGGATTAGGCGGGGAAAAAGGCTACACTTCGCCACTATTCTCATCACGATAAAAGAGGCGAAGTCCAACGTGGCTCAATTCGTTTATACCATGCATCGTGTCGGCAAAGTGGTACCGCCGAAACGTCATATTCTTAAAAATATCTCGCTGAGCTTCTTCCCGGGCGCAAAAATTGGTGTGCTGGGTCTCAACGGTGCCGGTAAGTCCACCTTGCTGCGCATCATGGCGGGCATCGATACAGACATCGAAGGTGAAGCCCGCCCGCAGCCTGGCCTCAAAATCGGTTACCTGCCACAGGAACCGAAGCTGAACCCGGAACACACCGTTCGCGAATCCGTTGAAGAAGCCGTTTCCGAAGTGGTTAACGCGCTGAAGGGTCTGGAAGAAGTGTACGCGAAGTACGCCGAGCCGGATGCAGACTTCGACAAGCTCGCTGCCCAGCAGGGTAAATATGAAGAGATCATCCAGGCACACGACGGTCACAACCTGAACGTACAGCTGGAGCGTGCGGCCGATGCCCTGCGCCTGCCAGACTGGGATGCAAAAATTGAAAAACTGTCCGGTGGTGAACGCCGCCGCGTCGCGCTGTGCCGTCTGCTGCTGGAAAAGCCAGACATGCTGCTGCTCGACGAACCAACGAACCACCTGGATGCGGAATCCGTAGCCTGGCTGGAACGCTTCCTGCACGACTTCGAAGGGACCGTTGTGGCTATCACCCACGACCGTTACTTCCTCGATAACGTTGCCGGTTGGATCCTGGAGCTGGACCGCGGTGAAGGTATTCCGTGGGAAGGTAACTACTCCTCCTGGCTGGAGCAGAAAGATCAGCGTCTGGCGCAGGAAGCTTCTCAGGAAGCGGCGCGTCGTAAGTCGATTGAGAAAGAACTGGAGTGGGTTCGTCAGGGCACTAAAGGCCGTCAGTCTAAGGGCAAAGCCCGTCTGGCACGCTTCGAAGAGCTGAACAACACCGAATACCAGAAACGTAACGAAACCAACGAACTGTTTATTCCGCCTGGAGCACGTCTGGGGGATAAAGTCGTTGAGGTCAGCAACCTGCGTAAATCCTACGGCGACCGCGTTCTGATCGACGATCTGAGCTTCTCGGTACCGAAAGGCGCTATTGTTGGGATCATCGGTCCGAACGGCGCGGGTAAATCGACCCTGTTCCGCATGATGTCCGGTCAGGAACAGCCTGACAGCGGCACTATCACCCTCGGCGAAACCGTGAAGCTGGCATCCGTTGACCAGTTCCGTGACGCAATGGATAACAGCAAAACCGTCTGGGAAGAAGTTTCCGGCGGCCTGGATATCATGCGTATCGGCAACACTGAAATGCCAAGCCGTGCCTATGTAGGCCGCTTCAACTTCAAAGGTGTTGATCAGGGTAAACGCGTGGGCGAGCTGTCCGGCGGTGAGCGTGGTCGTCTGCATCTGGCGAAACTGCTGCAGGTTGGCGGTAACGTCCTGCTGCTCGATGAACCGACCAACGACCTGGACATCGAAACCCTGCGCGCGCTGGAAAACGCCATGCTGGAGTTCCCGGGCTGCGCAATGGTTATCTCCCACGACCGTTGGTTCCTCGACCGTATCGCTACCCACATTCTGGATTACCAGGATGAAGGTAAAGTGGAGTTCTTCGAAGGTAACTTCACCGAATACGAAGAGTACAAGAAACGCACCCTGGGCGCCGACGCCCTGGAGCCGAAGCGTATCAAGTACAAGCGTATCTCGAAATAAAAAGCAAAACGGCAACCAACAGGTTGCCGTTTTTGTATGTGTTTTTCCCCCTCTCCCCTTTGGGGAGAGGGCCAGGGTGAGGGGATCAGGCCGCACAGCACTATCTGCCGGGTGGCGGCTTCGCCTTACCCGGCCTACAAAACTGTAGGCCCGGCAAGCATCGCGCCGCCGGGCAATTAGCGGCAGAAGGGTTACCCCTTCTCCCCCATCATCTCTTTCACCAGCTCCACGCAGCGCAGGAAGCGGTTGTCATAGTCCGCCTCTTCCACATGCACAAAGTCGATATTGTTCGCGTCGAGCATCTCTACCAGCATGGTCTGGAACTCTTTTCTGTCCACTGAACTGCCGAGACTGCGCATCCCATCCGCCACCCAGGGGGTGTTGTTCTCCAGCAGGATCACCAGGTCGAAGCGGTATTCGTCGATCAGCGCCTGCACAAACGGGTGCTCGCGCCCTTCGTATTTTTTACAGAACGCCTGGGTGGTGACGAAATCGGTATCGACAAACGCCACTTTATTGGCGTATTTCACCGCGAAATCAATGTACTGTGCGTGCCCCAGCGCAATCTTGTCGTAGTCGGAATACTGCAGCGCCATCTCATCGCCGCCGAGGTGCGAGAAGACGTAATCCCGGCCATATTCCCAGGCGCTGGTGGTGTTGAAGATGTTGGCCAGCTTGTTGACCAGGGTCGACTTACCGCTGGATTCGCCGCCGAGGATCGCCACCGTGCGCACAAAGAACGGCTTCACTTCCGTCGGGATGTACTCCCAGTAGCGGAACGGGTTCTCACGGATCTGCGCCCCGCTGATGTTCATAAAGGTGCGTTTAGGGTCGATCAGCACCGTTTCCGTGCCCAGATGTTCGGGATATTGCGAGGCGTCAGACTCTTCAGAGGTGTAGATAAAGTTAGGCTGGATGCCCTTCTCTTCCATAAAGGCTTTGATGCCGTTGCTCCACACGTCCCAGCCGTGCGGATACGGCTCCATGCCCTCTTCGTTGAAGGCATGAATGCGGATATTTTTCTGGTACTTAAAGGTCTGCAACAGCCAGCGCAGGCGGTCGGGGACGGTGGGCTGCTGGGACATGGCGCTCGCTTCGAACAGCTCGCGATCGCGCTTCTCATCATAGCCCATGATGATATGCAGCTCGTCCACCTGGCTACAGGCGCGCTGGATCAGATAGATATGCCCGGTATGCAGCGGATAGAACTTGCCGAACACCACGCCGATGTTCTTCTGCATCCGCGGAAATTCAAGTCCCAGAAAGCGGTGCAGCGCTTCCAGCTTCTGCGCGCTGGGGCTTTTGATTTTGGCATTCAGCAGCTGGCTTAAATAGCCCTTGGTCATACCGCTGGCTTCCGCCACCTGCTGCAGGGTGCAGCCTTTCTGGCGGATTGCGGTCTTGATATAGTCAAATGACGACATAAATTACGGTGCCTCCTGCAACATCGAATAGGTAATTATAAGTCGTCAAAGACGTTTAACGCATCTGCGAGTTTCTTCACCCCAAACACTTTCATCCCTTCGGGGATTTTTTTCGGCACGTTGGCGGCGGGCACAATCGCCCGGCGGAAGCCGTGTTTTGCCGCCTCGGAAATGCGCTCCTGACCGCTCGGCACCGGACGGATCTCACCGGCCAGACCGACTTCGCCAAAGACCACCAGATCCTGCGGCAACGGACGGTCGCGCAGGCTGGAGACCATCGCCAGCAGCAGTGCCAGGTCGGCGCTGGTTTCGGTGACTTTTACCCCACCGACCACGTTCACAAACACATCCTGATCCGCCATCTGCAGGCCGCCGTGACGGTGCAGCACCGCCAGCAGGATCGCCAGACGGTTTTGCTCAAGACCCACTGCCACGCGACGGGGATTGCCCATCATCGAGTGATCGACCAGGGCCTGGATCTCCACCAGCAGCGGGCGCGTCCCTTCCCAGACCACCATCACCGAACTGCCGGAGGTGACTTCATCGCCGCGGCTCAGGAAGATGGCCGACGGGTTGCTGACTTCTCGCAGCCCCTGCTCGGTCATGGCAAAGACGCCCAGTTCGTTCACCGCGCCAAAGCGGTTTTTGTGGCTGCGCAGGGTGCGGAAACGGGTATCAGCATCGCCATCCAGCATTACCGAGCAGTCGATACAGTGTTCGAGCACCTTCGGGCCAGCCAGGGCGCCATCTTTGGTGACGTGGCCGACCATGATGATTGCCACGCCGCGCGTTTTGGCAAAGCGCGTCAGGTAGGCGGCGGTTTCGCGCACCTGGGCGACGCTGCCCGGCGACGACTGCACGTCCGCCATGTGCATCACCTGAATGGAGTCGATCACCATCAGCTTCGGCTCCTCTTCTTCAGCAATCATGCAGATCTGCTCGATGCTGGTTTCGGAGAGCATATTGAGGTCGTTGGTGGGCAGCCCCAGTCGGTGGGCGCGCATCGCCACCTGCTGCAGCGACTCTTCCCCGGTGACATAGAGCGTTTTCATCTGCGACGCGAGCTTGCAGAGGGTTTGCAGCAGCAGGGTCGATTTACCCGCCCCCGGGCTACCGCCAATCAGAATGGCGCTGCCCGGCACCACGCCGCCGCCCAGCACCCGGTCAAACTCTTTAAAACCGGTGGAGAAGCGCGGCAGGGCTTCGAGGCTGATCTCGGAGAGTTTCTGGACTTTCGATACGCCCGCATTGCCCGCATAACCGCTCAGACGCTCGTTACGGGCAACGGTTGGCGAAGCGGCAATGCCGCGCACTTCGGTGATGGTGTTCCAGGCATGACAGGCGCTGCACTGCCCCTGCCAGCGCGGATAATCCGCCCCACATTCATTACAGACAAATGCGCGTTTTGGAGCTTTCGCCACGTTTTACCTCTTTATTTCTGCGCGGCCTGCTTGCGGGGTGGTGCTCTCGCTTGCCCGGCAAGCAGGCCTATACAACTATTTCTGGTTTACGCTGCCGGAGAGAATGCAGAACACCCCCATCAGGTCAGCATGACGGATAATGACTTCCGTCTTTTCATTCACGGTCGGTTTGGCATGATAGGCAATGCCAAGCCCGGCCACTTTAATCATCGGCAGATCGTTCGCGCCGTCGCCAATCGCCACCGTCTGGGCAACCGGGATGTCATATTTTTCCGCCAGACGCGTCAGGGTGTTGGCCTTAAACTGGGCGTCGACGATCTCGCCAATCACCTTCCCGGTAAGTTTGCCGTCGCGGATCTCCAGCTCGTTGGCAACTACGGCGTCCAGACGCAGCTTGTCGCGCAGATACTCGGCAAAGAAGGTGAAGCCGCCCGAGGCGATAGCCACTTTCCAGCCCAGGGTCTCCAGCTTCAGCACCAGCTGCACCAGGCCCGGCATCAGGGGCAGCTTTTCACGCACCTGCATCAGGATATTCGCGTCGGCATCTTTCAGGGTCGCCACGCGCTGTTTCAGGCTGGCGGTGAAGTCCAGTTCGCCACGCATGGCGCGCTCGGTCACTTCGGCCACCATCTCGCCCGTACCGGCAAGTTTAGCAATCTCGTCGATGCATTCGATCTGAATGGCGGTAGAATCCATGTCCATCACCAGCAATCCCGGGGTTTTCAGGTGCGGGATTTTACCCAGCGGTGCCACATCGAGGCCCGCGTCGTGCGCCAGACGGGTGGCGCGCTGGGTCAGGGAGCCGGCCAGGCGGATCACCTGGTAGTCTTCCACGCACCAGGCCGCCACGATCACCATCGCCGCGCCCAGCTTGCGCTGATAGGTTGTTAACTGCTGTTTATCCAGGCCGCGTCCATACAGCAGCCAGCCGCTACGGCCAGCATGGTAATCCAGTGGCATTACCTCATCGCCACTTAATGAGAGCGGCAATCCTGGCCAGAGAGAGACATCATTGGGCAGGTCGCACCAGGTAATGTTTGGCATTAAAGCTCCTGTAAAATCGTTCGCGCCGGGAATCATCCAGGGGGTGAAAATAACGCATGAGGCTACCTTGTAACCATCACTTCTGGCAACATTAACCCCGAAAATTTTCAGCAGGTGGAATATGGCTCGTGCAAAACTGAAATTCCGGCTTCATCGTGCCGTGATTGTCCTCTCCTGTCTCGCCCTGTTAGTGGCGCTGATGCAGGGCGCATCGTGGTTCAGCCAGAATCATCAACGGCAGCGCAATCCGCAGCTTGAAGAGCTAGCGCACACGCTGGCGCGACAGGTGTCGCTCAACATCGCCCCGCTGATGCGAACCGAAACGCCGGATGAGAAGCGCATCAGCCAGGTGCTGCATGTTCTGACGGAAGAGAGCCGCATCCTCGACGCCAGCGTTTACGACGAAGAAGGTGGCTTGATTGCCCGCTCAGGGGAGCAGGTCGAGGTACGCGACCGGCTGGCGCTGGACGGTAAAAAAGCCGGCGGCTACTTTAACCAGCAGCTGGTGGAGCCGATTCAGGGCAAAAACGGTCCGCTCGGCTATCTGCGCCTGACGCTCGACACCCATACCCTGGCCACCGAGGCCAAACAGGTGGATAACACCACCAATATTCTGCGCCTGATGCTGCTGCTGTCGCTGGCGATTGGCGTGGTGCTGACCCGCACGCTGCTGCAGGGCAAACGCACCCGCTGGCAGCAGTCGCCGTTCCTGCTCACCGCCAGTAAATCGGTGCCTGAAGAGGAAGAGAGCGAAAAGAAAACCTAGTGGTTTTGTCGATAACCGTTTCAGGAAAGGAAATCTGCATGTCTACATTGCGTCTGCTTATCTCAGATTCATACGATCCCTGGTTTAACCTTGCGGTGGAAGAGTGCATCTTCCGCCAGATGCCCGCCACCCAGCGCGTGCTGTTCCTGTGGCGCAACGCCGACACGGTGGTGATTGGCCGGGCGCAAAACCCGTGGAAAGAGTGCAACACGCGACGCATGGAAGAGGACAACGTGCGCCTGGCGCGTCGCAGCAGCGGCGGCGGCGCGGTATTTCACGACCTCGGCAATACCTGCTTTACCTTTATGGCCGGAAAGCCGGAGTACGACAAAACCATCTCCACCCGCATTGTGCTGAATGCGCTGCAGGCCCTGGGCGCCACGGCGGAAGCCTCCGGGCGTAACGACCTGGTGGTGAAAACGGCAGAGGGCGACCGGAAGGTCTCCGGTTCGGCCTACCGCGAAACCATGGACCGCGGTTTTCACCACGGTACCCTGCTGCTGAATGCCGATCTCAGCCGCCTGGCGAACTACCTCAATCCCGACCAGAAAAAGCTGCAGGCCAAGGGCATCACCTCCGTGCGTGGCCGGGTGGCGAATCTGGTGGATCTGCTGCCGGGCATCACCCATGAGCGGATCTGCGACGCCGTTACAGAGGCGTTTTTTGCCCACTATGGCGAGCGCGTTGAAGCCGAAGTCATTTCACCTGACAAAACGCCGGATCTGCCGAACTTCGCCGAAACTTTTGCCCGCCAGAGCAGCTGGGAGTGGAACTTTGGTCAGGCGCCTGCCTTCTCGCATCTGCTGGATGAACGCTTTACCTGGGGCGGCGTGGAGCTGCACTTCGACGTCGAGAAGGGCCATATCTCACGCACGCAAGTCTTTACCGACAGCCTGAACCCGGCCCCGTTAGAGGCGCTGGCGGCGCGTCTGCAGGGCTGCCTGTATCGGGCGGATATGTTGCAGCAGGAGTGTGATGCCCTGACTGGCGACTTCCCGGAACAGGAAAAAGAGCTACGGGAGCTGTCGGCGTGGATTGCGGGGGCGGTGCGGTAATAAAAAAGCCGGATGGAAAACTGTACGCCCGGTAAGCGAAGCGCCACCGGGCACAACAGGTCTTACTCTTTATCGCCCAGCAGAACGGATTCCAGCGCGATTTTGATCATGTCGTTGAAGGTGGTCTGACGCTCAGCGGCAGTGGTCTGCTCGTGAGTGCGAATGTGGTCAGACACGGTGCAGATGGTCAGGGCTTTCGCACCGAACTCAGCCGCTACGCCGTAGATACCTGCCGCTTCCATCTCCACGCCCAGGATGCCGTATTTCTCCATCACGTCGAACATCTCGCCGCCGTCCGGCGCGTAGAACAGGTCCGCGGAGAAGATGTTGCCTACGCGAGCGTCAACGCCCAGCGCTTTGGCTGCGTCAACGGCGTCACGCACCATGCCGAAGTCAGCGATTGCCGCGAAGTCGTGGTCTTTGAAGCGCATGCGGTTAACTTTGGAGTCGGTGCAGGCACCCATCCCGATAACGATGTCACGCAGCTTCACGTCCATACGCACGGCGCCACAGGAGCCCACGCGGATGATCTTCTTCACGCCGAAATCGGTGATCAGCTCTTTGGTGTAGATGGAGCAGGATGGGATACCCATACCGTGACCCATTACGGAAATTTTGCGGCCTTTGTAGGTCCCGGTGAAGCCCAGCATGCCGCGAACGTTGTTCACTTCACGCACGTCTTCGAGGAAGGTTTCTGCAATGTGCTTCGCACGCAGCGGGTCGCCAGGCATCAATACGACGTCAGCGAAATCACCCATCTCTGCATTAATGTGAGGAGTTGCCATCTTCAGTTCCTTTTACATTGTTTATTCTTTTCACCCTCTCCCTGTGGGAGAGGGCCGGGGTGAGGGCATCAGACCGCACCCAACATAATTCAGAACATGGCCCTGCCATATTCCATATCAGACGTACCAAAGTATTTCGCAATGGTCTGGCCGATGTCCGCGAAGGATTCACGGTGACCCAGAGAGCCTGGTTTTACTTTCGGGCCGTACACCAGCACCGGAATGTGCTCGCGGGTGTGGTCGGTACCGGTCCAGGTCGGGTCGCAGCCGTGGTCGGCGGTCAGGATCAGAATGTCATCTTCACCCACCAGCTCCATCAGCTCCGGCAGACGGCGGTCGAACAGCTCCAGACCCGCAGCGTAGCCAGCGACGTCGCGACGGTGACCCCAGGAGGAGTCGAAATCGACGAAGTTGGTGAAGACGATAGTCTTGTCGCCCGCCTCTTTCATCTCTTTCACGGTAGCGTCAAACAGCGCGTCCAGACCGGTGGCTTTCACTTTTTTGGTGATGCCGCAGTTAGCGTAGATATCCGCAATCTTACCGACGGAAACCACCTGGCCATCTTTCTCTTCAACCAGTTTCTGCAGCACGGTCGGCGCTGGCGGTTCTACGGCCAGATCGTGACGGTTGCCGGTACGCTGGAAGTTGCCCGGTTTGTCGCCCACAAACGGACGCGCGATCACGCGGCCAATGTTGTAGCCGCCTTCGGTCAGCTCTTCACGGGCGATTTCGCACAGCTCGTAAAGACGATCCAGGCCAAAGGTCTCTTCGTGGCAGGCAATCTGGAACACGGAGTCAGCAGAGGTGTAGAAAATCGGCTTGCCGGTTTTCATGTGCTCTTCGCCGAGCTGGTCCAGAATGACGGTGCCGGAAGAGTGGCAGTTGCCGAGATAGCCCGGCAGGTTTGCGCGCTCAACCAGCTTATCCAGCAACTCCTGCGGGAAGCTGTTCTCCTGATCGGAGAAATAGCCCCAGTCGAACAGAACCGGCACACCGGCGATTTCCCAGTGGCCTGACGGGGTGTCTTTCCCGGAAGAGAGCTCGTGAGCCCAGGCGTATGCGCCAACCACTTCGGCGTTGGCGTCCATACCGGCTGCCACTTTACCGGTGGAACCTTCATGGGCTTTAACCAGGCCCAGACGGGTCAGGTTTGGCAGATTCAGCGGGCCCTGACGACCGTTGTTCGCTTCGCCTTTTGCACAGGCTTCAGCAATGTGACCCATGGTGTCTGCACCGGTGTCACCAAAGCGATCTGCATCTTCTGTAGCGCCGATGCCGAAAGAGTCCAGCACCATAATAAATGCACGTTTCATATGTTCTCCGTACTCAGTGCTTCATAAAAAAGCGATCAGATCAGTATACCGCTATTCGGTAATACGACGATAGACCGAAGGCGAGCTTTCTGGGGCATTATCCGCCAGAGTAATGGCAGCCTTCACGGCTTTCGCCGCGTCCTGCCAGCTGTTTTCATCTTTCGCGTGGATCACCGCCAGCGGACGTTGACCGTCAACGCTGTCGCCCAGACGGGCCATATCGGTGAAGCCGACGCTGTAATCAATGCTGTCGGAAGCCTGACGACGACCGCCGCCCATGGAGACCACCGCCATACCCAGCGCGCGAGTGTCCATCGCCGAGACGAAGCCTTCGGTATCCGCGTACACCGCTTTGCTGAGCATCGCGGTTGGCAGGTATTTGGCGTAGTTTTCCACGAAATCGGTCGGGCCTTTCTGGGCAGCAACCATGCGGCCAAAGATCTCCGCCGCTTTGCCGTTATCCAGCACCGCCTGCAGTTTCGCCCGGGCGTCGGCGTCATCGTTCGCCAGTTTGCCTGAAATGAGCATCTCGACGCACAGCGCCATGGTCACCTCGAACAGGCGCGGGTTGCGGTATTCACCTGTCAGGAACTGTACCGCTTCGCGCACTTCAACCGCGTTACCCGCGCTGGAAGCCAGCACCTGGTTCATGTCGGTAAGCAGTGCGGTGGTGCGCACGCCAGCGCCATTGGCAACGCCAACGATCGCTTCGGCAAGCGCCGCTGAGAGTTCGTAGGTCGGCATAAAGGCGCCGCTGCCCACTTTCACGTCCATCACCAGCGCATCCAGACCTTCGGCCAGTTTCTTGGCAAGGATCGAAGCGGTGATCAGCGGGATGGAGTCGACGGTCGCGGTAATGTCACGCGTGGCGTAAAAACGCTTGTCCGCCGGAGCAAGAGAGCTGGTCTGGCCGATAATCGCCACACCCACATCTTTAATAATGTCGCGGAAGCGGTTGTCATCCGGGAGGATATCGAAGCCCGGAATGGCTTCCAGTTTGTCGAGCGTGCCGCCGGTATGACCGAGGCCGCGCCCGGAAATCATTGGAATGTAGCCGCCGCAGGCAGCGACCATTGGCCCCAGCATCAGCGAGGTGACATCACCCACGCCGCCGGTGGAGTGTTTGTCCACGATCGGGCCATTAAGGTTAAGGCTCTTCCAGTCCAGAACGGTTCCTGAATCCCGCATCGCCATGGTCAGCGACACGCGCTCCGGCATCGCCATATCGTGGAAGAAAATGGTCATCGCCAGGGCGGCAATCTGCCCTTCAGAGATGGTATTGTCGCGAATGCCGTTGATAAAGAAACGGATCTCTTCGTCGCTTAAAGCATGACCATCACGTTTTTTACGAATAATTTCTTGTGCGAGAAACAAAATAACCCCCTGAGGAAGTGAGTCGAAGGCTAACCGTAGGCCGGGTAAGCGTAGCGCCACCCGGCGAACCGGAACAACGCCGGATGGCGGCTACGCCTTATCCGGCCTACAACGAATAGTGCTATTAGTAGCTGCTTGCGCTCTTACCGTCGCCGTGACCCAGTGCTTTCAGCAGGCTGGCCAGCAGGCTGGATGCGCCGAAACGGTAGTGGCGGGCGTCTGCCCAGTCGGCACCGAACAGCTCATCGGCAATCGCCAGGAACTGCTGCGCGTCTTCTGCGGTACGCACGCCGCCCGCCGGTTTGAAGCCCACGGTTTTTTCTACGCCCATATCGCGGATCACTTCCATCATGATGCGTGCGCTTTCCGGGGTGGCATTGACCGGCACTTTACCAGTGGAGGTTTTAATGAAGTCTGCACCCGCTTTAATAGAGATTTCAGACGCTTTACGGATTAAAGCCTCTTCTTTCAGCTCGCCGGTTTCGATGATCACTTTCAGCAGCACGTTTGCCGCTGCGCAGGCCTCTTTACAGGCTTTCACCAGCTCAAAGCCCACCTGCTCGTTACCGGCAATCAGCGCGCGGTAAGGGAAGACCACGTCAACTTCGTCAGCGCCGTAAGCGATGGCGGCGCGGGTCTCTGCCAGCGCGATTTCGATGTCGTCGTTACCGTGTGGGAAGTTGGTCACGGTGGCAATACGCACGTCCGGCGTGCCCTGCTCTTTCAGGGTCTTACGCGCGATCGGAATGAAACGCGGATAGATACAGATAGCCGCCGTGGTGCCCACCGGGGTTTTCGCCTGATGACACAGGGCGATCACTTTCTCGTTCGTGTCGTCGTCATTCAGGGTGGTCAGATCCATCAGTTTTAAAGCACGCAGGCTGCTTGCGGTTAAATCGGTCATAACATTCTCCGGGCGTATAGCCGTAAAATTTCACCTTGCGGGTCTGTGAGTATTCTAACATTCACCCGCTTTCTCACTTCGACATTCATCACAGTTAATGAAATATGCATACAAATTTGCATAACCATAATGAGATCAACTTCAAATAATTTAGCTACAACTGCTGATTAAAGCGTCAGGCACCCGCGCAGGATCAAAGGCGACCGGAGGGACTCTTTCTACAATCTTCCGCTGTCCATGCAGAAGAATAAGGAAGCGACAATGTCCCCATCCACCCCCGCCGCCCTGCAACAACGTTGCCAGAAAATTGTGACAAGCCCGGTGTTAAGCCCCGAACAAAAACGCCACTTTCTGGCGCTGGAGGCAGAAAACAATCTGCCCTACCCGGCCCTGGATAACGATGCGCGTCTGGCGCTGGCCGGGGGATTTATCTGCGATATGTTTGAAGGCCACGCGCCTTACAAACCGCGCTACGTGTTGCCTGACTATGCGCTGTTCCTGAAACAGGGTTCAGAGTGGCTGGACCTGGAAGGCGCTCAGGATCTGGATGATGCGCTGTCGCTGCTGACCATCCTTTACCACCATGTTCCGTCCGTTACCGCCATGCCGGTGTTCCTCGGCCATCTCGATACGCTGCTGCAGCCGTATGTTAGAATTCTAACACAAGAAGAAATCGATATTCGAATAAAACGTTTCTGGCGCTACCTCGATCGCACCCTGCCGGATGCCTTCGTCCATGCCAATATTGGCCCGGCAGACGGCCCGATAACGCGCGCCATTTTACGCGCCGATGCAGAACTTAAGCAGGTTTCACCCAATCTCACCTTTATTTACGATCCCAAAATCACGCCGGACGATCTGCTGCTGCAGGTGGCGAAGAACATCTGCGAATGCAGTAAACCGCATATCTCCAACGGGCCGGTAAATGATAAAATTTTCACAAAAAATGGCTTTGGCGTGGTCAGCTGTTACAACTCGCTGCCGCTGGCAGGCGGGGGAAGCACCCTTGTGCGCCTCAACCTGAAGGCCATCGCGGAGCAGAGCGAAACCCTCGAGGCGTTCTTTACCCGCACCCTGCCGCACTACTGTCAGCAGCAGATCGCCATCATCGATGCCCGCTGCGACTTCCTGTATCAGCGTTCCGGCTTCTTTGAGAATAGCTTCCTGGTGAAAGAAGGGCTGATCGATCCCAACCGTTTTGTGCCCATGTTCGGCATGTACGGCCTCGCCGAAGCGGTGAACGTGCTGTGCGAGAAAGCGGGGATTAACGGGCGCTACGGCAAAGATGACCAGGCCAATGCGCTGGGGTATCGCATCAGCGAGCAGCTGGCGGCCTTTGTGGAAGCCACCCCAGTTAAACATGGCTGGCGACACCGCGCCATGCTCCATGCCCAGTCGGGGATCAGCTCTGACGTGGACACCACGCCGGGGGCGCGTCTGCCGTATGGCGATGAGCCGGATGCGATTAGCCACCTGCTGGCGGTCGCGCCGCATCATCGCCACTACCACGCCGGGATCAGCGACATCCTGACCCTGGACGAGACCGTGAAGCGCAATCCGCAGGCGGTGGTGGAACTCTGTCTGGGCGCTTTCCGCGCCGGGATGCGCGAATTCAGCGCTAACGTTTCAGGGAACGATCTGGTTCGTGTGACGGGGTATATGGTGCGGCTGTCCGATCTGGAAAAATACCGCGCCGAAGGCTCGCGCACCAACACCACCTGGCTGGGCGAAGAGGCCGCCCGCAACACCCGCATACTGGAGCGCCAGCCGCGCGTGATAAGCCATGAACAGCAGATGCGCTTTAGTCAGTAAGGTTATCCCGTTCTCCTGCGTTGACGGGCCCGGCAGCCGCCTGGCCCTGTTTCTGCAGGGGTGCAACCTGCGCTGCAAAACCTGCCACAACCCGTGGACCATCGGGCGCTGCAACGACTGCGCCGCCTGCGTGCCGCACTGCCCGCACGATGCGCTGAATATTCAGGCCGGACGGGTCTGGTGGGATGACGCGACCTGCCAGCAGTGCGATACCTGTCTGCAAATGTGCCCGCAGCAGGCGACGCCCATGGCGCAGCGGTTAAGCGTGGAGGAGGTTATCGTGCAGATCCGCAAGGTCGCGCCCTTTATCTCCGGCATCACCGTCAGCGGCGGGGAAGCCACCACCCAGCTGCCGTTTCTGGTGGCGCTGTTTTCCGCGCTGAAAGCCGATCCGCAGCTTCAGCATTTGTCCTGTCTGGTGGACAGTAACGGCCTGCTAAGCGAAACCGGCTGGCAAAAGCTGCTCCCGGTGTTTGATGGCGCAATGGTCGATCTTAAGGCCTGGGACAATGCCCATCACCGTTTCCTGACCGGGCGCGACAACGCGCTTATCAAGCACAGCATTCGCTGGCTGGCGGCACACCACCGGCTGAGCGAGCTGCGTTTACTGGTGATCCCGGATCGCTGTGATTACCTGACGCACCATCGCGAACTGGTCAAATTTATCCGTCAGCTGGGGGATGTTCCGGTCAGGATCAACGCTTTTCATGCCCATGGCGTCTACGGCGAAGCCCGTCACTGGCGCAGCGCGACGGCCGATGATGTCGAACCGCTGGCGCAGCTGTTGGAGCGTGAGCAGATCGCAGTGATCCGCCCGGCGCTCTATCTATAGCGGCAGGTTGAACAGCGCGCGGGTGTTATCCAGCAGCGCCTGGGCGATCTCATCCGCAGGCTCCGGGCGCAGTTCACATAATGTTGTAAATACCCTCGCCGCCTGCTCAGGGCGGTTCGGCTGGCCCTGAAAACCGTTGAGCGGCATATCAGGGGCATCGGTCTCCAGCAACAGGGCGGAGAGCGGTAGCTGCGCCATCACATCACGGGTTTTACTCGCGCGGGGATAGGTGATGGTGCCGCCGACGCCAATTTTATAGCCCATCTCCACAAAACGCTGGGCCTGCTGCAGGCTTCCGGCAAAGCCATGGACCACCCCGGTTCGCGGCAGATTGTGGCGCCTGAGGTGCATCGCCAGCTTGTCGTGGGTGCGCCGGGAATGGAGGATCACCGGCAGATCGTAGCGTTTCGCCAGCTTCAGCTGGGCATCAAGGATCGCTTCCTGTCGTTCGAAGTGAGGATCCTCGCGATAGAGATCGAGGCCGATCTCCCCCACCGCCACCAGCCTTTCCGGCTTTGCCGCCAGCGCCGCTTCCAGCGTGTCCAGATGCGCATCCTGATGGGATTCAATCACAATGGGATGCAGACCCAGAGCCATATACAGCGCCGGATAGCGCGCCCCGAGATCCAGCACCCGATCGATGCTCGCCACATCAATGGCCGGAACCACGATGCCCATAACGCCCGCCTCGGCGGCACGCTGGATGCTGGCGGGCTCATCACCGGTAAAGGGGGAGAAATCAAAGTGACAATGGGTATCAATAAAGCGGTAAGTCACGCCAGATCCTCGTTATCAAACAGGGTGTCGTTGGCCTGCGGGGCATCCACGAGCGGGGTGGTAAGCGCATCGTTGGCCACGCTTGCAGGAGGAACCACCACCGTGGCCGGGGCGATGATCCGCTGGTGGCGGCGCAGCGGCGGCTGTTCGGCAAGCAATTTGCCCACCGTCGCCAGGAAATAGCGCCCGCACAGACGTCCGGTTTTGTAGTCGTCCCGCAGAGCGGGGATGCGGCTGCCCAGCGCCATGCTGTTAAGCGGTTTTGGCGGATAGATTTCGAAGATCCTGAGTTTGCCCGGCGGCTTTTCAATAAAATGCTGGATGGCGTGATAGCTCGCCTCATGGTGCGACACCAGGTTGAGCATCGGTTGCAGGCTGCTTTCACCCAGCCAGCGCTCCATCCGCTTAAACCACTGCGGCGTATAGTACATCTGCGACGGCACGGTGCGGATCACCACGATGGTATTCGCGCCGCGTCGGGCCGCCTCCTGCACCGGGATCGCATCGCTGACGCCGCCGTCCAGATAGCTAATCCCGTCCAGCAGCGCCCCCGTGCGGTAGAAACCGGGGATGGCGCTGCTGGCGCGAAGAATATCCAGCCAGTTCTCTTTTTGCGGCGAAAAGTAGCTTGCCGAGTAGTCATCGCCGCGACAGGCGCACATCCAGAAGGCTTTGCCGGCATCGAACAGGCGCGAGGCGCTGTCCATCGCCAGCGGCATTTTGCTGGCGGTGGCGTCCAGCAGCCAGTCGAGATCGATAAGATTGCCGCCGCGCACAAAGCGCAGCGGATCGAAGAAATCGCGGGAGGTGGTGTAACGCATGATCACTTTGCGGGCGTAACCCGGCTGATTACAGACGTAGGCCGAGAGATTTTGCGCTCCGGCGGAGGTGCCGAAGAAGAGATCGAACGGGTTAAACTGCGCGCGCATAAACTCATCCAGCACGCCGGCCGTGAAGATCCCTCGCTGCCCACCGCCTTCACATACCAGCGCAATCTGGCCTGGCCGAAAGGGTTTCAGTGCTAACGGCGCAATATTGCCGAGCGTTACCGGAATTCGCTGCCCCACCTCTGCTTTCCTGTTTTTTATTTGTTATATCCCTACACAGTAGCGCACACCCGCCGGTTTTCCCAAACCCGATATCCACCAAATAAAAAGGCCCATGCTTAACATGGGCCTTTTCTTCAGCATAACGGTTACCTGAGCTATGGACGACGGCGTCCGGTGAACAGGCTTACCAGGAACAGGATAATACCGACGACGAAGACAATTTTCGCCGCACCCGCCGCGGTACCCGCCAGACCACCAAAACCCAGAGCGGCGGCAATTAACGCGATAACCAGAAAAATGATGCCCCAACGAAACATATGACTCTCCTTTACCATAGTTAATGTCGACCGCATGGTGAGCGCTCAGGTTTGCTCACGGCGATATCTACATGTTTAATTCTTATATCGCCTTCTGGCCTCAGCCAGAAGGACGAATTATCGATTTTTATTTCACTTTCAGATCGTTTTTAACGCTTTTCACGCCATCAATAGCTTTGGCGATGCTTTCAGCACGGTCGCTCTGTGCTTTTGACTCTACTTCACCGCTCAGCTGTACCACGCCGTCAGTGGTTTCCACTTTCACATGACGTGATGGGACGATGTCATCAGCCAGCAGTTTGGCTTTGATTTCACTGGTGGTCGCTGCGTCACCAGCATAGCCCTTGGCAGATTGCTCTTTGCCATCACGGACATGCAGTTTATCGCTGACGGATTTCACACCTTCAACACCTTTCGCCACGCTAACGGCTTTTTCAGCCTGCGCCTGGCTTTCTACAAAGCCACTCAGCGTAACGACGTTTTTATCGGTTTCTACGGAAATATCGGTGCTCTTAATGTCATCAGCATCCACCAGCGCAGCTTTTACTTTTGCTGTGATAGAGCTGTCATCCATGAAGTTACCGACTTTATTCATAGAGTTATCGATTTTTTCACCAGCGGTATTGGCTGTGGATTGCGCTTTGTCGGTTGCAGTGGTTTCCGCCATCGCAGAACCGCATACCAGTGCGCTACCCATCATTACCGCCAGCAGAGTTTTCGAAATCTTCAGTTTTTTAGTATTCATCGATGTATTCCTGTGTTTTGCTCCGACTTCGAGCGTCAATCATTACGTGCAAGTAGTCTTTATTACTACCAATCAACACTCGGGCGAGATGAGAACCTTATCAACACGCATTGAATGGAGCTTTCATCTGCGCCCGGTGTTAAACACTGAGTTAAATATAGATCACTCTCACAGGCGCGCTTTCAGAATCGGGCAAAAAATGAGCAATAAGCAGCAAAAGCCGTTGAATTAAGAACATTCCGCAAGGGATTAATAAGGCAGGGATTTAAAGAGATTTAAGCAGAGCACGGCGGCTGCCGTGCTCCGGGAAGGGATTAGTGCTCGCGGGTTTTGCGGAACTGAATATCCGGATAACGATCGTGCGCCAGGTTCAGGTTAACCATGGTCGGGGCGATATAGGTGAGGTTATCACCGCCGTCGAGCGCCAGCTGGATCTCGTTCTTACGCTTAAACTCTTCGAATTTCTTCACGTCAGAACACTCTACCCAGCGGGCGGTCGCCACGTTCACCGATTCGTAAATCGCTTCAACGTTGTACTCGCTCTTCAGACGGGCAACCACCACGTCAAACTGCAGCACACCCACGGCGCCCACGATCAGGTCGTTATTGGCGATTGGACGGAACACCTGTACCGCGCCCTCTTCCGACAGCTGAACCAGCCCTTTCAGCAGCTGTTTCTGCTTCAGCGGATCCTTCAGGCGGATACGGCGGAACAGTTCCGGTGCGAAGTTCGGAATACCGGTGAACTTCATCATCTCGCCCTGGGTAAAGGTGTCACCAATCTGGATGGTGCCGTGGTTATGCAGACCGATGATGTCGCCCGGGTACGCCTCTTCCACGTGGGAACGGTCGCCGGCCATAAAGGTCAGCGCATCCGAGATCACCACGTCTTTACCGGTGCGCACCTGGCGCAGCTTCATGCCTTTTTCATATTTGCCGGAGACCACACGCATAAACGCCACGCGGTCGCGGTGTTTCGGGTCCATGTTGGCCTGAATCTTAAAGACGAAGCCGGTGAACTTCTCTTCACTGGCGACCACTTCACGGGTGTCTGTGTTACGCGGCATCGGCTGCGGCGCCCACTCCACCAGGCCGTCAAGCATATGGTCTACGCCGAAGTTACCCAGTGCGGTACCGAAGAAGACCGGGGTAATTTCGCCGCTCAGGAACAGCTCCTGGTCAAATTCGTGGGAAGCGCCTTTGACCAGCTCCAGCTCATCACGCAGCTGGCCAGCCAGCTCTTCGCCTACCGCCGCGTCCAGATCCGGGTTATCCAGCCCTTTCACGACACGCACTTCCTGAATGGTGTGACCTTTACCGGTCTGATACAGGTAAGTTTCGTCTTTATAAAGGTGGTAAACGCCCTTGAAGAGCTTGCCGCAGCCAATCGGCCAGGTGATTGGCGCGCAAGCGATCTTCAGCTCGCGCTCCACTTCATCCATCACTTCCATCGGATCGCGAATGTCGCGGTCGAGTTTGTTCATGAAGGTCAGGATCGGCGTATCGCGCAGACGGGTGACTTCCATCAGCTTACGGGTACGATCCTCAACGCCTTTTGCGGCATCGATAACCATCAGGCAGCAGTCCACCGCCGTCAGGGTACGGTAGGTATCTTCGGAGAAGTCTTCGTGACCCGGGGTGTCCAGCAGGTTCACCAGGCAGTCGTGATACGGGAACTGCATCACGGAGGTGGTAATAGAGATACCACGCTGCTTTTCCATCTCCATCCAGTCCGATTTTGCATGCTGGGCGGAGCCACGGCCTTTTACCGTACCGGCGGTCTGGATCGCCTGTCCGAACAGCAACACCTTCTCGGTGATTGTCGTTTTACCGGCATCCGGGTGAGAGATAATGGCAAAAGTACGGCGTTTCGCCACCTCTTGCAGATAAGGAGACAACGTCATAATTAAATCTTCTTTAAAAAGCGCGACAGCAGGCCGCGCATCATGAATACGAAAATGCGGCTATTTTACCCATCAATGGGGGGCAGGCAATCAATGTTTACACAGGAGTTGCTCCAGTTCGCCGAGGGAGGTCACGGTCCAGGTCGGTTTGATTCCCTCAGGCAGGGTGCGATTGTGCGCGTTCAGCCAGCAGGTTGACAGCCCGGCGTTCATCCCGCCAAGGATATCGGACTCCGCCGTGTCCCCAACCATCAGCACTTTTGACCGGTCAGGGTTCCCGGCCTGAGCCAGCGCATAATCGAAGATTTGCGGGGCCGGTTTTGCCACGCCCACCTGTTCTGAAATCACTAATAAATCAAAGTAGTCACGAAAACCGGTCCGCTCAAGGCGGATCTGCTGGAGCGCGGTAAAGCCGTTGGTGATGATCCCGAGCTTCGCCTTGCCCTTCAGGGAGGCGAGCAGCGACGCGGCGCCCGGCAGCGGGGCGCAGATCTCGGCCATCGCATTCAGGAAGGCATTGTTGAGATCGCCTGGCGGAACGTTAAGGCGATCCGACCACCCCTGGAAACGCTGGTGCTGAAGCTGTAACGCGGTGATAGCGCCGTTCTGGTAGTCCACCCACAGCGGTTTATTCACCGTCTGGTAATCCTGGAAGTCTTCAGCGGTAAAGGTCACGCTGTAGTCGAGAAACATCCGCTGTAAGCCGCCGTACGCGTCAAAGGTAAACAGCGTTTCGTCAGCATCAAAGAAAATCCAGTCCCAGTTCATTGTTACAACCTTTATTAGTTATCCAAGCGGCAGAGCCATGATGATGGCGTCTTCACGTCCTTCTGCGGTGGGGTAATAGTTACGGCGGATCGTCGCCTCGTTAAAGCCCAGGCTTTCATAGAGTGCGATGGCGGCGACGTTCGAGGCCCGTACTTCCAGCCACAGCGTGAACACGTCTCGTGCTTCCAGCTCGCGAATTAAATGTTCCAGCAGTTCTCTGCCCAGCCCACGGCGCTGGAAAGCAGGATCTACAGCGATGTTAAACAGCGTCGCTTCATCCAGAACGACCTGCGTGATGGCAAATGCCGCCAGCTGATTATCGACATCCAGCCGATAGTTCAGGTAACGCTCACCCTGGTTGCTGGCAAAGGTTTTTTCACTCCACGGAAAGGCGTGGGCGCGTTTTTCGATGTCAAAAGCCTGCGCTAAATCAGTCGTCTTGAGGGAAGAAATTGTGTTCATGTTCGCAGATTTGTTGCCACAGCGCGCGACGTGCCGCCGGGTTTACGTTAAGTTCGTCCAGGGCTGGCGTGGCCATGCTCGCGCCCTCCAGAGCAATCTCTTCCTGTACGCCAAGCTGCCAGCTGTTGCAGCGGCTGCCCTCGGGCAGCATGGCGACGCGATCGGGCGTCAGCTGCAGCACCTGGTCGGCCCCCAGCCTCAGCGCGCGCAGCACGTCGGCCACCACCGGCTCGCTCAGCGCGGGCAGGCTCTTCGCCACCATCACCAGACGAATATGCGCCGGAAGGGAGATGGCGATTTCACCCTGCAATGCCGCCGGGCGGCGCAGCGCCCACTGGGTAATGCCCAGTTGCTGTAATTGCCTGTCTCGTCGGGATGCCATTGCCAAAACTCCTGTTTGTCAGGCGCGCAAATATACCAAATGTGTCGAATCTGCGCCATCTACCTACTATAATCCCCGCCTGAGTTTATTGAGGAACAATTCATGTCTGCATTTACCCCGGCAAGTGAAGTCTTGCTGCGCCACAGTGATGATTTCGAACAAAGCCGTATTCTGTTTGCCGGAGATATGCAGGATGACCTGCCTGCCCGTTTCGAGTGTGCCGACAGCCGTGCGCACACCCAGCAGTATCACCACTGGCAGGTGCTGAGCCGTCAGATGGGCGAGCGCGTCCGTTTCAGCCTGGTGGCCGAACAGGCCGACGTGGCCGACTGCGACACGCTGATCTACTACTGGCCGAAGAACAAACCTGAAGCCCAGTTCCAGCTGATGAACCTGCTCTCCCTGCTGCCGGTGGGTTGCGATATCTTCGTTGTCGGTGAAAACCGCAGCGGCGTGCGCAGCGCTGAGCAGATGCTGGCGGAGTACGCCACCCTGACCAAAATCGACAGCGCCCGTCGCTGTGGCCTCTATCATGGCCGTCTGGACAAAAAACCGACCTTCGACGCGGAAAAATACTGGGGCGAATATCAGCTTGATGGCCTGACCATCAAAACCCTGCCGGGCGTCTTCAGCCGCGACGGTCTGGACGTGGGCAGCCAGCTGCTGCTCTCCACCTTCACGCCGCACACCAAAGGCAAAGTGCTGGACGTCGGCTGTGGCGCAGGCGTGCTCTCCGCCGTGCTGGCCAGCCACTCACCGAAAGTGCGTTTAACCCTGACGGATGTCGGCGCATCAGCCATCGAAGCCAGCCGCGCCACCCTTGCGGCCAACGGCATTGAAGGCGACGTGTTTGCTTCCAACGTTCTGTCCGACGTGACCGGCCGTTTCGATATGATTATCTCTAACCCGCCGTTCCATGACGGGGTAGAAACCACCCTCGAAGCGGCGCAGACCCTGATCCGCACCGCGGTGCGCCATCTGAACAGCGGCGGTGAGCTGCGTATCGTGGCAAACGCCTTCCTGCCGTACCCGAAAGTGCTGGACGAAGTCTTTGGCTTCCACGAAGTGCTGGCGCAAACCGGCCGCTTTAAGATCTACCGCGCGATCATGACCCGCCAGGCGAAGAAATAACCCCCTCAGGCCTGATCCACCCGATCAGGCCATTTTTGCAACAAATAAAACATCCGGCACAATTATCTGTTGACGAACAGCTGAAAACATCTAGAATGCGCCTCCGTGGTTACGATACTTTTTTTGTATCGATGGTATGCGAAGGTGGCGGAATTGGTAGACGCGCTAGCTTCAGGTGTTAGTGTCCTTAGGATGTGGGGGTTCGAGTCCCCCCCCTCGCACCAATAACCATGATTGATATTGCTCGCACTGGGCGAAGGTGGCGGAATTGGTAGACGCGCTAGCTTCAGGTGTTAGTGTCCTTACGGATGTGGGGGTTCGAGTCCCCCCCCTCGCACCAACGAGGCGATATCAACAAAATAAGATGACTGTGCGAAGGTGGCGGAATTGGTAGACGCGCTAGCTTCAGGTGTTAGTGTCCTTAGGATGTGGGGGTTCGAGTCCCCCCCCTCGCACCAATTATCTTATCTCTCCTTAGAAATTCTCTCTTTCTCCCGTTAGTTCAGATTCATCACCAGAACCCACATGCCCGCAATCAGCGCGACACATGATGGCAGCAGCACGAAATGCCGCAGCTGTTTATGCCAGATCATGGCAGATGAAATCAGCAATCCCGACGCAATAATCACTTTCCAGACCGCCAGCGACAGATCGGTACACGCCAGCCCGGCAATCACCATTCCCGGCAGTATCACTCCCCATCCACTTCCTAACGCCCTGCTCAACATGATCCGTCTCTCATCTCGATAATGATAACCAATATCATATGATAGATTTTCTCATTTGTCAGCGTTAAGTCTGAATGCGTAAAATTCCTTGCGAACGGTTTTATCTATAGTTAGGATTGGCAATCATTATCATTTAGATTTTTATCCAGCTAACTTATGGCCATACGTTCTGCACAAGCCGTCGAGAATATCATCTGGCAAACTCCCCTCCCGACCAGGCCTTCAGGGCTTGCGGACGCGGTGCGTGAGACCATTGCCGGGACGCGTGCCTATCTGCTGGACGTCATCAAGCTGGACGAACCCCATCCGCATCACGCTCTGACGCTGGCGCAGTGGCAACGCCCTGCCGAGCTGCAGTCGTTGCTGGCGACCTACTCCGATCATATTTACCGTAATCAGCCTACGCTGGCGCGCGAGAACAAGCCGCTGCTGTCGCTGTGGGCGCAGTGGTATATCGGGCTGATGGTGCCGCCATTGATGCTGGCCCTGCTTACCCAGGACGTGGCGCTGGATCTTTCTCCTGAGCACTTCCACGTTGAGTTCCATGAGACCGGGCGCGCCGCCTGCTTCTGGATCGACGTCCACGAAGACAGCCAGACGACCTCGCTTTCGGCGCAGCAGCGGATGGACGTGCTGATTACCCGCGCGCTGATCCCGGTTGTGGAAGCGCTGGAAGAGACGGGCGAGATCAACGCCAAACTTATCTGGAGCAATACCGGCTACTTAATTCACTGGTATCTGACCGAAATGAAAACCCTGCTGGGGGATGAGAAAGTGGACGCCCTGCGTCAGGGAATTTTCTTTGCCCGCCAGCTTTCTGATGGCCGTGACAACCCGCTTTACCGCACCGTCGTTCCACGCGACGGGCTGCTGGTGCGCCGCACCTGCTGTCAGCGCTATCGCCTGCCGGATGTTCAACAGTGCGGGGATTGCACGCTTAAATAAACAGGTGCGGCCTGATGCCCTCACCCTGGCCCTCTCCCACAGGGAGAGGGAACAAACACTAAAAACGGCGACCTTGGGTCGCCGTTTTGCGTTTACCTATGCCACCTGCTGGCTTTCCTCTTCTGTGCGCTGGGCCTCTTCGGCCTCCTGCGCCAGGAGCTGTTTCTCATACACCTTAAAGAACGGGTAGTAGATGATGGCGGAAACCACCGCGAGCAGCACCACGAGGATCGCCGCACGGAAGTCCCAGCCCAGCGCCCATGCGGCTCCTACAGGCGCAGGCGCGGTCCAGGGAACAACGGAAATCACACGGCCAATCAGATCCAGCTTCATCGCCGCCCACGCCAGCACCGCGTTCACCATTGGCGCCAGCAGGAACGGGATAAAGAACACCGGGTTCATCACGATTGGCGTCCCGAAGATCACCGGTTCGTTGATGTTGAAAATGCTCGGTACCACGCTCAGACGCCCAATGGAGCGCAGATGCGCGGAGCGACTACGCAGATAGCAGAACACCAGCCCCATCGTAGCCCCGGAGCCACCAATCACAATGAAGAAGGTCCAGAACGCCTCCATAAAGATGTGCGGCAGCGGCGTGCTTTGTGCCAGCGCGGTCTGGTTCATCCCCAGGTTGGTGAGCCAGAACATCTGCAGCATCCCGGAGACAATCGCCGCCCCGTGAATGCCCGCAAACCACAGCAGGTGCCCAATCAGCACCGCCAGCAGTATCGCCGGCAGCGAGTCCGCCGCTGCCACCAGCGGTTTAAAGATGGCCATGATCGCCTGCGGGATCAGCATGCCAAACTGTGACTGAATAAGCAGGCTCAGCGGATAGAGGGTTAACACCACCACCAGCACCGGGATCAGCAGGTCGAAGGAGTTTTTGATCATCGGCGGCACCTGATCGGGCAGGCGAATACCGATGTTGTGAGCCTTCAGAAAACGCATCATCTCAACACAGTAGATCGCCACCAGAATGGCGGTGAAGATCCCCGTGCCGCCGAGGCTATCCACCGGCAACGCACCTTTGGTTTTTGGCGCGGCAATCAGCAGGAAGGCCATCAGCGACAGCATGGCGCACATGAAGGGATCGAGCTGATGCGACTTAACGTAATGCTTGCCGAGGTTGTAAGCGATAGCGGCACAAATATAGAGGGACATCACGCCCATCGTCATATCGAAGGGGGTGAGGATCTGGCCTTCGAACTGTTTTGCCATATCCAGCCAGGCGCGGGCGAAGCCCAGGGTGGTGTCCGGTGAAAACGGCGGGTAGGCAAACACCAATAAGAACGAGCCGACAATCATAAACGGCATGGCGGAGATAAAGCCGTCACGGATCGCCATCACGTGACGCTGGGAAGAGATGCGTCCGGCAATGGGGCTGACATAGTTTTCGACAAAGCGGAATATCAGGTTAAACGCAGCATGGTTGGCAGACATAACGGCTCTCCTGTCAGACGATCGGTTCGGGCGCTGTTACGCCGCACGTTGTTCCATATACCACTTTCACCACCTTGCTGGTTCGCATACCAGCGGTACTGCTCAAACGGATAGGTTTCATAATCGACTCTTATTATTGGATACAGGGGAAATGACGTAATCAGTATTAATCTCCGCATCATGGTCTGCAACCGGTTACTGTAACCGGTTTCCGTGATTGTGAAGAGGATCCAGAAATCGCTGATATCAGAAGTGGGTGACTTAGGAAATATTTACAGAGCATAATTTCTTATGACAGATTACGCAGAGTATTTTTCTGGAGGAAACAATGAGTTTGCAGTCTGTGCGCCAGTTTTTTGCTGATCACGCCCCGGATGTTGAAGTCATCGAGCTGGGTCAGAGTACCGCCACCGTTGCGCTGGCGGCCGAAGCGCACAACGTTGCGCCGGGACAGATAGCGAAAACGCTGTCGCTGAAAATTAAAGACGAGGTGATCCTCGTGGTCGCCAAAGGCGATGCGCGCCTTGATAACAAAAAGCTGAAGCAGACGTTTGGCGCAAAAGCCCGGATGCTTAGCAGCGATGAAGTGGTGACAATAACGGGACATCCCGTTGGTGGCGTCTGCCCGTTTGGACTGGAAACGCCGCTGGCGGTTTACTGTGATATTTCGCTCAGGGAGTATGCGGAAGTTCTGCCTGCCGCCGGGGCGATCCACAGCGCGGTGCGCATTTCTCCGGAAAGAATGGCGGAGCTCACTCAGGCTACATGGGTGGACGTTTGTCTGTAAGACCCGCGCCAGACATTATTCTGGCGCAGTCTTATATGCCGATTATGAAAAGTGCGGAACAATAAAGCGCGGCGCGCGGTGATCCGGTACGGGGAAATGCGTCAGGATATCTGCCGCGTGCAGTAACCCCACGTCAGAACGAACACCAAGCTTAAGCATGGCATTAAACTTATGCGCACGAATGGTTTTAATGTTGCGATCCAGTCGGATGGCGATTTCCGGGATGGAAAAGCCGCACGACATGAACTGCAAAATGGCGCGTTCAGTCGGGCTCAGCAAACGCCCACGGTGAATATTCCAGTGGTTGTTGTGGCAGTCATTTACCCGTCGGTTCTCGCTCAATAATTTGCTCAGTTGCTCCTGCAGGTCGGCCAGCGGCGCGGATTTCAGAAGGACCCCGTGCAGACGTGACGGCGAAAGCTGATTAATCAGGCTTGCTTCTGACGCATCCGATGCCAGCACAATTCGCTGGATAGCACCGTGAGTGGCTGAAATTTCCTTAATACATACCAGACAGTTACGCCGCTCTTCACGCTCATCAGAGAGCGAATAAATCAAAGACGCGTACGGAACAAAATTAAGTGAGGACTGAAAACTGGCAATATTACTAAACAGATGGACTTCATAACCTTTGAATGCCGGACTGGCAAAAAGATGCTTCAGCCCCATAGCACTCATCATGCACTTTTCGACGATAGCGATATGTCTTTTTGTAGCGCTCTTTTCCATTCGTCTTGCTCTCCATAGGCAGAGAATAAACTCAGCTCTTTCATTCCCTTGGTGCTGTTAATCCACGCATACATTTCGGCGTTACTCGTTAAGGCGAGTCTTCTCATTGCGCTATTTTTTTGCGCGCTTACCGTTTTATTACTCTTTTTGAGCAATGCGGCGATTTGATTAATTCCCCATCCTTTCCCAAGCAAGCGTAATACTTTACGCTCCGAGAACGTCAACATGACATCGTCCTGATTGTCATAAAACTCTTCCGGATCGGGTCTTAATAACGTCTGACTAATACGTTCGGCATGTTCACTGCCGGAACGAACTGCCTTAACCAGGCCTTCGACAGGTTCTGCGTCAGACAGTAACGTACTTTCTGGTCGCATCAGAAGTTCAACGGCAAGAGGATAAAATGCGCGAGAAACCAAAAATATCCAGTGAATATCTCTATACTGATTTTGTAATGCGTAATACTGATTGCAAATATTACGCGGATTATGCTGTTCACCTGAAATATCAACGATGATCACAATGGCGCGACGCAGTTGAAGAAGCGTGAGTTCTTCATGGGAGCGGCAGTATGAACGTTCGTAGTCTGGGAAATAGCGTGACATAATGCTCCCGATACCGGTTTGCATTATGGGTGATTTACCAATTATTATTACGCTTTTACAAGCTATTGTCGGTACTTGTGTTCCGAATCCATTCATACGGCCATTCCGTGTCTTTCATCCAGTTGAAATACCTGATCATTTAAAATGGCGACGTAAAAATGTAATGTTTTTCCTTTTTCGTTAGCTGAGCAAAATGAGAGTGCGATAAGAACCAGCATCACAAATGTATACACCGCCAAAACGGCGTTAATATCGCAAAATAATGACTAAATGTTAACCCTTGCCCCGTGATATTTTCAGAAAGAGTAAATTAGATACTCTAAATATAAATTTAATAAATATAAAAATATAAAAAACATAGAAATTAATAATTAATCATCTGAAAATAACGCCTGGTGACAGCACCAATCTGCTTAAACCTTGATCTGGCCCAGCGCAAGCGCCACAGGGTTGTGTGCTAAAAGTAGACATTCCGGCCATTCAACACCAACTCTCCCTCAGGGCAACAGATGCAGGCAGATCAATCCCCACAACGCGCCGCCACGCGACTGTGTATTCAGTGCGGCCTTTTTTTATTACAACACGGCGCCGAAAGCGCCCTGGTCGAAGAGCTCTCCACCCGCCTGGGGCTGGCGCTGGGCATGGACAGCGTAGAAAGTTCCATCTCCTCCAACGCCATTGTGCTGACCACCATCAAAGGGGGCCAGTGCCTGACCTCAACGCGAAAAAACCACGATCGCGGGATCAACATGCACGTCGTCACCGAGGTGCAACACATCGTGATCATGGCGGAACACAAGCTGCTGGATATGCAGGGCGTCGAAAAACGCTTTAGCCAGATCAGGCCGTTGCGCTATCCACGCTGGCTGGTGGTGCTGATGGTGGGCCTCTCCTGCGCCTGTTTCTGCAAGCTCAATAACGGCGGCTGGGACGGCGCCCTGATCACCTTTATCGCCAGCACCCTCGCCATGTACGTGCGACAGGTGCTGACGGGCCGGCATCTGCACCCGCAAATTAACTTCTGCATCACCGCGTTCGTCGCCACCACCGTCTCCGGGCTACTGCTGCGACTGCCGGGTTTCGCCACGACACCCACCATCGCCATGGCCGCCAGCGTGCTGCTGCTGGTGCCGGGCTTTCCGCTGATCAATGCCGTGGCGGATATGTTTAAAGGGCACATTAATACCGGCCTGGCGCGCTGGGCGATTGCCAGCTTACTGACCCTCGCCACCTGTATCGGGGTGGTGATGGCCATGACCTTATGGGGGCTTCGCGGATGGGCGTAATCGATTTTCTCTGGGCGCTGGCCCAGGACATGATCCTGGCGGCCATTCCGGCGGTGGGGTTTGCCATGGTGTTTAACGTTCCCCGTCGAGCCCTGCCGTGGTGCGCGCTGCTGGGGGCTATCGGCCACGGCTCGCGCATGGCGATGATGACCGCTGGAATGAATATCGAATGGTCGACCTTTATGGCCTCAATGCTGGTCGGCAGCATCGGGATCCAGTGGTCGCGCTGGTATCTGGCGCACCCGAAAGTCTTCACCGTCGCCGCGGTGATCCCGATGTTTCCGGGGATCTCAGCCTATACCGCGATGATTTCGGCGGTGAAGATTAGCCATTTTGGCTACAGCGAAGCGCAGATGATCATGCTGCTGACCAATTTCCTGAAGGCCTCGTCGATTGTCGGCGCCCTCTCAATCGGGCTGTCGATACCCGGACTCTGGCTCTACCGCAAGCGTCCCCGGGTCTGAGAGTTGTGTTCTCCCGCAGCCGTGGCGATAATCCTCTGTTCTCATATGGCTAAGTAAGGAGCGGATGTGGCTAACCCTGGCAGCGAAAACGCAGAAAACAGCGACGGATCCCGCCTGAAAGATAAAATCTTCCTCAGCGCCCTCTCGCTGTTTGCCGAGTACGGGCTTAACGGCGCGCGCATGGAGCAGATTGCCGAGAAAGCGGGCACCACCAAGCGAATGGTGGTGTATCACTTTAAGACCAAAGAGAACCTCTACCTGCTGGTACTGGAGTATGTCTACACCCAGATCCGCGCCAGTGAAAAGCAGCTCAGCCTGGAGGCGATGCCGCCGGTAGAAGCGCTGGTGCAGCTGGTGGAAACCACCTTTGACTATCACGCCGATCATCCCGACTACATTCGTATCATCTGCATGGAGAACATGCAGCGCGGCCGGTTTATGCAGCAGTCAGCCTTATTGCGCCAGGTCAACCGCAGCGCCCTGGATCTGCTGGAAATCATCCTGAACCGCGGCAAAGAGAAGCAGCTGTTTAATGAGACGGTGAACGCCCGGGATCTGCACCGCCTGATCAGCAGCTTCAGCTTTCACTATGTGGCTAACAGCTACACCTTCACCCTGCTGTTTGAAGACGGGGCCGATGAACAGGCCCAGCGGCAACACTACCGAAAAATGGCGGTTCAGGTTGCCTTGCGTTATACCTGTCCTTAGCTCACTCAACCCTGAGATAAGGAACCAGCCATGTCTTTAGAAAAAGTTGTCTATACCGCCAAAGCCAAAGCCACCGGCGGCCGTGATGGCCGCGCCACCTCGTCCGATGGCGTACTCGATGTGAAGCTGGGCGTGCCCAAAGAGATGGGCGGCGCGGGCGGTGAAGTCACCAACCCGGAACAGCTGTTTGCGGCGGGCTATTCAGCCTGTTTTCTCGGCGCGATGAAGTTCGTGGCCGGGCGCGACAAAATCACCATGCCGCAGGATGCCTTTATTGAAGGCGAAGTGGGAATTGGGCCGCTGCCAACCGGGTTTGGCATCGAAGCAAAACTGAATATTCACCTGCCGGGGATGGACGCCGCCGAGGCGAAAAAACTGGTCGATGCGGCACACATTGTCTGCCCGTATTCTAACGCCACCCGCAACAATATTGATGTGACGCTGAATATTATCTCCTGACTTTTCAGGGGGTCAGGGAGCGGGTCTCAGACCCCTGCCTGCCCCCTCCTCTCTGTGCTACCATAAGCCCATATCTCGTCCGCAGTAATTCAGTAGAGAAGTGCTATGTCCTCCAGAATCCTGACCACCAGCGTCACTGGCATTGATGCCTTTATGCACGATCCCCGCGGCGTGCTGGCGAATGCGCAAGGCGGTACCGTCGCCGTATTTGCCGATAACGCACCGGCGTTTTATGCGATCACGCCGCAGCGTCTGGCCGAGCTGCTGGAAACGGAAGCGCGCCTGTCGCGCCCGACCAGCGATGTCACTCTGGATACCCAATTCTTCGACGAACCCACCAGCGCGCCGGTTGCGGTGCCGATGGGGAAATTCGCCATGTATAACGGCTGGCAGCCCGACCCCGACTTTCAACGCCAGGCGGCGCTGTGGGGCATCGCCCTCACCCAGCCTGTTGCCCCGGAAGAGCTGGCCGCCTTCACCGCCTACTGGCAGGCGGAAGGGAAAGTGTTTCATCATATCCAGTGGCAGCAAAAGCTGGCGCGCAGCGTGCAGATCAACCGGGCCAGCAACGGCGGTCAGGCCAAACGCGATGTGAATACCTTTTCAGAACCGGATAAACAGATCCCCCACGGATTCCGAGGTGCCAAATGAAAGAGTTCGGCGAACTGATGAAACGTCTGCAAAAGATGATGCCGGCCAACGTCAAACCGGCCTTTACCACCGGCGAAGAGCTACTGGCGTGGCAAAAAGAGCAGGGAGAAATCCGCGCGGCGGCGCTGGCACGGGAAAACCGCGCCATGAAAATGCAGCGCACCTTTAACCGCTCCGGCATTCGTCCCCTGCATCAGAACTGCTCCTTCGATAACTACAAAGTGGAGAGTCAGGGGCAGCTGAAAGCCCTGCAGCAGGCGCGCCAGTACGTTGAAGAGTTCGACGGCAACATCGCCAGCTTTATCTTCAGCGGCAAGCCAGGCACCGGCAAAAACCATCTCGCGGCGGCCATCTGCAACGAGCTGCTGCTGCGCGGCAAATCGGTGCTGATTATCACCGTGGCCGACATCATGTCAGCCATGAAGGATACCTTCAGCAACCGGGAGACCAGCGAGGAGCAGCTGCTTAACGATCTCAGCAACGTCGACCTGCTGGTGATTGACGAGATCGGCGTGCAGACCGAATCGCGCTATGAAAAAGTGATCATCAACCAGATCGTCGATCGCCGCTCCTCTTCCAAGCGCCCGACCGGCATGCTCACCAACCATAACGTTGATGAAATGACGCGTCTGCTGGGCGAGCGGGTGATGGATCGCATGAAGCTCGGCAACAGCCTGTATGTGATTTTTGACTGGGAAAGCTATCGCAGCCGCGTTACCGGTAAAGAGTATTAGGATTGTTTACCGCGAAGCGCACAAGCATGAGGTTTATACTGGCTGCCATTCCGCCCGACGGGCAATCGACAGAGCATGCTTTATGAAAACACATTTTCTTCTCAGCGCCGCAGTCAGCGCCCTTCTGATGACGGGTGCAGCACAGGCAGCCTCCTCCTGGCAGGACACGCTTAACAGCGCCGCCAGCCAGCTTAGCGCGGGCAGCACCTCTTCCCAGAGCGGCGGCCTCTCCGCTTCCGCATTGACCGGGCTGCTGAGCAGCGGCACCGAGTCGCTCTCCGCCAGCAACATGAATAACGCCGCCGGGATCCTCGAGTACTGCGCCAAAGAGAAGCTGGCCTCGATGACCGATGCCACCAATATTAAAAACCAGGTGCTGGGTAAACTGGGTATCGATACCCCGCAAGAGCAGCAGCAGGACACCAACTATCTGGAGGGCATCCAGGGTCTGCTGAATGCCAATAACGGCGAGCAGCTGAATCTGGAAACCATCGGCAACTCACCGCTGGCGAAAAAGGTCAAAGCCCAGGCCTGTGATTTTGTCCTGAAACAGGGCATGAGCTTTATCTCCTGATCCCCGAAACGCCGCGTCCCTTGCCGCGGCGTTTACCCCCATCCCCCGCAGAAAGCGACGCCGGTCAAACATTCGATTTTCTAAACCAAATCCTAACAACAGCACAATTACGTGACACTACAATTGCAGCTTGATGGCATCGCCATTACATTGGATCACCCAAAAATTAAACAGTTAATCCGCTGATCTGCGGATGCCTTTGTTGAGGATAAGCTGTTGTCAGAGTTTATTTCTGTTGCCCTGTTTATCGCCTCGGTCGTTATCTATTCCCGCAAAGCGGGTCGTAACACCTGGTGGTTTGCCGTCACCCTTATGGTGCTGGGGCTTTTTGTCGTTTTAAACATTACCCTCTACGCCAGTGATTACTTTACCGGTGATGGCATTAACGATGCCGTTCTCTACACCCTGACCAACAGCCTGACCGGCGCTGGGGTTAGTAAGTACATACTTCCTGGTGTTGGCATCGTGGTTGCGCTGGTGACGGTATTCGGCCTGCTGGGCTGGATCCTGCGCCGTCGTCGCCATCATCCGCATCACCTCGGCTACAGCCTTCTGGCGCTGGTGCTGGCCCTCGCCTCGGTGGACGCCAGCCCGGCGTTTCACCAGATCACTGAGCTGGTGAAATCGCAATCCCGCGATGGCGATCCCGACTTTGCCGCGTATTACAAAGAGCCGGGTAAAACCATTCCCAATCCGAAGCTCAATCTGGTCTATATCTACGGCGAAAGCCTGGAGCGGACCTATTTTGATAATGACGCCTTCCCGGATCTCGCCCCGGAGCTGGGTGCTATCAAGAACGAAGGGATCGATTTCAGCCATACCGCGCAGCTGCCCGGCACCGACTACACCATCGCCGGGATGGTCGCCTCCCAGTGCGGTATTCCGCTGTTCGCCCCGTTTGAAGGCAACGCCTCCGCGTCGGTGTCCAGCTTCTTCCCGCAGAATATCTGCCTCGGCGATATCCTGAAAAACTCCGGTTATCAGAACTATTTCATGCAGGGCGCCAACCTGCGTTTCGCCGGGAAAGACGTGTTCCTGCAGTCCCACGGCTTTGACCATCTGTATGGCGCAGAAGAGCTGAAAACCACCGTGGCAGACCCTAAGTACCGCAACGACTGGGGCTTCTACGACGATACGGTGCTGGATGAAACCTGGAAAAAATTCGAGGAGCTGTCGAAGTCCGGCAAGCGTTTCTCGCTGTTTGCCCTGACGGTGGATACCCACCACCCGGACGGTTTTATCTCCCGCACCTGTCAGCGCAAGCGCTACGCGATTGACGGCAAACCGAACCAGTCGTTCAGCGCGGTGGGCTGCAGCCAGGAGCACATCGCGGCGCTGATCGAAAAAATCAAAGCCTCGCCATACTTTAAAAACACGGTGATTGTGGTCTCTTCCGACCATCTGGCGATGAAAAACACCGCCTGGGATGCGCTGAACAAGCTCGACCGCAGCAACCTGTTCTTTATTCTGCGTGGCGATAAGCCCCAGCAGGAGGTGATGGCGGTGAAGCGCAACACCATGGATAACGGCGCCACGGTGCTGGATATCCTCGGCGGGGATAACTTTATCGGCCTCGGGCGCAGCAGCCTCTCCGGGCAGTCGCTCTCCGAAGTGTTCCTTAACATGAAGGAAAAGGTGCTGGCGTGGAAACCGGACGTGATCCGTCTGTGGAACTTCCCGAAAGAGCTGAAAGACTTCACCATCGACAGCCAGAAAAACATGATGGCCTTCTCCGGCAGCCATTTCCGTCTGCCGCTGCTGCTGCGCGTCTCCGATAAGCGGGTCGAACCGCTGCCGGAAAGCGAGTACTCCGCTCCGCTGCGCTATCAGCTGGCGGACTTTGCCCCGCGGGACAACTTCGTCTGGGTCGATCGCTGCTACAAGATGGGCCAGCTGTGGTCGCAGCCGCTGGCGCTTTCCACCGACTGGTGCGTTTCTCAGGGCCAGCTGGGCGGCGAGCAGACCGTGCAGCACGTCGATAAAGCGCAGTGGAAAGGCAAGACGGCGTTTAAGGATACGGTGATCAGCACCGATCGCTATCAGCGTAACGTCGAGTTGTTGAAAGTGTCCGACAACGACATCCGCTACAAGGCCGACAGTTTTGTCTTTAACGTGGCCGGCGCGCCAGAAGAGGTGAAGCAGTTCAGCGGGATTTCACGTCCGGAAACCTGGGGCCGCTGGTCCAACGCCCAGTTGGGCAATGAGGTGAAGATCGAATACAACCAGCCGCTGCCGGCGAAATTCGATCTGGTGATCACCGCCAAAGCCTGGGGGCCGAACGTCAACAAGCCGATCCCGGTGCGCATTGGCGATAAAGAACAGACCCTGACGCTGGGTCATGACGTCACCACCACCACGCTGCATTTCGACAACCCGTCGCGCAGCAGCACGCTGGTGATTGTGCCGCCTGCACCGGAGTCCACCAACGAAGGGAATATTCTCGGCCACTCTCCGCGCCAGCTGGGGATTGGGATGGTGGAGATCAAAGTGGTTAACGCCGAAGGGTAATGAGCATCGCCCGGCGGCGCTTCGCTTGCGCGGGCCTACGGGTGCGGATTCGGGATTGCCCGGCGGCGCTTCGCTTGCGCGGGCCTACAGGGATGATGGCGTGGTTTTGTAGGCCGGGTAAGCGAAGCGCCACCCGGCAAAAATACGCGCGCCCTGCCTGAACAGGGCGCTTTTTACATCAGAAGGTTTCCCAGTTATCACCGCTGTCGGTAACGGCCGCTTTACGCGTCGTGACCGGCGACACCACGGTTTTCACCGCTGCGTTGGCACGGGCTTTCTGCTGCTCTTGCTGAATACGGAACACCGCCACCGCCTGAGTCAGGCGGCTCGCCTGCTCTTCCAGTGCCGCCGCTGCCGCTGCAGATTCCTGCACCAGCGAGGCGTTCTGCTGCGTGACGCGATCCATCTCGGCAACCGCCAGACCCACCTGGTCGATACCGCGGCTCTGCTCGTCAGAGGCAGAGGCGATCTCGCCCATGATGTCGGTCACGCGGGTCACCGCGCTGACGATTTCACCCATGGTCTCACCGGCGCTTTCTACCAGCGTGGAACCCAGCTCAACGCGACCTACAGAGTCTTCGATCAGGCTCTTAATTTCGCGTGCCGCCTGGGCGCTGCGCTGGGCCAGGTTACGCACTTCACCCGCCACCACCGCAAAACCACGACCCTGCTCACCGGCACGCGCCGCTTCTACCGCCGCGTTCAGTGCCAGGATGTTGGTCTGGAAGGCAATACCGTCGATCACGCTGATGATGTCGGCAATCTTTTGCGAACTGCCGGCGATGTCACGCATGGTTTGCACCACGTTATCCACCACTTTACCGCCCTTCTGCGCGGTCTCGGACGCGCTCAGCGCCAGATGGCTCGCCTGACGGGCGTTTTCGGCGTTCTGCTTCACGGTGGCGGTCAGCTCTTCCATGCTCGCTGCGGTCTCTTCCAGCGAGGCCGCCTGCTGCTCGGTACGGGAGGAGAGATCGTTGTTACCCATGGAGATTTCGCTTGCGCCGCTGTAGATGGCGTTCGCGCCATTACGCACGTCGCCCACGGTACGCATCAGTTCAGCCTGCATATGACGCAGCGTATCGGCCAGCTGGCCCATCTCGTTAGAGCCGTCAACTTCGATGCGTTTCACCAGGTCGCCGCTGGCGATGTGGCGAATGCTGTCGGTCAGGCGGTTCAGCGGAGAGATCAGCGAGTGACGGATACCCAGCCAGACGCCGACGATCACCACCAGCACCAGGATCAGCACGCTTAACAGGATCCAGATAGCCTGGCTGTAGGAGCTGTTGCTGTCATCCACGGCGGTCTGATACAGATGATCGTTCTGCTGCAGATAGTTCACGTACTGCTTCTCAAAGCCGTCCTGGTAGCTCTGGGTCGGCTGATCGAAGAACTCGTTGATCTTGCCCGCACCCAGGAGCTGGATCAGTTCGGCCAGCGCACCGTGATAGATATCGTAGTTGCGTTTGATTTCCAGCGCGGCGCCTTCACTCTGGCGCGGGTCGCGCGGCAGAGCTTCGTAATCCGCCCAGTTCTTTTCCGCCTGCTTCAGGGAAGCCGCCGCAATCTGCATCAGATCGTTTACGGTCGCGCCGCTACCGATGTTGTTCTGATCCATCATGTAGCGGATACCCGCGCGGTTCAGGGTGTTACGGGTTTGCAGCAACGCTACCCAGCTGCCGTTAAGCGTGGACTGTTGCTGACGAATGGTTTGCAGGACGGTGAAGTTTTCTTTGTCATGCTTCAGGGCATTAAAGAAAAGACCACCGGATGTGAGCTGTAAAAGGCCAAAAATAACTAAGACCAGCAATAAGCTGGTAACAATTTTGATACGTTTTAACATGATTTCTCTTTCCCACCAGACTGGTACAGAATTTTCGGCCTGAAACAGGAAAACTTTACGGAAATTGTGTTGATGACCGCAGCGATCTACTCCTCTTCTTCTGGCATCCCCGTTCCGTCACCCAGAGCAATAAACTCCTGCAGCAGCGCCGTAAGCTGCTGCATTTTCTCCGGCGTGTATTGCGCCTCAATCCGCTGATAGGCCTCTTCCACCTGCGCCTGGGCGCGTTCATACAGGGCGTTACCCTCTCTGGTGAGCGACACGTACAGCTTGCGCTGGTCGTTGAGCGGCTTTAAGCGCAGCACCAGCCCGTCGCGCTCCATCCGCGTGAGAATGCCGGTCAGGCTCGGGCGCAGAATGCAGGTGCGAAACGCCAGGTCGTGAAAATCCATCGACGGATGTTCCGCCAGCACGCGCACGATCCGCCACTGCTGCTCCGTCAGATTCTGCTGTTTGATAATCGGGCGAAAAAAGGTCATCGCGGTTTCCCGCGCCTGGAGTAGTGCGATAGTTAACGAATCGTGCATGGCGCTCCCACCTCAACATCATTAATAACGAAACAATCAATGCATAACGCTGCATCTGCACGCCAGCGGCGCGACTGAAAAGTCTAACAGATATCACATTAAAACTTTAACTTACTGATATATAACATTAATAACATAAGAATGTAAATTTATTGTTATCGCTATCACAAATTATTTACTTCTGTTTGCCAAACGCACACCGGAGGGATAAAACCTATTCATTAACATATTAATGAACTCAAAACCCGATTCGCGGGCCAGAGGAGAAAGGAATGAAAGGTACTGTTTTCGCGGTGGCACTCAATCACCGCAGCCAGCTCGACGCCTGGCGCGACGCATTTAACCAGCCCCCTTACAACACGCTGCCGAAAACCGCCGTCTGGTTTATCAAACCGCGCAACACTCTGATCCGCTCCGGCGATGCCATCCCGCATCCGGAAGGGGAACAGGTGCTGAGCGGCGCCACGGTGGCGCTGATTGTGGGCAAAACCGCGACAAAAATCCGCCCGGAAGAGGCGGCGGAATACATCGCCGGTTACGCCCTCGCAAACGAAGTGAGCCTGCCGGAAGAGAGCTTCTACCGCCCGGCGATCAAAGCCAAATGCCGGGACGGTTTTTGCCCCGTAGGCGAGATGGCGACGATAAACAGCGTCGATAACCTGACCATCACTACCGAGATCAACGGCCGGGAAGTGGATCGCTGGAACACCGCCGATCTGCAGCGCAACGCCGCCACCCTGCTGAGCGAGCTGAGCGCCTTCGCCACCCTGAACCCCGGCGACGCCATTCTGCTGGGCACCCCGCAGTCCCGCGTGGCCCTGCACCCGGGCGACAGCGTACGCGTGCTGGCCGCAGGCCTGCCGACCCTGGAAAACAGCGTGATCAACGCCCGCGAGCTGCCGGAAAACCGCACCTTTGCCTGGCCGCTCTCCACCAGCGGCACCCTGTTTGCCCTGGGGCTGAACTACGCCGATCACGCCAGCGAGCTGGACTTTAAGCCGCCCACCGAGCCGCTGGTGTTTATCAAAGCGCCAAACACCTTTAACGAACATAACCAGACCTCGGTGCGCCCGGACAACGTCGAGTACATGCACTATGAAGCCGAGCTGGTGGTGGTGATCGGCAAAACCGCCCGCGACGTCTCTGAGGCCGACGCCATGGACTATGTGGCGGGCTACACGGTCTGTAACGACTATGCGATCCGCGACTATCTGGAGAATTACTACCGCCCCAACCTGCGGGTAAAAAGCCGCGACGGCCTGACGCCCATCGGCCCGGATATCGTGGATAAATCGGCGATTGCCGATCCGCACAACCTCACCCTGCGCACCTGGGTCAACGGCGAACTGCGCCAGCAGGGCAGCACCCGGGATCTGATCTTCAGCGTCCCGTTCCTGATCGCGTACCTGAGTGAATTTATGACCCTGCAGCCGGGGGACATGATCGCCACCGGCACGCCGAAAGGGCTGGCCGACGTGCGCCCGGGAGATGAAGTGGTGGTGGAAGTGGAAGGCGTTGGCCGTCTGGTCAACCGGATTGTCAGCGAGGAGACACGGTAATGAAAAAGATTAACCACTGGATCAACGGTAAAAACGTAGCGGGTAACGACTATTTCCACACCACCAACCCGGCCACCGGCGAGGTGCTGGCGGAAGTGGCCTCCGGCGGCGAAGCCGAGATAAACCAGGCGGTAGAGGCGGCGAAAGCGGCGTTCCCGAAATGGGCCAATCTGCCGATGAAGGAGCGCGCGCGCCTGATGCGCCGTCTGGGCGATCTGATCGACCAGAACGTGCCGGAGATCGCCGCCATGGAGACCGCCGACACCGGCCTGCCGATCCACCAGACCAAAAACGTGCTGATCCCGCGCGCCTCGCACAACTTCGAGTTCTTCGCTGAAGTGTGCCAGCAGATGAACGGCAAGACCTACCCGGTCGACGACAAGATGCTGAACTACACCCTGGTGCAGCCGGTGGGGGTTTGCGCCCTGGTCTCGCCGTGGAACGTGCCCTTTATGACCGCCACCTGGAAGGTTGCCCCCTGCCTGGCATTAGGGAACACCGCGGTACTGAAGATGTCGGAACTCTCGCCGCTGACCGCCGACCGTCTGGGGGAGCTGGCGCTGGAAGCCGGTATTCCGGCGGGCGTGCTGAACGTGGTGCAGGGCTATGGCGCGACGGCGGGCGACGCGCTGGTGCGCCATCATGACGTGCGCGCCGTGTCGTTCACCGGCGGCACCGCCACCGGACGGCGCATCATGCAGAGCGCCGGACTGAAAAAATACTCGATGGAGCTGGGCGGTAAATCGCCGGTGCTGGTGTTTGAAGATGCCGACATCGAACGCGCCCTGGACGCCGCCCTGTTCACCATCTTCTCCATCAACGGCGAACGCTGCACCGCAGGCTCGCGCATCTTTATTCAGCAGAGCATCTACCCGGAATTCGTCAAGCGCTTTGCCGAACGCGCCAACCGCCTGCGGGTGGGCGATCCAACCGATCCGAACACCCAGGTTGGGGCGCTTATCAGCCAACAGCACTGGGAGAAAGTCTCCGGCTATATCCGTCTTGGCATTGAAGAGGGCGCCACCCTGCTGGCGGGCGGCCCGGATAAACCATCCGATCTGCCTGCGCACCTGAAAAACGGCCACTTCCTGCGCCCGACGGTGCTGGCGGATGTCGACAACCGCATGCGCGTGGCCCAGGAAGAGATCTTCGGACCGGTGGCCTGCCTGCTGCCGTTTAAGGATGAAGCCGAAGGGCTGCGTCTGGCTAACGACGTGGAGTACGGCCTGGCGTCGTACATCTGGACCCAGGACATCAGCAAAGTGCTGCGCCTGGCGCGCAACATCGAAGCGGGCATGGTGTTTGTGAACACCCAGAACGTGCGCGATCTGCGCCAGCCGTTTGGCGGCGTGAAGGCCTCCGGTACCGGCCGCGAAGGCGGTGAGTACAGCTTTGAGGTGTTCGCCGAGATGAAAAACGTCTGTATCTCGATGGGCGACCATCCGATCCCAAAATGGGGGGTATGAAATGGGCAAGTTAGCGTTAGCAGCAAAAATCACGCACGTTCCGTCGATGTATCTCTCTGAGATCCCGGGCAAAAACTTTGGCTGCCGTCAGGGGGCCATCGACGGACATAAAGAGATCGGCAGGCGCTGTCGCGAGATGGGTGTTGATACCATCATCGTGTTCGACACCCACTGGCTGGTGAACAGCGCCTATCACATCAACTGTGCGGATCATTTTAAAGGCGTCTACACCAGCAACGAGCTGCCGCACTTTATCCGCGACATGACCTACGACTACGACGGCAACCCGGCGCTGGGCCAGCTGATCGCCGACGAAGCGGTGGCAAAGGGCGTGCGCGCCAAAGCGCATAACATCCCGAGCCTGAAGCTGGAGTACGGCACCCTGGTGCCGATGCGCTACATGAACGCGGATAAGCACTTCAAAGTGGTGTCGATCTCCGCCTTCTGCACCGTGCATGACTTTGCCGACAGCCGCAGGCTGGGGGAGGCCATCATCAGCGCCATCGAAAAATATGACGGCACCGTGGCGGTGCTCGCCAGCGGCTCGCTGTCGCACCGCTTCATTGACGACCAGCGCGCCGAAGAGGGGATGAACAGCTACACCCGCGAGTTCGACCGGCAGATGGACGAGCGCGTGGTGAAGCTGTGGCGCGAAGGCCAGTTCAAAGAGTTTTGCAGCATGCTGCCGGAGTACGCCGACTACTGCTACGGCGAGGGCAACATGCACGACACGGTGATGCTGCTGGGCATGCTCGGCTGGGACAACTACGACGGCAAGGTGGAGTTTCTCACCGAGCTGTTCCCGAGCTCCGGCACCGGCCAGGTTAACGCCGTTTTCCCTCTGCCCGCATAAGGACGCCCCATGCCGCACTTTATTGTCGAATGTACCGAGAACATCCGCCACCAGGCGGACCTGCCGGGCCTGTTTGCTCAGGTTAACGAGGCGCTGGCCGCCACCGGGATCTTCCCCCTCGGCGGCATCCGTAGCCGTGCGCACTGGGTGGATACCTGGCAGATGGCCGACGGCAAGCACGACTACGCGTTTGTGCATATGACGCTGAAAATCGGCACCGGCCGCAGCCTGGAGAGCCGTCAGCAGGTGGGCGAGATGCTGTTTACGTTGATTAAAGACCATTTCGCCGCGTTGATGGCAGCGCGCTATCTGGCGCTGTCGTTTGAAATCGAAGAGCTGCACCCGACGCTGAACTTCAAGCAGAACAACGTGCACGCCTTGTTTAAGTAGCCGTCTGCTTGCCCCTCACCCTGACCCTCTCCCCACAGGGGAGAGGGGATAATACCGTCACAGGATACCGCCATGCTCGATAAACACACCCATACCCTGATTGCCCATCGCCTGCATCAGGCGGAACAGACCCGGGAGCAGATCCGTGCGATCTCGCTGGACTACCCGTCCATCACCATCGAGGACGCCTACGCCGTCCAGCGCGAATGGGTGAGCCTGAAGATCGCCGAAGGCCGCGTGCTCAAGGGCCACAAAATCGGCCTGACCTCGAAAGCGATGCAGGCCAGCTCGCAGATCAGCGAGCCTGACTACGGCGCCCTGCTCGACGACATGTTTTTCCACGACGGCAGCGATATCCCCACCGACCGCTTTATCGTCCCGCGCATTGAAGTGGAGCTGGCCTTCGTGCTGGCCAAACCCCTGCGCGGCCCGAACTGCACGATGTTCGACGTCTACAACGCCACGGATTACGTGATCCCGGCGCTGGAGCTGATCGACGCCCGCTGCCACAACATCGACCCGGAAACCCAGCGCCCGCGCAAGGTGTTCGACACCATCTCCGATAACGCCGCCAACGCCGGAGTGATCCTCGGCGGTCGCCCGATCCGCCCTGACGAGCTGGATCTGCGCTGGATCTCCGCCCTGCTCTACCGCAACGGCGTGATCGAGGAGACCGGCGTCGCCGCAGGCGTGCTGAACCACCCGGCGAACGGCGTGGCGTGGCTGGCGAACAAGCTGGCACCCTACGACGTGCAGCTGGAACCCGGCCAGATCATCCTCGGCGGCTCCTTTACCCGTCCGGTGGCGGCGAGCAAGGGCGACACCTTCCATGTCGATTACGGCAACATGGGCTCCATCAGCTGCCGCTTTGTCTAAGGAGACGACCATGGAAAACGCCTTCAAAAACGCGCTGAAAGCGGGCAAACCGCAGATCGGCTTATGGCTGGGGCTCACCAGCAGCTACAGCGCCGAACTGCTGGCCGGAGCCGGTTTCGACTGGCTGCTGATCGACGGCGAGCACGCCCCCAACAGCGTGCAGACCGTTCTGACCCAGCTGCAGGCCATCGCTCCCTACCCCAGCCAGCCGGTGGTGCGCCCGTCGTGGAACGATCCGGTGCAGATCAAACAATTGCTGGACGTCGGGGCGCAAACCCTGCTGCTGCCGATGGTGCAAAACGCCGACGAAGCGCGGCTGGCGGTGCGCTCGACCCGTTATCCACCTGCGGGCATTCGCGGCGTCGGCAGCGCCCTGGCCCGCGCCTCGCGCTGGAACCGCGTCCCGGATTACCTGCAGCAGGCCAACGACGCCATGTGCGTGCTGGTGCAAATTGAAACCCGCGAGGCGCTAAAAAATCTGCCGCAGATCCTGGATGTCGAAGGGGTGGACGGGGTCTTTATCGGCCCGGCGGATCTCAGCGCCGACATGGGCTTTGCCGGTAATCCGCAGCACCCGGAGGTGCAGGCCGCCATTGAACAGGCCATCGCGCAGATCCGTGCTGCGGGCAAAGCGCCCGGCATTCTGATGGCCAACGAACAGCTGGCCCGTCGCTACCTTGAACTCGGGGCGCTGTTTGTCGCCGTCGGCGTGGACACCACCCTGCTCGCCCGCGGCGCCGAAGCCCTGGCAGCACGCTTTATCGATACCCCGGTTACGTCAGTTAATAACAATAAATCCGTCTACTAAACGTAAGATCTGGAGCGCACCATGACGACCCTACAAACTCAAGACACTAAAGCCGTTGAACATCGCGTGATCAACAAGCTGTTTCGTCGCTTGATCGTGTTTCTCTTTATCCTGTTTGTCTTTTCGTTTCTCGACCGCATCAACATCGGCTTCGCCGGGCTGACGATGGGCAAAGATCTGGGCCTCACCTCCACCATGTTTGGCCTGGCCGCAACCCTGTTTTACGTTACCTACGTACTGTGCGGGATCCCCAGCAACATCATGCTGGCGAAGATCGGCGCCCGCCGCTGGATCGCCGGGATCATGGTGGTGTGGGGCATCGCCTCCACCTGCACCATGTTCGCCACCAGCCCGCAAACGCTCTACGTCCTGCGCATGCTGGTGGGCATTGCCGAAGCCGGTTTCCTGCCGGGGATCCTGGTCTATCTCACCTGGTGGTTCCCCGCCTATCACCGCGCCCGCGCCAACGCGCTGTTTATGATCGCCATGCCGGTGACCATGATGCTGGGCTCGATCCTCTCGGGCTATATTCTGGCGATGGACGGCCTGTGGAACCTGAAGGGCTGGCAGTGGCTGTTCCTGCTGGAGGGGCTGCCGTCGGTGGTGCTCGGCGCGGTGACCTGGTTCTTCCTGAACGACACGCCGGATCAGGCCACCTGGCTGGACGATGAAGAGAAGCAGACCCTGAAGACGATGATCGCCCGGGAGCAGGAGAACGCCATTGCCCACGCCGCGACACCGCGCTCGACGCTTCGCGAGGTATTGACCCCGGCGGTGCTGCTCTACACCCTGGCCTACTTCTGCCTGACCAACACCCTGAGCGCCATCAACATCTGGACGCCGCAAATCCTGCAGAGCTTTAACACCGGCAGCAGCAATATCGTGATTGGCCTGCTGGCGGCGATCCCGCAGTTTTGCACCATCCTCGGGATGATCTGGTGGAGCCGCCGCTCCGACAGGCTGAAAGAGCGAAAAAAGCACACCATCCTGCCGTATCTGTTTGCAGCGGCGGGATGGCTGCTGGCGTCGGCGACCGATCACAGCCTGATCCAGCTGCTTGGCATCATCATGGCCTCAACCGGATCGTTTACCGCCATGGCGATCTTCTGGACCACCCCGGATCAGGTTATTAGCCTGCAGTCCCGGGCGGTGGCGCTGGCGGTGATCAACGCCATCGGCAACGTCGGCTCCGCCGTCAGCCCGCTGCTGATCGGCATTCTGCGCGACGCCACCGGCAGCTTCAGTTCCGGATTGTGGTTCGTGGCCGGGCTGCTGGTGGTGGGAGCGCTGGTGCTGACGCGTATTCCAATGACCCGGCAGGAGAGCCGGGAAAGCGTGCCGGACATGGCGACGCAGAAGATCCACTGAGGAGCAGCTATGTGCCAGAGCCCGATTGCCAATATCGACATCAGCAAAGAGTACGACGAGAGTCTGGGTACTGACGATGTGCACTACCAGTCCTTTGCCCGCATGGCGGCCTTTTTTGGCCGCGATATGCAGGCCCATCGCCACGACCACTATTTTCAGATGCACTTTCTTGATACCGGGCAGATCGAGCTCCAGCTGGACGATCACCGCTACTCGGTGCAGGCTCCGCTGTTTGTCCTTACCCCGCCGTCGGTGCCGCACGCGTTTTTCACCGAATCGGACAGCGACGGGCACGTGCTGACGGTGCACGAAGATCTCATCTGGCCGCTGCTGGAAGTGCTCTACCCCGGCACCCGGGAGACCTTCGGGCTGCCGGGTATGTGCCTGTCACTTGCCGATAAGCCGGACGAGCTGGCGGCGCTCAGCTATTACTGGCGGCTGATTGAACGGGAGTCCACCGGGGATCTGCCCGGACGGGAACATACCCTGGTCCTGCTGGCGCAGGCGGTGTTCACCCTGCTGCTGCGCAACGCGAAGCTCGACGATCATGCGGCTAACGGCATGCGCGGCGAGCTGAAGCTGTTCCAGCGCTTCAACCAGATGGTCGACGGGCATTTCCACCAGCACTGGACGGTGCCAGATTACGCCAGCGAGCTGCACCTCACCGAATCGCGCCTGACCGACATCTGCCGCCGTTTCGCCAACCGCCCGCCGAAGCGGCTCATCTTCGACCGCCAGCTGCGTGAAGCCAAACGGCTGCTGGTCTTTTCCGACAGCGCAGTGAACGAGATCGCCTGGCAGCTGGGATTTAAAGACCCGGCCTATTTCGCGCGGTTTTTTAACCGGTTAGTGGGGTGCTCGCCGAGCATGTATCGGGCGCAGAAGGTGCCGGTGTCTTGACTCCTCTGCGGCCTGTTCCCCGGTGGCGCTGCGCTTACCGGGGCTACGAATCGTAGGCCGGGTAAGCGTAGCGCCACCCGGCAGGCAAACCGCACCGTTCCCCTCACCTGGTCTTTTCCAACAGCGTGGTGAATTCGTCATCGTAAAAAGGATGGGATTGACTTCTTATTCACAAGGTTGTTTACTTTTTTTATTATAGTGACACCTTGAGTGAATCTATGTCATCAAAATTAAACTGGCTGCTGCAAAACACCCCTCCCGGAAATCTGGTTCTGCAATCCTGGCTTACCCGGAACAACATCTCTCCATCCCTGGCATTTAAATACGCCCAAAGCGGCTGGTTAACCAAACTGCGTGCCGGTGTTTATGCGCGCACGGGGCGTGAACCAGACTGGAGCGATGCGCTGGCATGTCTGCAAAACCAGCTTGTAGCCCCTGTTTATCTGGCCGGATTAACCAGCCTGTCATGGCAAGGGCGCTCCCATTACCTGCAGCTTAAACAAGGTCAGTGCTGGCTTAGCGCTGAGAACAAAACGATATTGCCTAAGTGGTTCAAGGAGTTTCCCGGTGTTGAATGGCAGGTCATATCAGGCCTGAAACTTCCTCAAATGGATGAAAAGTTTCTTACTGAACTGGAGATACAAGGCAAAAAATTAACGGCCAGTACGCCCGAACTGGCCGCCTACGAGTTGCTAAGCACAGTGCCGCAGAATATTTCATTTGAGCATGCCGCCGAGATTTTTCAGGGGCTGGTTAACCTCAATCCGCGCAAAGTTGAAAGGTTGCTTACCCTCAGTAAGGCTGTTCAAACCAAGCGTCTGTATCTATTTTTCGCCAGTTACTATGAACATGCCTGGCTCAAACGCATAGATACCAACAGCATTGATCTGGGATCGGGCAACAGACAAATCGTTGCTAATGGCAAACTGAACACGCAATACCACATCACCGTACCCGAAAAATTCACTATGAAGGGAAGAAACTATGGATAGAAGCTCCCCCTATTATCACCAGGTCGCTCTGCTGGTGCGTACATTGCCCTGGGTCGCTAAAGAGAACTGTTTTGCACTGAAAGGAGGAACGGCGATAAATTTGTTTATTCGCAACTTCCCCCGATCGTGAGTTGATATCGATCTTGCCTACATCCCCCTTGAAACCAGAGAGGTCATTCTACCTAAAGTACGAGAAGCGCTCAGCCGCATTGCCGCTAATCTGGAAGTACAAGTCGGGGTCCGTTCAGTGCTACAGGCGAATAACGCTAACGAGATGCGAATTATTGTCACTACTACCGCCAGTTGTCCGAAGTTCTTAGCCTCCGCTGGAAAGATATCACCGAACCTTTTCAGAATGAATTCTGCGGCATGACGTTTGCAGCTACCTCCCAGAATGAATTAGTCGCCGTTCCGGAAAGAATGCTAAAGGCGTTGAAAGAACATTTCACACAGCGAGATTTCGATTTTTTAATGTCGTTTAAACGCGGGATCCCTGACTGGAATTTAGCGCCAGAAAGTCATATGCAAAATTTACCCGCCGTTCAATGGAAATTGCGAAACATTGCCAAAATGTCAGAAGAAAAACGCATTCAGTCGCAGGAGAAATTGAAAAGGGTGCTGGAAGAGTGGACTAGCTAACTGATTAAGTCACGCTATTCCCCGGTGGCGCTGCGCTTACCGGGGCTACGAATCGTAGGCCGGGTAAGCGTAGCGCCACCCGGCAGGCAAACCGCACATGATCAATGCACGGTCAGGTACGGTTCCTTCACATACTCCGCCACCATATTCACAACATCATGCAGTAGTCCCGTTAAGGATTTTGCCAGCGGAGGCGGCAGCATGTTGCCCAGCACTACCTGGGTGAGCGCCTGGGCGTACTCCACCGGCGTGACAGTCTCCTGCCAGCAATGAGGCATGCAGGACGTGATGCTTTCACCCGCTACCAGTTGCTCGACGAGATACGGCGGTAAGTCCTCATCACACAGATAACGAAGCTGGTTTAACGCCTGCAGCAGACGTCCGCAAAGTGCATTGCGCGTTTCATCGTCGTGGGTATCGATAAGGACACAGACAAATGCGGCGCACGCATCTGCAACGTCGAAGAGATCTGCCGAGGCCGGGAGGGGTTGGGTGATTATTTGGTGGATAACGTCTTCGTCGAAGTGGGAGTAAGACGGGGTTGGGATTGTAGTCATTAAATAACCTCCATGTGTATTTATTAGCACCACCAAAGTTCTCACGCCCTGGTGGTGACGCTGACGGGGGTGAGAACCGGCACACATGACCCCGGCCAACCGTAAGGTTGCCCCGCCAGCGTCGCCGTGATTTTAACGACATGTACGCTAGTACGGTACTTAAACCGTATAATCATATGTTTTCAGGTTCTCACGCCCGGCTGCGGTTATCGCCGCAACACAGGCACCTTACGACTCCACGCCGAGGAAAAAAAGACAAAACCCCGCGTTTCATCGGGTTACTTATGACTTTGCGAGCATGCTTCCAGAAGCTGGTGGTTATTAAGACACGCGGCATGATCCCCGAAACCTTTTCCAATATAAATGGGTGTTTATACCAACCCAAAACCTCACTTCGAATATCTATTAATAATGTGTAGTTATATTCTGAAAAAATAAGCATTCATTTCCCTTTAAAACGTATGGGCATAAAGTCCCCAAGGGAAGATGACTTTCCGTCTTAAAAATGAGGAAAGATTAGATGAATGAAAACACTAAAGATTTAGGTATTAAAGAGGTCCGTTTCTATGCTGTGACCGGCGCTAAAACTAAAGACAATGGCATCATAATTGGCACATCAAGCCTTACTAGTTACGGCAAGAATACGGTGCTGCAAAACGACATTGTCACCTATCCTGATGGCACTACAGCATTCGTTATGCCAGACCCCACAACGCGAATGACTACTGTAGTTAACGGAAAAACGCTGTCCGCTGCCGCAAGCGGTACGTTTATAAGCAACGGCGATGTCATCACGGATGCTGGGCAAACATCAATTGCCCTGGTCACCTTCGAAAATAACACATGTATGTGCAGCGTTATGGATGAAGAGGAATACGACGAACTGAAAGCAAGAGGGGTTATCAGATGAGTAGTATGATAACTAAACACACCATATGGACAGGTGATACCACCAGCCACGGTGGCACACTTCATGATGGCTGCGAGAACGATACTTATAACTACACTCACCGGGCTGTTCTGGTAGGCCACAAATTCTGGTGTCCACAATGCATGTGCTGGTCGAAATTCGTTGAAGGTACATCTCGCTACACTGTTCACGGCAGGGCTCGAGTACTGGAAGGCCACAGGTCTTCCTGTGGTGCTTTCGCTGTCCACCGCCTCGGCATTCCTTATACCTGCGACGATCTTCCTAGTGGAAAACAGAGTGAGTATGTAATGGCGAGTGATGCCCAAAAAGCCGCACTTGCAAACCAGCAAAGCGATGGTGGTTATTCACATCATTTTTATATCAACAATTCAGGATCCACCCCTCTCGGATACGTCATTTTCAAACAAGATGCAGTGCTGGAAATTGGTGCCGCCTCAAAGAATAAATACAGCGGCTCCGGCACTCATACAAAAGTGACTACATCAATGAGTGAAAAAGTTTTTGTGGCTATGCGAGCACCAAAACCTCTGCTGAAATAAAGGGACAATTATGGCAATGCAGATACCGGGTGTAGATAAAGACCTCTATTTTCTGATGGAGGATGCTAAGACCAGACCTAACGAAATGAACTCACGCAGTGAGGTTGAATTACAGCCAATTCGTTTAACCGACATCCCAAAGGTAATGCGTAAGATTGGCTGGAAAAAATCAGCTCAAATGATGGATCGGTGGCTTAATTCTCCAGGGTGGAAATGCCCAGATACATGGAAAGATGGCAGCGGATTACCTAAGGGCCTTTACATCCCCGATCAGCATTGTGACGACTCAATCATTAGAATGTCATGGTTAATGCAATACCCGTCAGCAGTTAGTTCCATGCGTACGCTGATGGCAAAAGCATGCTCACCTGCATCAATGACAATGACCGCAAATCGCCTGAAAGCGCTTGGGTGGAGCGGCAATGGTGCCTATACCTTTGGCCGCCGAAACCTGATAGGCAGGCCATCGATGTCTGCTCGAGAACTGGAGCAGAAATATCAGAATAATTTTGAGTCCGTCGGCGGTAACTTCGTCATGCATATGTTCGATACACTGGACGATGTGTATGGCGCTCTCGGTACGTATTCCCTGAAAGTTGCGGTAATCGGCACCGCATTTCAACACAGCGATGGTAAGCGCTATCTCGAAGCTCAATGGGCAGGCATTTACGTCAAAGATTTCTATGATTTCAATAACAATGGAGCATGGGATCAGCCCTTAGGATACTGGACTGATGAGGGGATTTTACGCCGGGCTGATTCTGCGGTTTCTACAATCACCGGGCAAAAAATTTACTTCAAAAAACGAATACGAAAGGTGTCAGCAGTCCATAACTCTGACTTTCTTAAATACCGTGAAGCCACCGGAAAAGGCGGCGACTTCATAGTGTTCTCAGACGTGTATTGGGAAAAGATAAGCGGCATTTACGAACTCCCCTGGGAAGCGTAATCATCCAATAATAGGGCCGCTGATATCGCTGGTCCTGTAAAGCAGGAACGTAATGCCTGCAAGATAAAAGGCGAACAGGCAATAGATAAAACGCCTTTTATCTTGCGTATCCGTCAGTACTGTCCCGCAAAACGTACCGAGATAAAAAATAATCGCCACTAAGGTCGCTGCGACTGTGGTTATATAACTCATCCCGCTCATCACCCCTGTGTACGGGAAAACCAATACACGCAGGAATGACGGCATTATCAGCCCAAAAGGAACGAATATCAGTATCCAGGCGGTAGCAAACCGTTTGAACTTAATTAACCTCTGTAACAACTCGCAGATAACAATAGCGAGTAAGCCACCCGCCGCCAGCGCAATAACATCAGGCAGAATTTCCATCACACGTTCCATCGTCCTTTACCCACCCTAATCCATAAAAAATATGTGGCTATATTAACGTGATTTTAAGCAGTTCTGAATCGCGACATATCCCGAGCTTCTTATCCACCCAGGTTAATAGATCGTACAGTTCCAAGCCACATGTTTCCCCTCACCCTAACCCTCTCCCCATAGGGGAGAGGGAACAAACCGGCACACTCATGTAGGCCAGGATCGCTACGCTTCACCCGGCAGACAGACCGCACTGACCTGCAGCCTGACAGCCATGATGGACGCCAAATAAGACCGAATAAAAAAGCCCGCATTTTGCGGGCCATCAGCAGGAAGTTAATTACTCTTTCTGGCTAATTTGGCCAGAAACTCAAATGTTGCGACAGAAACTATGCCGACGATGACATTCAGGAACACATAAATATACAGCCAGGCATTTTCCCGGTTGTCAGAGTAGTAATCCGCATACAGAGTGAAATCATCATGATTAAACCGGGTCATAAATCTGGCAATGGGTACTCTCAGGCTTTCAGCCAGTGGATCAAAAATGCCGCTTATCAGGAACAGAAATGTAATTGCCAGAAACAGGAAAATACGAAGCAACCATTTAAGGGGCCTTAACATTACAAACTCCATTTGTATTGCCAATCACGGTAATATCGCCGTAAGCCCACAACTCACTCCCTCCCAAAATTTTATGTTTATGCGCCCGCAGAAGCGCGGCTCTTACGAGGTAAAAATCCACGTTACGGAAGAACGTAACACAACCCTCACTAATTCCTGAGCCGTCCGGGCGGGGCGGATGTAGCCGGAAATGTTTTCGGTTGTAATGGAAAGTACCGACATCAAACCGCATAACATCATCAATCACGCCATCTTTGCGAAAGAGTGCAAACCAGTCGTAATAATTATTGCCAGTGAAGGCATGTTTTAGCCAGCTTTCTGCACGCGAACGCGCCCCGCCTGTTGGCCGGTCAACAATCCAGTAACTACCCGGCGGAACGGCTGCATTTGATAGATACGAGCATTCCGGTTTATTCGCTAACTCACCAAGACCACTAAAAACGGGGAATGACCCCACGCCGCCTACATCGAGACGTGCCACCCGGCCATCATCATAAAAATTATTAAAGTCCAGCCGACAATGGATCATGCCGTCATCCTCTGGTTCCACGAGTCCGTGAATTTGATATTACCGTCGAGATATAGCCAGGTAATTCTCTCGTATGCCAGCGATATTGATTCAGTAGGGTTACTGCTTAAACCAGATGCACTCTTGAAATTATGCATTACCGGTGTTACCGCCACGATTTTCACATTTTCGAGGATAAAGTGCATAAACTCCTCCTCTACACCTGCGTCACTGATGCGATACCATTTAATTATCGCCTTTTGAAGAGGTTCACCGGTCGATACGGCACGGTAAAGAAACGGCGTGGATTTATCAAACTCCTTAGTGACACTTAACTGGTCATGGACGCGAGTACCGGTCAGCCGGCCCATGTTGTAATCGTAGGGAATATGTACACCGTGATTAAAGCTCTGCATTTCTATTGCACCTTCACGGCTCAGGACCTGGCTTCCACCAGGGATAAGCGTACCGGACTGGTTATAAAGCCAGAGATAAGCGGGAACGGCCATAATACTCTCCTTGTTTATTTTATGCTCAATCCTTATTAATCCTTTCTCAAAAAAATATCGTGCTAAATCGTATGGTTATTTTCTGAATTTTTGGCCGTCATCATCCGTTCAGTAGTCCGGTGCAACCCACCCTTAAACCCCACCCCGATCACAATTCTCAAACCCGCCTGAAAAGTACCCGTCGTTGACCCATTCGTCCCTTCACGGCCCGCCTCTCTCACGCTTCAATTAAACAACAAAAACAACACATAAATTTAACAACCCTATTCCGATACGAGGTCCCTATGAAACCTGAAGATTTCCGCGCGAGCTCCCAACGACCGTTAACCGGCGAAGAGTATCTGAAGAGCCTGCAGGATGGCCGTGAGATCTACATCTACGGCGAGCGCGTGAAAGATGTGACCACCCATCCGGCGTTTCGCAATGCGGCGGCCTCGGTCGCGCAGCTGTACGATGCGCTGCACAAACCTGATATGCAGGACACGCTGTGCTGGAACACCGATACCGGCAGCGGCGGTTACACCCATAAGTTCTTCCGCGTGGCGAAAAGTGCCAGCGATCTGCGCCAGCAGCGCGACGCCATCGCCGAGTGGTCCCGCCTGAGCTACGGCTGGATGGGACGCACCCCGGACTACAAAGCCGCCTTCGGCTGTGCGCTGGGCGCTAACCCGGCGTTTTATGGTCAGTTCGAGCAGAACGCCCGGAACTGGTACACCCGCATTCAGGAAACCGGCCTGTACTTTAACCACGCTATCGTCAACCCGCCGATCGATCGCCACAAACCGGCCGACGAAGTGAAAGACGTCTACATCAAGCTGGAAAAAGAGACCGACGCGGGGATCATCGTCAGCGGCGCAAAAGTGGTTGCCACTAACTCGGCGCTGACCCACTACAACATGATCGGCTTTGGCTCGGCGCAGGTCATGGGCGATAACCCCGACTTCGCTTTAATGTTTGTCGCACCGATGGATGCCGAAGGGGTGAAGCTGATCTCCCGCGCCTCTTACGAACTGGTGGCCGGCGCGACCGGCTCCCCTTACGACTACCCGCTCACCAGCCGCTTTGACGAGAACGATGCGATCCTGGTGATGGATAATGTGCTCATCCCCTGGGAGAACGTGCTGATTTACCGCGACTTCGACCGCTGCCGTCGCTGGACCATGGAAGGCGGTTTCGCCCGCATGTATCCCCTCCAGGCGTGCGTGCGCCTGGCGGTGAAGCTCGACTTCATCACCGGGCTGCTTAAAAAGTCGCTGGAGTGTACCGGCACCGCCGAATTCCGCGGCGTGCAGGCCGATCTGGGCGAAGTGGTGGCCTGGCGCAACATGTTCTGGGCGCTGAGCGACTCCATGTGTTCCGAAGCCACCCCGTGGGTCAACGGTGCTTACCTGCCGGACCACGCGGCGCTGCAAACCTACCGCGTGATGGCCCCGATGGCCTACGCGAAGATCAAAAACATTATCGAGCGCAACGTCACCAGCGGCCTGATCTACCTGCCGTCCAGCGCCCGGGATCTGAACAATCCGCAGATCGACAAATACCTGGCGAAATACGTGCGCGGCTCTAATGGCATGGACCACGTGGAGCGCATCAAGATCTTAAAACTGATGTGGGATGCCATCGGCAGCGAGTTCGGCGGTCGCCACGAGCTGTACGAGATCAACTACTCCGGTAGCCAGGATGAGATCCGCCTGCAGTGCCTGCGCCAGGCGCAGACCTCCGGCAACATGGACAAGATGATGGCGATGGTCGACCGCTGCCTGTCTGAGTACGACCAGAACGGCTGGACGGTTCCGCACTTGCACAACAACACCGATATCAACCTGCTGGACAAGCTGCTGAAATAAGGCAGCGGGAGGTAAACATGCAACATGATGAACAACGCCTGCGTTTTCGCGACGCGATGGCCAGCCTCTCTGCGGCGGTCAATGTCATTACCACCGACGGCGAAGCCGGACGCTGCGGCATCACCGCTACCGCCGTCTGCTCGGTAACGGATACCCCACCGTCGGTGATGGTATGCCTGAATGCCAACAGCGCCATGAACCCGGTTTTCCAGGGGAACGGCAAGCTGTGCATTAACGTGCTCAACCACGAACAGGAGCTGATGGCGCGGCATTTTGCCGGAATGACCGGCATGGCGATGGAGGAGCGGTTCACCCTCTCCTGCTGGCAAAAAGGGGCGCTGGCCCAGCCGGTGTTAAGCGGAGCGCTGGCGAGCCTGGAAGGTGAGATTAGCCAGGTACAGACCATCGGCACCCACCTGGTCTACCTGGTGGCAATCAAAAATATCCACTTAAGTGAGGACGGACACGGGCTGATTTACTTTAAACGCAGATTTCATCCGGTGTTAATTGAGCAAGAATTAACCGTTTAATTCCCTCCCCCAGCCAGCCGCCTTCGCGGCTGGCTGTTTTTCATACGATTTAGTTTACCTTAGAAATAATCACTGACATTAATTCTCATAGCCCAATAAGAATTTTCTCGCCCCCACCAGAGTTAATAGGCTTTTGCTATTTTTCCGCGATCGATACGCAAATTGAATGAATTTCAAATGACAGAATCGTCCTAATTATGTAATCTCCGTCACGCAAACATTTTAGTGAATAATAAAAGTCAAATTAGTTGTTGGCTGAATAGTACCCCTGCGTCATTACAATAAAAGCTGCGCAATTTTTAGCCGGAATGGGACTTTTCCGTGCGGTAGCCTACCCTTTTTTTGGATTCTCTTACTTACGCCTGCGTTTTTGCAACTCCTGCGCCTGCAAGATTTCTCCGCTGATTTGCTATTAAAATCAGCCGAATATCATCAAAGTTTTATTTCACATTCCAGTTTTAGAATTGTTGGAAAATATTGATCTTATGAAGAATGCAACTCGCCTTCTGGTGATTTCGCTCGCCCTCATGCTGAGTGGCTGCGCATATTCCCCGAAGCAGGTTGAAGCATCCCGACCGCTTGTGAATCAGACTGCTTCTACCGACCTCCAGGCTATGGCAGCCAACCTGCAACAACCTCTGAACACGCTGCCGCAGGGCGCATCGCTCAGCGCCAATGGCAATACCTACACTTTAGGCCAGCGCTATGTCTCTGCCCTTGGGCTGGAATGCATTGAACTGCTGCGTAACCGCAACTACAACCAGTCCCAGCGCGGTGTGACCTGCAAGAACGGTGATACCTGGTATCTGGTACCACAGCTGGAACAGGCTTCCGCCAGTAACCTGCTTGCCGTGCAATAATTTTGAAGAGAAATGTTGTGAAGATAACGAATTTACGGCAATTGAGTGCCGTTCTGTTGCTGGCCTGCGTCTCCTGCGCATCTTTAGCCGCCCCCACCCAGCAAGAAGCCCAGGCTTTTGGGATGAACACCCCGGCAGATAACGGCGATGGCCGACTGCAACTTGGCGGCGAACAGGCGATGAGCGGCCAGGCGAACACCTCCTCCACCACCGGGACTTTCGCGCAGCAAAACCGTCAGGGCATGTTACTGCCGGGCGAGTCCGACGTGCGTAAACTCCTCCCGCAGTCCGAGTCCGGCCTGCCCCCTCCTTACGGTGCCAACCTGTTTGCCGGTGGCTATGAAACCGAGCGCAGCGACGGCCTGAACGATAATTACCTGATTGCCCCCGGCGACAAGCTGAATATCTGGATCTGGGGCGCAGTGAATTTCTCCAACGTCGTGACCGTGGATAATCAGGGCAATATTTTCATTCCTGATGTCGGGCCAATTAACGTTAAAAACGTTGCGGCGAGCAAGGTTAATAACTTAGTCACCAGCCACATCAGCGAAGTATTCACCAATAACGTTAATGTTTACGTTAATTTATTGACCGCGACGCCGGTCAGCGTATATGTCACCGGGCCGGTGATCCGCCCTGGACAATATGCCGGACAGTCATCCGACAGCGTTTTATATTTTCTGAAACGCGCGGGGGGTATCGATTCCGACCGCGGAAGCTATCGCCATATTAAAGTATTGCGCCAGAACCGCGTGATCCAGCAGATCGACCTTTACGAGTTTATGCAGCAGGGCAGGATGCCGAAACTGTCGCTGAAAGATCAGGACGTGATCCTGGTTGAACCGCAGGGGCCGATGATCAACGTGGCGGGTAAAGTGCGTAACCCGTTCCGCTTCGAGTTGAAGAACAGCACCGCGCTGGGCTCTGAGCTGATCGACTACGCCCTGCCGCTCGCCAAGGTGAGCCACGTGGGTGTGATTGGCGATCGCTCCAACGGCCCGTTCTCGGTTTATATGCCGTATAAAGATTTCGACCGCATTCAGCTGAGCGACGGCGACAAAGTGCTGTTCAACGACGACATGCATGCGCAGGTGTACGACGTGCAGGTGATGGGCAGCTACCGTGGGCCGTCTTACTTCACCGTGCGTAAAGAGACCCGTCTGCACGATCTGCTGAACCACATCCCCATTGACCCGAACATGGCGGATTACGGCTCGATCTACATCATGCGTAAGAGCGTGGCCGCGCGGCAGAAAGAGATGCTGGAAGACTCCCTCAACCGCCTGGAGCGCAGCGTGTTTACCGCGCCAGCCAGCTCTGACGGTGAAGCCTCCATCCGTACCAAAGAAGCCGAGCTGGTGATGCGCTTTGTGGAAAAAGCCCGCAAGATCCAGCCGCTGGGTAAAGTGGTGGTGTCAGATAAGGGCGTGATCGCCAACATCCTGCTGGAACAGGGCGACCAGATTGTGATCCCGAACAAAACCGACCTGATTCAGGTGGGTGGCGAAGTGATGATGCCGCAGGCGGTGGTATTCAACAAAAACGCCAGCCTGGAAGACTACGTGGCCTGGGCAGGCGGCTTTACCGACCGTGCTAACGACAGTCGTATTGCCGTGGTACATGCCAACGGGCTGATGGAGTTTAAAGACGGCGGTGATGTGATGCCGGGCGATCAGATTCTGGTCATGCCGAAAGTGGACAGCAAAATGATGCAGTCCATCAAGGACATCACCCAGGTCATCTATCAGGTTGCCGTGGCGGCCAACGTGGTCCTGAATTAACCCTCAAAGCGGGCTCGCTTTCTCGCGGGCCCGTTCTGTTACATCGGCCTTCTTATGCTTAAACCTGTTCTCAATCAAACGCCCCGCAGTTCGTTCCAGGTGCTGCGCGATGTGACGTTTGGCCTGCTTATTCGTGAACTGAAAACGAGATTTGGGAGTTACCGGCTGGGGTATGCCTGGGCGCTGTTGGATCCGTTGTTGATGATTGGTTTGTTTAGCGCGATTTTTGGGATGCGCGGGCACAGTGGGTTTGGTGGAGCGCCTGCTCCCCTCTTTATCACTGCTGGCTATCTGCCGTTTATCTTCTTTAAAAATGTGGTGAGCAAACTGCAATCAGCGGTCAATGCTAACAAGGGGCTGTTCTGCTACCGCCAGGTGACGCCGTTCTCCACTTTTATCGCCCGATTTATCCTTGAGACCATCGTTGGCATGATGGTCGGCGGCATTCTGATCCTGGGATTATTGTGGTTTGGGTTTGATGCCGTTCCTAATGACCCGCTGCAGGTCATTCTTATCTATATGCTGTTGATGATTTTTTCGTTTTCATTGGGGATTGTCTTTTGTATTACCGGCAACTTAGTAAACGAGGCCGAAAAATTTCTCGGTTTGTTGATGATGCCGTTAATGTTTATCTCCTGCGTTATGTATCCCCTCGCGAGCATTCCGGCACAGTATCAACACTGGTTTTTATGGAACCCGCTGGTACACGCCCTTGAGCTAATACGCTCTGGCTGGATCGCTGGCTATGTTAGCCCGAACGCCAGTTGGACTTATCTGTTTGGGGTGACACTGCTACTGCTAACGTTTGCGATGAGCAGCTATCGTCTGAGTCATCGCCGACTGATTGCCAGCTAAGGGAGATAGCATGATTGTTCTGGAAAACGTCTCGAAGTATTACCCCACCAAGTTTGGCCGCAATTATGTATTGCGTGATGTGAGCATCACGCTGCCACGCGATCGCAATATCGGCATTTTGGGTGTTAACGGGGCAGGTAAATCCACCCTGCTTCGCCTTCTCGGCGGCATGGATATGCCCAACAAGGGCAAAGTCACCCGGCATTGCCGTGTCTCCTGGCCGTTGGCTTTAAATGGCGGTTTTCAGGGAAGTATGACCGGAAGGGAAAATACCCGTTTTGTTTGCCGCATCCATGGCGTGCGTGACACCGAGGCTATTGAAGAGTGGGTAAAAGAGTTCTCGGAAATCGGCCAGCACTATGAGCTGCCGATTAAAGGCTACTCCAGCGGGATGAGATCGAAATTTTCATTTGCGGTCAGTATGGCCTTTGATTTCGAAATTTACCTGACCGATGAAATTATGTCCGTTGGTGACGCCCGCTTTAAGCAAAAATGTATTGATATCTTTAATCAGAAACGTGAGACCGCCAGCTTAATTATGGTATCGCACGATATGAAAAACTTACGCCAACAGTGTGATATGGGTATTTTGCTGCGCAACGGTACCCTCGAGGTGTTCGACAATATTGACGATGCCATCCGCATTTATCAGAGTTTGTAATTAGCCGAAAAATCATGACCCAACCTATTCGTTCCAATAAAGCATCAGGAATGATGCGTAAGCTGCGCAAGTTAAAAACTAAACCAAAACATTTTATTGTCGACTCCAGCGGATTCCGTCTTGCCCAACGCTCCTGGAAGCAGAGTCTTAAGCTCGGCAGCTTTATGTGGGTAGTCGCCTGTTTTGCTATCGCTGTTCTTTACTTTGGTTTAATCGCTTCGGATCGCTATGTGAGCCGGGCACAATTAGTTATTAAACAAGCCGACCAGATAAAGATGTTGCCTGATGCGCTGTCAATGCTGGGCCTGGGTGGCAGCAATCATGAAGATGTTCTGTTAACTCAGGATTACCTGCAATCGCCCGATTTGCTAGCCAAGTTGGATAAAGAACTAGGTTTGAAAGCACATTACCAAAATCATAAAGTTGACTTTTTTTCTCGCTTATCAAGTGATGTTAGTCAGGAAGAATTTATTGAATACTATCGTAATCATTTAACATTACATTTAGATGACACTTCTGGCGTTTTGACAATTGAATTACAAGCTTTTGATCCTGCATATGGGCAACGTGTAGTGAGTATGATGCTTAAGGAATCAGAAGGTTTTATCAATAGACTCGGGCATCAAGTAGCTTTAGAACAATTAGCTTTTGTTGAGAAAGAGGTCGATCGTGCCTATCAACGGGTACAAGATGAGAAAGCTAAGGTATTGGACTTTCAGAATAGCCATAATCTAATCAGCCCTGAAACAACCAGTAGTGCGCGTTTAGGTCTTGTAAGTCAGATTGAAGGTGAACTGGCGCAGCAGCAAGCCCAACTGAAACAACTACAAAGCTATATGAAGACGACTGCCCCTGCCGTAGTTTCTGTACAAGCGAGAGTTGATGCTCTGTCTCTTCAACTCGAGCAAGAAAAATCCAGACTCACCGGTACAGATAAAGATGCAATGAACGAAGTTACTGCAAGCTATATGGATGTACAGACACAAGCCACGCTCGCAGCTGATCTTTATAAAAGCGGTCTTATTAGCCTGGAACAAGCGCGCGTTGAAGCATATCGTAAACTCAAACATTTACTGGTAATTAGTCAACCGACACTTGCTCAAGATGCTGAATATCCGCGACGGCTCTATAATCTTGTTACCATTGGCGTTTTACTCTGTCTAATCTATGGATTAGTAGTTATGGGACTGGCAACACTTCGTGAGCATCAAGACTGAGAGTAATATTGTCTAATGTATTTAGATATTCAAATCTGCCATATATTATCGTAAATAATACAAATCCACCCAACTGGTTAATTCTCCCACATTAACTTCCGACTTCTACAAAATTTGCAAAGATATGCGTAAATTAAAAAAATTTTTTAGGCATCCCGGAATCTTTGTTCGGGATCATCTTAATAAAAAATATCCTATCATACGGAATGAGATCGCATGTTCAGAAGATGAGGAAAATATATTAATACGACATGATCTTGCAATGGAAAGCCAGATAAAAATCGACTTTCCAATTGATGTTGTATTTACTTGGGTTGATGATTCCGACCATGAGTGGAGGAAGCGTTATCAACACTATAAGCAATTTGTTAATGAAAATAATATCGGTCAGTATGCGACCGATCCGGCACGATTTAGTAATCATAATGAGTTAAGATATTCATTAGGCAGTGTTCAAAAATTTTTACCTTGGGTCAGGCGTATTTATATCGTTACAGATAACCAATGCCCTGTATGGCTCAAAACCAATGATCGAATAAGAATCATAGATCACAAAGATATTATTGAAAAAGAATACCTTCCGACTTTTAACTCTCATGTGATAGAAGCTCACTTACATAAAATCCCGGATTTAGCTGAGCATTTTATTTATTTCAATGATGATGTATTTGTCGCCCGACCATTACCTCCTGGACATTTTTTCAGAAGTAATGGATTGGCATCATTATTTATGTCAAAGAAAAGCCTAGCTGCTATGCAAGGAAAAGGAATAAACACTCCGACTCTTTCGGCATCGTTAAAATCAGTATCAATATTGAACTATGATTTTAGTCAGTTAATAGATTATTCATTGGTACATACATATGTTCCGCTTAGAAAAAGCATGTTTGAAGAAGCATGGGATTTTTACAGTACAGAACTACATACTTTTTTACCAAATAAATTCAGGACTAATAATGATATAAATATGGCGACTTTTTTTGTTCCATGGCTGAGCTATTTACGCGGCACGGCTGTACCATCAAGAGATATTTGTTATTATTTCAATGTACGTTCTCCATCAGCTGCTACATATTTCAAAGCCTTGGAAGTTGCAAAATTAAAAGGAACATTACCCCATTCCTTTTGTGCCAACGATTTCAATTCTAAAAACATAAAAAACTCAACTGCAACTAAAAATATTGAAAAAAAGCTAGCTGAGTTTTTCTCTTAAAAAATTTAAAAATTAAATCTGGACAAACCATGAACAAAAAAATCAAAAAAATGATAAATAACCCAAAGTTATTCTTCAAAGATATGTGGCGAAAAAGAATTCTTAAAATTCAGGCTACAGCCCCGAAAAAATATAACTGTAGGCAATCATATAATATAGTAATAGTTGGAAATGAAAGCACTGTAAACATAAATGAATGTCTGAACTCCATCAAAGCACAACGAATTAATTTAGACATTAATATAAACTTAATCGTTTTGAATCTTGGTTTAGCCGAGTCACAACTTAGCATCACGCAAACCCATGACGTAAATGTCATTGATGCTCAACTATCATCACCAACCGAACTCGCAGGTGTATTAACTGGAAAATATACAATTTTTGTTTGGGCAGATGATTTCTTAGAAATTAATTTCATTCTAAGAATTGATCAATTTATTAACACAAATAAAACTAAAAACTTTGGTATTATTTATAGCCGACCTCTAAAAGGTGAATTTTACAGCAAAATTGGTAAAGAGTATCATCCATTAAGAGGACTGTATAAAAGCATTACTCCGGTTGGTTGTTCACCTGAACAATTGGTTGCTGAGACGTTATATGGGACAGTCATACCAACTTCAGCTTTTTTAACAATAATTCAGAGTAAAGATACATATAATTGGTTAGATTTTAACGGCCTCGAAGTCATTTTGTCTGCGACCAATAACCTTAAAGCTAATCAAATAATTGGTTTTTCAAAATTATCAAGCTATATATCCTATGAGAATACAATCGCCAAACCTTTTAAGGGCTCTGACTGGTTAAATCATGAATTATTTGGATCTCGTTTTTCTGACATTGTAGATCTTGCTGAAACAATTATAATTAAAAACAAAAAGTGGAATTCCTTTACTCGAAAAACACTATTATTCTTCATTATTAAATATATAAATAAGGGATTAATCAATCAATCCTTGCTTGACAATTGCAATAATAACCAGCAACAAAATTTCATAAATGAAATAAAAAAAGCGATTAATGTTATTGGCCTTAGCACAATTGATTCATTTAATTTTTCAAACTCCCCTATTGTAAAATATGGTTGTGCAAACTGGTTGAATGAAATTTTACCGAACAAAAACATCGATATAATTCAATATGACAATGATAAAGATGTTGGCTTATTAAGATATTATACAAGCAATCCTAAAAATGAGCGTTTCAATATAAACGGAGATAATATTTTACCTTTTGTAGATAAAACCATTCTCCATAAATTGTTTAATCATCCATTTTCTTATGAAAGACGAATTTGGCTGCCACTGCAAACGGATAACCCAACCTCTAAACTGATGTGCTTCATCGATCATCAAGAAGTCAATGTTAGGGGTTTAGATAAAAAATTATACCGTAGTATTCAAACCGCTAACATTAAGAAGAATTATTGTCAAAGTCTCCCCCAATTCAAATTAGATCCTGTATACGAAAACGTATGGATCTTTATGGATAGGGATAACCAAGCTGACGATAATGCAGAGCATTTGTATCGTTATGTTATGAACAATCGTCCAGATATTGATGCTTATTTTGTACTGAACCGTAACTCTCATGACTGGGACCGGTTAAGCAATGAAGGCTTCAAAATGTTAGCATTTGGTAGCCCAGAACATGAATCGGCTTTAGAGTCATGTTCAAGAGTAATCAGTTCACACGCAGCACAATTCGCAACCGATTATTTCAAAGACAAAAGAATGCTTTCTAAGAAATTCATTTTCCTACAGCATGGTGTCATTCATAACGATCAATCCTCACTATTTAAGCCAGACTGGAAAAGATTCGATATATTCCTTACCTCAGCTTATGGAGAATATGAATCTATCGGTGGTGAATTGAGCACCTATAAATTCACTAGCAAAGAAGTAAAATTAACAGGGTTACCGCGGCATGATGCTTTGATTAAATCAACAATCAAACCTGAAAAAATGCTACTAATTATGCCAACCTGGCGCCCATCTTTACTCGGTAGAGTAACAAGTGGCACTGAAAGAGAGTTGCTACCTGATTTTATTAATAGTCAGTATGCTCAAGCCTGGATGAATATAATTAACAACCCAAAACTTAGAGAGTATGCAAAGCTTGCTGGTTATAAGATTGTATTTTTCCCTCATGCTAACATTCAGCCGTACTTAGATCAGTTTAACGTACCTGATGATGTTGAAATATTGAATCATGCAGCAGGTAGCATTCAGGAACTGTTTTTGAAAGCCAGCATGATGATCACTGATTATTCGTCTGTTGCTTTTGAAATGGCTTATTTATATAAACCGGTTTGCTATTATCAATTTGATGAAGAGGATTTCTTCACAAAAGGCCATTATAATAAAGGCTACTTTGATTATCGTGAACACGGCTTTGGACCTGTTTACAATGATGAAAACAATGTCATTGAATATGCTATAAAAAATATTCAGAATGATTGTACCGCAGGTCCTGAATACATCAGTAAAGTAGACAGTTTCTTCCCATATCGGGATGGATTATGTTGTGAAAGAGTACTGAAAGAAATTGAAAGTCTCGATTTCCCAACAGAATCGTCTTATAAAGACGGATTGATAACTTCGGCAAATAAAGCCTTCCAACTCGGCTTATGGCAGCTTGCCTCATCAAAATATGAAGTATTATTTAACACAGAACAAACTATTGAAATTAGTGAGTATGACTTTGAACAGGCATTAGTTAATTATATAGATTGTCTGCAGCAGCAAGGTGAAATAGATAAAGCAGAAATACTTCTTACACAATACTCACATTTAGAAAGTGATGCCTTTAAGAAGGTAAATATCAAAGTACGTCTTTGCTCTGATATATTGCATAATCAATTTACAACAATTTCCAAAACTGGCCTTTCAAGTTTTTCAAAGATTGATTACACTCTTTTCCTAACAATGTTTGGGTCTATATATAAGAATGTAATAAGCAAAGATAGTGCAAACGTAGCTATAGACAATAAGACTGTTGCTCTGTTTTTCAGACTTTGTTCCGAAACTCCTATCGAAGCTTTAGCTTTGTTCAGAGAAAATAAATACAATTCTAGTTTTGAGTTCGAGTTTTTCCATGCCGATTTAATTGAGCTTATTTTATTAGATGCCAGCGAATTATATGATGATTTAATTATTCTTTATAATCAACTTTCAAACTCAGCTAAAGATAGCATTCTCAATAAGCTATTATACTTAAGAGCACTTAGAGAATGTAAAAAATGGAAACGCGTACAAGAGATTATTGGCACTGATCCAATTCTTCAAGGCCGCACAGGCATTGTCGAATTCGCATCCAATTATTTCTTTGTGGCAAATTATGATAAGAAGAAAATTAAAGATATAGAAGAATTTGACTATATTAAACAGTTCGCAAGTTCGGTAAGCCCTCTGTTAATTCAGCATATAATAAAATATCATCTCATTATTGGCAAAGATATTGAAAGAGCAAGTTTACTTATTGATTTATTTATTGATAACATTGACCCTCGACTAGTAAGTGTTTATATAAAATCTTTGGTTTACTCTAATAAACCTGAAAAAGCTTATTCTATTTTACAAACCTATGAAACAGATGCACTCGCTACTCCTATGCAATTTTTATATGGCCATTTAGCTCTTACTTATGGTGATTATGATATCGCTGAAAAATGTTTCCAACATGTTGTTTTGGCTAAACTACCTGCTATTGATAAGGAGTCCTCAAGTTACCTCCAATCGGCGAGGATTCTCAAAATGGGTAAACAAGAGTATTTTCATACCACCCTTTGAATACGTGCTGAATTGAAAGCATAACTCTTTATAATTATATCTAACGGTTATACTAAGCCATCAGCAATTACAAGGTTAATAATGAAATACGCACATTTAAAATTTACTCATGAGAATGGCCTGAACAAAAACATATTGATAATTGATTCTATAAGGATAAATGTCACAGGTAAGCCTGGAAAGTGGTTTACTAATATTCCTGTTCAGGATGCAACTCACATCACTCTTGAAAAGGAAAATAATAATTGCGAACTTTCTCTCTCTGACGAAAAACTATTTCATCCTGATCAATTAGCCTTTAATGAAAAGTATGATATAAAAAATCATAGTTTAGAGAACGTCTCACTGTATTATTCTTTATCTGGCGATACTATATCACCACAGAAAATTCTCGTAACATTCCCTGGTGTTAGTAACTTTGACAATGTCAATTATAGGTTGAGCGCATTAACTTCTTTACAAGCTAGATTAAAGCATACTCTAATTATTGCCTTACAAGACAAAGAAGGGGTTTATGGTAATTATCTTTATAAAGATTCGTCGGGTAATTTATTTAAGCCTGTAGTTAACAGTTTAATCTCAGGTCTGCAATCAAAATTTGGCTTAAACGATAAGGATTTAATATTCTATGGGAATTCAAAAGGAGGTTCAATTGCCATAGATTATATTGATAGCTTCCCTAACTCTTATTTTTTCATAGATATCCCCCAGTTGGATTTATATAATTATTTATCGCAAAATGAGTTAATGAGATTTAGTCTTGGTACTGATGCCAGAATGAAATATAACTTTATCAAATATTTACCAAGTGTAAGTAATAAGAATGTAACATACTCATTTGCAGAAAATGACCATGACGCATCGAGAAACCTTCCAATGCGGCTATTTTCAAAAATTAAAGTAGCAATGTTAAAAGATATGCCTCATTCAGGCTCCGCGATGCAACTTGTTAAACGACAATTCTCTAAAATAATACAGATCATTTCTGATAATGGTCCAATTGAACGTCCGGAAATTAGCGCCAACTGGATAATTGACAACGGACTTATATTTTTCAATCGAACCCTTGGTTCTTTTACCGACCCGCTGGATGTAAATAAGGTCTATGCAGAAATTGAATTTTATAATTCAAGTGATAATTACTGTGTATCTTTAAATAATAGTTTTGATGATAAATTGATAGTTAGTTGGAAAAATGGTTTTAACGCAACTAAACACCTTCCTGATGGCAGTTACAATATGAGACTCCACGTATACACTAACTACCGCGAGTATATGTATCCACTCAGTGGGGAATTTTTTATTTGTAATGATGTTATATACAATAACTATGACGAATATAACTCTTCTTGGAGTTATGATGTTCTTGATGATGCTCTAACAGATTAAGCTTAGATATACGCAAATATTCATACTCCAATATTAACCATTGCTGCATAAATAAAAACTTTGCTTAGGCATTTATATATAAAAGGCCACATTGTGGCCTGTTGTTTACAGATAGAAACTTGCATTAAGTAACCTCCGCAATTCACTATTTCATAAGAATCATCAAATCAGTAATGTATACATTGAGAGTTGACACCATTGTATGAAATGATTGTCAACATCATAAGTGAATCATAAATCAAAATGGCGATAAAAATATACCTTTATGATGCAGGGGTAACCTCTTTTCCTCATGCTAGATGAGCTTTATATGTAATCAGATTTTCATTAATGGATTTACCTCTGTTACTATATCCTTCAACATCATAATTCAAATAAACGTTCTATCTCGAGGAATTTATTCCCTACATAAATGTACAGCAAATCATTAGTTGAACAATTTATAATAATGCGTTTTGTCCCTTCCTTGTACTCATATGTTGCCTGTCATCACGCTTGAAAGCTAAAATCAGTTCCGATACCAATTTCATCTAAATAAAAGAAAACTCGCTTATGAAAATCCTTGTAACCGGTGGAGCCGGTTTTATCGGTTCTGCTGTTGTTCGCCATATCATCCGTGACACTCAGGATGCGGTGATCAACCTTGATAAGCTTACCTACGCGGGCAACCTGGAGTCGCTGGCCGAGGTCGCAGCAAGCGACCGTTACGCCTTTGAACAGGTGGATATCTGCAATCGTGCAGAGCTGGATCGGGTCTTTGCTGCCCATCAACCGGATGCCGTCATGCATCTGGCCGCCGAGAGCCACGTGGATCGCTCCATCACCGGCCCGGCCGATTTTATCGAAACCAATATCGTCGGCACCTACACGCTGCTGGAAGCGGCTCGCGCTTACTGGAGCGAGCTGGACGAAGCCCGCAAGCTGGCGTTCCGTTTCCACCACATTTCTACCGACGAAGTGTATGGCGATCTGCCGCACCCGGATGAAGTGAGCGCGGGGACCGAGCTGCCGCTCTTTACCGAAACCACGCCGTACGCCCCAAGCAGCCCGTACTCCGCGTCTAAAGCCTCCAGCGATCACCTGGTGCGCGCGTGGCGTCGTACCTATGGTCTGCCGACCATCGTCACCAACTGCTCCAACAACTACGGTCCGTATCACTTCCCTGAGAAGCTGATCCCGCTGGTGATCCTCAACGCGCTGGACGGCAAAGCGCTGCCAATCTACGGCAAAGGCGATCAGATCCGCGACTGGCTGTACGTGGAAGATCATGCCCGTGCCCTGTACACCGTGGTGACTACCGGCGTGGTGGGCGAGACCTACAACATCGGCGGCCATAACGAGAAGCAGAACCTGGACGTGGTCCACACCATCTGCGACCTGCTCGACGAGATAGTGCCGAAGACCGGTTCCTACCGCGACCAGATCACCTACGTGACTGACCGTCCGGGCCACGACCGCCGCTACGCTATCGATGCCAGCAAAATGAGCCACGAGCTGAACTGGCAGCCGCAGGAGACCTTCGAGTCCGGCATCCGCAAAACCGTGCAGTGGTACCTGGATAACCAGCAGTGGGTCAACAACGTCAAAAGCGGCAGTTATCAGGACTGGATCGCGAAGAACTACCAGGAGCGTAACTGATGCATATTCTGCTGTTCGGCAAAAATGGCCAGGTGGGCTGGGAGCTGCAGCGCGCCCTGCTGCCGCTGGGTCGTATTACTGCGGTGGATTTTGACTCTACCGATTACTGTGGCGACTTCAGCAACCCGGAAGGCGTGGCCGAGACCGTGCGTCTGCTGAAGCCGGACGTCATCGTCAACGCCGCCGCCCATACCGCGGTGGATAAAGCCGAGAGCGAGCGCGACTTTGCCGAGCTGCTCAACGCCACAAGCGTAGCCGCCATCGCCAAAGAAGCCGAAGCGCTGGGCGCCTGGCTGGTGCATTACTCCACCGACTACGTCTTCAACGGCAGCGGTGAAAAACCCTGGGTAGAAACAGACCAGACCGCGCCGCTGAACGTCTACGGCGAAACCAAGCTGGCGGGGGAGCAGGCTGCGGCCCTCTGTTCCCGTCACCTGGTGTTCCGCACCAGCTGGGTCTATGCTGCCCGTGGCGCTAACTTCGCCAAAACCATGCTGCGCTTCGGTAAAGAGCGTAGCGAGATGTCGGTGATCAACGATCAGTTTGGTGCGCCGACCGGGGCAGAGCTGCTGGCCGACTGCACGGCGCATGCGATCCGTATCGCGCAGGATAAACCGGAGGTTGCCGGTCTTTATCACCTGATCGCCTCCGGCACCACCACCTGGTTCGACTATGCCCAGCGGGTGTTCGCTACCGCGCGTGCGGCAGGCGTTGAGCTGGCGGTGACTCAGGTCAATGCGGTGCCGACCAGCGCGTTCCCGACGCCGGCTAAACGTCCGCATAACTCCCGTCTCGATACCAGCAAGTTCCAGCGCACCTTCGGGATGACGCTGCCGGACTGGACTATCGGCGTCGATCGCATGCTTGCTGAAATCCTTGGCAAGTAAACGCATCAGGGTATGCTATGCATGCCTTGTTTTATCGACATGGACATTTGTCGGGGAGCGGCGTTTTTAGCTCCCTCTGCAGCAATCAAACATATGCCAGGGGTGGCGTTTCGCCGCCCTCCAGAGCAACAGAGAAGAATTGAAGGATTATGAGCAAGCGTAAAGGTATTATTCTGGCCGGTGGGTCAGGCACTCGTCTGTATCCGGTGACGATGGCGGTGAGCAAGCAGCTGCTGCCAATCTATGACAAACCGATGATCTACTACCCGCTGAGCACCCTGATGCTGGCCGGTATCCGCGACATTCTGATCATCAGCACCCCGCAGGACACCCCGCGCTTTGAGCAGCTGCTCGGCGACGGCAGCCAGTGGGGCCTGAACCTGCAGTACAAAGTGCAGCCAAGCCCGGACGGTCTGGCTCAGGCCTTTATCCTCGGCGAAGAGTTCATCGGCGACGACGACTGCGCGCTGGTGCTGGGCGATAACATCTTCTACGGTCACGACCTGCAGAAACAGCTGGAAGCCGCTGCGGCGAAACCCGCAGGTGCTACCGTCTTTGCCTATCACGTTCACGATCCTGAGCGTTACGGCGTGGTGGAGTTCGACCGCGAAGGCACCGCCATTTCTCTGGAAGAGAAACCACTGGAGCCGAAGAGCAACTATGCTGTAACCGGGCTCTACTTCTACGACAACCGCGTGGTTGAGATTGCCAAAAGCCTGAAACCGTCCCCGCGCGGCGAGCTGGAAATCACCGACGTGAACCGTATCTACCTGGAGCAGGGTAATTTGTCGGTCGCCATGATGGGTCGTGGTTATGCCTGGCTTGATACCGGCACCCATGAGAGCCTGATTGAGGCCAGCAACTTCATCCAGACCATCGAAACCCGTCAGGGTCTGAAAGTGGCCTGTCCTGAAGAGATTGCCTACCGTCTGAAGTTTATCGATGCCGATCAGGTGCGCAAATTAGCCGCGCCGCTGGCCAAGAATGCTTACGGGCAATATCTGCTGAAAATGCTCAAGTAGTCATCATTAACTCCTGGGGCGTCATGCCCCATTTAAGAATCAGGCCGTAATCATGAACGTAATTCAGACCGCAATTCCCGACGTCTTCATCTTTGAGCCAAAAGTGTTTGGTGATGACCGTGGCTTCTTCTTCGAAAGCTTTAACCACCAGCAGTTCGAAGCCGCCATTGGCCGCAGCGTCAACTTCGTGCAGGACAACCACTCCAAATCGTCTAAAGGCGTACTGCGTGGTCTGCACTACCAGCTGGCGCCGCATGCGCAGGGCAAACTGGTCCGTTGCGTGGCCGGTGAAGTGTTCGACGTGGCGGTGGATATCCGTAAAAGCTCCCCGACCTTTGGTCAGTGGGTGGGCGTGCATCTGTCTGGCGAGAACAAGCGTCAGCTGTGGATCCCGGAAGGCTTCGCCCACGGCTTCATGACCCTGAGCGACACCGCCGAGTTCCTGTACAAAACCACCAATTACTATGCGCCGGAGAGCGACCGCGGCATCCGCTGGAACGATGAGACCATTGGTATTACCTGGCCTGAAATCGACACCGAGATCCTCACCTCCGCCAAAGACAGCGTTGCCAAATCCTTCCCTGACGCAGAGTACTTCTGAGTCCCACGCCCCGCAGTGACGCGGGGCGTTTTCTGACAGAGCACAAATGAAATTCTATACAGGTTCAGCCGGGATCCTGGCCCGAAAAGCGCAGCTCGAGCCGATGCTGGGCCGCCCGTTACACGCCTTCAAGTCCAGCATGGAGCTGGCGCAAGACGATGTCCTGGTCGGCTGGGGCCAGAAAGCCAATACCCGCCAGATCAAACAAAAAGCCCATGAACTCGGGTTGCCGTACTGGCAGCTGGAAGATGGCTTTATCGGGTATATTGGCCATCCCGCCAGCGGGGGCAAAGCCGTCTCCCTGATCGCCGATCCTGTAGGGATTTACTACGACGCCCGCCAGCCGAGCCGCCTTGAGCAGCTGATCGCCACGCCCTGTGATGACAAGATGCTGGCCCGCGCTGAGGCTCTCGTCTCTGCGCTGCTGCGACACGGCATCACCAAGTACAACTGCTATGCCGCGGGCAGCGGTTTACCCGACGCGCTGGCGGCACGTCTGCGCGGCGATGCGCGCCCGAAAGTCTTGCTGATCGACCAGGTGGCGGGGGATCTCTCTATCCCCGGCGCGCTGGCGAGCGAAGACGATTTTGTTGAGATGGTGGCGGCGGCGCGACGTAACCACCCGGGCGCCCGCCTGCTGCTGCGTACCCATCCGGATACCCGGCTGGGTAAAAAGAGCGGCGTGCTGGCGCGTCTGGAACTGGATGACGTGGAAGTGGTGGCCGATCACTGCCATCCCCACGCCCTGCTGAACGAGGTAGAGGCGGTCTATACCGTCTCCTCCCAGATGGGCTTTGAAGCGCTGCTGCTCGGCAAAGCGGTGTACTGCTTCGGCATGCCGTTTTACGCCGGGTGGGGATTAACCCACGACAGCAAATCCTGCCCGCGTCGCCAGACGCAGGTCAGCCTGCCCCAGCTGGTAGCGGCGGCGCTGATCCTCTATCCACGCTATCTGGACCCAGTGCTGGGCCAGCGCTGCGAAGTGGAGCAGGTACTGGAGATCGTTGCCGGTCAGCAGAGTCCTGCGCCACAGTATCGCCGCCTCTACATGGTGGGCTTCTCGCTGTGGAAGCGCGCCTTTATGCGCGCCTTCTGCCAGCCGCTGGCCGAAGAGCTGCGCTTTGTGCGCGCGTTACCGCAACAGCTGGCCGCCGACGAGCAGGTGCTGGTGTGGGGCAGCCGCCACCCTGAACTCCAGAGCGCCATCCGGGTGGAAGATGGCTTTATCCGCTCCCGGGGGCTGGGCTCGAACCTGTGCCGCCCGTCGTCGCTCTCCATCGACCCGGTGGGGATCTACTTCGACAGCCGCCGTCCGAGCGGGCTGGAGCAGCAGCTTAATCAGCATCAGCTCACCGACCAGGAGTTAACTCGCGGTGCCGCGCTGGTGGATCTGCTTCGCCAGCACGGGGTGAGCAAATACAACGTCGGCACCGTCCAGCCGTTTACCCCACCGGGGGACGGACGTTCGCTGGTGCTGGTGGTGGGCCAGGTGGATGGCGATGCCTCGATCCTCACCGGCAGCCCGGTCGTGCGCAGCAACGAAGCGCTGCTGTGGGCGGTACGCGCCGCAAGACCGGAGGCGCATATCCTGTTTAAACCGCACCCGGACGTAGTGGCGGGCAACCGGGCAGGCGCCATCTCGGACGCCTGTCTGGTCAGCTGCGTCGACAGCCAGGTGCTGGATCTGGGCCTCACCAGCCTCTATCCCCACGTGGACGAGCTGCACACCATGACCTCGCTGAGCGGGTTCGAAGCCCTGGTGCAGGGGGTGAAGGTCACCACCTGGGGCCAGCCGTTCTACAGCGGCTGGGGGCTGACCGAAGATATGCACCCTGCCCCGCGTCGCCAGCGCACCTTGCCCCTGGCAGCGCTGGTCTATCTGACGCTGGTGGCCTATCCGCGCTACATCGACTGGCAGAGCGGGCTGTGGATGAGCCCGGAACAGTTAATACGCCAGCTGGCCGTGCAGGGTAACTCCTCATCGCAAAAAGCCAGCCGCTGGCAGCGCTGGCAGCTCAAACTGAGCTATCTGGCGCAGACGCTTCGTTAGAAAACTATTTATCCCTGAAAATTAAAGAAAAGCGGTCATCAAGCCGTTAACTCACCTGTCTCATCAAACGGATCTGGGAAACGAAATGGAAGAGCAAGCTATCCGCCATTTACTCAATGGCCGCCGATATCTTTTGTTACAAGGACCGATGGGCCCCTGCTTTGCGCGTCTGGCGACCTGGCTGCAGCACAGCCACCGCGAAGTGAAGCAGGTCTGCTTTAATGCCGGAGATGCCTGGTATGCCGCGAAAGAGACGTCGCTGCACTACACCGGCCCGGTGAAAAACTTTGCCTTCTGGCTGCGCGATCTGCACAAAGACTACGCCTTCGATACCATCGTCTGCTTCGGCGATTGCCGTCCGATGCATATCGAAGCGAAGAAGTGGGCGCGCAGTAAATCCATCGACTTTCTCGCGTTTGAGGAGGGGTATTTCCGTCCGTTCTATATCACCCTCGAAAAAGGCGGCGTGAATGCCTTCTCCTCGATGCCCATCGACGCGAAATACTACCGCGAACAGCCCCTGCCGGAGCTGCCGACCCCGACGCCGTGGAAGCCGAGCGCCTTTAACCGCGCCGCCCACGCCATGCTCTACTACGCGGCGGGCTGGTTTGGCCGCCATCGCTATCGCGGCTACCGCCACCACAAGTCGTTTTCCCCGTGGTATGAGATGCGCTGCTGGTTCCGTGCCGGTCGCCGCAAGCTGTGGTACCGCTGGAAGCAGCGCCACATGCTGAGCCATATCACCCAGACGCTGGATAACGAGTACTACCTGGCGATTTTGCAGGTCTATAACGACAGCCAGATTATTCACCACAGCCCGTATAAAGACGTGCGTGACTATATCGAAACCGTGATCCGCTCCTTTGCCCGCCATGCGCCGAAGGAGCGCCATCTGGTGTTCAAGCATCACCCGATGGATCGTGGTCACCGTTTTTATGGCGTGCTGATTAACACCCTGTGCGAGAAATACGGCATCGCTGGCCGGGTGATCTATATCCACGACCTCTCCCTGCCCGCCCTGTTGACCCACACCCGGGGGGTGATCACCGTTAACAGCACCGCCGGGCTGTCGGCGCTGATCCACAACAAACCGCTGAAGGTAATGGGCAAAGCGCTGTACGACATCGACGGCTTAACCTGGCAGGGGCCGCTGAACCAGTTCTGGCAGGCGAACTTCGCCCCGGACAAACAGCTGTTCCAGCGTTTTCGTACCCATCTGCTCTATCACACGCAGATCAACGCCGTGTTTTACGGCAAGTCCGACTGGCTTAACGTCCCGACAGCCCTCCCCCTGCCGGAAGCCCTTACCGATTCCGAACCCGAACACTAATTCGCTGCACGCCGGGGAAATTACCCCGGCGGATCCGATCTGCCCCTCGCTTTTATCCCCTCGTTGTAAAAATCCCTAATGTTTATCCCAAACCTGGCCGTTATAACCTAAGACAAATTTATTTGCCGAACCCTGCACTGACATATTTTGTCAGCCTGCACCGGCATAATTCACAGCAATGTTTTAGTTCACGGGAAAGCTTATATGACAATTCCGACCAGGAGTCGCTCGGCTGAAAGGTTGGTAGATATTCTGCTGGAGCTTCATTTACACGGCGTGGTTAACCGCCAGGCATTGATGCATAAATTTAATATTACTGAGCGCACCGTCTATCGCGATCTGAATGCACTTTCGCCGATTGTGGAGTACACCGGAGACGGGCAGTACCGGCTTATTCATGCCCCGCAGGGTCATGCAGGTCAGGGGCTGCATCACGTCATTGCTAACTTCCTGAATGTGGATGACTATTTCCCTGAAAAGGGGGGCGATTTCTGGGAGAAACTGGAGGCAAGAGCGGAAGAAAACCATATTATGATCCTCGGTGGCGATGCCGAGCGAAAAGAGAAATGGGATATTCACGCCCAGCTGGCGGCCTTCGAAAAGGCGATTAAGAGCCAGCAGGTTTGCCAGATCCTGTATAAAGGAAAGACCCGACAGGTTAATCCTTATAAAGTAATTAACAAAAAGAATATATGGTATTTACAAGCCACCGAAAACGGCAGATTGAAATCGTTTTCTTTAAGCCTGATCCAGTGGCTGGATATTCGCAGCGAAACCTTCACTCCGGATAACGACACCCTCGAATTGCTGGAAAAGAATCCCGACCCGTGGGTCAGCGAAGAGACATTCGAAGTGGATGTGCTTATTCCCGCCGCCATCGCGCACTATTTTAAACGCCGCGATCTGCTGCCCGGCCAGGAGGTTCTGGCGGAAGACAAACACGGCATTACCCTGCGCTGCCACGCGGCCCATGAAAACCAGATCCTGCCCCTGCTCTTCTACTGGCTGCCTAACATTCAGGTGCTGGAACCGGCCTGGCTGAGGCAGAAGTTCGTTGCCACTCTGGAAACCTATCTGGCTGAGGTGGAGTGCTCCCCCTGACATCGTGATCCGCTTCACACTATTTCCCCTGCCGACGGCGAGCCTGAACCACTCGCCCTCGCTGTTGACCGTTCATCCCGCCATATAACCACTCACAGATTTACCTTCCTTTACACGCGCGAGGCTCTGGCAAGATCGCCGCAGCATTAACCAATATCTCTCACAGCGAACCCTGACGCTTTTTTCATCTAAAAAACCAGGTCTTATTATGGATATCAAAAAATTACTTAAGCACGTTCCCTGGCTGCTGCTCGGGATCCTCGGTGCCTGTTGTCTGGCCGTCGTCGCCCTGCGCCGCGGCGAGCACATCAGCGCCCTGTGGATCGTCGTGGCCTCCGTGTCGGTCTATCTGGTGGCGTACCGCTACTACAGTCTCTACATCGCGCAGAAGGTCATGAAGCTCGACCCGACCCGCGCCACCCCGGCGGTCATCAACAATGACGGCCTGAACTACGTGCCAACCAACCGCTACGTGCTGTTTGGTCACCACTTTGCGGCCATCGCAGGCGCGGGTCCGCTGGTCGGCCCGGTCCTGGCGGCGCAGATGGGCTACCTGCCGGGTACCCTGTGGCTGCTGGCAGGCGTTGTGCTGGCGGGTGCGGTGCAGGACTTTATGGTGCTGTTTATCTCTTCTCGCCGTAACGGCGCGTCTCTGGGTGAGATGATCAAAGAAGAGATGGGCCGCGTGCCGGGCACCATCGCCCTGTTCGGCTGCTTCCTGATCATGATCATCATCCTTGCGGTGCTGGCGCTGATCGTGGTGAAAGCGCTGGCGGAAAGCCCGTGGGGCGTGTTCACCGTCTGCTCAACCGTGCCGATTGCGCTGTTCATGGGGATCTACATGCGATTCCTGCGTCCAGGCCGCGTGGGTGAAGTGTCGGTGATCGGGATTGTGCTGCTGGTGGCGTCGATTTACTTCGGCGGCGTGATTGCCCACGACCCGTACTGGGGCCCGGCGCTGACCTTTAAAGACACCACCATCACCTTCGTACTGGTTGGCTATGCCTTTGTCTCTGCCCTGCTGCCGGTATGGCTGATTCTGGCGCCGCGCGACTATCTGGCGACCTTCCTGAAAATCGGCGTGATCGTCGGGCTGGCGATCGGCATCGTGATCATCAACCCTGAGCTGAAAATGCCTGCGGTGACCCAGTACGTTGACGGTACCGGTCCACTGTGGAAAGGCGCGCTGTTCCCGTTCCTGTTTATCACCATCGCCTGCGGTGCGGTCTCTGGCTTCCACGCCCTGATCGCCTCCGGCACCACGCCAAAACTGCTGGCGAATGAAAACGACGCCCGTCTGATCGGTTACGGCGCAATGCTGATGGAGTCCTTCGTGGCCATCATGGCGCTGGTGGCAGCGTCCATCATCGAGCCGGGTCTCTACTTCGCGATGAACACTCCACCAGCAGGCCTGGGCATCACCATGCCGAACCTGCATGAGATGGGCGGTGACAACGCGGCGCTGATCATGGCGCAGCTGAAAGATGCGAGCGCCCACGCGGCGGCGACAGTCAGCTCCTGGGGCTTTGTGATCTCCCCTGAGCAGATCATGCAGACCGCGAAGGACATCGGCGAACCGTCGGTTCTGAACCGTGCCGGTGGCGCGCCAACCCTGGCGGTCGGTATCGCTCACGTGTTCCACAAAGTGCTGCCATGGGCGGACATGGGCTTCTGGTACCACTTCGGTATTCTGTTCGAGGCGCTGTTCATCCTCACCGCGCTGGATGCCGGTACCCGTGCAGGCCGATTTATGCTGCAGGATCTGCTGGGTAACTTCGTGCCGTTCCTGAAGAAAACCGACTCGCTGGTGGCGGGTATCCTGGGCACCGCGGGCTGCGTTGGCCTGTGGGGTTATCTGCTTTATCAGGGCGTTGTCGACCCGCTGGGCGGCGTGAAGAGCCTGTGGCCACTGTTCGGTATCTCTAACCAGATGCTGGCGGCGGTAGCCCTGGTGCTCGGCACCGTGGTGCTGGTGAAGATGAAGCGCACCAAATACATCTGGGTGACCGTGGTTCCAGCCCTCTGGCTGCTGCTCTGCACCACCTGGGCGCTGGGTCTGAAACTGTTCAGCACCAACCCGCAGCTGGAAGGCTTCTTCTTCATGGCTAACCAGTACAAAGAGAAGATTGCCGCAGGCGGCGGTGAGCTGACGGCCCAGCAGGTTGCCAACATGAACCATATCGTGGTGAACAACTACACCAACGCGGGTCTGAGCATTCTGTTCCTGGTGGTGGTCTACAGCATCATCTTCTACGGCATCAAAACCTGGATGAAGGTGCGTAACGCCGACGGCCGTACCGATAAAGAAACCCCGTACGTCCCGGTTCCTGAAGGCGGCGTGAAGACCTCTTCACACCATTAATCCTCTCTCTTCCCCCTCTCCCCTTTGGGGAGAGGGCCGGGGTGAGGGGAAACAACGCCCGGCGATTTCCCCTCGCCGGGCTTTTTCTTATCAGGATGGGTTATGTTTGGTAACTTAGGCGAAGCAAAAAAATACCTCGGTCAGGCGGCAAAAATGCTGATTGGCATTCCGGACTATGACAACTACGTTGAGCATATGAAGACCAACCATCCGGATAAGCCGTACATGACCTACAACGAATTCTTCCGCGAGCGTCAGGAAGCGCGCTACGGCGGAGGTGGAGAAGGCGGCGTACGCTGCTGCTAAAGGAGAAACCATGACACCGATTGCAGTTACCCTACTCACCGGCTTTCTCGGCGCGGGCAAAACCACCCTGCTGCGCCACATCCTCAACGAACAGCACGGCTTCAAAATCGCGGTTATCGAGAACGAGTTCGGTGAAGTCTCGGTGGACGACCAGTTGATTGGCGATCGCGCAACCCAGATCAAAACCCTGACCAACGGCTGCATCTGCTGCACCCGTTCCAACGAACTTGAAGATGCCCTGCTCGACCTGCTCGACAGCCGCGATCGCGGTGAGATCGATTTCGACCGTCTGGTGATTGAGTGCACTGGCATGGCCGACCCTGGCCCGATTATCCAGACCTTTTTCTCCCACGAGATCCTCTGTCAGCGCTACCTGCTGGACGGTGTGATCGCCCTGGTCGACGCGGTGCACGCCGACGACCAGATGAACCAGTTCACCATCGCCCAGTCGCAGGTGGGCTACGCCGACCGCATCCTGCTGACCAAAACCGACGTGGCGGGCGAGAGCGATAAACTCCGCGAACGCCTGACGCGCATCAACTCGCGCGCGCCGATCTATACCGTCACCTTTGGCGATATCGACCTGGCACAGCTGTTCAACACCAACGGCTTTATGCTGGAAGAGAACGTCACCACTAAACCGCGTTTCCACTTTATGGCCGACAAGCAGAACGACGTCTCCTCGATTGTCGTCGAGCTGGATTACCCGGTGGATATCAGCGAGGTCTCACGGGTAATGGAGAACCTGCTGCTGTCGTTTGCCGACAAACTCCTGCGCTACAAAGGGATGCTGTGGATCGACGGCGAACCGAACCGCCTGCTGTTCCAGGGCGTGCAGCGCCTGTACAGCGCCGACTGGGACCGCCCGTGGGGCGACGAAGCGCCGCACAGCGTGATGGTGTTTATCGGTTTAGAATTGCCGGAAGATGAGATCCGGGCGGGGTTCGCAGGATTGCGTAAATAGCCGCACAGACTGTCCCCTCTCCCCTATGGGGCTGAGGAATCCCCAGTAATTTTCTTATGCTTAACG